>NZ_JAVBXD010000032.1 GCF_030756675.1 Bacillus multifaciens
GCCAGGATCAAACTCTCCAATAAAGTTTGTCTAGCATCATAAATAAAAATTGACGTTTCACGTTGTTTGTTTCGTTCAGTTTTCAAAGAACTTATCCGCCGCTCAATTGCGACTTCCTTATGTTAACACCTTTACTTTTCTATGTCAACAATGTTTTTTGCTTCTTTTTGGCGCTTGATGAATTCGTTCATCAGCGACGAATATTAATTTATCATATATAGAACTATATCGTCAACACTTTTTAATAAAAACTTCTTTTTCTTATATACCTCGTACAATCTTCAGGTGGAGCTATTTTTGCAAATAAAATAAACAACAATTTATATCGTTCTTCCATCGTCTTTTTTACAACATGGTGAATTCGTTTATCTGCAAAGTCAAATAATAATTCGTCTAACTCTCTTTTTAATACATATTCTAGTTCCTTTTGTTCCTGATCCGTAATCAGTAATCCAATCATTCTGTCACCTCAGCTGTTTCTTATCTACATACCGTTCAGTATATCCTTTTCTTACGATATTAATCGTTTTGTTCTCTTTTCTTCTTTTTCTGCATATAAGTAACTGAAAAGGATTGGACAAAGGGGCGGAGAAACGATGTTTTTCTTCTTTATAACGAGTAAACATAAGTTTAAACAAATTAGTCTTATTATTGTGCTTTCCCTTTTTACGGCATGGCTGCTTTTTGTAAAAACATATTCTTATCAATCAGCTTTTTCAACAGCTACTGGTCCGAAAGCAATTTATAAAGGAGACACGACAAAAAAACAGGTTTCCTTAACATTCGATATTAGTTGGGGAGATGAGAAAGCGTTACCTATACTAGATACATTAAAAGAAAAAAAGATTAAAAACGCCACCTTCTTCCTTTCTGCCGCATGGGCAGAACGTCACCCTGATGTTGTAGAGCGTATTATAAAAGACGGGCACGAAATTGGGAGTATGGGTTACAATTATAAAGACTATACGTCTTTAGAGGCTAACGAAATTCGAAGGGATCTCTTAAAGGCACAGGACATATTTGCAAAACTTCAAGTAAAACAAGTTCAACTCCTACGCCCTCCTAATGGTAGCTTTAATAAAACGGTATTAAAAATCGCTGAATCTCTTGGATATACGGTTGTGCATTGGAGCAATAATTCAAATGATTGGAAAAATCCTGGAGTCAATAAAATTGTTACAACTGTTTCAGAAAACTTGCACGAAGGAGATATTATTTTACTTCACGCTTCTGATTCAGCGCTACAAACAAATAAAGCATTGCCGATGCTGCTTCAAAAATTAAAAACAGATGGATTTGAAAACGTCCCTGTCTCCCAGCTCATCTCAAATACAAAAACCAAAAGTAAAGACATAAATTAAACTCATCCTTATCGACTAAATAAAAGCTGATTCCAATATAGGAATCAGCTTTTTTGTCCTATTAAACGATGCAATATCAAAACCTGATATGCATTGCAAATGAGCAATGGAACAACCATTAAATATAACCAATTTGTATCATTAATACGCAATGCCGGAACCCATTCAATAATAGTTACAACAATCATAAAGAATAACGCTGGAACAAATGCCTTCTTGTTCGTCTCTTTGCTTTTTATGTAAGCAACAATTATTCCGAACAAAAAGAGAACCGTGGCAACAAAAATATTCGTCCCCAGTGATTCGTTCCCATTTGCAATTAATACAGAGCGCAAATATACAAAATCAAATAATACAAACGCAATTAAGAACATTTGTATTGCATTCCAAAGAGCAGGCGAACGAAACATCCCCAGTCCGAATCGGTGAATTGTTAAATATGCAAAGAACCCCATCTGACTGATTACACTAAAAATAAAACCGACTCCAAGCAACCAAAAAGAAACCATGAGGATTTCCTTTCCGTCGAAATTTTGAAAAAATTCATTGTACTTGTCCCACTCTAAAATAAAACCGATAAAGATTGTACTGCTTCCCCCAAGAAATAAAGTCGTCATAAAGAGTCGTACCCAATTTCGGCTATTCACAGACATATCCCCCATTATATATATTTCTAATTAAATTGTAACAATGTCAATTTTAAAAAGCTAGCCATCAATATGTATAAATTCTTCTAAGAGATTTATATTAAAAAGAGAAACACGTGAAAGGAGCCCCGGCTGATGAAACGGATTCTACTCATTTCGGTCTCTTTCATCCTTTTTATCGGAATCGTTGCATGCGCACAGGAAAAAGAAGCGAAATCCCAATTAGATTATGATCAAACGAAAAAAATGATTATTGATATTTTAAAAACGGATCAAGGGAAAAAAGCAATTCAAGATGTACTAACCGATGAAAAAATGAAACAAGCTCTTATTTTAGACGAATCTGTAGTTAAAAAAACAATTGAAGATACTATGATATCAGAGAAAGGACAGCAATTTTGGGAAAAAGTATTTAAAGACCCTGAGTTTGCCACTAAATTTGCAAAAAGCATCGAGAAAGAACAAACAAATTTAATGAAAACTTTATTAAAAGACCCTGAGTATCAAGCTGGTGTTATAGAAATCATGAAAAATCCAGAAGTGGGAAAAATCATGATGCAAACAATGAAAAGCAAAGAGTACCGTCAATATTTACAGCAAGTCTTAACTGAAACTGCCGAAAGCCCATTATTTCAAGCGAAAATGATCGATATTATTAGTAAAGGCGTTGAAAAGGCGCAAAAAAGTGGTGGTGAACAGAAAAAAGAAGGCGGATCAGAAGAAGGCAAGAAAGAACAAAAATAACCCTCGTACTGAGGGTTATTTTTGTTCAATCGCCGCTCTCTCAATTACTTGCTGAGCAATTTGTTTATAGATTACTCCAATTTTATGCTCTTCACCGTATACAGATGGAGCAAATTCTTCTGTATTCCAATCTGGTTGCTGAAGCGGAATTTGACCAAGTACTTCCGTCTGTAGTTCTGTTGCTAATTTTTCTCCTCCGCCTTTTCCGAATACATATTCTTTTTCACCAGTTACTTTACTTTCGAAATAAGACATATTTTCTACAACACCAATAATCTCATGCTCTGTACGAAGTGCCATTGCGCCAGCTCTAGCTGCTACAAAAGCTGCCGTTGGATGCGGTGTTGTTACAATAACTTCTTTACATGCCGGAAGCATTGAATGTACATCTAATGCTACGTCACCTGTACCTGGAGGTAAATCTAACACTAAATAATCCAAGTCACCCCACTCTACTTCTGTGAAGAAATGATTTAACATTTTGCCAAGCATAGGACCTCTCCAAATAACAGGCGCGTTATCTTCTACGAAAAATCCCATAGAAATAACTTTCACACCAAAACGCTCTACCGGAATGATTTTATCACCACGTACAATAGGACGTTTTTCAATGCCCATCATATCCGGTACACTAAATCCGTATATATCAGCATCAACAATCCCAACCTTTTTCCCTAAACGGGCAAAAGAAACCGCTAAGTTTACAGAAACCGTTGATTTTCCAACACCGCCTTTTCCACTCGCTACTGCTAAGAAAGTTGTTTTAGAATGCGGTGATAATAAAGATTCACTCTGCTCTTCTTGCGGAGCAAATTGTAATCGTTCCTCTTCAGTAAATTCCGCAAAGCGTAAACCTACTGTCGCTGCTCCTAGTTCTTTCACCAATTTTACAATTGTTCCTTGCAGCTGCATTTGCTCCGCTGTTCCTGTTTTCACAATTGCAATTTTAATGCTAACATGTTCTTTTTCTGGCTTTACTGTAACTTCTTTAATAGCATTTGTTTCTTTTAATGTTTTATTTAGAAACGGATCTACAATCCCTTCAAGTGCTCCCATTACTTGTTCTTTCGTTACCATAATCTGTCCCGCCCCCTGGATAAAATTAAGTTCTTACGAGCATGTAATTGCCGTTAAAACAAAATAAATGCGTTTTCATTGTAAGTATAGCATATTTTCGGAAAACTCCGTTACAAAGAAGAACCCTCCTTAATTTAATCAGGAGGGTTTCCTTTTTCAGTAAAATATCGCAAGACCCCGCGATATATAGCAGCAGAAACTTTTTGCTGATATTTCTCTGAGTTCAATAAATATCTTTCATTTACATTTGATAAAAATCCAGCTTCAACTAATGCACCTGGTGTTTTCGCATGCTTCAATAAGTAAACACGCGAAATTGTTTTCGCTGAACGGTTCGTATTCTCAAGACTTGTTCGTAATTCAGCTTGAATAAATTTTGCCGCTCGTTCGTTTTCTACTAAAGAACGATAATAAAATGTTTGTGCTCCTTTTGAACTACTACTTGGGAGGGCATTCAAGTGCACACTAACAAAAAAATCCACATCGGACTTATTAATAATCTCTACGCGTTTTTTTAAATCCTCTGCTTTACGTCGACTATATCCCTTCGTACTTTTATCAGCCAAATCATAATCTCCATTGCGCGTTAAAATAACAAGTGCTCCTTGCTCCTGCAAATAGTCTCGTACCTTTTTGGTAATTTCCAGTGTAATATCTTTTTCAACAATGTCCCCTCCGCCAACCGCACCTCCATCCGGGCCACCATGACCAGCATCTAATACAATAATTTTTCCAGACAAAGGCAAGTTCCATGCTCTCCATGATTTTGTAATTTGAAACTCCTGCTTTACTAAAAAAAAGAGTACCACCGCTGCTAACATAAAAGAAATAATCCGAATTTTTTTCATACCTTCCCCCCTTCAGCTAGTCCCTCTACTTACTTATATGGGACAAGAGGAAAGTTTATGATTTTCTTAATGCAGCTTCATGCGATATCTTTTCTCACCCTTCTCATATCCTTGTTTCCACCAAGCGCTAATAAAGTACTGACACGATTGATATAGCTGCTCATCTTCATTTTCTTCCAAAGTACGCAAAGGCACACTTGTCAAAAAATGAAACAGCATTTCTGTTAATTGAGTTTCTTCATGAGATGATCTGTTCTTTACATCTAAAAGCGATTCTCCATAATATCCAAACTTACTATACCTAGCTCCTAATAAATAAGACTCAATGCCCAGTTCTATACAATAATCTTCATAATGACGATGAAATGTATCCATACAAAAGCAATTACGAATATTTTCTCTAAGTGTTTGTAATGATAATTCACGCAATATTTTACGTTCATACTTCAATCGCTTTTCTCTTTGTTTTTCTTTCAGACTCACAATAACATTCATAGTACTTAAAACCTCCCTATGTACGTATTAGTCTAAACTTCTCAGTAGGAAGCATACACAAGAAGGTAGCACTAAAATATTCCAAAGAAGGAGATGCTAACAAAAACTATTGAAGAACATAAAAAAACCCCAGCCAAAAGGCTGAGGTTTGAAGTTCGCAAAAATTAACGTTTTGAGAACTGAGGTGCACGACGAGCACCTTTAAGACCGTATTTTTTACGCTCTTTCATACGTGCATCACGAGTTAATAGACCTGCACGTTTTAATGTTAAACGGTATTCTGGATCAGCTTTTAATAAAGCGCGAGAAATACCGTGACGGATAGCACCAGCTTGACCAGTGTATCCACCGCCATGTACATTTACAAGTACATCGTAGTTACCTAAAGTTTCTGTTGCAACTAGAGGTTGTTTCACTACTTCACGTAATGCAGCAAATGGGATATAGTTTTCAAAATCACGACCGTTAATGATAACGCGTCCTTCGCCTGGAACTAGGCGTACGCGTGCTACTGAACTCTTACGACGTCCAGTACCATTGTATTGTACCTGTGCCAAAGTAAGCCCTCCTTTAATTAATTATCCGCGAAGTTCGTAAACTTCTGGTTTTTGTGCTTGATGTGGATGCTCAGATCCAGCATACACATTTAATTTTTTAGACATTTGACGTCCTAAACGTCCTTTTGGAAGCATGCCTTTAATAGCAAGCTCTAACATTTGTACAGGGTAGTTTGTACGCATTTCTAGAGCTGTTCTTTGTTTAAGTCCACCTGGGTGGTTAGTGTGACGGTAGTAAATTTTATCGTTTAATTTATTACCTGTTAAGTGAATTTTCTCAGCGTTAATAATAATTACATGATCACCCGTGTCAACGTGTGGTGTAAATGTTGGTTTGTTTTTACCACGTAAAATGGATGCTACTTCACTAGAAAGACGACCTAAAGTTTGACCTTCAGCGTCAATCACATACCATTTACGCTCAACTTCGTTAGCTTTTGCCATAAAAGTCGTACGCATTTGTTTCCCTCCTACTCGTTATCTTTTCCATAGAAAAAATCTATTGTTTATCTTAAACACGATTTCCTTCCGGGGCTAATCGTGGTTTTAGAAACAATACCATATGTTATGATATACTTTTGAGTTTCTAATGTCAAGCGAATGTTACACCAGGATTAGTTGTTATAGTTTACCTCCCATAAATAAAGGCCTTGCCCCGGTACCATCTTCCCAGCAAAACGGCGGTCTTGTTTTTTTAAAATGTCTGAAATGCTTTCAGGAGCAATTTTCCCTTGACCGACGCTAAGCAGCGTACCGACAATAATTCGAACCATGTTATATAAAAAACCATTTCCAACAAAGCGAAAGACTAACTCATCACCTTGTTCTATTAAATCTATTTCATAAATTGTCCGCACTTTATCTTTTTTATCAGTTTTTGCCGAACAAAATGAAGTAAAATCATGTGTTCCAATAAAATAAGGAATTGCTTTTCGGATAGATTCTACTTCTAACGCATATGGATACTGATATACGTAATTTCTGCGGAATACATCAGCTTTTTTAGATAATAATACACGATAACGATATTCTTTTTTTACAACGCCGTACCTTGCGTGAAAGTCTAACGTTTTTTGCTCAGCCTGCTCCACAACAATATCATCTGGCAGCATTGTATTCAAAGCCGCCATCCATTGCTTGCCTGTTAATGATAGCGGTGTATCAAAATGAATCACTTGGCCTTTGGCATGAACGCTGGAATCTGTTCTTCCTGATGCTTGTACACGAACAGCTTCCCCTTTATGCACTTTTTGCAAGGCTTTCTCTATTTCTTGTTGAACAGTACGTTGATTCGGTTGAATTTGATATCCACAAAAATTAATTCCATCATACGAAACTGTGCATTTTATTCTTTCCATATTCATACTCTCCATTACGATCGAACTAAAATTAAAATACACGCTAACCCAAATAGGCTTAAGAGCGTTAATGTATCGATCCATTTCCATTCTAACTGCCGGAATTTCGTACGATATCCGTTACTTTGATAACCTCGTGCTTCCATCGCAATCGCTAAGTCTTCTGCACGTTTAAACGCACTAATAAATAATGGTACAAGTAACGAGATAATCGCTTTCAACCTGTCTTTCATTGGACCACCTGCAAAGTCTATACCTCGAGAAGCTTGTGCTTTCATAATTTTACTTGTTTCATCCATCAAAGTTGGAATAAAGCGTAAGGAAATAGACATCATAAGTGCAATTTCGTGAACAGGAACTTTTATGCGTTTTAATGGATGCAACAACGTCTCCAAGCCATCTGTAATTTCAATTGGTGTTGTCGTTAATGTTAGTAGGGTCGTCATTAAAATAATGACAAAAAACCGAATAGAAATATAAATCCCCTGCTCGAGCCCTTTCTCATATATAGAAAACCATCCAAATTGAACGAGTACTGCACCTTCTTTTGTTGTAAAAATGTGCAGAAAGAACGTGAATAAAAAAATCCATAAAATAGGTTTTAACCCAGAAAGAATATAACGAATCGGCACTTTTGCAAAAAACAAAGCAATGAGTGCATACAAAAATAGCAGGCCGTATGAAATTGCATTATTTGCTAAAAATACAATAAATACATATAAAAAGACCATTAACAGTTTTGTACGAGGATCCAGTCTATGAATAGCAGATTCTCCCGGAATATATCTCCCAATAATTAGCTGCTGCATGATGAATCCCCACCTTTTCTAAACAGTTGTATGACTTCATCTGCTAAATCCTCTAAAGACAAGGTGGCTTTCGGTATAGAGATTCCTAATTTCTCTTCAATTTCTCGCTTATACTTTAGCGACATCGGAAGAGATACACCAATTTGTTCAAGCTCATCTGCATGCGTAAAGACTTCCTCTGATGTTCCTTGCAAAAAGACCGTTCCTTTATGCATCACAACAATGTTGTCTGCATATTTTGCAGCATCCTCCATATTATGTGTCACAAGAATCACCGTAAGATTTTTTTGCTTGTGAAGATGGTAGAACATCCCCATAAGCTCATTTTGGCCCTTAGGATCAAGTCCTGCTGTCGGTTCATCTAATACTAATACTTCAGGCTCCATCGCGAGTACACCCGCTATTGCGACACGTCTCATTTGTCCACCGCTTAACTCAAACGGAGATCGTTCTAATAGCTCCTCTGATAGCCCGACTAACCGAATGGCATCTTTTGCCTTTTGTTTCGCCGCTTCTTCAGATACACCAAAATTTAAAGGACCAAAGCAAATATCTTTTTCTACTGTTTCTTCAAATAATTGATGTTCTGGAAATTGAAAAACAACTCCTACTTTTTTTCGAAGAGGTTTTAGCTTTTTCGCTTTCTTTTGAGATGAAATGCTATATTCTCCAATTTGAACAGTACCACTCGTTGGCTGCAATAAGCCATTTAAATGTTGAATCATCGTTGACTTACCCGATCCTGTATGACCGATAATGGCATAATAGCCACCACTAGGAAGCGAAATATCTATATCGTAAAGGGCCCGTTTTTCAAATGGGGTTTTATATTGATAACGATGCTCTACTTTTTGGAATGTAATCTCCAAAGTTCGCTCACCAAACTTTCCATTGTAAGATGCATTGATTGTAAAGGAATTTTATTGCTTTTCAATAATTCTGCCATTTTCACTGAAAATGGTACGTCTAAACCGATTTCTTGCAGCATTTTCGGTGATTGAAAAATGTGTTCAGGGGTTCCCTCTTCTAGTAATTCTCCACGATTTAAAATAATAATACGATCGGACTGCGCTGCTTCTTCTAAGTCGTGAGTAATCGAAAGAACTGTAATTCCCTTCGTGCGAACAAGGTCTCTTACCGTTTCTACCACTTCTTTACGGCCTTGAGGGTCAAGCATAGATGTTGCCTCATCTAATACTAAAATAGACGGTTGGAGTGCTAATACGCCAGCAATTGCCACACGCTGTTTTTGTCCACCCGATAAATAGTGAGGTTCTTCATTTTGAAACTCTTCCATTCGCACAAGCTCCAAAGCGTGTTTCATACGTTCTACCATTAGTTCTCTAGGCATGCCAGCATTCTCAAGTCCAAAGACAACATCATCCTGTACAGTTGTTCCGACAAATTGATTATCAGGGTTTTGAAAAACCATTCCAATCTGTTTTCGAATATCCCATACAGTTTCTTCTGATAAAACAAGTGTTCCATTTACAGTAATTGTTCCTGCTGATGGTAAAAACAAACCATTTAATAGCTTTGCAAGCGTTGATTTCCCTGACCCATTTTGCCCAATAATAGATACCCATTCCCCTTCATATAAAGAGAATGAAACGTCACGCAGGGCGGAAGAAGCAGCTTGAGGATATTGAAATGATATGTTCTCAGCACGAAGCTTCTCTTTTTTCACTTGTGGACACCCTCTTCCATTATTCAGCCAAATAACGTGGAACTTCCATCTATGGGAGACGAAAAGCTCACCACCCTTGCACATGCTAGCAGTTCTCTCTCACTTCTCTCTGAATCTTGAAATGTGAGTTTTATCGCTCGCAAATATATAAATACAATTTAACTTTCCAACATATCAATCGCGGCTATGCATAACAAAACATGGCCCACTCTCGCTTTCCCCCTTTGTTTTAAATCTAGCACGTGGCAGGAAAGGGCCCTGACCGCTTCTATGCATGGTCAGGTGCACTCGCCCCTCGAAAAAGAAAAGGGTTTTATGTTGCTTTTTCAATTTATATTTATATAGCAAGATAAACGCTTTCTTCTATACTTAAAAAAAAAGGGCCATGACCAGTTACTTAAAAAGTACTGTCCTGCCCTTTTGCTTGTCATTATACTAACTCGATAATTACCATTGGTGCAGCGTCACCGCGACGTGGACCAATTTTTGCAATACGAGTGTATCCGCCTTGACGCTCAGCATAGCGTGGAGCTACATCAGCGAATAATTTTTGTAATGCATCTTGACCAGTCTCAGCATTAGCAACTTCATTACGAATGTAAGCAGCTGCTTGACGACGAGCATGAAGATCTCCGCGTTTACCTAAAGTGATCATTTTTTCCACTACAGAACGAAGTTCTTTTGCACGAGTTTCTGTCGTTTGGATGCGCTCGTTGATAATTAAATCAGTAGCTAAGTCACGTAACATAGCTTTACGTTGCGCACTTGTACGGCCTAATTTTCTGTATGCCATTCGTAGTTCCCTCCTTCGTTGATGAATTTAAATCCTCAGTCGTCTTTACGTAAGCCTAAACCTAGTTCTTCTAGCTTATGCTTAACTTCTTCTAAAGATTTACGTCCTAAGTTACGAACCTTCATCATATCTTCTTCAGTTTTATTCGCAAGCTCTTGTACAGTGTTAATACCTGCACGTTTTAGGCAATTATAAGAACGAACAGAAAGATCAAGTTCTTCAATTGTCATTTCTAGAACTTTTTCTTTTTGATCTTCTTCCTTTTCGACCATAATCTCAGCATTTTGTGCTTCGTCAGTTAAACCAACAAAGATATTTAAATGCTCAGTTAAGATTTTGGCACCTAAAGAGATAGCTTCTTTTGGCCCGATGCTTCCATCCGTCCATACATCAAGCGTAAGCTTATCATAATTTGCCACTTGTCCAACACGTGTCTTTTCCACTTGGTAAGTCACACGTGATACTGGAGTATAAATAGAATCAATAGGAATAACTCCTATTGGTTGATCTTCGCTCTTATTTGCATCAGCTGGCGTATACCCACGACCACGCTTTGCAGTTAAACGCACGCGGAAATGCGCATCTTTTGCTAACGTCGCAATGTATAAATCTGGATTTAAGATTTCAACATCACTATCGTGAGTAATATCAGCAGCTGTGACAATACCTTCGCCCTGTACATCGATTTCCAACGTCTTCTCTTCTTCAGAGTAGATTTTAAGAGCTAACTTTTTCAAGTTTAAGATGATCGTCGTAACGTCCTCTACTACGCCCTCAACTGTCGAAAATTCGTGTAATACGCCATCGATTTGGATGGCAGTAACAGCGGCACCAGGGAGTGAGGATAATAGGATACGACGTAAGGAGTTACCTAAAGTAGTACCATATCCACGCTCAAGCGGTTCAATAACGAATTTACCATACTTAGCATCTTCGTTAAGCTCAACCGTTTCGATTTTCGGTTTTTCAATTTCAATCATTAACTAAACCCTCCTTCAAAACGTCGAAACTCCGGCTAAACAAAGGAAAAACCTCTGTCTAACCGAAAGTCCCCCTTAGGCAGTTCCCGATTGTGCACAACAAGCGATGTTTCTGTACGAAATTTCTCGATAATGCATCATATCCATTATAGACAAAAGGGAAAATTCTATACAGAAAAATTAAACACGACGACGTTTTGGCGGACGACATCCATTATGAGGAACTGGAGTAACATCTCTGATTGCTGTTACTTCTAGACCTGCAGCTTGAAGAGCACGAATTGCAGCTTCACGACCAGCACCAGGACCTTTTACAGTAACCTCTAAAGTTTTTAAACCGTGCTCCATTGCAACTTTAGCAGCAGTTTCAGCAGCCATTTGCGCAGCGAATGGAGTAGATTTACGAGATCCACGGAAACCAAGTGCACCAGCACTAGACCAAGAAAGTGCGTTACCGTGAGTATCTGTAAGTGTTACGATTGTGTTGTTGAAAGTAGAACGAATATGAGCTATACCAGCTTCAATATTCTTTTTCACACGTTTTTTACGAGTGTTTGTTTTACGTGCCATTGTTAGTTCAACCTCCTTTACTTATTATTTCTTTTTATTTGCTACTGTACGACGTGGACCTTTACGTGTACGAGCATTGTTTTTAGAGTTTTGACCACGAACTGGTAAACCACGACGGTGACGAAGACCACGGTAAGAACCGATCTCCATTAGACGTTTAATGTTAAGAGAAACTTCACGACGAAGGTCTCCTTCAACTTTGATACGATCGACGATATCACGGATACGTCCTAATTCGTCTTCTGTTAAATCGCGAACTCGTGTTTCTTCAGAAACACCAGCTTCAGCAAGAATTTTTTCAGCAGTTGTGCGACCAATGCCGAATACGTAAGTTAAAGAAATAACAACGCGTTTGTCACGAGGAATATCTACACCTGCGATACGTGCCATTCCGAATGCACCTCCTTCTGATTAACCTTGTTTTTGTTTATGTTTAGGGTTTTCACAAATAACCATTACTTTTCCACGTCTACGAATAACTTTACATTTTTCGCAGATCGGCTTAACTGACGGTCTTACTTTCATGTCTCGAACCTCCTTAAAGATTACGGAGTGCTATATTATTTAAAGCGGTACGTGATACGACCACGATTTAAATCGTACGGAGATAATTCTACCGTAACTTTATCTCCTGGTAAAATACGAATGAAGTTCATACGAATTTTACCAGAAACGTGAGCCAATACAACATGCCCATTCTCTAATTCTACTTTGAACATAGCATTTGGCAACGTTTCAATAACGGTACCTTCGACTTCAATTACATCATCTTTAGCCATTCAATGTTCTCCCTTCTTCAAATCAGTAACATTCTACACTGTTCTGAAATTCCGGAGAGCCAGCTACCTATAAAGTGGTAAGGATTTCGTATCCTGCTTCTGTAAGAGCAATCGTGTGCTCAAAATGTGCACACCATTTACCATCTACCGTTACCACTGTCCAGTCATCAGATAGTGTTTTTACATATCGTCTTCCTTGGTTCACCATCGGCTCAACACAAATGACCATTCCCGGTTTTAATCTAGGCCCTTGATTTGGTGGACCATAGTGCGGGATTTGTGGGTCTTCATGTAAGTCTTGCCCGATTCCGTGACCGACATACTCCCTAACGATCGAGAATCCACTATCTTCAACATACGTTTGAACCGCATGTGAAATATTAGATAATCGCTCGCCCGGTTTTGCGTGTTCTAGACCAAGATACAACGATTTTTCTGTGACATCAAGTAGCTTTTGAACAGATTCAGAAATGTTTCCTACTGGATATGTCCATGCAGAGTCTCCATGGTATCCATTGTATTTCGCACCAATATCGATACTAATAATATCGCCTTCTTGGAGCTTGCGCTTTCCTGGAATCCCGTGTACAAGCTCTTCGTTTACCGAAGCACAAATGCTTCCCGGAAATCCGTTGTATCCTTTAAAAGATGGCATAGCACCATATTTTAGAATCGTTTTTTCCGCTATTTGATCGAGCTCTTTCGTTGTAATTCCTGGGGCAATATGCTTTTTTAACTCTTGATGAGTTAAAGCAACAATCTTGCCAGCTTCTCGCATAATCTCAATTTCGCGAGGAGTTTTGCAAATAATCATTACGCTAAGCCTCCGATGAGAAGATCGACATCAGCAAATACTTTATCGATATCTTGCTCACCATTAATGCTTTTTAAGTAACCAAGCTCTTCGTAGAAATCAAGCAAAGGCTTTGTTTGCTTAATATTCACTTCTAAACGATTTGCTACAGTTTCTTCGTTGTCATCAGAACGCTGATATAATTCGCCACCACATTTATCGCACACGCCCTCTTTTGCTGACGGATTGAATTCTAAGTGGTAAGTCGCACCGCACTCTTTACAAATGCGACGGCCTGTTAAACGTTTTAACAGTAATCCTGAATCCACATTAATGTTTAAAACATAATTAATCTTTTTGCCAAGATCTTTCATGATTTCTTCAAGAGCTGAAGCTTGTGCAACTGTTCGTGGAAAACCATCTAATAAGAAGCCTTTTACACAGTCTTCTTGACTCAAACGCTCACGCACGATTCCGATTGTAACTTCATCTGGTACAAGTGCTCCTTTATCAATAAAGGACTTAGCTTGTAAACCAAGTTCAGTTTCATCTTTCATAGCAGCACGAAACATGTCTCCTGTTGAAATGTGAGGGATGTTATACTTGGCAACAATCTTTTCGGCTTGTGTACCTTTACCGGCACCTGGAAGCCCCATTAAAATTAAGTTCATCTGTATTCCCCCTCATGAATGAGCATATAGGGAAGATGAATCTTCCCGCTTACTCACTGTTTGATAAACCCCTTGTAATGGCGTTTTACTAATTGACTTTCGAGTTGCTTCATTGTTTCTAAAGCAACACCGACAACAATTAGTAAACTTGTTCCACCTATCTGTGCAGATTGTGGCAAGTTTGCAAATTTAATAAATAAAACAGGCAGGATTGCAATTGCTGATAAGAAAATTGCACCTACAAAGGTCAAACGATACAAGATCTTTGTTAGATACTGTTCTGTATTCTTACCCGGACGAATACCAGGAACATATCCACCTTGTTTATTTAAGTTTTCAGCCATCTGTTCAGGATTTACTTGAACAAATGCATAGAAATATGCAAAGGCAATAATTAATGCAACGTATATGATCATACCCACTGGGTGGGAATAGTTAAAGTTCTTAATAATCCACTGCGATATTTCATGATTCGGGAAAAACTGTGCAATAGTCGGAGGCGTAATCAAGAATGAAACAGCAAAAATTACTGGAATAACACCAGCACTATTTACCTTAAGCGGTAAATGAGTGTTTTGTGCTCCAGTATAACCACCGTTTCCAGTTACGCGCTTCGCATATTGAATCGGGATTTTTCTAACAGCCTGTTGAATGTAAATAACACCAACAATAACTGCTAACACAGCTAACAAAATTAAACCAACTTTTACGATACGAATGAACAATTCATCTCCGGCATTTTGGAATTGCTGCGCATACACTTGATTTATAGTATTTGGGATAGCTGCGGTAATACCTGCAAAGATGATAATAGAAATACCGTTTCCTACTCCCTTTGCTGTAATTAACTCACCTAACCACATTAAAAACGCAGTTCCGGCAGTTAGTACCGTAGCAATATATAAATAAGTTGACCAGCTAGGATCCAAAATTAATTGTCCACCTGCCATACCGTTAAAGCCGATTGACATACCGATTGCTTGAATAAATGCAAGAACAATTGTAAAGTAGCGGGTAAACTGAGCTAGTTTACGACGACCCATTTCACCTTGTTTTGACCATTCCGTAAATTTAGGAACAACATCCATCTGCAATAATTGCACGATGATGGATGCTGTAATGTACGGCATGATTCCCATCGCAAAGATGGAAAAGTTTTTTAAGGCTCCGCCGCCAAATGTATTCAGAATACCCAATACATTCAACTGGTCTTGCGCTCTCAGTACATCTGCATTTGTATGAGGCACTGGGATGAACGTGCCAATTCGAAACACGATTAACATCGCTAAAGTGAATAATATTTTACTTCTTATCTCAGCAACGCGCATAAAGTTGGAGATTGTGCGAAACATTAGATCACCTCAACTGTTCCGCCAGCTGCTTCAATAGCTTCTTTTGCACTTGAAGAGAACTTGTGAGCTTTAACAGTAAGCTTTTTCTCTACAGCGCCGTTTGCAAGAATTTTAACACCGTCGTTTAATTTGCTGATAACGCCAGTCTCAAGCAATAATTCAGGTGTTACTTCTGTACCGTCTTCAAAACGATTTAATGTTGTTAAGTTAACGATAGCGAATTCTTTACGGTTGATGTTTGTGAAGCCGCGTTTTGGTAAACGACGGAATAATGGAGTTTGACCGCCTTCAAAACCAAGACGAACACCGCCACCAGAACGTGCGTTTTGTCCTTTGTGACCTTTTCCAGCAGTTTTACCGTTACCAGAACCGATACCACGACCTACACGATTACGAACTTTACGAGAACCTTCCGCAGGTTGTAATTCATGAAGTTTCATTCCCAGGCACCTCCTTATATTGATAAGTTATCATTAAGCTTCTTTTACAGTTACAAGGTGAGAAACTTTGTTGATCATACCGCGAATAGCAGGAGTTTCTTCCTTAACTACAGTTGAATTCAACTTTTTAAGACCTAAAGCTTCTACAGTCGCACGTTGATCTTGCGGACGACCAATTACACTACGAGTGAGGGTAATTTCTAACTTTTTCGCCATTATATTTTCCCTCCTTCTTAACCTAGTAGCTCTTCTACAGATTTACCGCGTAATTTTGCTACATCTTCAGCACGCTTAAGATCTTTTAATCCGTTCACAGTAGCACGGATCATGTTAATTGGTGTGTTAGAACCAAGAGATTTAGAAAGAATATCTTGTACACCAGCTAATTCAAGAACCGCACGAACTGGACCACCAGCGATAACTCCAGTACCTTCTGCAGCAGGTTTTAAGAATACTTCACCTGCTCCAAAGTTACCGATAATTTCGTGTGGAATTGTTGTACCAACTAATGGTACTTCGATTAAGTTTTTCTTAGCATCTTCGATAGCCTTGCGAATTGCATCTGGTACCTCTTGCGCTTTACCAGTACCGAATCCAACATGACCGTTTTTATCACCAACTACAACCAGTGCAGCGAAGCGGAAACGACGACCACCCTTAACAACTTTCGCAACACGGTTTATCGTAACTACACGTTCTTCAAGTTCAAATTTACTTGGGTCAATGCGACGCATCTATTTTCCCTCCTTTGACCATTAAAATTGTAAGCCAGCCTCACGAGCAGCTTCAGCTAAAGCTTTAACACGACCATGGTATAAGTAACCGCCGCGATCAAATACTACTTCTTTAACACCTTTCTCTACAGCACGCTTAGCAACGATTTCGCCAACTTTAGTAGCAGCTTCGATGTTGCTAGTACCGTTAAGAGTAAGTTCTTTATCAAGAGTAGACGCACTTACTAATGTTACACCATTTACATCATCAATTACTTGAGCGTAAATGTGTTGGTTAGAACGGAACACGTTTAAACGTGGACGTTCAGCTGTACCAGTAAGTTTTGCACGTACACGCGCATGTCTTTTCTTACGAACCGCATTTTTATCAGGTTTAGTGATCATTCTTGTCACTCCTTTCTTTCACCTAACGGGTTTACTTAGCAGTTTTACCTTCTTTACGACGTACAACTTCGCCTTCGTAACGAATACCTTTGCCTTTATATGGCTCTGGAGCACGTACAGCGCGAACGTTAGCAGCGAATTCGCCAACACGTTGCTTGTCGATACCTTTAATTACGATCTTTGTAGGAGCAGGAACTTCAACTTCAAGACCAGCTTCTGGAGTCATCTCAACTGGGTGAGAATAACCTACGTTTAATACAAGTTTGTCACCTTGTTTTTGTGCACGGTAACCAACACCGATTAATTCAAGTCCGCGAGCGAAACCTGTTGTTACACCTTCAACCATGTTTCCAAGAAGAGCACGAGTTGTTCCGTGTAATGCACGGTGTTCTTTTTGTTCAGTAGGACGTTCTACTGTTAAAATATTTTCTTCAATTTTGATAACCATATCAGCATTGAATGTACGAGTTAATTCACCTTTAGGGCCTTTTACAGTTACAGTATTATTTTCTGCTACTGTAACTGTAACACCTGCAGGGATTTCAAGAATCTTTTTACCAATACGAGACATGTGGTCACACCTCCGTTCGTTTAAATATTAATTACCAAACGTATGCTACTACTTCTCCACCAGTTTGTAATTGACGAGCGTCTTTGTCCGTCATTACTCCCTTAGATGTAGAAACAAGTGCAATACCTAATCCGTTAAGTACACGTGGTACTTCATCAGCTTTTGCATATACGCGTAAGCCAGGCTTACTGATACGCTTTAATCCAGTGATTACACGCTCATTGTTTACACCGTATTTTAGGAAAATACGAAGGATACCTTGTTTGTTATCCTCGATGTATTCCACATCACGGATGAAACCTTCACGTTTTAAGATTTCAGCGATTTCTTTTTTGATTTTAGAAGCAGGAACTTCTAATTTCTCATGACGTACCATGTTCGCATTACGGATGCGAGTAAGCATATCTGCAATTGGATCTGTCATCACCATGTGTTTTACCTCCTTCCCATTTGTGGGTATTACCAACTAGCTTTTTTAACACCAGGAATTTGTCCTTTATATGCAAGTTCACGGAAACAAATACGGCAAAGTTTAAATTTGCGGTATACAGAATGCGGACGACCGCAGCGCTCGCAACGTGTATAATCTTGCACTTTAAACTTAGGAGTACGCTTTTGTTTCGCAATCATAGATTTTTTAGCCACGTTTTCGCCTCCTCTACTTAGCGTTGGCTTCCATTATTTTTGGAATGGCATACCGAATTGTGTTAAAAGTTCACGAGCTTCTTCATCAGTTTTCGCTGTAGTAACGATTACGATGTCCATACCACGAACTTTGCTTACTTTATCATAATCAATCTCAGGGAAAATTAATTGCTCTTTAACACCTAATGTGTAGTTACCACGACCATCGAAAGATTTCTTAGAAACACCACGGAAATCACGTACACGTGGTAAAGAAACTGATACTAATTTGTCGAAGAACTCATACATTTGCTCGCCGCGTAAAGTAACCTTTGCACCGATAGGCATACCCTCACGAAGACGGAATCCTGCGATAGATTTTTTAGCGCGAGTTACAACAGGTTTTTGACCTGCGATTTGTGTTAACTCTTCTACAGCACTGTCTAATGCTTTAGAGTTGGATACCGCGTCACCAACACCAGTGTTGATTACGATCTTTTCGATCTTCGGTACTTCCATTACAGATTTATAGTTAAACTTGCTCACAAGAGCAGGAGTAATTTCTTTTTGGAATTTCTCTTTAAGGCGATTCAATGAAGGGACCTCCTTTCATATAGAACTTATTTATCTAACAATTCACCAGATTTTTTTGCAACACGAATTTTTTTACCATCTTCCACTTTGTAACCTACACGAGTAGGTACACCTGTTTTAGGATCTAATGGCATAACATTAGATACGTGGATAGCTGCTTCTTTCGTGATAATTCCACCTTGTGGATTTAATTGAGATGGCTTAGAGTGCTTCTTAACGATGTTAACACCCTCAACGATAACACGGTTTTCTTTTGGGAAAGCTGCAAGAATAACACCTTGTTTTCCTTTGTCTTTACCACTGATTACCTGTACTTTATCACCTTTTTTTACATGCATCTTACTTCTGCACCTCCTTAGCAAGGCAATACCTTAAATTATAGAACTTCTGGAGCTAAAGAAACGATCTTCATGAAGTTGTTATCACGTAATTCACGAGCTACTGGTCCGAAGATACGAGTACCACGTGGGCTCTTATCGTCTTTAATGATAACCGCTGCGTTTTCATCAAAACGAATGTAAGAACCGTCTGGACGACGAGCACCGCTCTTCGTACGTACTACTACTGCTTTAACAACGTCACCTTTTTTAACAACGCCACCTGGTGTTGCTTGTTTTACCGTAGCAACGATAATATCACCGATGTTTGCGTATTTACGACCAGAGCCGCCTAATACTTTAATTGTTAAAAGTTCACGTGCGCCAGAGTTGTCAGCTACTCTCAAACGAGATTCTTGTTGGATCATGTTATGAAACCTCCCTTCGGACTTAAAATTCCGATTCGTCTATTTAGATAATAACCGCTTCTTCAACGATTTCAACTAAACGGAAACGCTTAGTAGCAGAAAGCGGGCGAGTTTCCATGATTTTTACGATATCGCCAACTTTTGCTTGGTTTTGCTCATCATGCGCTTTGTATTTCTTAGAATACTTAACGCGTTTTCCGTACAAGGAATGAGTTTTGTAAGTTTCAACTAAAACTGTAATCGTTTTGTCCATTTTGTCAGAAACAACACGACCAGTGTAAACTTTGCGTTGGTTACGTTCGCTCACTTTGCAAACCTCCCCTCAATTTATCGATTAATTCCGATCTCTCTTTCACGAACTACAGTTTTCATACGAGCGATCGCTTTACGCACTTCACGGATGCGTGTTGGATTCTCTAATTGTCCTGTAGCAAGTTGGAAGCGAAGATTAAACAACTCTTCCTTTAAAGCTTTAACTTTTGTTTCGATTTCAGCAGTGGTTAACTCACGAATATCATTAGTTTTCATTAGATTCACCACCATTTTCTTCACGTTTTACGAATTTACATTTCACTGGTAATTTGTGAGCTGCAAGACGTAATGCTTCGCGTGCTACCTCTTCAGATACACCCGCAATTTCAAACATAACCTTTCCAGGTTTTACTACTGCTACCCAGCCTTCTGGAGCCCCTTTACCGGAACCCATACGTACTTCTAGAGGTTTAGCAGTGTAAGGTTTAGAAGGGAAAATTTTAATCCAAACTTTACCGCCACGTTTCATATAACGAGTCATTGCACGACGAGCTGCTTCGATTTGACGGTTTGTAATCCAAGATGCTTCTTGAGATTGTAAACCAAACTCACCAAAATGTACTTCAGCGCCACCTTTTGCACGACCACGCATTTTACCACGATGCTCTCTACGATATTTTACGCGTTTAGGCATTAACATATTATTTTCCTCCTTCCTCAGAAGCTTTCTTTTTTGTAGGAAGGACTTCTCCACGGTAGATCCATACTTTTACGCCTAATTTACCGTATGTTGTATCAGCTTCAGCTGTTGCATAGTCAATATCAGCGCGAAGTGTATGAAGTGGAACAGTTCCTTCACTGTAAGATTCTGCACGAGCAATATCAGCTCCGCCAAGACGACCAGAAACCTGTGTTTTAATACCTTTAGCTCCTGCACGCATAGCACGTTGAATTGCTTGCTTTTGTGCACGACGGAAAGATACACGGTTTTCTAATTGACGAGCGATATTTTCGCCTACTAATTTAGCGTCAAGATCAGCTCTCTTAACTTCTAAAATGTTGATGTGTACACGTTTGCCTGTTAATTGGTTAAGAGCTTTACGAAGTGCTTCAACTTCTGTACCACCTTTACCAATTACCATACCAGGTTTTGCCGTGTGAACTGTAACATTTACACGATTTGCCGCACGCTCGATTTCTACTTTAGAAACAGCAGAATCTTTTAAGCGAACGTTGATGTATTCACGAATTTTGATGTCTTCATGTAAGAATGTAGCGTAATCTTTTTCAGCGTACCAACGAGATTCCCAATCACGAATGATACCGACACGAAGACCAACTGGACTAACCTTTTGACCCATCGATTATCCCTCCTTCTTTTCTGATACCACAATTGTAATGTGGCTTGTGCGTTTGTTAATTTGGCTTGCACGACCCATTGCACGTGGACGGAAACGTTTTAACGTTGGACCTTCGTCAACGAAAACTTTCTCAACAACTAAGTTGTTTACATCCATTTCGTAGTTATGTTCTGCATTTGCAATTGCAGATTTCAAAACTTTTTCTACAACTGGAGAAGCAGTTTTTGGTGTGTGGTTAAGGATAGCAATCGCTTCACCCACTTGCTTACCTCGGATTAAGTCTACTACTAAACGAACTTTACGAGGAGCAATACGAACTGTTCTCGCTACTGCTTTAGCTTGCATTGAAGTGCCTCCTCTCATTATCTTCTAGTTTTCTTATCGTCAGCATCATGACCTTTGTACGTACGAGTTGGTGCGAACTCACCTAACTTGTGGCCTACCATATCTTCAGTTACGTATACAGGAACGTGTTTACGACCATCATATACAGCGATTGTATGACCAATAAACTGTGGGAAGATCGTTGAACGACGAGACCAAGTTTTTACAACTTGTTTTTGCTCAGTTTCATTTAACTTTGCAATTTTGTTCATTAAATGATCATCAACAAATGGTCCTTTTTTCAAGCTACGAGCCATTTTGGTGCCTCCCTTCGTGATTGCCGTACGGTTCTAGAAATGAACCGTACTACAACCCCATTATTTTTTACGACGACGAACGATGAATTTGTCAGACGCTTTATTTTTCTTACGAGTTTTGAATCCAAGAGTTGGTTTACCCCATGGAGACATTGGAGACTTACGTCCGATTGGTGAACGACCTTCACCACCACCGTGTGGGTGATCAACTGGGTTCATTACAGAACCACGAACAGTTGGGCGCTTACCTAACCAGCGAGAGCGACCCGCTTTACCAATTTTAATAAGTTCATGATGCTCGTTACCTACTTGACCTACTGTAGCACGGCAAGTTGATAGGATTAAGCGCACTTCACCAGAAGTTAAACGTACAAGTACGTATTTACCTTCTTTACCAAGTACTTGAGCAGATGTACCAGCAGAACGAACTAATTGTCCACCGCGACCTGGTTTAAGTTCGATGTTATGAACAACTGTACCTACTGGGATGTTGATTAATGGTAGTGCGTTACCGATTTTAATGTCCGCTTCTGGGCCAGACATAATTTCCATACCTACTTCTAAGTTTTTAGGAGCAAGGATGTAACGTTTTTCACCGTCAACGTAGTTAATTAATGCGATATTCGCAGAGCGGTTTGGATCGTATTCGATCGTAGCAACGCGTCCTGGAATTCCATCTTTGTTACGTTTGAAGTCGATGATACGGTATTGACGCTTATGTCCGCCACCTTGGTGACGTACAGTGATTTTACCTTGGTTGTTACGTCCAGCCTTTTTGCTTAAAGGCGCAAGTAATGATTTTTCCGGTCTATCAGTCGTGATTTCAGCGAAATCGTTCGTAGTCATGTTACGACGACCGTTAGTAGTTGGATTATACTTTTTGATTGCCATCTGATTTTCCCTCCTTCTTTAGTAAGGATTAAACTCCTTGGAAGATCTCGATTTCTTTGCTGTCAGCAGTAAGCTTAACGATTGCTTTACGACGACGGTTAGTAAAACCAGCGTGACGACCAACACGTTTTGCTTTTGGCTTGTAGTTCATGATATTTACTTTATCAACTTCAACACCAAAGATCGCTTCTACAGCATCTTTAACTTCCGTTTTATTAGCTTTAACGTCCACATCGAACGTGTATTTTTTTTCAGCCATCATTTCCATAGAACGTTCAGTGATAACTGGGCGCTTAATGATATCACGAGGATCTTTCATTATGCAAGCACCTCCTCTACTTTTTCCACTGCCGCTTTTGTCATGATTAGCTTATCATGATGAAGCACGTCTAAAACGTTCACGCCATCAGCAGTGATTACTGTTACTCCAGGAATATTGCGAGCAGATAACTCAACTGCTTCGTTTACATCAGCAGTTACGATAAGAGCTTTCTTCTCAACAGTTAATCCTTTAAGAACTGCTACCATGTCTTTTGTTTTTGGTGCATTTAATACTAAATCCTCAAGAACTACGATGTTGTTCTCAACTACTTTAGTAGCTAATGCAGATTTGATAGCTAAGCGACGAACTTTTTTAGGTAGTTTGTAAGCATAGCTTCTTGGTGTAGGTCCGAATACCGTACCACCACCACGCCATTGAGGAGAACGGATAGAGCCTTGACGAGCACGTCCAGTTCCTTTTTGACGCCATGGTTTACGACCTCCACCACGCACTTCAGAGCGAGTTTTTACTTTGTGTGTACCTTGACGTAAAGATGCACGTTGCATCAATACAGCTTCAAAAAGTACAGCTTGGTTTGGTTCGATACCGAAAATAGTTTCAGCTAATTGGATTTCACCAACTTCAGAACCAGTTTGGTTATATAACTTTACTTTTGGCATTGGGGTTCCTCCTTTCTTACAGAAAATTATTTGCTAGCCTTAACAGCACTACGAACAACTACAAGAGATTTCTTAGCGCCAGGAACGTTGCCTTTTACTAATAGTAAATTACGTTCAACATCAACTTGAACGATTTCTAAGTTTTGAATAGTAACTTGGTCTCCACCCATACGTCCAGCAAGTTTTTTGCCTTTGAATACACGGTTCGGAGCAACAGGCCCCATTGAACCAGGACGACGGTGGTAACGAGAACCGTGAGACATAGGTCCGCGAGATTGTCCGTGGCGTTTAATAGCACCTTGGAAACCTTTACCTTTAGAAATACCTGTTACGTCTACAGCTTCACCTGCAGCGAAAACTTCTACTTTTACCTCTTGACCAACTTCTTGTCCTTCAACGTCTGCATCGCGAAGTTCGCGAATGAAGCGCTTAGGGGCAGTAGTTGCTTTAGCAGCGTGACCTTGTTCAGGTTTGTTAGCTAATTTTTCGCGTTTGTCAGCGAAGCCTAACTGAATTGCGTTGTAGCCATCAGTTTCAACAGTTTTCTTTTGAAGAATAACGTTTGGAGTCGCTTCGATAACAGTTACAGGAATTAGCTCGCCATTTTCAGCAAATACTTGAGTCATACCGATCTTTTTTCCTAAGATTCCTTTGGTCATGAGTTACACCTCCTACATTTTAACTTATATGAATTATAGTTTGATTTCGATATCTACACCAGATGGTAAGTCTAAACGCATTAAAGAGTCTACTGTTTGTGGAGTAGGGCTCACGATGTCGATTAGACGTTTGTGCGTGCGCATTTCGAATTGCTCACGAGAATCTTTGTATTTATGAACCGCACGAAGAATCGTGTAAACAGTTTTTTCAGTTGGTAATGGGATTGGACCAGAAACTGTCGCCCCAGAACGCTTAGCTGTTTCTACAATTTTTTCTGCTGACTGATCAAGAATACGGTGATCGTAAGCTTTTAAACGAATACGAATTTTTTCTTTTGCCATTATTTTCCCTCCTTCGTTCGCCTATTTTAAAAATAGACATTCTCCATGGAAATTTCCACACACTCGCCATGGCAAAGCGGCCGGGTGTGTCAGCAACCTTCCACTTCATCGCAGTCAAAGACCAACATTGTTTATTATACAATGTTTTAAGCCTAGATGCAACACTTTATTTGTGCACATCATCATTTACTGTACTTTTGCTATTATACATGGTACTTTAGTGAATTTCAAGTTTTCATCTGTTGTAATTCTTTTTACAGTTTTTGGTTGCGGAGTTTTTCGATTTATATATTATAGAAGAAACTCGTCAAAACTTAAAAATAGATTTTATCTATTGTAAATAAAAAACCCAAGGGAAGATCCCTTGGGTTTCATATATCAGTTAAGATTACTCAACGATAGTTGCAACTACACCGTAACCTACTGTACGTCCACCTTCACGAATAGAGAACTTAGTTCCCTCTTCGATCGCGATTGGAGCGATAAGTTCGATAGTCATTTCGATGTTGTCACCAGGCATTACCATTTCAGTACCTTCTGGTAATTGGATGATACCAGTTACGTCAGTTGTACGGAAATAGAATTGTGGGCGGTAGTTAGCGAAGAATGGAGTGTGACGTCCACCTTCTTCTTTAGATAATACGAAAACTTCAGCTTTGAATTTAGCGTGAGCTTTTACAGAGCCAGTTTTAGCAAGAACCTGTCCACGTTGGATCTCTTCACGAGCAACCCCACGAAGTAAAGCACCGATGTTGTCACCAGCTTGAGCTTGGTCAAGAAGCTTACGGAACATTTCTACACCAGTTACAGTTGTAGATTTGTTTTCTTCAGTGAAGCCGATGATTTCTACTACGTCACCAACTTTAACGATACCGCGCTCTACGCGACCTGTAGCAACTGTACCACGACCTGTGATAGAGAATACGTCCTCTACAGGCATTAAGAATGCTTTTTCAGTGTCACGTTCTGGAGTTGGGATGTAAGAATCAACTTCGTTCATTAATTCAATAATTTTTGCTTCCCACTCAGCATCTCCTTGAAGAGCTTTAAGAGCAGAACCTTTAACTACAGGGATATCATCGCCTGGGAAGTCGTATTCAGATAATAGATCGCGAACTTCCATTTCTACTAATTCTAATAACTCTTCGTCGTCAACCATGTCGCATTTGTTTAAGAATACAACGATGTAAGGAACACCTACTTGACGAGAAAGAAGGATGTGCTCACGAGTTTGAGGCATTGGGCCATCAGCAGCAGATACTACTAAGATACCGCCGTCCATTTGAGCAGCACCAGTGATCATGTTTTTAACATAGTCAGCATGACCTGGGCAGTCAACGTGTGCATAGTGACGAGTTTCAGTTTCGTACTCAACGTGTGCAGTTGAGATTGTGATACCGCGCTCTCTTTCTTCTGGAGCAGCATCGATTTGGTCGTAACCTTTCGCTTCAGCACCACCAGCTTTTGCAAGAACTGTAGTGATAGCAGCAGTTAATGTAGTTTTACCATGGTCAACGTGGCCGATTGTACCAATGTTAACATGTGGTTTAGAACGTTCGAATTTAGCTTTTCCCATTCTAAATTCCTCCTTGGATATATAGATTATTTTATATTTAGACTAGAAGGCAAGGGGCCTAAGCCCCGCTTTCTAAGCTTACATAAGTAGTTATACTTGAACAATCGATAAAAATCAATTATTCACCTTTATTTTTTTTAACAATTTCTTCTGAAATAGACTTCGGTACTTCTTCATAATGATCAAATGTCATTGAGAATGTTCCGCGTCCTTGCGTGTTAGAACGTAGAGCCGTTGCATAACCAAACATTTCAGAAAGTGGTACCATTGCACGAACAACTTGTGCGTTACCACGAGCTTCCATACCTTCTACACGTCCACGGCGAGAAGTTACGTCACCCATGATATCTCCCATGTACTCTTCAGGAATTACAACTTCAACTTTCATCATTGGTTCAAGAATTACTGGGTTACATTTAGAAACCGCAGCTTTAAGAGCCATAGATGCAGCGATTTTGAACGCCATCTCAGAGGAGTCAACATCATGGTAAGATCCGTCAACTAATGCAGCTTTAATGTCAACGAGTGGATAACCAGCTAGTACACCATTTTTAAGTGCATCTTCAAGACCTGCTCCAACAGCTGGGATGTATTCACGTGGAACTACACCACCGACGATCTTGTTTTGGAATTCGAATCCTTTACCTTCTTCATTAGGTTCAAACTCAATCCAAACGTGACCGAATTGTCCACGACCACCAGATTGACGAGCGAACTTACCTTCAACTTTCGCAGCAGCGCGGAAAGTCTCACGGTATGCTACCTGAGGAGCACCAACGTTTGCTTCCACTTTGAATTCACGGCGCATACGGTCAACGATAATATCAAGGTGAAGTTCACCCATACCAGCGATGATTGTTTGGCCAGTTTCTTGGTCAGTGTGAGCACGGAATGTTGGATCTTCTTCAGAAAGCTTAGATAATGCTGTACCCATTTTATCTTGGTCAGCTTTAGATTTTGGTTCGATAGCTACAGAGATAACTGGTTCTGGGAATTCCATAGACTCAAGGATAACAAGGCTCTTCTCGTCACAAAGAGTGTCACCAGTTGTAGTATCTTTTAAACCTACAGCAGCAGCGATGTCACCAGCATAAACTGTTGAAATCTCTTCACGGCTGTTTGCGTGCATTTGTAGGATACGACCTACACGCTCACGCTTACCTTTAGTTGAGTTTTTCACGTATGATCCAGAGTTTAACACACCAGAGTACACACGGAAGAACGTTAACTTACCAACATAAGGGTCAGTCATGATTTTGAATGCTAATGCTGCGAAAGGCTCTTCATCGCTAGAATGACGTTCTACTTCTTCATCTGTGTCCGGAAGAGTACCTTTAATAGCAGGTACATCTAATGGAGATGGTAGGTAGTCGATAACTGCATCTAACAGAATTTGAACACCTTTATTTTTGAATGCAGAACCACAGATTACTGGGAAGAATTCTACAGAAGTTGTAGCCTTACGGATACCAGCTTTAAGCTCTTCTACAGTGATTTCTTCACCTTCTAGGTACTTCATCATCATTTCTTCATCAAGCTCTGCTACCGCTTCAATAAGTTTTCCGCGGTATTCATCAGCTAATTCTTTATGTTCTGCAGGGATATCAGTACGTTGGATATCTGTTCCTAAGTCGTTTGTGTACATGTATGCACACTCTTCAACAAGGTCGATAATTCCTGTAAACTGATCCTCAGCACCAATTGGTAACTGAATTGGATGCGCGTTTGCTTGTAAACGGTCATGAATTGTTCCTACAGAGTATAAGAAGTCTGCACCGATCTTGTCCATTTTGTTAACGAACACGATACGTGGTACACCGTAAGTAGTAGCTTGACGCCAAACAGTTTCTGTTTGTGGTTCTACACCAGATTGCGCGTCAAGGACTGCTACCGCACCATCAAGTACGCGTAAAGAACGTTCTACTTCTACAGTGAAATCTACGTGTCCTGGAGTGTCAATGATGTTTACACGATGACCTTTCCATTGAGCTGTAGTTGCCGCAGAAGTAATTGTGATACCACGCTCTTGCTCTTGCTCCATCCAGTCCATCTGAGATGCACCTTCGTGAGTTTCACCGATTTTGTGAATGCGGCCTGTGTAGTACAGGATACGCTCAGTTGCTGTTGTTTTACCAGCATCGATGTGAGCCATGATACCAATATTACGAGTGTTTTCTAAGGAGAACTCTCTTGTCATTTGGTGTCTTTCTCCTTCCTAATATGGATTGGATTTTTTTATTTTAAGTAGCAAAAAAGCCACTTTATTTTGTTACATATGTCAGTATGTCTAGTACCCTCATTATGTAAAACGAGCGCCCATTGAAAGGGAGAGGCATTCTCCCTCTCCACACTTCCATAAGCGACAAATAAAGCGGTTTATGCTTATAGTTATTTTTCGTTGAATCCTACCAACGGTAATGAGCAAATGCTTTGTTAGCTTCTGCCATTTTATGAGTGTCTTCACGTTTCTTAACAGATGCACCACTGTTGTTAGCTGCATCTAAGATTTCGTAAGCTAAACGCTCTTCCATAGTTTTTTCACCACGAAGACGAGCGTAGTTTACTAACCAGCGAAGACCTAAAGTTGTACGGCGTTCTGGACGAACCTCAACTGGAACTTGGTAGTTAGCACCACCAACACGACGAGCGCGTACTTCAAGAACAGGCATGATGTTCTTAAGAGCTTGCTCGAATACTTCCATTGGTTCGTTACCAGTACGTTCACGAACGATATCGAACGCATTATAAAGAATTGTTTGAGATTTACCTTTTTTACCGTCAACCATCATTTTGTTGATTAGGCGTGTTACAAGTTTAGAATTGTACATTGGATCTGGTAACACGTCACGTTTCGCAACAGGTCCTTTACGAGGCATATTGAGTTCCTCCTTTCAGTTCAGTTTTATTATTTCTTAGCAGGTTTTGGTCTCTTAGTACCATATTTAGAACGTCCTTGCATACGTTTGTCAACACCAGCTGTGTCAAGCGCACCACGAACGATGTGGTAACGTACCCCTGGTAAGTCTTTTACACGACCACCGCGAATTAATACTACGCTATGCTCTTGTAAGTTATGACCGATACCTGGGATGTATGCTGTTACCTCGATACCATTTGTTAAACGCACACGAGCGTATTTACGTAACGCTGAGTTCGGTTTCTTTGGAGTCATTGTACCAACACGAGTACATACACCACGTTTTTGAGGTGCAGAGATATCAGTTGCTTTTTTCTTTAAAGAGTTGAAACCTTTGTTTAACGCAGGTGATTTAGATTTCCATACTTTATCAGTACGACCTTTTCTCACTAATTGGTTAATAGTAGGCATTAATTTATCCTCCCTTCGCACGTTTGTATGACCACATATCCAGGTGGTTCATTATTAGTTGAAAACAAAGTTTTTGCAAGGAAGAGCAAATGCTCTCTCCTCACAAAAACAGTTTTAACTTGTTATTTCTATTACTGAAGCTCCTACTTGCATCTCATAATGTTGAGATCCAGTTTTAAAAAGTATGTTGTGTTGCATCGCTACCAGCTACTGCAACCTTCTAACTATACCGTGTTGAATCGTGTTCAACGCTTAATTAGGAGCAACCTTGCTTATATTAACATTTTGTATCACATAATGTCAACTAGGATTATCTTTTTTTATGCAAAATTTACGACGGAAAATTTTAGTTTTCTACGTAAACCTCGTCATTTTCTACATTTGTTTCTTCTTGTGCTGTTTTTACAAGATCTACTCTGCGGTAACGATTCATACCTGTACCAGCTGGAACAAGTTTACCGATAATAACATTTTCTTTCAGACCAAGAAGTTCGTCACGCTTACCTTTAATTGCTGCATCAGTTAACACACGAGTTGTTTCCTGGAATGATGCTGCAGATAAGAACGAATCTGTTTCAAGTGAAGCCTTCGTAATACCAAGAAGGATTGGACGTGCTGTTGCTGGTTGTTTGCCTTTAAGCAACACTTTCGCATTTGCATCTGTAAATTGGTGGATATCAAGTAACGTTCCTGGTAATACGTCTGTTTCACCAGCATCGATTACACGAACTTTACGAAGCATTTGGCGAACCATTACTTCTACGTGTTTATCACCAATTTCTACCCCTTGCATACGGTATACTTTTTGAACTTCACGAAGCAAGTATTCTTGAACCGCTGTAATATCTGTTACTTTCAGTAATTCTTTCGGATCGATAGAACCTTCAGTAAGTTCTTTACCATGTTCGATGCGGTGTCCTGGAGCTACTTTTAAACGAGCACCATAAGGAATTGCATACGTACGAGCTTCTACATCACCTTGGACAACAACTTCTTGGCGATCTTTCACATCGTTAATCGCTGCAACAACACCGTCGATTTCACTGATAACTGCTTGCCCTTTCGGATTACGCGCTTCGAAAATCTCTTGAATACGCGGTAAACCTTGTGTGATATCGTCTCCAGCAACCCCGCCCGTATGGAATGTACGCATCGTTAACTGTGTACCTGGCTCACCGATAGATTGAGCTGCGATAATACCAACCGCTTCGCCTACCTCTACATCTGTACCAGTAGCTAAGTTACGACCATAACATTTCTTACATACGCCGTGGCGTGTGTTACATGTAAACGCAGAGCGGATGTACAATTGTTCAACGCCTGCTTTTTCAATGATATGAGCAATATCTTCTGTAATTAATTCATTTTCACGAACTAACACTTCGCCTGTTTCTGGATGTTTCAGAGTTTTTCTTGCGAAACGTCCTACAAGACGATCGTATAAGGATTCGATAATCTCGTTTCCTTCTTTAATTGCGCCAATTAATAAACCGCGATCTGTTCCACAGTCATCTTCACGAACGATAACATCTTGCGCAACGTCAACAAGACGACGTGTTAAGTAACCAGAATCGGCAGTCTTAAGTGCTGTATCGGCAAGACCTTTACGCGCACCATGCGTAGAGATAAAGTACTCAAGTACCGTTAAACCTTCACGGAAACTTGATTTGATTGGAAGTTCGATGATACGTCCAGATGGGTTAGCCATCAAACCACGCATACCAGCAAGCTGAGTAAAGTTCGATGCGTTACCACGGGCACCAGAATCACTCATCATGAAGATCGGGTTGCGTTTATCTAACGTTTTCATCAGTTTTCCTTGGATAACGTCTTTTGCATTACTCCAAATAGAGATAACACGATCATAACGTTCTTCTTCCGTGATTAAACCACGACGGAATTGTTTAATTACTGTATCTACTTTTGCTTGTGCTTCGTGTAGAATTTCTTCTTTTTCACCTAATACAAGGATATCTGCTACCCCAACTGTAATACCAGCTTTTGTAGAGTATTTAAATCCTAAGTTTTTCATACGGTCAAGCATGCGAGACGTTTCTGTAATTTTGAAACGTTTAAATACTTCCGCAATGATATTACCAAGGATTTTCTTGCTAAATGGTGCCACTTCTTCGCGACTAGCAATAATTTCTTTTACGTTAGAACCTTTTTCAACAAAATATTCCACTGGAGTTTCTTTCTCCAAGTTTGTTTTTGTTGGTTCATTAATGTAAGGGAAAGATTTCGGTAAGATTTCATTGAATATTAACTTACCAACTGTTGTTAATAACAGTTTGCTGTTTTGCTCTTCTGTAAACGTTTCGTTGTTTACAGAGCTTGCTGCAACAGCAACACGAGTATGCAAATGTACATATCCGTTTTGGTATGCAAGTATTGCTTCGTTTGTATCTTTGAAAATCATACCTTCACCAATCGCACCTTCGCGCTCTAGCGTTAAGTAGTAGTTACCTAATACCATATCCTGAGACGGTGTAACAACTGGTTTTCCATCTTTCGGGTTTAAGATGTTTTGTGCAGCTAACATAAGAAGACGAGCTTCTGCTTGTGCTTCTGATGAAAGCGGAACGTGAACCGCCATTTGGTCACCGTCAAAGTCCGCGTTATATGCAGTACATACAAGTGGATGCAGACGGATTGCGCGTCCTTCTACTAATGTAGGTTCAAACGCCTGAATACCAAGACGGTGAAGCGTTGGAGCACGGTTTAGAAGTACAGGGTGTTCTTTAATCACAGATTCTAAAACGTCCCAAACTTCAGGTTGTACTCGTTCAATTTTACGTTTCGCACTCTTAATGTTGTGTGCTAAACCTTTTCCTACTAGCTCTTTCATAACGAAAGGTTTGAACAGTTCAAGCGCCATTTCTTTTGGCAGACCGCATTGGTACATTTTTAAGTTCGGTCCTACAACGATAACGGAACGACCAGAGTAGTCAACACGTTTACCTAATAAGTTTTGACGGAAGCGTCCTTGCTTACCTTTTAACATATGTGAAAGAGATTTTAATGGACGGTTACCAGGTCCAGTAACTGGACGGCCACGACGACCATTATCGATTAAAGCATCAACCGCTTCTTGTAACATACGTTTTTCGTTTTGAACAATGATGCTTGGTGCACCTAAGTCTAATAAACGTTTTAAACGATTGTTACGGTTAATTACACGACGGTATAAGTCATTTAAGTCAGAAGTTGCAAAACGTCCACCATCTAGCTGTACCATTGGGCGAAGCTCTGGTGGGATAACTGGAAGAACATCTAAAATCATCCAAGATGGTTCATTTCCAGAGTTACGGAATGCTTCTAATACTTCTAGACGTTTAATAGCACGAGTACGGCGTTGTCCTTGTGCTGTTTTTAACTCTTCTTTTAAGAAGTCTACTTCTTTATCTAGATCGATATCTTGTAATAACTTCTTAATCGCCTCTGCGCCCATAGAAGCTTGGAAAGAGTTTCCGTATCTGTCACGATACGCACGGTATTCTTTCTCCGAAAGAAGTTGCTTCTTATCAAGCGGTGTATCCCCGCTTTCTGTTACTACATAAGAAGCGAAATAAATTACTTCTTCAAGCGCGCGAGGGGACATGTCTAAGACAAGTCCCATGCGGCTTGGGATACCTTTGAAATACCAAATATGAGATACAGGAGCAGCTAATTCAATATGACCCATACGTTCACGGCGAACTTTCGCACGCGTTACTTCAACGCCGCATCGATCACAAACTACACCTTTATAGCGGACACGTTTATATTTACCACAATGACATTCCCAGTCTTTTGTGGGACCGAAAATACGCTCACAGAACAAACCGTCTTTCTCTGGTTTCAATGTACGATAGTTAATCGTTTCGGGTTTTTTTACTTCCCCATATGACCAAGAACGAATTTTGTCTGGTGATGCAAGTCCGATCTTCATATATTCAAAGTTGTTTACATCTATCAAGGGGCCTACCTCCCTTTTAGTCTACAAGTTATCCCAATTATTCCTTCGTTGTCTCAACTTCGACATTTAATTTATCTGCAGATTGATCATCATCATCAGTATCACGCATTTCAATTTCAGTATCGTCGCTAGACATCATCTTAACATCCATACCTAAACTTTGTAATTCCTTAATCAATACTTTGAATGATTCAGGAACACCTGGTTCCGGAACGTTTTCGCCTTTTACAATCGATTCGTACGTTTTCACACGACCAATAACATCATCCGACTTAACTGTTAAGATTTCTTGAAGAGTATAAGCAGCACCGTAAGCTTCAAGTGCCCAAACCTCCATCTCACCAAAACGTTGTCCACCGAACTGTGCTTTACCTCCAAGAGGTTGCTGCGTTACAAGTGAGTATGGTCCAGTAGAACGAGCATGAAGTTTATCGTCAACCATATGTGCAAGTTTAATCATATACATGACACCAACAGATACGCGGTTGTCGAATGGTTCACCAGTACGTCCATCGTATAGAATCGTCTTCGCATCACGCGCCATACCAGCTTCTTCGATTGTTCCCCATACATCTTCCTCACGAGCACCATCAAATACTGGTGTTGCAACATGAATACCAAGATATCTTGCTGCCATACCAAGATGAAGCTCTAGCACCTGACCGATATTCATACGAGATGGTACCCCTAATGGGTTTAACATGATATCGATTGGTGTGCCATCTGGTAAGTAAGGCATATCTTCTTCCGGTAAAATACGGGAGATAACACCTTTGTTACCATGACGACCGGCCATCTTGTCACCTTCAGAAATTTTACGTTTTTGAACGATATATGCACGTACAAGTTGATTCACACCTGGTGGCAATTCATCGCCATCTTCACGGTTAAATACTTTTACGTCTAAGATAATACCGCCACCACCGTGTGGTACACGTAATGATGTATCACGTACTTCACGAGCCTTCTCACCAAAGATTGCGTGTAATAGACGTTCTTCAGCTGTTAACTCTGTTACACCTTTTGGCGTTACTTTACCAACAAGCAAGTCTCCGTCTTTTACTTCTGCACCGATGCGGATAATACCGCGCTCATCAAGATTACGAAGTGCATCTTCACCGACGTTTGGAATGTCTCGTGTAATTTCTTCTGGTCCTAGCTTTGTATCACGAGCTTCAGATTCATATTCTTCAATATGAATTGAAGTGTACACATCATCTTTTACAAGGCGCTCACTCATAATGATCGCATCCTCGTAGTTATAACCATCCCATGTCATAAAGCCAACAAGCACGTTACGACCAAGTGCAAGTTCACCTTTTTCCATAGAAGGACCGTCTGCAAGAATCTCACCTTTTACAACTTCATCGCCAACACTTACGATTGGACGTTGGTTGTAACAAGTTCCTTGGTTAGAACGGATGAATTTCAACATTTTGTAGCGATCTAAGTCACCTTTTACTTTTTGACCATCTACTTCGATATAACGACGTACCCAAACTTCGCGAGCTTCTACACGTTCAACGATACCAGGATGTTTACAAATTACTGCAGCACCTGAATCTTTCGCCGATACGTACTCCATACCAGTACCTACAATTGGAGATTCTGGGTTCATAAGTGGAACTGCTTGACGTTGCATGTTCGCACCCATTAGCGCACGGTTCGAGTCATCATTTTCTAAGAACGGAATACAAGCTGTCGCAGCAGACACAACCTGCTTTGGAGAAATATCCATGTAGTCAATACGTTCGCGTTTCACAACAACGTTCTCGTCACGGAAACGTGCTACAACGTCCTCATCAAGGAAATCTCCATCTTCAGATAAACGTGCGTTTGCTTGGGCAACAACATAGTTATCTTGTTCATCAGCTGTTAAGTAATCTACACGTGTTGTTACACGCCCAGTTTCTGGATCAACACGACGATATGGCGTTTCAATGAAACCAAATTCATTTACTTTTGCAAATGAAGATAGAGAGTTAATCAAACCGATGTTTGGTCCCTCTGGCGTTTCAATCGGACACATACGACCATAGTGAGAGTAGTGAACGTCACGCACTTCAAAGCCTGCGCGCTCACGCGTTAAACCACCAGGTCCTAATGCAGATAGTCTTCGTTTATGTGTTAACTCTGCTAATGGGTTTGTTTGATCCATAAACTGAGATAACTGAGAGCTACCAAAGAACTCTTTAATAGATGCAATAACCGGGCGAATATTAATTAACGCTTGCGGTGTAATTGCATTTGTATCTTGAATTGACATTCTCTCACGAACAACACGCTCCATACGAGAAAGACCGATACGGAATTGGTTTTGTAACAATTCCCCTACAGAACGTAGACGGCGGTTTCCTAAATGGTCAATATCGTCTGTGTCTCCTACCTTATATAGAAGATTAAAGAAATAGCTAATAGATGCAATGATATCGCCTGGTGTAATATGTTTTATTTCACGATCGATATTCGCATTACCAATAATATTGATAGAACGTTCTCCATCTGCATCTGGAGCATAAATCTTAATAGATTGTAATTCAACATCGCCTTCTACCACTCCGCCCATTGGTTTCGCTGTTTTAAAACCAATGTTCTTTTCTAAATAAGGTAAAATACGATCTAATGTACGACGATCTAAGATTGTTCCTTCTGCTACTAAAATTTCACCTGTTTCAGGATCCACTAAAGTTTCAGCTATACGTTGGTTAAACAATCTGTTTTTGATGTGTAACTTCTTATTAATTTTGTAGCGACCTACATTTGCTAGATCATAACGTTTTGGATCAAAGAAGCGAGAAACAAGCAAACTCTTTGCATTTTCTACTGTCGGTGGTTCACCCGGACGTAGACGCTCATAAATTTCAAGCAACGCTTTTTCTGTGCTATCCGTGTTATCTTTTTCTAGCGTATTACTTAAGTATTCGTTATCACCAATCAATTCGGTGATTTCTTGATCAGAGCCAAACCCTAATGCGCGTAACAAAACAGTTACAGGCAGTTTACGAGTACGATCGATACGTACATAAACAACATCCTTAGCATCTGTTTCATACTCTAACCAAGCTCCGCGGTTTGGAATTACAGTAGCAGTAAATCCGCGTTTTCCGTTTTTGTCCACTTTTCCGCTGTAGTATACGCTTGGCGAACGAACTAACTGAGAAACAATAACGCGTTCTGCACCGTTAATTACAAATGTTCCAGTCTCTGTCATGAGCGGGAAATCCCCCATGAACACATCTTGCTCTTTTACTTCACCAGTTTCTTTATTGATTAGACGCACTTTTACACGAAGTGGTGCTGCATACGTCACATCACGCTCTTTACATTCTTCTACAGAGTATTTCGGTTCACCTAAACTGTAGTCGATAAATTCAAGCGATAGATTTCCCGTAAAGTCTTCAATCGGAGAAATGTCTTGGAACATTTCTCGCAAACCCTCATCAAGAAACCACTGATAAGAAGAGGTTTGAATTTCGATAAGATTTGGTAATTCTAATACCTCACTAATACGGGCATAACTTCTTCGTTGGCGGTGTCGTCCGTATTGAACTAGTTGACCTGTCAACTGCTTCACCCCTCAAATCAAGAGTATTATAAATGCACAAAAATGTGCAAAATCACAACTAAATACGACTAACGCAAATTGCGTAGCCTTTTTTTCTCTAAAAAGATAGATACGTTGAGTGTTTCTAACTGCTCAAAAAAGAAAAATGGCTTCTATAAGAAAACCATCATTCTGTTTCATAATCTGCTGATTTTACTATCTTTTCCAAGAGAAGCAAAAATATACATTGTTCTCAACGCAGAAAATTATATATTGGCATTTTATAATGTTAACACAACCAAAAATAACCGTCAACGTTTTTTTGATTTTATGATATAATAGCCTTTTTTCTTTTCTACGACTTCCACAACATCGAACACTTCTTCTAATTTTTTCATCGCGGATGGTGCACCTTGTTTTTTCTGGATTACAATCCAAAGCTCTCCGCCCGGCACAAGACGATCCACTGCTTTTTCTAGAATCTCATGCACCACATGCTTCCCAGCCCGGATTGGCGGATTAGATAGAATAGCAGCGTATTCTCCACTCACATTTCCATATACACTACTTTGATAAATTTGGACATTTTCAATCCGGTTATTAGCAGCGTTTTCTTTCGCAAGCCCGAGCGCCCTTTCATTTACATCTACCATATGAACTACGCGCTCTTGAAACTCTTTCGCTAAGGATAAACCTATCGGACCATATCCACACCCAACATCTAACACATCACCTTGGGCACCCGGCATCTGAAAGGCTTCAATTAAAAGACTCGAACCAAAATCCACTTCATTTTTCGAAAACACTCCGTGGTCAGACAAGAAAACAAATTGAGATCCTCTAAGCGTATATTCCCAACGTTTACGATCACTTTTGCTAGAAGGATCGTTAGAAAAATAATGGTCTGCCATATGGCCACCTCTTTTCTTTACAGTTAAAAAAAAAGCTCGCATGAGAGCGAGCTTTTTTTTAAAGCTTCGAAAGTTAATTACTTAACTTCTACAGCAGCGCCAACTTCTTCAAGTTTAGCTTTGATTTCTTCAGCTTCTTCTTTAGAAACGCCTTCTTTAACTGCTTTTGGAGTGTTGTCAACTACTTCTTTAGCTTCTTTTAAGCCAAGACCAGTGATTTCACGAACAACTTTGATAACTTTGATTTTTTGATCGCCTGCACTAGCAAGTACTACATCAAATTCAGTTTTCTCAGCAGCAGCTTCACCAGCAGCGCCACCCATTACAGCTACAGGAGCAGCAGCAGTTACGCCGAATTCTTCCTCGATAGCTTTTACTAAGTCGTTAAGTTCTAATACAGTCATAGATTTAACTGCTTCAATGATTTGTTCTTTAGTCATTGTAAATATCCTCCCTTAAATAGGTTTGTATTGTTTTATCGATAACACGTAATTATCTTTTAAAAAATTAAGCGCCTTGCTCTTCTTTTTGATCAGCAACAGCTTTTGCAGCAAGCGCAAGGTTGCGGATTGGAGCTTGAAGAACGCTAAGAAGCATAGAAAGTAAGCCTTCACGTGATGGAAGAGTAGCGATAGCTTTAACCTCATCAACAGTTACAAGTTTACCTTCGATTACACCAGCTTTAATTTCTAAAGCTTCGTGATTTTTCGCGAAGTCGTTTAATACTTTTGCAGGAGCAACTACATCTTCGTTACTGAACGCGATAGCGTTTGGTCCTGTTAGGTATTCATTTAACTCAGTTAGTTCAGCAGTCTCTGCAGCACGACGAGTTAAAGAGTTTTTGTAAACTTTGAACTCAACGCCAGCTTCACGTAATGCTTTACGTAATTCTGTTACTTCAGATACTGTTAAACCACGGTAGTCAACAACGATTGTTGATTTACTTTCGCTAAGTTTACCAGCGATTTCAGTTACAACATGTTGTTTTGCCTCGATTGCTTTAGTCATGTTATTACACCTCCTGTAGATTATATAGAAGATGTACCGAAAGTGCACTAAAAAGCCTCCGTGCCCAGTTATAGACATGGAGGCATATAGTCACAGAAAATTTCCGTTCCGTATATTTACACCTCGGTAGGATATTAAGCCAAGATGGCGCCTACTGTCTACGGTACACTATTAAAATTCACAACATAGTTGATTATATTAGAACTTCATTACGAAGTCAACTTCCAATTTTTACGCGATAGTAGAAACGTCAACACGTACGCCAGGTCCCATTGTAGAAGCAACTGTTACGTTCTTCATGTAAGTACCTTTTGCAGCAGCTGGTTTAGCTTTTAGAAGTGCATCAGCAACTGTTTCTAAGTTTTCAACTAATTTCGCATCTTCAAAAGATACTTTACCGATTGGTACATGGATGTTACCAGCTTTATCAACGCGGTATTCTACTTTACCAGCTTTGATTTCGTTAACTGCTTTTGTTACGTCGAAAGTAACTGTTCCAGTTTTAGGGTTTGGCATTAAACCTTTAGGTCCTAATACACGACCAAGTTTACCAACTTCACCCATCATGTCAGGAGTTGCTACTACTACGTCAAAATCAAACCAACCTTGTTGGATTTTGTTGATGTAGTCTGCATCACCTACGAAGTCAGCTCCAGCAGCTTCAGCTTCTTTTAGTTTTTCGCCTTTAGCGAATACTAATACACGTTGTACTTTACCAGTACCGTGCGGAAGAACAACTGCACCACGAATTTGTTGGTCAGCTTTCTTAGGGTCAACACCTAAACGGAATGCAGCTTCTACACTTGCATCAAATTTAGCTGTGTTTGTTTTCTTTACTAATTCTACTGCCTCTGTTGCAGAGTAAGCAGTCGCACGATCAACAAGCTTTGCAGCTTCTACGTACTTTTTACCTCTTTTAGCCATTTTTATTTCCTCCTCGATGTGGTTTTAGCGGAATAACCTCCCACGTTTACGCCTTCTTTTCGATACAATCGAGGATGCGCGCTCATCCTTTTATTTAAAAAACGACATTCATTTACGATAATAAAGGTTGCGAATTGGAACACCAGACCCGCAACCTCTTTTACAAAAAAAACAAATCGAATTAGTCTTCGATAACAATGCCCATACTGCGTGCAGTACCTTCAACCATACGCATTGCAGCTTCTACGCTAGCAGCGTTTAGGTCAGGCATTTTAGTTTCAGCGATTTCGCGAACTTTATCACGCTTAACAGTTGCCACTTTATTACGATTTGGTTCACCAGAACCAGACTCGATACCAGCTACTTTCTTAAGAAGAACAGCAGCAGGAGGAGTTTTAGTAATGAAAGTGAATGAACGGTCTTCAAATACTGTAATTTCAACAGGAATGATTAGACCAGCTTGATCTGCTGTACGAGCGTTGAACTCTTTACAGAAGCCCATGATGTTAACACCTGCTTGTCCTAATGCTGGACCAACTGGTGGAGCTGGGTTAGCTTTACCTGCAGGAATTTGAAGTTTTACCATTTTAATTACCTTTTTAGCCACGAGACACACCTCCTTAAGTCCGTGATGTGGTCAATGGGCAATTATTTTTTGCCCTCCCACTTCATATTTTATCTTTAGCGATAAAATTTTTTCAAAAAACGTCTCCGTTTCCGAAGACGTATTGACTTTAAAGATATTATCACTTTTTACAATTCATTTCAAGTTTCATTTTATAATTTTTCAATTTGGTGGAAGTCTAGCTCAACTGAAGTTTCGCGACCAAACATATCAACAAGTACTGTAACCCTTTGTTTTTCTAGGTCAATTTCATTAATAGCACCTGTATAGTTCGCAAATGGACCTTCATTCACACGTACGGTCTCATGAAGTTCGAAATCAAAGTCAACCACTTCATTTTCCATTCCCATGTGTTTTAAGATCACAACAACTTCTTCTTCTAACAACGGAGATGGTTTTGAACCCGATCCAGAAGAACCAACAAACCCCGTTACCCCCGGTGTATTGCGAACAACATACCAAGAATCATCCGTCATGATAATCTCTACTAATACGTAGCCAGGAAATACTTTCCTCTTCGTTACTTTCTCTTTTCCGTTTTTCATTTCTACTTCTGTTTCTTCTGGAACAATAACACGGAAAATCTTATCTTGCATACCCATTGTTTCTACACGTTTCTCTAGGTTCGTTTTTACTTTATTTTCATATCCAGAATAAGTATGGACAACATACCAACGTTTTTCCATTGATTTAGGACGACCGTCCTTCCCTCCCTGACGTACATTTTTTCGTGCAAATGAAAAAACCCGTTCACCGGGCTTTTACACAGTTCGTATAAATAACATTAACATTATATCATGTATAAGTGCTTCTTATTCAAGAATTAAACGAATTAAAGAAGAAATCCCCATATCCACCACTGCAAAGAAAACTGCACAGAACACAACGGTTGCAATTACAGTAAGTGTCGAACGGAATAATTCATCTTTTTTCGGCCAACTTACTTTTTTCATTTCACGGCTTACATCACCAAAAAAGTTCGTCAAACGCATTTCCGGGACCTCCAGTGCATAATTACGATTATTTATTTTGTTTCTTTATGAATCATATGCGCATTGCATGTTTTACAAAATTTCTTTATCTCAAGACGCTCTACTGAGCTTGTATCTTTCATTGTGGAATAGTTTCGATTATTACACTTTTCACATGCGAGTACAACTTTTTTTCTCACTTGTTACACCAACCTTGTAACATTATTTCCTTAAAAATGTATCATACAATAAAAGACAATGTCAATGACACTTCCCACCTACTCTAAAAAGAAAAGGAGAGGAAAAACCTCTCTTTTATACATTCATCAATTATTTTAATATACCTTTAAGAAGCGTCTATATAAACCCACTTTTTATTTCCCAACATACTAAGCCGGTTCTTTATAACATAAAAATGATTTGCTCGCTTTTGCCCTTTATTTTAATCCTGGCATGTGCGGCAAAAGGATCTGACCACTTCTATGTATAGCCGAATACCTTCTCCAATCTAAAAAGTATTCAGTTTTTCAGTTGGCATTTATATCTTTCTCTTAATGGAGGATGAATTAACAGCTGCCGCTTCTCTCATCTCCATATAACGTTCTAGTTTTCTTTTCACCCGTTGCAGAGCATTATCGATGGATTTCACATGACGATTCAATTGCTCTGAAATCTCCTGATACGACCTTCCATCTAAGTACAAAGACAGTACTTTTCTTTCTAAATCGCTTAATAATTCAGATATTTTTGATTCTATATCAACATACTCTTCTTGACTAATAATCATCTCTTCAGGATCCGTCATCTTCGCCTCTGATATAACATCTAACAGAGTGCGATCAGATTCTTCATCATAAATCGGTTTGTCTAAAGATACGTACGAATTTAAAGGAATATGTTTCTGTCTTGTCGCGGTTTTAATAGCGGTGATAATTTGGCGTGTAATACATAATTCCGCAAAAGCTTTAAAGGAAGATAGCTTGTCCTCTTTATAATCACGAATCGCCTTAAACAATCCAATCATACCTTCTTGAATAATATCTTCACGATCAGCACCAACTAAAAAATATGATCTTGATTTTGCACGAACAAAGTTTTTGTACTTATGAATTAAATACTCTAGCGCATCTACATTCCCTTTCCTTACTAACTCAACTATCTCTTCATCCTCTAAACTACTAAATATAACACTGTTGTCGCTTACGAAGTCTGCTTCCAATCTGATCCCTCCGACCGCTAGTTATTTAGCAATATTATACAGTAAGCACAAGGAGAGCGTCAATGTTTCAACGCCCTCCTCGCCTTAATTTTTCTAACTTTTCTGTAACTTCTTCACTAAATATCGTTCGCATAGCCGGTTGTGTTTCTTTTGTTTTCTTCGTTTCATGACGTACGGTTCGTTCCATCGTCAGAACTTCTATCTCTAACTCACGCGCTGATTTACGCAGGGCACCTTGCCCAAAAATAGCCCACTGCTCTGTGTAATCAGACGTCGCAACATAAATACGCGTATTAATATTACGTAGCTCTATTGCGAGCTGCTCAATTTTCTCATCGGCTGTTTGGTTCTTTCTTGTAAAAATCACGTCAACACGCGCTTGTTTCATCTTCTTTTCGATCCCATAAACAGAATATGCATCAAACACAATCATAACTTTCGTGCCTGTATACCCTTGATAATCTGCCATTTTATCAATAAGTAAGTCGCGTGAAGCCTGCAGGTCTACATCCCTTAGCTTTCTCAAATCTGCCCAAGCCCCAATAATGTTATAGCCATCAACGATTAAAAGATCATTCATTCTTACTTACCGATTGGATGACGTTTCCGATACACTTCATACATTAACAAACTAGCAGCAACTGAAGCATTTAAGGATGTAACTTTACCAGCCATCGGCAAATGGATGAGGAAGTCGCATTTCTCGCCAATAAGGCGACTCATACCTTTCCCTTCACTACCAATAACTAAGCCGATTGGCATCTTTCCATCTAAATTACGATAGTCATCTTTTCCTTTTGCATCTGTACCTGCAATCCAAAGCCCACGCTCTTTTAATTCATCAATCGTTCTCGATAAATTTGTCACACGAGCTACCGGAACATACTCAATTGCTCCCGTCGAAGCCTTTGCAACTGCAGCTGTTAAACCAACCGCTCTCCGCTTTGGAATAATAATACCGTGAGCTCCTACCGCGTCTGCTGTACGCATAATAGAACCTAAGTTGTGTGGATCTTCAATTTCATCAAGAATTAAAAAGAAAGGATCTTCATTCCGCTTAGCTGCTAACGCAAATAAATCCTCTAAGTCAGCATATTCATATGCTGCCACTTGTGCAATTACACCTTGATGATTCCCCTCTACAAGTTGATCTAATTTTTTCTTCGGTGAATTCTGTACTAAAATTTTGTTTTCTTTCGCTAATGCAAGTACAATTTGAACTTGTCCTTTCGTAGCACCTTCTGCAATCCAAATTTTGTTAATATCACGACCTGATCTTAGCGCTTCAATTACAGGGTTACGACCAATAATATATTCACTATTCACGCTTACGCGCCTCCTTCCTTATTCTCTAATACACGAATCGCCTCAAATACAATCTCCTCTATTCGTGTTTGCTGATTTAATAAATAATGATATCCAATCAAAGCTTCAAAAGCAGTACTATGTCGATACGTTTGTACATCTGTATTTTTCGGAACAGAACCTGATTTTGCATTACGCCCTCTTCTTAATACAGCTTCCTCTTCTTCATTAAGAAATGATGTCTCTAATAGATGATAAACCACTTTTGCTTGCGCTTTTGCAGAAACAAAGCTTGTCCCCAAACGATGTAGTTGATTTGGACGAACTGCCCCTTTCTGAAGTAAGTGATAGCGGATATATTGTTCATATACCGCATCACCCATATACGCTAACGCTAAGCTATTTAATTGCTTTGCATCAATCATGTTTAGCCTCTTTTCCATCTCGTACCTTGTGGTGTATCTTCCAAAATAATGTTACGCTCTTTTAACTCATCGCGAATTTGATCAGATAGTGCAAAATCACGATTTTTACGAGCCTCAATACGTTTTTGGATTAACGCTTCAATTTCCTCGTCAAGCAATTCCTCTTTCGTTAATTCTAATCCTAAAATTCCAAATAGCATTTCAAATTGCTTTACATACGCTTCAATTACCGCTTTTGATGTATGTTGTTCTAATAAATATTGATTTGCATGATTCGCTAAGTTGTATAACTCTGTTACGGCGTTTGCTGTATTAAAGTCATCATCCATTGCCTCTTCAAATGCAGCCTGGAATTTCTCCATCTCAGTTAACCACTTCTCATTGTGATCCGTTAAATCTGTACTGCTTTCCATACGATGCTTTAAGTTACCATAAGCCGTTTTAATACGATCTAATCCGTTGCTTGTATGTTGCAATAATTCTTCACTAAAATTAATTGGGTGGCGATAATGCACAGATAACATAAAGAAACGAATTAATTGCGGATCATACTGCTTAATAATATCGTGGACAAGAACAAAGTTCCCTAACGATTTAGACATTTTTTCATTATTAATATTAATATATCCATTGTGCATCCAGTAACGTGCAAATGTTTTTCCAGTTAATGCTTCTGATTGGGCAATTTCATTTTCATGATGCGGGAATGTTAAATCCTGACCACCAGCATGAATATCAATTGTATCACCTAAATACTTACGTGCCATTGCTGAGCATTCAATATGCCAACCTGGACGACCTTTCCCCCAAGGGCTATCCCAGAAGATTTCTCCTTCTTTCGCTGCTTTCCATAACGCAAAGTCAAGTGGATCTTGTTTCTTTTCTCCAACTTCTATGCGTGCACCATGACGCAGGTCTGCAATTGGTTGATGTGATAATTTACCGTATCCTTCAAATTCCTTCGTTTTATAATACACATCTCCTTCAGACTCATATGCATATCCCTTAGCGACAAGCTCTTGAATAAATTCGATAATAATATCCATATTTTCCATTACACGAGGGTGAGCCGTTGCATGTTTGCAACCTAGTGCAGTTACGTCTTCAAAATATGCTTTAACAAAACGATCTGCAACTGTCGGAACATCTACTCCTAATTCATTGGCAACCTTAATCAATTTATCATCCACATCTGTGAAATTAGATACATATTGAACATCATAACCACGGTGCTCCAAATAACGACGTACTGTATCAAACACAATCGGCGGTCTTCCATTCCCAATATGAATGTAATTGTATACAGTTGGTCCGCATACATACATTTTCACTTTATTTTCTTCTAAAGGAATAAACGCTTCTTTCTGACGCGTTAACGTATTATAAATGTGAATAGTCATTTTTATCCGTCCTTTCTGTTTTCAATACTAGTTGTTTTTTCAATTGTTCAAGCTCTTCTTCCATCGCTTTCAACTTATCAAAAATCGGATCTGGAAGATCACAATGATTTAATTCCTGACCTACTTTTACGCCATTTTGAATCACGACACGACCAGGAATGCCTACAACTGTAGAATGCGCAGGCACTTCTTTCAGTACAACTGAACCCGCACCGATTTTGGAATTTTCTCCAACTGTAATCGATCCAAGCACTTTCGCACCTGTCGCAATTAGCACATTATCTTTAATCGTTGGGTGTCGCTTTCCTTTTTCTTTTCCTGTACCACCTAACGTAACGCCTTGATAAATTGTCACGTTATCTCCAATTTCACACGTTTCTCCAATTACAACTCCCATACCATGATCGATAAAAAACTTACGACCAATCGTTGCCCCTGGGTGAATTTCAATACCTGTAAAAAAACGACTTATTTGCGAGATACCACGTGCAAAAAAGAAAAATTTCCGTTTATAAAAGGCGTGCGCGATACGATGTGCCCAAATTGCATGCAATCCAGAGTAAGTTAAAATCACTTCGATATAACTTCTCGCTGCTGGATCCTGTTCAAAGACGACTTCAATATCCTCCCGAAGCCTCTTAAACATTTGTGTTCCCCCTTTTTATTTAAAGTGAAACTCCCCCATACCTTTAATGTATAGAAAAAGGCGTCTCTGTCTATAGACAGAGACGCCTTACTAGCGCGGTTCCACTCTGTTTAGGCCTAAAAAGACCTCAAACTCAAACATGATAACGGTTTATACCGCTTCTGCTTACTTTCACGTTTCCCGAAGTACATTCGGTGTTCAGCAGAAGACTCAAAGGGGCACTTCAAAAATCCGCTTTTAAACCACTTCCAGCCAAATGGTGGTTTTCTCTGTGAAAAGCATGATTTTCTACTTCTCCTTCTCGTCGCTTTTGTTTATTTCATTTTGGAGTATTTTTATTATATTTCTAAATTCGTAAAATGTTAACCAATTACTTTACGAACACGATTTAAAACTTTTTCTTTTCCAAGAAGTGCAATTGCATTTGGAAGCTCCGGCCCATGTGTTTGGCCAGTCGTTGCAACACGAATTGGCATGAACAAGCCTTTTCCTTTTTGACCAGTTTGCTTTTGAACAGCTTTAATCGCTGCTTTAACTGCTGCAGGTTCTACTTCTTCTAGTGCTTCTAACTCTGCTGCAAATACGCGAAGAACTTCTGGTACTTGTTCACCTTTCAGTACCTCTTGTCCTTCTTCTTCGTAATCTACATGATCTTTAAAGAACATATCGGATAGCTCAACAATTTCAGCACCGAAACTCATTTGATCATGATATAGAGCAATCACATCGCGAATCCAAGCTAATTCTTGTTCACTTGGATTTTCACTTACACGGCCAGCTTTCACTAAATGTGGTAAGCTTAATTCAACAACGCGATCTAAGTCTTGCTTTTTCATATATTGGTTGTTCATCCATTTTAATTTTTGCGAATCAAATAACGCTGGTGATTTCGATAAACGAGCTGCATCGAACATTTCAATAAACTCATCTTTAGAGAAGACTTCCTCTTCCCCTACTGGTGACCAACCTAATAATGCGATAAAGTTAAAAATTGCTTCTGGAAGATATCCTAGCGCTTCATATTGTTCAATAAATTGAATAATTGATTCGTCGCGTTTACTTAACTTTTTACGGCTTTCATTTACGATTAACGTCATATGACCAAATTGCGGTACATCCCAATCAAATGCTTCATAAATCATCATTTGTTTTGGTGTATTCGAAATATGGTCATCACCACGAAGAACGTGCGAGATTTCCATAAAATGATCGTCTGCCGCTACCGCAAAGTTATAAGTTGGAATACCATCTTTCTTCACGATAACAAAGTCACCGAAGTCATTTGAGTTAAAGGATACTTCACCTTTTACAATATCATTAAAAACATATTCACAGTTTTCAGGTACACGGAAACGAATGCTCGGAATGCGTCCTTCTTCCTCGAATTGTTTTACTTGTTCTTCTGTTAGTTCACGGTGATTACCTGCATAACGAGGTGTTTCACCACGAGCGATTTGCCCTTCACGTTCTGCTTCTAATTCTTCTTCTGTCATGTAGCATTTATAAGCTAAACCACGCTCAAGTAAATCTTCATATAAATTTTTATAAATATCTAAACGCTCCATTTGACGGTACGGACCGTATTCACCACCAACATCGACGCTTTCATCCCAGTCCATACCAAGCCATTTTAAGTACGTTAATTGGCTTTCTTCGCCGCCAGCAATATTACGCTTTACGTCTGTATCTTCAATACGGATAATAAATTTTCCGTTTTGACTACGAGCGAATAAATAGTTAAATAATGCCGTACGTGCATTTCCGATATGTAAGTGTCCTGTTGGACTTGGCGCATAGCGCACTCTCACTTGCTTTTCCATAATTGGTACACCTTCCATTCTTAATGTCAACAGATTCCTTAATTGTACACCAAAAAATTACGATTATCCATCTTACGAATTAAAAACAACTATTTTTTCTGTAATAATACAATAGCCTGTGAAGCGATTCCTTCTTCTCGTCCTGTAAAACCTAATTTTTCTGTCGTCGTCGCTTTTACATTCACATTCTCGATGTCTGTTTGCAGCAGCTCACTGATTCTCACACGCATGCTTTCAATGTGTGGTGCCATTTTGGGTTTTTGAGCAATAATTGTACAATCTAGATTTCCAAGTACATATCCTTGCTCTGTAACAAACTCCCACACCTTTTGCAAAAGCACAGCTGAATCCGCATCCTTAAATGCAGGATCTGTATCTGGAAAGTGCTTACCGATATCTCCCGCAGCGATTGCTCCTAAACAGGCATCTGCAATTGTATGTAAAAGAACATCAGCATCAGAGTGTCCAAGTAACCCTTTCTCATACGGAATTGTAATCCCACCAATAATTAATGGTCTTCCTTCTGCAAATGCATGCACATCAAAACCTTGTCCAATTCGAAACATTTCCAATTCCTCCTCAAACTACGCTAATAAATTTTATCCCGCTCTAACGGGCAGTAAGACTCCCACCTCAAGATTCTAAGAAAACAAAGAAGATAGGTGGGAGATAACCGCTCGTAAGAGCCCGATTGGTTCAACTAACCATCAGTGGGGATACCCCCCACTGATGGAAGTTTCACTTTATCCCGCTATTTATGAACAGCTTCACATTATATTACTCGCACGGACATATAAAAGTCCGCGCGCCAATTTTTCCACTCTATACACAGAAAAGCTCGGTAGCTACCGAGCTTTTCCATTATAACATCGCTACTGTATTTGCAAAACTCGCAAGAAGCTTTCAGCAATCACTAAATCTTCAGGTGTTGTAACCTTAATATTGTAATAGCTGCCTTCTACAACTCCTACCTCTTTAGAAAGACGCTCTACCAAGCTGGCATCGTCAGTCCCAAGAAAACCCGCCTGTTTTGCACTCTCATGCGCCCCTAACAAAATAGGAACATGAAACCCTTGCGGTGTTTGAACCGCTCGCAATTGGGAACGTTCTACTGTTTCAACAACAGCATCATGCATCACTTTTTTAATTGTATCTTTCACAGGTACAGCACAAATAGAAGCACCTTTTTCTTTCGCCATTTGCAATACATCTTCAATCATCTTTTTCGTTACAAACGGACGCGCCCCGTCGTGGACAAGTACATACTCTCCTTCTCTTACATACATAAGAGCATTATATACGCTATCCTGGCGTTCATTCCCGCCCTGAACAAATTGGATATCTTTTTGAATATGATAAGTTTGAAAAAGTTCTTCGAAATAAGAACGCTCTCTCTCATTAATCGCTAAGATAATCTGTCTACATTGTTCATCTTTTTCAAAAGCCCGTAATGTATGAATAATAATAGGAGCATCATCAAGCTGCAAAAACAACTTATTTTTCCCCGCGCCCATACGCTTACCTTGTCCTGCTGCTGGAATAATTAATGTATACATCGTCTTAGCCCTCTACTTATAACGCTTTCTCTAACAATTTACGCTTTGCAAAGATCATACGGCCTGCAGATGTTTGCAATACACTTGTAACAAGTACATCAAGTTGAGAACCAACATGCTCTCTACCATCTTCGACAACGATCATTGTACCATCATCTAAATAAGCAACACCTTGATTTTGCTCTTTCCCATCTTTCACGACATAAACCCTTAACTCTTCACCTGGAAGTACAACTGGCTTAATCGCATTTGCTAAATCATTAATATTTAAAACCGTCACACCTTGCAATTCAGAAACTTTATTTAAGTTAAAATCATTTGTAACAACAGTTCCGCCAGTTAATTTCGCTAGTTTCACAAGCTTACTATCGACTTCCTGAATGTCTTCGAAATCACCTTCATAAATTTCTACTGGAATAGGTAACTCTTTTTGAATACGATTTAAAATATCCAAACCTCTTCGTCCGCGATTACGCTTTAATGCATCCGAGGAATCAGCGATATGTTGTAATTCTTCTAACACGAATTGCGGAATGACAATTGTTCCTTCCAAAAATTTTGTTTGGCAAATGTCCGCAATACGACCATCAATGATAACACTTGTATCTAGTATTTTCCAATCAGAAGTTGACTTTTCTACTTCCTCATTTTCATTGCTCGTATTTTTTTTCTTTCCTCCGCGTTGCGGCAATGTAAACAATCCTAACAACTCATTTCTCTTTTTAAACCCTACTTGGAATCCTAAGTAACCAAGTAATAGTGTGAAAAAGATTTGCAATACTGTACTAATGACTTGAATGGTAATTTCGCGAATCGGAATCAAGATCAAATACGCAACAATTAGCCCTGAAATTAATCCTAATGTTCCAAATAAAACATCTGTAACAGGTGCTTTTACAAGCGCTTCCTCAATATGTTTAATAAGCTGAACAATATAATCTACAAGCCAAAATGTTGTTAAAAATAAAATGATTGCACCAATAATTGCACGAATATAAGAACCTTCAAGCCAAGGTACTGCACCTACACCCAACATATCAATCACTTTTGGAATAAGAAAAATCCCTAATGCTCCTCCAATAACTAAAAAGAAAAGCTGTACGATTCGTTTTAACATTCAACCACCTCCTACTCATTATTAACCATTACTTCGCCACTCAAAACGTCGAGTGCAAAAGTGGACGTTTTTTTTATGATTTGTTTTATTTACCAATATATCATATCATATATAAAAAATCTTTGAGTGTCGTTATATTATGAAATCAATGTAATATTCTTAATTGTGTCTGCTCATATACAAGTGTTCTTGAATTCGTTTTAAACCCTCTCGTATCTTTTTCGCCCGCACTTCTCCAATTCCTTCCACATCATCCAGTTCTGCAATTGTTGCACGGCAAATTCCTTGTAAATTCTTAAAACGATTAATTAAATTTTCGATAATAAGAGGTGGAACTCTAGAAATTTTACTTGCAATTCGATACCCTCGCGGTGTAACGCTCTCTTCTAATTTCATTTGTCCGGAATATCCAAGGAGTTTTACCAAATCACTGTCTTCTAGAAGTTGGGCATTTGCAAGCTCTTGTAATTTTTTTAAAATTTGATAATGATCCTGTGTTTTTTCATGATAATAGTCTTTAATTAATAGTGCAGCTTCTGCTTCTACGTCAGCAATCAATTCTGTTAACTGCAAACGAATAAGTCTTCCTTCTGTTCCCAACTCATGAATGTAACTAAAGATTTCATTTTTAATACGCAGCATCATTTCAACGCTATGCAATACATGTACAACTTCAGACATCGTAACGACTTCTTCAAATTCCAAAATACCAAGGTTTGTTATTCCTTCATTCCATACAGCCTTATACTTTTCTAATGTTTGAATTGCTTGATTTGCTTTTGTTAAAATAACCCCAATATCTTTTAATGTGTAACGTAAATTCCCTTGGTATAAAGTAATTACGTTTCGTCTTTGTGAAATAGCAACAACAAGACTATTTGTTTGCTTCGCCACTCGCTCTGCTGTTCGGTGGCGCATACCTGTTTCAATAGAGTCAATAGTTGGATCTGGAACTAACTGTCCATTCGCAATTAAGATTTTACTCCCCGTTTCATTTAAAATCAGAGCTCCATCCATTTTTGCTAGTTCGTATAGACTAGCAGGAGAAAAGGCGCAATTAATATGAAATCCTCCATCAACAATACTTTTAATTTGTTCGTTGTATCCGAGTACAATAAGCCCACCCGTTTGTGCGCGAAGCACATTATCAATTCCTTCTCTTAACGGTGTCCCCGGTGCAACAAGCTGCAAAATATTAATAATACTTTTAGAACGTTGCTTGTGTTCTTCCATATCTTATCCTCCTAGTGCAAATCGAAGAGCCTCTCCTATATTTGATACGCCAACTACTTCAATTCCTTCCGGAATCGTCCATCCACCCAAATTTTTCCTCGGGATAATTACACGTTGAAACCCTAATTTTGCCGCTTCTTGTACACGCTGTTCAATCCGAGAGACACGGCGAACTTCTCCAGTTAAGCCAACTTCACCAATAACGGCATCGCCTGGGGAAGTCGTTTTATCACGAAAACTTGATGCAATGCTTATTGCAACTGCCAAATCCACTGCAGGTTCATCTAACTTGATTCCTCCAGCAACTTTTAAATAAGCATCTTGGTTTTGGAGCAATAACCCTGCTCTTTTTTCTAGCACTGCCATAATAAGAGAGACACGATTATGATCAATTCCCGTTGCCATTCTTCTTGGATTCCCGAAACTTGTAGGAGAAATTAATGCTTGTATTTCTACTAAAACAGGTCTTGTCCCTTCCATAGAGGCAACAACCGTTGACCCCGCAACACCCACAGGTCTTTCTTCTAGAAAGATTTCAGAAGGATTTAACACTTCTGAAAGACCAAGTTCCTTCATTTCAAAAATCCCCATCTCATTGGTTGAACCGAAACGATTTTTTACTGCTCGTAAAATTCGATATGTATGATGACGATCCCCTTCAAAATAAAGAACAGCATCCACCATATGTTCTAACATACGAGGACCGGCAATTGCTCCTTCTTTCGTTACATGACCTACAATAAAAATCGGAATTCCTTTTGTTTTCGCAAGCTTCATCAATTCCGCTGTACATTCACGTACTTGTGCGACACTTCCCGGTGCTGAAGTTACTTCCGGTAAATGAATCGTTTGAATAGAATCAATTACAACAAATGATGGATTCATTTCATCTATATATACTGCAATTCGTTGTAAATCTGTTTCCGATACGACAAATAAATTATCTCCATTTACATGAAGACGATCTGCTCGAAGTTTAATTTGTTTTGCGGATTCTTCACCCGATATATATAAGACATCATAAGAAAGGTCTGCTAGTTGTGATGATATCTGCAATAGCAATGTAGATTTCCCAATACCAGGATCCCCCCCTATAAGTACGAGAGAACCATCTACAATTCCTCCTCCAAGAACCCGGTTAAATTCTTGAAATTTCGTTTCAATACGCGCTTCTGTTTTCGTTTCTACTTCTTTCAAACGACGAGGTTTCGTTACTTCAGTTTGAATTGCATTTGCATAATTAAGTCGACGCGATGATACAACTGGCTCCATCTCCTCGACTAGGGTATTCCACTGTCCACATCCCGGACACTTTCCCATGTACTTCGGTGACTGATAACCACATTCTTGACATATAAATTTTGTTTTCTTTTTAGCCATCGTTTTTTACACTTCACTTTCATGTGTAACAAAAGTATTTCTTTCTTGTACAAGAAAGAGGGCTATTGTTTAGCCCCCTTTTGTTTGTCTATGTTTATTTTACCTTTTCTGCACTACGAATGACAAATGTTTCCCCTTCTGTATCAAAAACAACTTTTTGACCTTTCTCAACAACTCCTTTAAGGAGTTCTTCCGATAATCGATCTTCAACATGTTTTTGAATCGCACGACGTAGTGGACGCGCGCCATACTCCGGATCAAATCCTTTATCAGCAATCGCTTCAATCGCAGCATCTGTTAACTCTAAATCAATTTCTTGTTCTTTCAAACGTTTAACTAACTGTTCTACCATAAGAGTAACAATTTCTTTAATATGTTTCTTCTCTAATGTATGGAACACAATAATTTCATCAATACGGTTTAAGAACTCAGGGCGGAATGCTTTTTTCAACTCATCCATTACTTTACCCTTCATATCTGCATAATCACGACTTTCATCTTGTACATTAAATCCAAGGTGTTTATTTCGTTTTAATGCATCTGCACCGACGTTGGAAGTCATAATTACGATTGTATTACGGAAATCAACTGTACGGCCTTTGGAATCAGTTAAACGACCATCTTCTAGTACTTGCAGTAAAATATTGAATACATCTGGATGTGCTTTTTCTACCTCGTCAAGCAAGACAACAGAGTATGGTTTTCTACGAACCTTTTCTGTTAGCTGGCCACCTTCTTCATATCCAACATATCCTGGAGGAGATCCAACTAAACGAGAAGTAGAGTGTTTCTCCATGTACTCTGACATGTCAATACGAATCATCGCATCCTCATCACCAAACATAGATTCCGCTAATGCACGTGCAAGTTCTGTTTTACCAACACCAGTTGGTCCTAAGAAAATAAAAGAACCGATTGGACGTTTTGGATCTTTTAAACCTGCTCTAGCACGGCGTACTGCTTTTGCAACTGCAACTACAGCTTCATCCTGTCCGATTAAACGATCATGTAAAATATTTTCTAAGTTCAATAATTTGTCTGTCTCTGTTTGAGCTAGCTTAGAGACTGGAATTCGCGTCCATGTTGAAACAACATTTGCAATATCTTCTACTGTTACTTCTGAGTTCTCTTTACCTTGCTGCTCTTTCCATTGACGCTTCGTATCCTCTAGTTTCTCACGTAGACGTTGTTCCATATCACGTAAAGAAGCGGCTTTCTCAAATTCCTGACTTTGCACTGCTGCATCTTTTTCTTTTTTTACCTCTTCTAGTTTTAATTCAAGCTCTTTTAAATTTGGCGGTGTAGTATAAGAGCGTAAACGAACCTTTGAAGCTGCTTCATCAATTAGATCAATTGCTTTATCAGGTAAGAAACGATCTGTAATGTAACGATCAGATAATTTTACAGCGGCATCAATCGCAGCATCTGAGATTGAAACGCGATGATGAGCTTCATAACGGTCACGTAATCCTTTTAAAATTTGGGTTGATTCTTCTAAACTTGGTTCATCCACTTGGATTGGTTGGAAACGTCGCTCTAATGCCGCATCTTTTTCAATATATTTACGATACTCATCTAGCGTTGTTGCCCCAATACATTGCAGTTCCCCGCGTGCTAATGATGGTTTCAAAATATTGGATGCATCAATTGCTCCTTCTGCACCACCCGCACCTATTAATGTATGAAGCTCATCAATGAATAAAATAATATTACCCGCTTGACGAATTTCATCCATAACTTTTTTTAAGCGGTCTTCAAACTCACCGCGATATTTCGTACCAGCAACTACAGTCCCCATATCTAATGTCATAACACGCTTATCACGTAAAGTTTCTGGAACTTCATTGTTTACAATTTGTTGTGCTAATCCTTCAGCAATCGCAGTTTTACCAACACCAGGTTCTCCGATTAATACAGGATTATTTTTTGTTCTTCTACTTAATACTTCAATAACACGTTGAATCTCTTTGCTGCGGCCAATCACAGGATCTAAACGCCCCTCACGAGCTACAGCTGTTAAATCGCGAGCTAAACTATCAAGTGTCGGTGTACTTGCATTAGCAGAACCACCACCTTGATGGCCAGAAGCTGTCTCATTACTACCAAGAAGCTGCAGTACTTGTTGACGTGCTTTATTTAAACTTACACCTAAATTGTTTAAAACACGGGCTGCAACCCCTTCTCCTTCACGAATAAGACCGAGTAAAATATGCTCCGTTCCCACGTAAGAGTGTCCTAGTTTACGCGCTTCATCCATGGACAACTCGATCACTTTTTTTGCACGCGGCGTGTAGTGAACTGTTTGAGACATTTCTGTACCACGTCCAATTAGTGCCTCTACTTCCTTTTGAACTTTCTCTGGGCTTAATCCAAGTGCGACCAATGCTTTCGCAGCAATTCCTTCTCCTTCTCGTACAAGACCGAGTAAAATATGTTCTGTACCAATATTATTATGACCAATGCGAATTGCTTCTTCTTGGGATAATGCTAATACTTTTTGTGCTCGCTCTGTAAATCTTCCAAACATCATATAAATCACACTCCTACTTCGCTCGATTTTGTTCAATTTGTAATCTTTCACGAATAAGTGCTGCTCTGCGGTAATCTCTTTCATCAGGTTGCAGTGGGCCACCAGCGTATTGCTGCAAAATTCCCGGCTGTGTAAGTACCATTAATTCTGTTAAAATATTTCTGGATATACTTTCGATATATCCAAGATCAATACCAAGCCGCACATCCGATAAACATGTTGCAGCCTCAGCAGATTCAATTAAACGGCTATTTGCCAGTACACCATAAGAACGATATACCTTATCCTCAAGCTCTACACTTGAGTTTTTCATGATAGATTCCCTTGCTGTTCGCTCTTGTTGAATAAGTTGCTGAACAACACTTTTTAAATCTTCTACAATATCTTCTTCAGGTTTTCCTAATGTCATTTGATTCGAAAGTTGAAATATATTTCCTAACGCTTCACTACCTTCGCCATATATCCCTCTTACCACTAAACCAACTTGATTAATTGCTTGAACAATGCGATTCATTTGCTCTGTTAAAACGAGAGCAGGCAAATGTATCATCACTGAAGCTCGTAAACCCGTTCCTATATTTGTAGGACAACTCGTTAAATAACCAACTTGTTCATCAAATGCGTATTCAACCTGACTTTCTATCCAATCATCAATTTGATTTGCACTATGCAGCGCTTCTGACAACTGTAGTCCTGGAAATAAACATTGGATTCGAATATGATCTTCTTCATTAAGCATAATGCTTACTTGTTCATTCTCAGATAATAAACAAGCACCATATTCTGTTCCTACTAAATCCGGACTTACAAGGTGCTTTTCTACTAATACTCTTCGCTGCAACGGCTGAATGCTATTCATTTGTAAAAGTTCAAATTTCCCAAAAGGTTCAACCGTTTGATTAGCAAACCTTTCTTGAAATACCTTAATCATTTGCTCCGCCTCTTCAGTTGTTAACATAGTCGGGAACTTGTAATCTCGTAAATTCCGAGCCAATCGAACACGACTGCTTAAAACAATATCGGAATCAGGACCATCTTCCCTCATCCACGGGCTAATTGCTTCGTTCATAATACGATCGAGTGACATAGAACTCTATTCCCCCTCTCTATGCTCACGAAGCTGATTTTCTAAGCCGCGGATTTTATCACGTAATTCTGCAGCCTGTTCAAACTCTTCTTGTTGTATGCATTCCTGCAATTTTAGTTTTAACTCATCTAATTCTTTTTTTAGATGAATATTTCCTCCTATACAGTTAGGAATTTTTCCATTGTGACTCGTATATCCGCCATGAAGCCGCTTTAGCATCGGCTGTATTTGTTCTTTAAAAGTTTCATAACAAGAAGAGCAACCAAATCTACCGATCTTTGCAAATTGCGAATACGTCATATTACATTTCGAACATTGCAACGGATCTGTATTCGAAAGGCCATTCGTTTCTTTCTCAAATGTAGGTTGTTCAACATGTAGTAAACCTGCTAATAAATTATGAAATGAAAAGCTAGATTTGTTTGATTGAAAGAAAGACGTATATCCATTTTCTTGTGCACATTGCTCGCAAAGATGAATCTCCGTCTTTTTTCCATTCATTACTTTTGTAAAATGTAGCGTTGCTGATCGTGAATTACAGTTTTGACAAATCAACGTATTTCCCCACCTTTACAATAGGAACGAATTATGAATTTATAACCTTATTCGTTCAACTAACCTTCAGAAGATAGATCATTTCTAAAAGAAGTTTTACTTATATTTCAGTGTTCTAAGCATTGCTCGAAGCATACGTGCTCGCAATTCATCTCGAAGTGGTAAGTCTGTTAGTAGTACAGATCGATCTAAAACACTAAACATGAGCTTTGCTTCCCTAGTTGTAACAATGCCTTCTTCCGCTAAACGCCTTATTATATTCTCAGCGCTTGACTGAGCAATACTATACTGAATCATTTGTAACATTTGATCAATAATGTCTATATCATCATGCAATTTGACTTTTATAATGCGAATGTAACCTCCGCCACCTCGTTTACTTTCCACTACAAATCCTCTTTCTAGCGTAAAACGAGTATTGATAACGTAGTTAATCTGAGATGGCACGCAATCAAACTTATCAGCAATTTCGCTTCTTTTAATTTCAATTGCACTATTATTACTTAAGTCAATAACTTGCTTTAGATATTGTTCAATAATATCAGATATATTTCTCATTTATCCTCCACCTTTATTGACTTTGACTATCTTTGACTTTAATTATATACGTATTAAAAAATTTTGCAACTCTTTTGCTTCCTTCTCTATCCTATCCATATTTTCTCACGTCTAATCAGCTGTTCTTTATTTTATGAATAAGGAATATAAAGTTTCCTAATTATGAAATGAAACTTCCACCAGTGAAGATTTCCAATTCAGTTTTTACAGGATAAAAAACAAAAAAAGACGAGTCCACTGACTCGTCTTTCGTTTGCCTGGCAACGTCCTACTCTCACAGGGACAAAGTCCCAACTACCATCGGCGCTAGAGAGCTTAACTTCCGTGTTCGGTATGGGAACGGGTGTGACTTCTCTGCCATCATTACCAGACTTATGAAGGTATATTCCTTCAAAACTAGATAACATTGCTTCATATTATATGGTTAAGTCCTCGATCTATTAGTATTCGTCAGCTCCACGTGTCACCACGCTTCCACCTCGAACCTATCAACCTGATCAT
>NZ_JAVBXD010000033.1 GCF_030756675.1 Bacillus multifaciens
CTATATAAATCAATTTTAATTTTTCGACATATAAGTTGCTGTTATGCAGACTGCAACACCACCTGTACTCGCTTTTTCCCTTTGTTTTAAAACATCGCATGTGGCAGGAAGAGGCCCTGACCGCTTCTATGCACGGTCAGATGCTCTCGTCCTCCTCTAAAAAGAAAGCGGTTTTTATGTCGGTTTTTTAATTTGGATATATATAGATAGACCATTCCATTTTAATCATTCAACATCTAAGTCGCTGCTATGCAGAACAAAACATGCCCGCTACTTGCTTTCTCCTTTTGTTTTAAACATTGCATGTGGCAGGAACTGGCCCTGATCGCTCCCATGTATGGCCAGATGCTCTCGTCCACCTAAAAAGGAGAAGGTTTTCAGTTATGTATGTTAAACAACAAAGGCCTATCCCTGTTTGGAATAAGCCCGATATTGCAGTTTCAATTACTTGATTGTAAATACTCTATAAAACAATTTGTTTTTCAGCTTTAGCGTCAAAATAATGCAATTTATTCTTAATAATTTTAGCTTTGAAAGTTATCAGCTACAGTTGTTTTATAAAATTGCGGCAATATCCTTCACGCTGTCTAAAATGTAATCTGCTTCTTCTAAATCTTCCTTCCCGCTCGCACCTGACAGGACGCCGACCACTTTAATGTTGCTATTTCTTGCGAATCTAACGTCTGTTAATGTATCACCTACCATTAATACATCTTCTTCAGCCAGTGAAAATTTCTCTTTAAATATATGATAAAAATCATTTTCTGGTTTTGTTTTATTGACGCCATCATCTGCACCTAAAAAATCCACATAATCATATAATCCGGTCATTTTAAGGGAATGAACAGCTGCATCAACGTCGTCCGCTGTCACAATCCCAATAACATATTCATGATCTTTTAAATATTGTAATGTTTCCTTTGCCCCTTCCACTTCTGTAAAGACAAGATCATCTGCTGTAGAGTGTTTTTTGAATAATGCACATACATCATGAATAAAGTTCTCTTTACTTACATTTTGATTTTCTAGTAACGAAAACCATGCAGCCGCAATAAAGTAATTTGTTCGGCAAGCTAGCAAACTCGTACTCTCAAAATCGTTTTCACTCATACCAATAATCTTCAAGTATTCATCTCGCTTATTTTTTTCGTTTGGGTACATTTGAAAGATATCATCTAAAACACGATGAACGATTTTGTACCAAACAGAATCTAACTGGATTAGTGTTCCATCTTTATCAAAAATGATTGCTTTATTCATTCTTACCTCCTAAACCTTCATATCATGTTTTCTTCTTACTTGTAACGTTGTGATGAATTGGGTTCATAAACCATCAAATATTGCAATAGTTCCTTATAATCACTCCAACTATCCACATCATAAAAAAGAGCCGGTTCTTCATACGATATCGTTATCCCCTTTACACATGACTTTTGAAAAATAGCACGAGCTCCTTGATCGCCTTCTAATGTTTGTAAGATAGGAAATGTTTTCTTTGCAAACAAAACAGGCGGTCTTACAATGCCGCGATGCTTTGCTGCGACATAATAGACCGTTTTATGTTGCTTATAACAATCTATTAATTCATTAATTATCGCTGTTTTAATAAAGGGTTGATCGGCAAGTAAAACAACAATCCCATCCGCTTTCATATCCATTGCTTTCTTCACACCGCAGCGCAGTGAATATGATTGTCCTTGAATAGAATCAACACAAGGAAGAATGTGTACGTTCTTTTGTCGTAATGATTGCAGGGCCCAGCTCGCATCATTTGTGACAATAATCATACCTGCGAGGTTGGAAGACAAAGCTGTTTGGAGGGCTGCATTACCAAGTGGTTCATGATGGAAAGGAAGAGAAAGTTTATGAATTCCTGGTCCCATTCGTCTACTATTTCCCGCTGCTAAGTATACACCAATGATTTTCATCTCACTTCCCCCCGCAATTCCCCGATAATTTCAGCCATGATGCTAATGGAAATTTCACTTGGACCTTGTGCACCAATTGAAATTCCAACAGGAAAATGAAGATGATGAGGGATTAGTTTCCCCTCTAATAAGCGCTCCGTACGATGACGAGGGCCTAAAATACCGATATAACGAACACTTTTTTCTAATAAGAGCGACAGTAATTGCCGATCTTTTTCAAAGTGATGCGTCATAATGACAAGAAAATCACTTGGATGTAAGAAAAGGTTTTTAATCATTTCTACAGGAAACCCAACTACACATTCATCAGCATTTGGAAATTGATCAGTATTACATAGGCCTTCCCGCCAGTCGCAAACTGTTACAAAGAAGCTCGTTTCCTTCGCAAAACGAACGAGTGGCTTGGCATCTTCTCCTGCTCCAAAAATAAACAGGCGGGGCTTCGGTATAAAATGTTGGCTATAATATGCATCTTGTAATCCATTTTTCAAGCCAGTTACCTTCGGAATGGCCCCTTCCCAATTCCCAAGTATATTGCCATTATTATACAGAAGTACAGTTTGCCCTAACGAAAGGTTTTTCACCACCCAAGCGGAGGAACCATTAGCAAGGTGAATATATAAGTCTTGTAAAATCGCTTTATAGGTATCATCTATATGTTCCACTAATACATGAATAACACCATTACATCCTACTCCCCAAGACAAATCATCTTCTGCTTTCGTGTTAAATGTATGAATCGCCCACGTTTTATGTTCCATAACATCTGCAGCATAGTAGAACAGTTCTTCTTCAATGCACCCTGCACTTAACATTCCCACTTTTGTACCATCTTCTTGAAACAGCATCATCGTTCCTTCTTTTCGATATGCCGATCCTTCAACATGAATAATTGTCGCTAACGCACAGCGTGTCTCACAACATAACAACGCTTCTAATACATCATATACGGAAGTCATTTTGAATCCCCTCGCTGCTTTTGTAATACAGACTTTACAGCTTCTTCAATCTCTTGATAACTCGTGCAACGGCAAATGTTAGAACTTAACCATTCTTCGATGACGCGATCATCTGCATCAGGCCTTTGTGACACAAGTCCTTGGCAATTCATAATAAATCCCGGTGTACAGTATCCGCATTGGAAAGCCCATTTTTCTTCAAAGGCTTGTTGAATCGGAGCTGATTGTAACCCCTCAATCGTTGTAATTTGCTTTCCAATCGCTTCAACAGCTAACATAATACAAGACTTAATTGGTGTCCCTTCAACAAGAACAGTACAAGCACCGCAATCACCATTTTCACAGCCTGGCTTTGCTCCGGTTAAATCCAATTCATGACGTAATATATGTAATAGTGTATCAGCCATTCTTCCAACTACCTCTCGCGTTTCTCCATTGACATCCAAAATGAGCTGCACGTTCCTCATTCTTCTTCCTCCTCTGCAAAATTTCGCAATAGATCTTGCAGTACAGATTGAAATACAAATGTCCGATAAGCACGCGAACCTCTTATATCATCTAATATAGGAGCAGGAATATGGGTTAAAGCGCGTTCAATTCTTTCCTCAAATGGAATACGCTTATTATTTAAATCTACTTCCATCCGAAATGAACGAAATGGAAAAGCACATAAACCGCTGCACGCCATTCGAATTTCGTCATCATATTTAATCCCCGCAACCGTTACGAGAGGATAATCAATTTTTTCTAGTTGGCGTTTCTTCACGCTATAATACGGTGCTGTCACATATCGCAGCTCTGTAATCATTTGTACAAGAAACTCACCCTTTTGTAATTGTAATTTTTCCACAAAAGCTTGATGAGCAGATACATAGCGAATCCCCTCTATTCCTGCAATGACAAATGTACTATCAGCTAGTAAAAAAGGCAGAACAGCCTCCTTATATCGAATCCTTCCCGCAACATTTCCACCAATCGTAATTTTATTTCTTGCTGTGCGATCTGCGGCTCGGCCAGCGGTTTCCCCAAGGAGCGGAAATACTTTTGCATCTTGAACATTTGTTATCGTTAATGTTGCACCAAGTAAAAGTTTGTCGTCCTTCCATTCACAAACATTACATTCCGGAATATCTTTTATATCAATAACAGCTTTCGTTCGAATGCGCTGTGAGCGTCCCATTGTAATAATTTCTGTGCCGCCTCCGTAGTAGAGCGGCTTCTTTCCCTCTTGATCTAGCTGATGAAATAACCGAATTGCCTCTTGAATAGAATCCGGACGATAATACTCAAAATCAAATGGTATCATTCCATCCCTTCCCCTTTTTGCGTCTCTTTCCAAATTAATTCCGGCGTAAGCGGTAAATTTCGCAATGAAATACCAGTTGCAATGGATAAGCCATTCGCTAGAGCTGCCGGCATGCCAATAATTCCATGCTCCCCAAGTCCTCTTGAACCAAATGCGGCTTCTTTATGTGGTACTTCTACAAAATCGACAATATATTTTGGTTGTTGCCCGTAATGGATGACTTTATAAGAACGAAACTGATGATTCAAATTTCTTCCTTTCGCATCATAATGAAATGTTTCTCGCGTTGCAAAACTGAGCCCCATACTCATGGCTCCCATAATTTGCGTCTCTGCTCCTTTTTTATTTAAAATGGTTCCTGCATCTGCAACTGTTACAGCATTCAACAATCGGTATGTATAATCTTTAGGGTTAAACTCCACTTCTACCGCTTGTGCTCCTACTCCCCATTCCGGTCCTTGTTTCCCTTTCCCTGTCTCATAATCAATGTCTGTAATTCCTTCCATTACGTAACTCCCTCTTCCTACCACTTCTGTTCCTTTTACATTCCCACTTGCATCTACATACCCAAGTGCAATTTTAGAAAAAGGTACATGCAGATTCGGATTCGTTTTGACATAGACTTCTTTTCCTGCAATCTCTAATTCTTCTGCCGGGTACCCAAGTAAATTTGAAGCCGTTTGGCAGAGCTGCCTCATTGCGTCTTCTGCCGCCATTACAACCGCATTTCCAACAAGGAGTGTTGTTCGGCTCGCAGCTGTTTTCCAATGCTTTGGAGAAACTTGTGTATTAACTTCCATCATGACATGCACATCATCAACATTCATGTTCATTTTCTCCGCAACCATTTGCGTTAGCACTGTTTTTGTTTCTTGCCCAATTTCAACAGCGCCGCAATTAATATTGACACTACCATCACCGTTAAAGGTTAACACAGCACCTGCTCCGGCATGTTTTGGTGTAGTCGAATTTTTCCAGAAACAGCTAACCCCTTTTGCACGTACCATGCCATTAGATAAAATCACTTTCTTTCCCTCTTCCCAATTAATAAGCGATTGTAACTTCTGTAAGCACGCCACTACATCTCCCGTATTACTCGGTGTGACAGGCACTTGTGTCGGCGTTGTATCTCCTGGTCTAATAGCATTTTTCAGACGAAACATAAGCGGACACATCCCTAACTTCTTCGCAAGCATATCAATCATTCGTTCCATTACAAACGTATACTCCGAATGTCCAAACCCTCTAAACGACGTTGCATATGTATGGTTTGTATACATACCAAGCGAATCACACCATACGTTTTCGATCGCATATGGACCTGTGCAGTCCAGTCCAGCTGCCTTACTCATCGTTACCGCTCGATCGGCATAAGCACCACCGTCAAATAAATATAAAATTTCGGCTGCTTGCAGCTTTCCATCTTTTGTACACCCTAGCTTTACTTTTGCTTGTAAACCGATATGAACAGGAGATGTTATAAAATCTTCCTCTCTACTATTTCGAAGAGTAACCCGTCTTCCCCCGGCCGATTTTGAAGCAATATATGCTAAAAATTCAAGCTGCACCGCTGTTTTCCCACCATATGCGCCCCCGACTAACGGCACATGTACAATAACTTTCCCTTCATCAATTTGAAACGCTTCGCTTAACTGCCTCTTTATTTCAAAAGGAGCCTGTGAGGTAGAATGAACAATTACATCTCCGTTCGGCTTCATTTCTACCCTCGCGCACCGTGTTTCCATTGCCGCATGATCAGATTGCCGAAAAGAAAATGTTTCACAGGCAATAAAATCACTGTTCGCAAATCCTTTTTCAATATCACCTTTACGAATTTTCGTCCGATTTGCGATATTTGTATGCGGCTTTGGGTATACTTTCTCTTCTAATTTATATTGTTCCACATGCTCGTGGACTAATATGTTCGTTTCATTATAGGCTTGTAAAGGGGAACGAATAACCGGGAGTTCTTCATACAAAACACGGATTCGTGCTGTTGCCTCTTTTGCAATCGCTTCAGTATCCGCTACAACAAGCGCAACCGGTTCACCAAAATACCGTACTTTTTCAAAGGCTAACGGAGGACGATCAACGATGCTTGAACCGACGAGAATGGGATAATCTGCTCCCGTTACCACAGCGTGTACGCCTTGTACTTTTTGCGCTTCACGAATATTTATACTCTTAATATAAGCATGCGCATATGGACTCGTAAGCAGTTTCGCATATAGCGTACCAATCTCTATTTCATCATTGATATACTTCGCTCTCCCCGTTACTTTATCAGCGCTTTCTTTCCGCTTCACACTTTTTCCTATGACTCGATACCGTTCCATTCCCGGCCTCCTTTGCTCTGCTCTTCTACCATCCTATTTACACCACTAACAATTTAGTACAGATCTCTCCATACAAAAAAATAGGCTACTAGCATTTAGCTAGCAGCCTACTTTTACGGAAATAACTTTGCAAATAAGTCTTCGGTTGTTTCCGTAATTTTCTCAAACATATCCGTTTCATTTTCCTCTTGCTCTTTGAGCATTTTAATCGTGGCTCTCGCATCTTCTGGATAGTCTGTAATAATTCCATCCACATTCAATTTATAATACTTCTTTAAGTTTTCCATATCATTTACAGTCCAGACGTAAATTGGTCTATTTAATTTACGAGCGGATTGTACTAAGCGCTTATTCAACATGTATTCTTCTGCTACATAAAAATCTGCTGGAACATTTTTTAAATTTGCTGCATTTGCATATAGGACATATCCTACTTTTATATCTGGATTTGCACGTTTAAATTCTTTAATAAGCGGGTAATGTAATGTTTGAATCACACATTGCTTTTCAAAATCATTTTTTTCAATGGTTTTTAAAACTTTCTTTACAAAATCCTTTTCATTTTCATTTCCATGGAGCTTCACTTCTATATTAAGCTTAATCTTTCCTTTTGCGAGTTTAATAATCTCATCAAGCGTACTAATTTTCCCTGAAAATCCATCTTGGCTGAGAGTAAGCTTTCGAAGTTCATCCATCGTTAATTCTGACACTTGTACATTTGCATTCGCAAGACGCTTTAGTTTCAAATCGTGTATAACGGCCAACTCGCCATCTTTCGTTTGCAATACATCAATCTCGGCATAATCCGCTTTCGCATCAATAGCTCCTTGGACCGACTCTTTTGTGTTCTCCACTCCTTTAGATACGTAACCACGATGTGCCATAATAATCGGTTCTTTATAAGAATTCGTAATAAACGTTACAATAAAAGCCAAAACCATTCCAATTACAACAACCCCGCCAAGATATACACCAATAAATTTCAATCGATGTTTCTGAAAGAAGCATTTCTCCACTTTTGTTTTCGAATAGTCAAGACCCTCTTCTACTAAAACAGCTTCAACGGGAACCTTCTGTAAATATAGTCTTGTCAGCGCCATAATATAAAACGGCGTAACAATAAAGCTAAATATATACAATGCACTCGTTACAAAGACAGATATAGTCGATTGTGCTAATAAAGCAAATGTTCCTTCTGGATTTGTAAATTCATAGACCCCAAGCAGTAACAATAAATAAACACCTGTAAAAAGTAGAAAGGCGACGCCTATAGAAATAAAGAATCCCACTAAAAAGAACAGGACTTTCAAAAAGTTTTCTTTTACTAACCTTGCACTTTGACGAGCAGCTACGCGAAACGGCTTTTCTTCTAAAACAATGATGGGTAAAACAAAAATCCACCGAAGATTGAAATAGGCAACTACGCCGAAAAAGGTATAATATCCAACTTGTCCCATTGTTGTTTTCAGTAATTCGCCTGAAATAAAATTAGGAATCTGAATTTCAGGAAGAAGTGCAGATTTATAACCGATGCTTAAAAGAGGGAGTAAAACCACTACATACAAAATAAATCCTGGTAAGCAATATGTGAAAAAAGAAGGTAAATACGTTACCGTTTTATATAAGATTGGACGCAGTCTCACCTTTTGGCGTTTATGGGCAAAATACGAAATAATAATAAGTACTGCAAATTCAATAAAAATAAGAAAAAGTGCTAGCATAGATAAAATGAAAATAGCTGCAATTCCGTACGGTGTTTTAAAAAACGCAAGTAATTCATCATTTGTCGCATTTGCATATCCACCCCAGTATAATAGCTTATTAAAAATAATACCGAATAGCGGGATAAAAACAATTGCGGCTAGGAGCTTATACATGAGTTGAAACGATAATACATTTCCAAAGGCAAATCTTACTGTCTGAAAGGAATGTCTCATTACCCCTGGTATAGATAGTTTTTTACGGTGTAGCATAAATCCCTCCATGTTCTAAAACTATATATAAGTTAAAAACAACATAAAGCCCCTGTTTTTGAGGGCGGCAAGAGCATCTGGCCGCGCATAGAAACGGCCAGGGCCTTTTCTACCACATGCAAGATTTAAGTGCAGGTCATATTGTATTCTGCATAGCAGTAACTTATATGTCGGAAAATGAAAATAGTTATATATTAAAATTTCATCTCTTTCATCATAATATATTCTACTAAACATGTAAAAGAGCGATAGATTCTAAATCCACCGCTCTTTTTCTTATTAGTTCTTCTTCTCTAGTTCTTGACCAAATGCTTTCAAAAAGTTAAACCCGAATGTAATCGCTCGGTTTATGTCTGGATCTCGTAATACTTTAAAGAAATCCATCACACCTGTTCTCTTGCCTTTTGCCAATTCATCTGTTGCATATTGTAAACCTGTAACTAAACTAGATGTGACTTGCTTCGTCACTTCTGGTTCTACTGAAGATAGCGCTTCTCCTGCACCCATCATATTATTTAATGCATTTTTTACTGGTTCACGGTTTAGTTGTTCAATCGCAATTTTCGAAACATCTTCTTTCGCTGCAAGTAAGCTCACTGCAGCATCTAACAAACCAGCTTTTTGAAGCTGTGCTAACAAATGAATCGTTTCTTCAATTGCCTGTTGGTTCTCTCCTAATTGTTGTAATAATTCTTCAGAAACTTGTTGCTTCTGTTGCTCCTCTGTTACAACCGTTTTTTGAATCATCGTAATTTCTTTTGCCACAATGCTCGCCCCCTAGTTTTCATCCACAAGTGATACATATTGTTTTCGTTGCCATTTCTTCTGCACTTCGACACCATTTTGTGGATGACGCTTTTTATTTCGCGGATTGGAAGCAGGAAGTGGACGATTTCCTTTTTCACGCAGCACACGCATTTTAACACGCGTTTGTTTATATGCTGGTGTACATGTAAAAAGATCGGTTGCCGTTCCTGTTAAAATATTAATTGCTTCTTCATTTACTGTTGCATGCATCGGTAAATATAGTTCGTTTCCAGTTACCCGATCTGTAATAAGCGCTGGAACTTTAATTTTTCCAAATGGTGATGCAAGTTCTACAAGACTTCCATCCTTCACATTTCGCTCCATCGCTAGCTCAGGGGAAATCTCAACAAATACCTCTGACATTTTCGATAAAATACCTGCCGATTTCTTTGTCATATTCCCTTCATGGAAATGTTCGAGCATGCGGCCGTTATTTAATAATAAATCATATTCTTCCGGTGCCTCGACTGGCGGTACCCATTCATCAAGTGATAGACGTGCTAGTTTATCAGGAAAATTAAATCCATCTACATATAATAACGGCGTATCACTGCCGTCATGGCTACCCCAGCATAAACTATTCCATCCTTCTAAACGATCATATGTTGCCTGCGAATATAAAGGAGCAAGTGATGCGATTTCATCCATAATTTCACTTGGATGTTCATAGTTCCAATTTGCGCCTAATGCACGAGCTACCTTCTGCAGAATCCACCAGTCTGGTTTCGAATCACCAAGCGGCGGCATAACTTCGTATAAACGTTGAATACGACGTTCTGTATTCGTAAATGTTCCTTCTTTTTCTAAACTTGGTGCTGCTGGTAAAATGACATCTGCAAAACGAGCTGTTTTCGTTAAAAACATATCTTGTACAACAAGGAAATCAAGATTTTCTAGAATGTGCTGTACATGATTCGCGTTAGAATCGACTAATGCCATTTCTTCTCCCATCACATACATACCGCGTAATTTCCCTGCTTCTGCCGCAATCAACATTGCAATGTTATTTAATCCTGGCTCTTTCGGAATCGAAACGCCGTATGCTCTTTCAAATTTCGCGCGCAGTGCATCATCGGATATCGCTTGGTAACCAGGCAGCCAGTTTGGTAATGTTGCCATATCACAAGCACCTTGTACGTTATTATGTCCGCGCAGCGGGTATGCTCCTGCACCAGAACGGCGATAGTTACCTGTTACAAGAAGCAAATTAGAGATTGCAGCTGATGTCGTACTTCCACCTGTATTTTGCGTCACTCCCATACCCCAAAGTACACATGTGCCATCTGCATCACGAATCATTTTTGCCATTTCTATTAATGTATCTTTCGAAATGCCCGTTACACGTTCTGTATAATCAAGCGTATACTTCTCTAACATTGTTTTATATTCATCAAAATTCTTTACGTTTTCAGCTAGAAATGCTTGATCATGCCAATCTTGATCAATAATATATTTTGTTACACCTGCTAGCCAAACGTAATCTGTACCTTGACTTGGGTGAACAAATAAATCTGCACGCTCTGCCATTTCATGCTTACGCAAATCAGCCACAATTAATTTTTGCTCATGCAGTTTATGGGCACGTTTCACACGCGTTGCAAGAACTGGATGACCTTCTGTTGGATTTGCACCAACAATAATGATAAGTCCTGCCTCTGCAATATCTTTAATTGTTCCTGCATCACCGCCCATACCTACTGTTTTAAATAAACCATCTGTTGCTGGTGATTGGCAGTAGCGCGAACAGTTGTCCACATTATTTGTTCCATATACTTGGCGCGCTAACTTTTGCATTACATAATTTTCTTCATTCGTTACTTTAGAAGAAGAAATAAAGCCAAACGCATCACTGCCATATTGCTCTTTAATATGACTCATATTTGCTGCAACAACTTCTAGCGCCTCTTCCCAAGTTGCTTCAACAAACATGTCTCCTTTACGGATAAGCGGCTTTGTAATACGCTCTTCACTATTTACAAAATCCCAGCCGAATTTCCCTTTTACACACGTTGAAATTCCGTTCACCGGTGCATTTGATGACGGTTGTACTTTTAAAATGTGACGATCTTTCGTCCATACTTCAAATGAACAGCCGACACCACAAAACGTACAAACGGTTTTCGTTTTATTAATTTTCGTTTTACGCATCGCTGCCTCTACTTCCGAAACAGCTAAAATACTGCTATAACCCGGTTCTACATCTTTTACAAAATCAATCATTGGATTTAGCACATCTTGTTTTATCCCTGTCATAAAACCAGCTTCTCCAAGCATCGATTTTTCCATTAAGGCATTACATGGACAAACCGTTACACATTGTCCGCAACTTACACAAGAAGAATCATTAATCGCTACGCCGTCATCCCAAATGACACGCGGGCGCTCTAAACTCCAATCCACCGATAAGGTTTCATTTACTTGTAAGTTTTGGCATACTTCTACACATTGCCCACATGCAATACATTGATTTGGATCGTAACGATAAAACGGATGGGACATATCGACTTCCGAAGCGCTCACTTTCGGTTCGTACGGATATTTCTGTTCTTCAATTCCCATCATATGCACTGTATTATGGACTTTACAATTTCCATTATTATTATCGCAAACAGTACAATATAATAAATGATTCTCAAGTAAGCGATCCATCGCTTCTGTTTGGGCTTCAACCGCTCGCTTCGACTTTCTCTCAATATACATGCCTTCTTCAAGATTTGTTGAGCATGCGCGCATCAGCTTTCCATTCACTTCAACAATACATGTATCACATGTCTGAATTGGATCCACTTCTGGTACGTGACAAATTTGCGGGTGTTCAAGTTCTCTTTCGTTTAATAACTGCAATATCGTTTTCTTACTAGATGAAATACACTCTGTACCATCGACAGTTACACGAATTTTCTGTTCTGACATCTTTACCCTCTCCTTACAACCAACCGTACAACACCTTATGAATACGTTTTCAAAACGCTGTTGCTATACGCTCTTTTGCAAAATAGAAAAAAGTTCTTAGAAGTAGATTCTTGATGTATAAAATAAGCTTACAATTGATGTATATGACTACGATTCTATTATATCGTAGAACACAAATAATAACCAAGGAATGTATGGAAGTACAAAATGAAAAAATAGCATAAAAAACCCCTGTTTTAGATGGGCAAGAGCATCTGGCCGTGCATAGTAGCGGTCAGGGCCTTTTTCTGTCACGTGCGAGGTTTAAAACAAAAGGAGAAAGCGAGTGTAGGCTCCTTTTTTCTCCATAGCCGCAATCTATATGTCGAAAAATTAAAGTGGATATATATAAAATGCATGCTTTTCTTTTTTTAGTGTCTTATGATAAATATGGGAGAATAATTAATAAAGGGGAAAATCATATGGAGTCTGTTCAAAGTACATATACAATGGTTCGTTACCAAGGTGGAACGTTTCATCAAAAAGATGATGAGGTTGTAACAGAATATCCACTTACAATTAAACTAAATGGTGAAGAATATGTAACAATTGTCTGTACACCTGATTATATTGAAGATATGGTCGTTGGCTTCTTAATATCAGAAGGTATTATTCCTTCCTATAAACATATTGAACAATTATGGATCCAAAAAGAAAAAGGATTTGCGCACGTCACAACAATGCAAACAAATCCACTCTATCAAACTTGCTATAATAAACGATATGTGACATCGTGCTGCGGTAAAAGCAGACAAGGATTTGTCTTTGTAAATGATGCCGCAAAAGCAAAAACAATGCACGATATTCATATTACCTTGAGGCCTGAAGATTGCTTTCGCCTCATGAATGAATTGCAACAATCCTCTACTACTTTCCAAGAAACAGGCGGTGTACATAACACCGCATTATGTGATGAAAAACAAATTCTCGTTTCACGAATGGATATTGGTCGTCACAATGCTTTAGACAAAATTTACGGCTATTGCTTACGGAACAATATTTCGATAATAGGAAAAGTAATTGCCTTTAGCGGACGCATTTCATCTGAAATCTTACTTAAAGTTGCAAAAATCGGCTGTGAAATTGTCCTATCCAAATCCGCTCCGACAAAATTAGCACTAGAACTTGCTCATGATTTAGGAATTACTGTTGTTGGCTTTATTCGCGGTGATTCTTGTAATATTTACACGCACCCAGAACGAATCGAAGGGTATAAATAAACACAACAATGAGTTTCATTGTTCGGTATGATTTAACTCAGCGAATCGACTACCTGTATGTCGATTGTCGTCGAAGGATCTTTATATCATGTCGAATCGCCGATATATTGTGAAAAGCGCCGATATATTCTAAAGAGTGGTCGATATATCATAAAAAGCGCCGATATATTGCAAAGAACGGTCGATAACAGAAAAAAGGACTGACTTCAAAAGGCACTTATGTGCCCTTTGGGTCAGCTTCTATATAAATTCATTTTCGGCATATAGGTCGTTGCTATGCACGGCCAAATTCTCTGGTCTCCTCCCTAAAAAGAAAGAAGGTTTTTATGTCGTTTTTTTCCTTGTAAACGTATAGTTATAAAAATGTAACATATATATCCATTGAATAGTTAATAAAGTTAATATATAATTTCATTACATAAAACCATTAGGGGGTTAACTGGTATGAACATTCGTGTATTAACAAAAGAAGATGCAAATATATATTTACCGCTTTGCATGGAAGGATTAACGCAAAATCCAGAAGCATTTAGTTCCTCTTATGAAGATATTATGAAGCAAGAAGATCCCGTTGCTGCAATTGCAAAACGGTTGGATAACCCTGAGAAGTTTACGATAGGCGCCTTTAAGGAAGATGAATTAATCGGTATTGCCACTCTTGAAATAAAAGCATTTGTCAAACAGGAGCATAAAGCGAAAATTGGCTCTGTATACGTTTCTCCAAAAGCACGCGGTCTTGGTGCTGGAAAAGCATTAATTGAAACAATCATTGAAAATGCCCCTAGATTAGATATAGAACAAATTATGCTTGATGTTGTTGTCGGAAATAAACCGGCAAAGAGACTATATGAATCACTTGGCTTCCAAACATTTGGCATACAAGAACGTGCTTTAAAATATAACGGACAATATTGGGATGAAGAACATATGGTTTTATTTCTCAATGCTTAACGCCTGGTTGTTTACATTACAAAAGCCTCGCACAATAGGTGCGAGGCTTTTCATCTATAACAAACTAATTTATTTTATAACAACCAAAAAAACTTTCTAGCACAAACAACGATAATCATCATTGATACCGCAATGCAGATTATGACGACATTTCGTTCTTGTTTCTGCTTTTCAAGGTCTTTCTTGTTCACTCTCCAAATCCCCTTTATCTACACTCAAAAAAAAAGCCGTGAGATAGAAATTTTTCTTATCCGATGCGAGGTGAATACGAAAAATGTTCTCTATCCCACGTACACAATAGAATGGAATTTGCCATTTTGAAATCAAAATGACATGACGTTATGTCGCAACATAGGGTATTTTTGTGCTGCTACATTGTTTATTATAAAAGAAAAATGTGCAAAAGTAGTGCATTTTTTATGGCAATTGTCCTTTTCTTTACGATATAAACAGTGTTTTTTGTAAAGTTCATGTAGAATAATATAAAGGAAACTTCTAACCCTTAATGCAGGAGTAAAGTGAAACTTCCATAGGTGGGGGTTTTCTTCATCTCTCACCTATTTTCTTCGCTTCTCTTTCAATCTTGAGGTAGGAGTTGCCCGCGAATAGCGGAATAAATAATGAGAACTTGAGGTGTACATCGTTATGGCCAAACTATTATTAGTAGATGACGAAGAACGCATGCTTCGCTTATTAGATTTATTTTTAAGTCCGCGTGGACATTTTTGTATGAAAGCAACGTCAGGTCAAGAGGCACTTGAATTCGTTCAGCAAAAAGATTTTGATCTTATCTTATTAGACGTAATGATGCCAAACATGGATGGCTGGGAAGCATGCTCTCAAATTCGGCAAATCAGTGACGTTCCCATTATTATGCTAACAGCGCGTAATCAAAATTATGACATGGTGAAAGGACTCACATTAGGTGCTGATGACTATATTACAAAACCATTTGATGAACAAGTATTAATTGCTCGTATCGAAGCTGTCCTCCGCCGTACGAAAAAAGAGGGATTTGTAAACTTTAACGGCATCGAATGGGATAAAACTAGACATACAGTAACTGTAAATGATGAAAAACTCCCTCTCACACCAATTGAGTTTTCCTTACTTGGACTCTTTTTACAAAATATAAACCGTGCTTATAGCCGTGATGAGCTTATTGAAATTATTTGGGGATTTCAAACAGATATTGAATATCGTACTGTTGATTCTCACATTCGTAACATACGCGAAAAGCTTCGAAAAGCAGGATTTCCTATCGAAGATCATCTAGAAACTGTTTATAAAATAGGTTACAAATGGAAAAGCGGACCCTCATAAAGATAAAGTGAAACTTCCATCAGTGGGGGTCTTACTGCCTGTTAGTACAGAAAAAGGTTGTGAATCATAATGAATAAACTTTCTATAAAGCTTGGGACGTACTTTTTATTATTAGCTCTTTGCATTGAATCCGTACTATTTGTATCCTTTCATACAACATTGGCACAAATGCGTGTAGATGAAGAAACTACGGCCTTATTAGAAAAAGGAACTTGGTATCGTAACATTATCGAAAAACGCTATAGAGAAGGAATTTTTGAACGCGTAGCAACGATGGAATCTAATTCGCCTTCTCATACAAAACTTGTCATAACAGATGCAACAGGTCATATTATCGACTCTTCTGATCCTGTTACAGAAGATATGCGCAAACAGCTTGAACAAAAGATTACATACATTCCTAGAGACGGAATGATCACAGAAGACCGCTGGAAAGAATCAAAATATATTTCAACAGCTAGCCCTATTGTAAAACGTGGGGTAGTAATTGGCTATGTCCATATGTTTTTAGAAACTGCATCTATAAAAGCAATGATTTTTCGATTAACGCAACAATTTGTTACTGTCGGTGCATTGACAGTAGCTCTCACAACAATTTTAGTATTTTTATTTTCAAGGGTTATTACAAATCCACTTATAAAGATGAAACAAGCAACGGAAAAAATGATGAAACAAAATGAGCCCATTACGTTAGATATTAAAAGTAATGATGAGTTAGGAAGCTTAGCAAAAACAATCGAACAGCTTTCCAGTGAGTTAACATATATGAAAAAAGAACGAAACGAGTTTCTAGCCAGCGTCGCACATGAATTGCTCACTCCGCTCACATATGTAAAAGGATACACAAAAGTTGCCAAAAGAGAGTCTTTATCTAAAGAAGAACGGGAAGAATATTTACAAATCATTGAAGAAGAAACAGAAAATATTACGGAACTCGTCCAAGACTTATTTGAACTGGCGCAGCTTGAGCAGCACCAATTTGCAATAAAAAAACAGCCAATCTCACTGTTACCCTTTGCCGAGCGTATGATTGAAAAAATAAAACCATCTCTTAAAAAAAAGCAAATGGATATCTCTTTATACTGCCCAGAAGATTTACATGCTTGCATAGATGACCGCCGCATGGAGCAAGTCATGCTTAATTTATTACATAATGCACATCAGCATTCTCACGAAAATACTCGTATTACAGTACGAGTATTAAAAAAAGAGCATACTTTTCTTATACAAGTGCAAGATGAAGGGGAAGGAATTCCAAGTGAAGACTTACCACATATTTTTGACCGTTTCTATCGGGTTGATAAATCGCGGACACGAGCAACTGGAGGAAAAGGTATTGGTTTAGCTGTTGCAAAAGAAATTGTAGAATTACATGGTGGTTCTATAAATGTAACAAGCGCAGTCGGAGTCGGAACTACATTTTCGATAGAATTACCTATTAAGTAGCCATTTTTTAATTATATAAATAACATATAAACCCTTTTCTCTTTAGGTGGGCGAGAGCATCTGGCCATGCGTAGTAGCGGTCAGGGCCTTTTTCTGCCACATGCGCGGTTTCAAACAAAAGGAGTAAGCAAGTGGAGGACATGGTGTGTTCTGCATAGCAGTGACTTATATGTAGAAATATTAAAACATTTTATATATCAGGCCTATTTTTTGAAAGTATTAAGATTTTAATATAGAATATAACATTACCACCAAAGAATTGGAGGATGATACAATTGGAAATTCGTGTATTAACAAAAAAAGACGCAGAAATTTATTTAGCACTTCGTGTCGAGGGATTAAAGCAAAATCCAGAAGCGTTCAGTTCTTCTTATGAAGATATTATTAATAAGGAAGATCCTGTTGAATATAAAGCGCAAATATTAGACCAAAACGAAAATTACACGCTTGGTGCTTTTAAAGACGACGATTTAATTGGCGTGGCAACCTTAGAAACAAAATCATTTTTAAAGCAAGAACATAAAGCGAAAATTGGTTCTGTTTATGTCTCTCCAAAGGCGCGTGGAATGGGCGCTGGGAAAGCGTTGATGCAAGCAGCTATTGAAAAAGCAAAAGAATTAGAAGTAGAACAACTTATGCTTGATGTTGTCGTTGGCAATGAAGGTGCAAAAAAGCTTTACGAATCGTTAGGCTTTAAAACATTTGGCGTACAAGAACGTTCGTTAAAATATAATGACCAATATTGGGACGAAGAGCATATGATGCTGTTTTTACATGAAGAAAACAAATAAGACAAAGGGACTCGTTTTTAAAGTCCCTTTTCTTATACCTTCAACTAAACCACACTTTTCCAAGCAATTGAACTGCTTCCTCAATTTCTTCCTCTGATAAAATCGCGAAGCCAAGCAAGATTATTTTATTATCGCCTTTCATCTCATCATAGTACATAGAAACTGGATATACTTTTATACTATATGCTGCCGCTTTCTCAATAAGCTCTTGCTCTGTCATCCCATTATTTACTCGTAATAATATGTGCAGCCCTGAATCTTGGCCAATTATTTCTATGCATTTCGGGAAATATGTTGAAATTGCCGAAACCAATGTATCCCTCTTCTTACGATACACAACTCTCATCTTATGAATATGCTTTTCCCAATGTCCACCTTCGAGAAATCGTTTTACAATCTCTTGATCAATGCGCGATACAGTCTGTGCATAAAAGGAATATTCTTTTTGATATACTTCAATAAGTGTTTTTGGAAGCACCATATAACTGATACGTAACGATGGAAGTAATGCTTTTGAAAAAGTACTCATATAAATAACCTTTCCATTTGTATCTAACCCTTGGAGAGCTGGAATTGGTTTCCCTGAATAGCGAAATTCACTATCATAATCATCTTCTATAATATAGCGCCCTTCATCTTTCTCAGCCCAATGCAAGAGCTGCATTCTTCTCGAAATCGGCATAATCATTCCGCATGGAAATTGATGAGATGGCGTCACAAACACCACATTTGCATCGCTTTCTTCTAAACTCGAAATCATAATCCCATCTTCATCAAGCGGCAGCATTTCTACATGTTCTGTCCCCTTTTCACACGTAACCATTTTCCGGTGGTATCCTGGATTCTCTACTGCAAATGTACTCTCTTTTAACAATTGAAATAGCATTCTTATTAAATATTGCGTTCCTGCCCCAATGATAATTTGACTTGGTGAACATTGTACACCGCGCGATTCATACATGTATTGTGCAATTTCTTTTCTTAATCCAACTTCACCTTGTGGATGTCCAAGCAGTAGTACGTGCTCGTTCTCAACTTGCAGTACTTCATTGGCCAATTTGCGATATAAAACAAATGGAAATGAGCGAGCATCAACACCTGTATGTGTAAAATCAAATACATAATCACGATCATGACGAACTATTTCTTCTACATGATGCTTATGTTCTTCCGTATGCAATATACTTTGTTCCACTTCACATACAAAATACCCTTTACGCGGGACAGCCTCTATATATCCTTCCGCAATAAGCTGACTGTAAGCAGCTTCAATTGTATTTTTACTAATTTGTAAATATTGAGCCAGTTTACGCTTAGATGGTAATTTCGTATGTGGCTTTACATTTCCAGATTTCATTTCCTCTTTCATGTAGTTATATAGTTGTACATATAATGGTTCTTTACTATGAACATCAAGTTTTGGCGTTAATTCTAACATGCAAACTGACCCCTTTATTTTGTAGAAAACTGATACTTTCGATAGTATCAGAAGTTATATATAATACTTTCATGCTTATCATTTCCCTTAGAAAAAATCAAGAACTTTCATACAAAGGAGGGTACATCATGAAATCATCGCGACGCTTCGGTTTAATGATGATTATTAGCGGAGCAACATTATGGGGGCTATCTGGTCCTATGATCCAATGGCTATTTCATCATATTGAACTATCATCTAGTGACTTTTTAGTCATTCGTCTTCTATTAGCAGGCATATTTATTTTATGTTCCTTACTATTTACAAAACAAAATATACTTGGAATTTGGAAGTATCCACGGCATTGGATTCAGCTACTAATTTTTTCAGTTGCTGGCATGCTTGGCGCTCAGTATGCATTCATTGAAACCGTTCATATAAGCAATGCTGTAACCGCGACATTATTTCAATTTCTCGGTCCCGTTCTTATTACGATTTACGTTACACTTCAGCACAAAAGACTTCCTTCCACTATGCAATTCATAGCAATCATAGCTGCATTAGCGGGGACGTATTTCCTGATTACGAACGGATCTATTGAAAATATTATTCTTTCTAAACAAGCAATATTATTTGGTATTTTAACAGCAATCGGCTTTGCCTTTTACACGCTCCATCCTGCTTCACTTATTAAACAGTGGGGGACATCGGTAATCGTTGGCTGGGGAATGTTAATCGGGGGATGTTCCTTGTTTCTATATAATCAAGAATTCCATTTTCAACATATAGCAAATACATTAACGATGAGTACATTTTCTATGCTTATTCTCATCATTATAAGTGGTACACTTTCTTTTCTTCTCTATATTGGTAGTCTAAAATATTTATCTGCAACAGAAACGAGCATTTTATCAAGTATTGAACCACTCGTAGCAGCTATTGTTTCGATTATTTGGTTGAATGAGTCGTTTGGAGCATATCAATTATTAGGCGGTGCTTTCATTATTGTCGCAGTCATTTTTTTGACCATGCCAGAAAAAGAAGTAAAGCAAAAATTAGCAACCGAACACATGTAAAGTGTGGCTAATTTTAAGAAGGATTATTGGATATTTATGTTAAACTAAAAGAAAGCATATTATAGTTTGGTGAAGTTTGAGACATTGGAGGAAACATTTTGAAAAACTATAAGTTTGAAAATAATATTCCCACATTGAAGGAATACAAATATTTGTGTGAGTCTGTGGGATGGACTAATTATATGAATTTTGATGTGGCAGAGACTTCCCTAAGAAATTCTATTCACTGCATCACAGTCAAGGATAATGAACAAATTGTGGGTATGGGCAGAATTGTTGGCGATGGGGCTATTTATTTCTATATCCAAGATATAGTGGTTCATCCAGATTATCAGAAAAATGGTATTGGAAATGAAATAATGAATCTTTTGATTGAATATTTAAATCAAAATGCTCCAGACAAGGCATTTGTTGGTTTGTTTGCATCTGGAGGTAAAGAACCGTTCTATGAGAAATATAATTTTAAAGACTTCTCGCCCAATATGACAGGGATGTTTACTGTAATTTCAAAAAAATAGACATAATATGTTAAATAATTTTCGGAGAAAAAATCAATCAATGTTAATATTTTTCTCCAAACAACTTTGTTAAGCTATCGGGTGCTTTCTTTCAAAAAAGTCAGGCAAATAAAAAGCTTGGAGCCATAACAGTCTCCAAGCTTTTTTGTGCTAATTTACTTTCCAATTGCATTATCTAATAAAATAACAATTAATTGATGAATACACTCCTTATCTCCTCTTTTCTCCTACATCAGTTCATTTATATAGAGAAACCATTCTTATTTCACTGCATATACTTTTTGACTTGGCAATTCTAAACAGTTCAGTTGACCGCCGTATACAGCACCTCCATCAATACTAATGATACGATTTTCGCCAAAATAACTTAACTTTTAAAAGGAAGATTATACTTTGCCAACCATTCCTTCATAACATTCAATAATTCCTCTTGAATCCCTTTATTCACAAGTCCTTTATATTCTTTCATTAGCCCTAACATGGTATGGTTTTTCTCGACTTCTCGTAAAATATGGTTCATGTTTGGGATGATATGCCATTCTGCCTCGCCTGCTACATATTCCGCAATTTCTCGTGCCTGTTCGGGCGGCACTTGTACATCTCGATCTCCAGTAATCGCTAAAACAGGGCATGTTACTCTCTCTAAATACTCTACAACATTGTATTGAAATTGTTCACGTATCCACTTTGCATTTACCTTTACTCCTTTGATTCGCAAAGCAGGCTTTGATGATTGTTGTATTTTTTCCATCTGTGCTTCATTTTGTTTCTGAATACGTTGTGGAAGTTTTAAAAAGCGGTATAGCCATCCTCGAAATCCAGATGTTTCTTCTAATTCTTTCACTACCATTTTCATTTGTTTTGGCAGTAATGTTTTCGAAGGCTCAGCTGCACCGCTAAGTAAAATTAAATTAGCAACGGATTCTCTTACATAAATCGCTGGTGCAAGTAATGCTCCTTCACTATGACCTACAATTACAATTCGCTTCGGATCAATTTGCGGATGTTCCTTTAAAAAACGTACACAAGCAACGCCATCATCAATTAAGTCTGTCACGCCTGTTTCATAATAGTCGCCTTCACTTTTGTTCACACCACGCTTATCATAACGCAAAGTCGCAAATCCTAACGAAGTGAAATAATCCGCTAAATCTTTATATAAACGTAGTGGTAAACCGCGAACATTTCCATCTCGGTCTCCTTTTCCTGTTCCAGCAATAAGTATAATAGCTGGGTATGTTGCTGCATCATGTGCTGGAATTGTTAGCGTTCCTTGAATTGAAACTGCACTTTCAATTGTCACGAACAATTCTTTCCCCATATTGTTTATTCTCCCTTCCCGTTTCTTTCAGGAATAATAATTGTTGAAATCGTTCTTCGCTTTCGCTCTGGAGATGGTTTACGCTCCATCGCTTTTAAAAATACTCCACTCATTTCCTGTACAAACTCTTGAAACTCCTCATCACTCATGTAAAAACTTGCTTGTCGGTACCCGACTCCATCTTTTTCAAAATCAATATGATCTTGCTGTAAATAATCTTTTAAATTTGCCATAAGTTGTGTAACAAACATCATAAAATATTGCATATGTTCTTCTTTCGTTACGTCTTGCAAATCCTTTTGTGAAACACTAGCCACACTGAAATTTAAGGCATATAACTTTTCAATCGTTCCTCGTATTTGCGTTTCCTGAGCAACTTGTAATATATGTGCTGTCGTTAGTTTATCTAAATGGCGATATAACGTCGCTTGTGGGATGTGCGGCAACTTTTTCGCAAGCTGCTTTGCTGTTAAATTCTCTCCTCCGATAAACTCTTGAATCAATTGAAAACGAATCGGATGAAACAGTATATCCATCTTTTTTTCTTTCATATAGTAAGACCTACTCTCTTTTATTACACCTTATGATTATATTATCAAAAATGATAACAAAAATACACACAAAATAATCTATATTTTTCCGACATATAAGTCACTGCTATGCAAAATACACCATGACCACTACTTGCTTTCTCCTTTTGTTTGAAACCTTGCATGTAGTAGGAAAAGGCCCTAACCGTTTCTAGGCTCGGCCAGATGCTCTCGCCCACCTAAAAAAGAAGGTTTTTATGCCGTTTTTTCAATTTATATACAAAAAAATAAGTAAGACAATAAATTGCCTTACTTACTTCTCATGTATTACACTTTAAACTTTTCAATCATAAGTTGTAATTCTTCTGCCATTTTCGCTAAATTGTGAGCAGAAGAACTGATTTCTTCCATCGAATTCACTTGTTCTTCTGAAGAAGCAGCGACGTTTTGCATACTTGCTGTATTTGTTTCTGCTGCTGCTGCAATTTCATCAATTGCATTTGTAACTTCATTTGCATCTTCTGACATGTTTGTTGCCGTTTTTGCCATACTATGAATTTGAGATACGATATCATTTGTAACCTTTAATATTTCTGCAAAATTTGTTTTTGTCTCATCAACAGCTTCAAGGCCAGATTGTACTTCTATTTTCACTTCATTCATCGATTGTACAGTGCATTCTATGTCATCTTTAATCTCTGTAATTAGTTTCGCAATTTCTCCTGATGATTCTCCCGATTGCTCTGCTAACTTTCTAACTTCTTCTGCTACAATTGCAAATCCACGTCCTTGTTCTCCGGCTCTTGCTGCTTCAATTGCTGCATTTAAAGCTAATAAATTAGTTTGCTGTGCAATATTTTGAATCACTTCTAAAATAGCACCGATTTGTTTGGACTTTTCATCCAATAATTTAATAATCGTATCTGATTGTGAAACAGACTGGTGAATAGATTGCATTTGCGTCGCTGTTTGTTGTACTAATTTCCCGCCTTCTTCTGCCTTTTGTCTTGCATATGCTGAAGAATTTGAAATCGTTTGTGAGCTATCTGTTACATTTTGAATCGCCGTATTCACTTGTTGTAATAGTGCCGCTCCTTCTTCAACTCCTTGACTTTGTGACTGAGCACCAATGGATACTTGTTCCATCGCAATTGTAATTTGATCTGTCGCCTCATTTGCCTGTCGTACACTTGAAGTTAACTCTTCCGCTGAAGCAGCAACATGCTCTGCTGAGTTACTCATTTTAGAAATTACATCTCGTAAAGAAGCTGACATCTCATTAAAGGAAGCTCCTAATCTTCCAATCTCATCGTTAGAACGAACCTCAATTTCTTCTGTTAAATCGCCTTGGCTAATTTTTTGTGCAGAAGTAACAATCCTTCTTAATGGATTTGTTATTGATTTGATGATGAAGTAAACAAGAATGCCACCTAACAACATAGAAATGACAACTACAATTACTGTTTTAAAGAATACTGGTTCAGCAGCCTTAATAATTTCATCTTCATACACAACACCAACGATTTTCCAACCTGTTTTATTATTTGTTTTAAAGGAAAGAATCTTATTGTCTCCTTTATCATCGTATGAAAAATAACCTTTCTCTTTCTCGTAAACCGAATTAATGAAAGCTTCTGTCACCTTAGAACCGCCTTTTCGAGTAGGGTGACTGACAACTTGTCTGTTTTGATCCAAAATTACTGCATAGCCTTTTTCTCCAAGTTTAAACATTTTTGTCGTTTTTAATATGTTCTCAAGATTTAAGTTAACACCAACAACACCTTTTCCATCTTTCGTCTTCTTCGCAACTGTTACTACCATGTTTTTTGTAGAAGAAGACTCATATGGTGCGGTAATAATTACTTTATCACCATCTTTCATGGCGTCTTTATACCATGGACGATCCGTTGGTTTATACCCTTCAGGCATTTGCACATAGGGCTCTCTTAAAAACATCTCATCTTGCGTCCCGATATAAAGCCCTTCTACTTCCGGATGGATCTTTATATATTGTGCGAATTTCGCTTTTACGTTTTCTACATTTCCATCTTTATACGCATCTTCTGTTAATATATCCGCAAAATAAGCGACATCCACAGATTTCGCATCTAAATTTTGCGTAATAACACTATCTAGAACATCAATATTTTCATTTGCTTTTACAATAATTTGCTGTTCAAAATTTGTTTTTGCCGTTTGATATGACACACCGCCAATAATAACCCCAGGTACAATTAAAATAAGAAGAAAAGATACAATTAATTTCCTTGTTAGACTAATGTTTCCTATTCGTTTCAATACACTCCTCATACATAACAACTCCTTATCTTTTATTTTTTTAATAACAAAACCATACCCTTTATTCCATCTATCTAAATATTTAAAACTTACTTTAAATTTTATACATTATATCATTATAAAACAATATACAAATATTTTTGTTAATATTTCGATAATTTCTGTTTGTAAAATAAGAACATATGAGGGGCTTAATATTGTGGGTATCTTAGTAATGCAAAGCAAAACGTGACTTGCACTCGCATGTGACAGAAAAAGGCCCTGACCGCTTCTATGCATGATCAGATGCTCTCGCTCTTCCCTACGGTTTACGTCAATTTTTCAATTTGAATTTATATATTGAATCTATATAAAAAAACGACATCTATATATAAATCCATTTTGACTTTTCAACATACAAATTGCGACTATGTAGAAAAAAAGATTCTACTACTGTCTTTCTCCCTTTGTTTGAACTTCGCATGTGGCAGAAAATGGTCCTGACCGCTTCTACGCATGGCCAGATGCTCTCGCTCACCTAAAAAGAAAAGGGGGTTCATGTCGTTTTTTAATTTGGATTTATATATACGATGCCGTTTTTCATAATCTACTTTTTTTATTCACAACCAGTGATCAACCAATCATCTTCTAATTTACACAACAATGTTTGTTCATTTACTTCCTGGCCTAATTTTACTTCGATAGCTAATATATTACCGCTAAAGCCAACCGCGGCTTCTTCTAATGTTCCATCACTTTTTTTAATAACAAATAACTTTTCCCACTCGTATACGTAAGATGATTGTTGAACAAGTATTTCTTCAATCACTCCATTGCATGGGCTATAAACATTTTCAATTACATCTTTCATCTAAACTTTTCTCCTCATTACATTTCAGTGTTATATTTCTCACCTATTCTAACATTGTTATGAAAATCAAATTGTATTTTAAAAATTCTTTTATTTATACAAATTGATTTTAATTTTTCAATATATAAATTGCTGCTTGGCCTTGTAGTTTTAGAGATAAGCTACTTGCCCATTTGCCGATAAAAAGCTTACAAAATAAAAGAGAACATATATTATATATGAATAATATGTGTTCTCTTTTATCTTTCATGAGACAAAAGTAATCTTGAGGAATTCATGCTAAATAGTTACAAAAAACCTCTAGAAATTTCTAGAGGTTTTCATGATTTTCCGGCTTTTTCTCTTCTGGACTTGGAATCGCAGCCTTTATCTCTCCGCTTTGCTGCATTGCACCTTTCCCAGCAAAACTTTCTAACAACTCTTTTAAATCAATTCCCGAAGAAGCCTTCAAAGTTTCTTGCATCGTTGCCATTAAATCTGTCGCATAGCCGGCAACTTTACCAGCACCGCTATTTTTTCCACCGCCGCCGGTATCAACAACAGTAATTTTGTCGATATTACTAAGCGGGCTTGCAATCTCTTTTGCATAGCTTGGTAACATTTTTAATACCATATCCATAATTGCTGCTTGGCCGTATAGTTCAAATGCCTCAGCAATTTTTTGTTTTGCTTCCGCTTCAGCAAGACCTTTCAGCTTAATAACATCCGCTTCTGCTGTACCTTGTGCTTTTTGTACTTCTGCTTTTGCTTGTCCTTGTGCTTTTTCAATTTCGGCTTTCGCTAAACCTTCTACTCGTACTTCTTCTGCACGCGCTTTTGCTTCTGCTTCAATTTTATATTGCTGGGCATCAGCTTTTTTCATTTGTTGCACTTTTTCTGCCTCCGCCGCTTGCTCAACTGCATAACGATCAGCATCTGCCTTTTTCTTCACTTCTGCATCGTATTGCTTTTCACGACGAGCAATTTCTTTTTCTTCTAATTCAATTTGTTTTTCACGCTCAATAATTTTCACTCGCATTTGTTCTTCTGTTACACCTTGCTGAGCCTTCGCTTGCTGTAATTCATAGGAAAGGTCAGCATCGGCACGCGCTTGTTCTTGTTCCCTTTTATATGATTGCACCTTTAACTCTTTATGTTTCTCTGCTTCCGCAATTTGCGCATCACGCTGATACTCTGCTTCTTTTGCTTCTTTTTCAGCACGTGCTTTTTCAATCCGTGCTTCTTTTTCGCGTTCTGCGTTTGCAATTTGTGCATCGCGCTTTACCGTTGCAATTTGCGGCTGGCCAAGTGCATCTAAATAGCCGTTTTTATCACTAATTTCTTTAATTGTAAATGATACAATACGTAATCCCATCTTCTTCAAATCAGTGGAAGCAACTTCATGTACTTTCTGAGCAAACTGTTCCCTGTTACTATACGCATCTTCTACTGTCATAGAAGAAAGAATCGCTCGTAAATGTCCTTCTAATACTTCCTTTGCCTCTACTTTCAGTTCTTCTGTTTCTTTTCCTAAATATTGCTCTGCTGCTGTTGATACTTCCTCAATTGTAGAACCTACCTTAATAATTGAAACACCATTTACTGTGACTGGAACACCTTGCTTCGTATATGTATCACGTGTTCCTACTTCTAACTTATAGTTTAATAAGCTAAGAGGCTCTGCTTGCTGCATAATCGGCACAACAAACGTACCGCCGCCGCGAATAATTTTAATCTTCTTACCATCATCTGTTGTCACGACATTTTTCCCACTGCCTAAACCGCTTCCCGTTACAATTAACGCTTCATCTGGACCAACTGTACGATACTTTGTAATAAAGACTAAAATCAAAATTGCTAATATTGCTAATAAAACACCACCGATAATTAATAGAACCATAGTAACTCCTCCTTCAAAAAATATACACAAAAGTATTCATGTGTGGTCATTCATAGGAAATACAACCCTCTAAATCTCCACTTTAGTACACTTTTTCTTACATTTACTCTTTTTAGATGTTTCTCTTTTGTTTGGATATTAATTTGTAACTTATCTGGGTACATTGCAGTAATATAGCCAACATGAGTTACCTTTTTGGTGTCTGTGTATTGTACAATATCTCTATGTTTAAACCCATAAGTTTCAGAATGTATCGCTTTCGTTTTCTTTCTGATTGGTTTAATGACCCAGTCTTTTATGTTTGTATCATGGATCTCTAACCCACAAATAACTAAAGCGTCATTAGAATGTGCCTTTTCAATACTCCAATCTATTCTCCTATTTGCAGTATCTCCACCACTTGTTAAAAGCAAAGTACCATACTGAGATAAGTGTTGTTGTAACCAGTTTTTACCTTGCATAACGTGTTGAGCAAAGTCTAGCCGTAAACTCTTTCCGTTAATCATTTTTTGATACTTATCAACAAACTTTTCTTCTTTACCTTCTGTCTTTTGGTGACATTTACTACACAGTGTAATCAGGTTATCTAATGTATTAGAGCCTCTTAACCTCCTAGGGACAATATGATGTACTTCTAACATACAGTTTGATTTTCTGCATTCCATACATTCATATTTGTCTCGTATAATTACAGCCTTTCTCATGTTTTCATCTAGCCGATTGGATTTTTGATATTGCCAGTTGTATAACTTCTTGTCATCAATCAATGCTCGTATGTCTATCGCAACATCTTCTAAGTGAATACTTGCAATGTCTATCCATTTTGAAATCTTATTTACAAACCTAATAATCGTTTGTCTCTTTTGAAGTATACTAGGTGCGATTCTTCCTTCTCTTCTACTACTTGCACGATTATCAAATTTTGCTTGACGATACCGTTTGTGATTTCTTTTGTATCGTCTATATCCTCTTCTTTGCTCCATTAGCTTTGATACATCTTTTCGATGTTCAATAGTAGCTTTAAAGATTGGTTTGTTTTTTGTTTTACATTCTTGTACTAACCCAACCCCAACATGTAAACTACCATCGTCTATCCCCAACCTAATTTTATAATCTACATCTTCCACTGACTTATGAAGTTGAATTACCATTGGGTATTTTGCAACAAGTTTTGCTCTTTTCTTCCTAATTAAGTACCATCCATTGTTGACACTTGTAGGAGCTAATTTTCCTCCTTCTACATCCAATACAAAACAATATTCTTTGTTTTTATTTTTAGTCATCTCTGACCAACCATCCTTTCGGAGAATTTCGCTTTTTGCCAATGACAGATGAGAGTTCATGTGTTTCGGTGTTTGACTACAGGGCAGTAGTAGTCGGTCATCCTTCCACACTCTTAGAGCAACGGACTAAAGCGTGTATCCGAGGGTAAGTCTTCAACTTACTCATCAATCGTAGTTCATCATGCAATTTAACTTTCGTCAAAACGCACTCACTTAGGCTTGAAACCGAATCAATAGTAAGTATACGAGCATATTTGCCCACGTTTGTATACTTTTTTATATGAAAATGACTACTATTGATTTAGTCCTTATCATTTCGGTTTCTTTAAAGAAACCGCTAAATTTTGTACAAGTAAAACACCATCTTCCACTGCTTCAACAATGACATCTGATCCTTGTGAAATATCTTTCTTTCCTATCGTTTTAGCTGGCATCGCATTACTGCCAAACTGAGAAACTAGCAAAACTTCACCTAGTCCTTCTTTCGGAATCGTAATAATCACTTCTCCTTTGCAGCCAATAAACTCTTCCATGCGGTGCATTGTATTTTGCTCCGCTTTAGAAAGGGGCGCTAACACAAGCATTTTCATCGTAATCACACCAACAAGTGCAAGGAAAAAAGAAATAACAAAAATCGCAATACTACCCCAAGGAAATAAATATTCTAGTATGTAACCAAATCCACATAACATCGCCAGAAAGCTAAATAAGAGCGTAAAAGGCGAAGTAGCTCCGCTTGATATACTAAAAAGAGATTCTAAAATATCACCAAAAAGCAAATAAAGAATGGCAATAGCTGCCGTTATAATAAGCCCATATAAATAAATGGTTTCAATTGGAACGTTAAACAACATACGCTTCACTCCTTTCGACATAAGTGAAACTTTCATTAGTGGTAGCTTTCTTTATCTTCAATTCAATTCCTTTCCTTATTAATAGTGAGATCTAACAAAATAACAGCTCTTTTTCTAATATATATTCCTCCTCCCTTTTAGTTATCTTAATTTTCTAACATTTAATCTTTAAAAAAGAGGCTGTTACTACAGCCCTCAAAAAAAGAACAGGAGAAAGCTATAGTGACAGCCTCCTCCTGAAAATAAACTAATATATGGTATATTTATATAATACAAGATTTTACACAAAAAGTAAAGTCATATATATATTGGAAGTTACTTTTTTACGATTCACCTATAGAATGTTAATTTTTTAGCATATAAGTCGCTGCTATGCAGAATACACCATGGCCACTACTTGCTTGCTCCTTGTGTTTTAAACATCGCATGTGGCAGACCGCTTCTACGCATGGCCAGACCCTCTCGCCCACCTAAAAAGAAAAGGGTTTTTAGGTCGTTTTTTTAACTTAGATTTATATATAAGGGGTACTACCAACCCAAAACAAAATAGACAGTGGATTTTTATGCATGTATGGACAAACAAATAATCCTCTTTCATGTGAACTGAATATCTTAATCACATAGGAGGGAAAACATGAAAGAAAAACAACTCATTCTTACTATACTTGGAAGCAGCGGCGGCGCTGCTCGCGCATTTTTATCTCTATTAAATCATGCCGTGAAAGATACTCATAATCCTTTATACGCTCAGTTGCAAAACTGTTCCATTCATTTAATTGATATAAGGCAAAAACCAAAGTCTTATTTTCAGGATATGTATCCCGCATTATACGAAAGCTTTACATTCCATGTGTTCGATCTAAGCGATAACACATTATTTCGAGATCATCTACAAAAAACAGGGACAAGTATCGTCATTGATGCTTCCTTAGCAGATGCAGTAGAACTGTTAACATGCTGCAATGAAGCGAATGTACATTATATTAATACAGCATTGCAATCACCAGCAATCGATGCGAATGAACATATTAAACGCTTCAGTTTATTAGAAAGACAAAATTTCTTTGAAAAGCATAAACCTGCCTTCACACAAATGACAGGCGTTATTTGTTCTGGTATGAATCCTGGCGTCGTCCAATGGATGGCAGTTAAATTAATGGAGCAAAATCCTGAGGAAATTCCCCTCGCTTGTTTCATCGTCGAACACGATACAACTTTCTATCAGGATCCAACTCTTATAAAAGAAAAAACTGTATACTCGACATGGTCTCCTGCGGGATTTTTAGAAGAAGCTATTTTAAACTATCCTCTTTTCATGAAACATCAAACTCCTATGCTCTTATGTAACACTGCTTATGAACAAGAATTTAAAGTAACATTAGGAGATAAACAGTTTTTCGGTTGTTTAATGGGACACGAAGAAGTAATTAATCTCGGAAAATTGTACGATATAGAAGTCGGTTTCTTATATCGTATTAATGATTATATGACGCAAGTAATTCATGACAATCAGCAGAACATTGATGAACTATGGAACTGGGATCATCACGTATTAAATCCCGAAACTGGACAACTCCTCGGTGAAGATTTAATCGGTGTATTACTTGTCTATAAAGACAAAGAAGTCTATATGTACAATACAACTGCCACCCAACATGTGTACAACCAATATGGAACAAACGCAACCTACTTTCAAGTCGCATGCGGCGTTTACGGTGCACTTGCTAGCCTCTTACTCGACAATTTACCACTTGGCTGTTACTTCGTAGACGAACTTCTTTTAAATACAGATTCAAAATATGGAGAATATCTTTCTTATTATATGAAAGATTTTGTAATAGGAGAAAATCATACGACAGATGGGTTATTATTTGATCGTATAAAAAAGATTGAGTAGTTTTTCTACTCAATCTTTTTGATTCCACTTAGAAACAAAACACCTTACATTTAGTAGGCGATTCTTCATGAAAAAAGCTCTTACTTTCAATTCATGTCTCCCATAGAAATTAACTATTTGATAAAAGAAAAAACTCCTTTTCAAAACCTGTATTCTCCCAAAAGTTTAAAGCCAATTTATTATCTAAATCAACATACACTTGAATAGAAGAAATACTCTCTTGATTCAACCAATGTGTTAAATATTCTACTAAATTTTTAGCAATTTGCTGTCTTCGATATTCTTCCCTTATATAAACCTCATCAATTTGACCATATAGCGTATCGGTAACTAGATCTTGTTTAATAGAAGCTATTCCATAACCAATCATATCTTGGCCTTCATCAGTTACTACAAAAACAGCGCCATATTTTGATTGTACAAATTGTTCTAATTGCTCATGAATGCCCATTCTATCGCTTTCGTCCAATTCACATTCTGCTGTTTCTATAGCATTCATATTCCATAATTCTATAATTTTTTTTATAAACTCTTGATAATCTAGTTCCTTACTAAGTTGTTTAATACGTGTATTCATTTTAACTCCCCCTTTATAAATATATTGTAATAAATTCTGTGTTGTAGTATAAAGAGGGAATTAGTTGGGAAAATACATAGGAGATTCCGATATAAAAATTATATTAAAGTATAATTTATTAAATTGAGCTGGGCCTGAATCAAAGTTGTGCTTAATGTACTCAGTCGTTACAAACAAAAAACCCCTACACTTAGGGGTTCAAGCCATCTTCTCATTCGATTCTTCACGGAAAAAGCTCTTCATCGCATGAAACACGTCAGCTTTTTGTTTTAAAATATAATAGCGAAACTTTTCATCTTTTACGTTTTTATATGCTGACATGAGTGTACTGTGGCGGTTGTACTGGTTCACCTCTCCATACCCAAACATGTTAGATACTTTCATCAACTCCTGCACCAGTTTGACACAGCGTGCATTGTCAGAGGTTAAATTATCTCCATCTGAGAAATGAAATGGATATATGTTATAGCGTTCTGGAGAGTATTTTGTTTCGATCAGTTCTAATGCTTTTCGGTATGCTGAGGAACAAATGGTTCCACCGCTTTCACCTTTTGAGAAAAATTCTTCTTCTGTAACAACTTTTGCTTCTGTATGGTGCGCGATAAATTCAATATCAACTGTTTCATATTTTGTACGTAAAAAACGAGACATCCAGAAGAAAAAGCTGCGGGCCATATATTTTTCCCAAAGCCCCATCGAACCGCTCGTATCCATCATTGCTAACACAACAGCTTTTGATTCTGGCTTTAAAACTTCGTTCCACGTGCGGAATTTTAAATCTTCTCGTTTAATTGGATGAAAAGCCGGATTACCATTCATTGCATTTCGTTTATAAGCAGAGATTATCGTCCGTTTTTTATCAATGTTTCCCCAAAGGCCCATTTTGCGAATGTCGTTAAATTCAATATGTTCAATGCGATTTTCGTCCATTTCTTTCTGCTGTAAATTAGGAAGCTCTAATTCTTTAAAAAATGCTTGCTCCAGCTCTAAAATCGATACTTCTGCCTCGTAGTAGTCTTCTCCTGCAGAGTCCCCGGCGCCTTTCCCTTTTCCTGGTCCTTTTTGTTTTTGACCAGAGCCATCTCTCGCGACAACATCACCGATTTTACTATCGCCTGTTCCTTGACCAACATGCTTATTTTTATCATAGTTATAACGAATTTTATATTCATCTAGTGAACGAATTGGTATTTTTACAACATCCCTGCCATTGGACATGATAATGCTCTCTTCTGTAACAAGGTCTGGTAAATTATTTTTTATTGCCTCTTGTACTTTTTCTTGATGACGTTGCTGATCATCGTGTCCTTTACGATGGAGGGACCAATTTTCCTGTGAGATTGTATAATTGTTTTGATTTTCTTCTGTCATTCCTTTCCCTCCTTACATAGTTTTTTATGCTTTCATGAAAACACATCCTAAAACATGAGCTTCTTCGTTAGAAAATAAATTATGAAGAAATACACTTCATAATTAAGAAAGAAACACAATGCATTGTTGCACACTTTACGGCTCTGCAACATATTGTATTGTGTTGACTTTTTTCTGTATGAATGGTTGGTTACTCTATCATATGCTGGTTGTGAAAATAATTGACAAATAAATTCATAAGATTGCATTTTAATTTATTCATAGTGGACAAGCATTGCCTTTATATAAATTAAAGTTGAAAGACGACAGAAAAAAACCTTTTCTTTTTTTGTGGGCGAGTGCATCTGGCCATGCATTGGAGCGGTCAGGACCCCTTTCATGTTTTAAGCAAGTAGCGGGCATGTTGTGTCTACATAGCAACTAACAAGCACAATATACAAAAAAACTGCCTCAAGTAAGAGACAGCTTTTCTGCTATGATAATTATCGGTTTAATAAGCTACCTACATAGCGGAGCAATTCGTTTGCCGATGTGGAATTGTAGCCATGTTCGTCAATTAACCTTGCTACAACGTCATTAATTTTCTTCAATTGATTCTCATCTGGTGTTTTTGTTGACGTTGTAATTTTGACAACGTCTTTCAAATCAGCAAATAGTTTTTTCTGGATTGCCTCGCGAAGACGTTCGTGCGAATTATAATCAAATCGCTTCCCTTTGCGGGCATATGCAGAGATGCGGATTAAAATTTCTTCGCGGAACGCTTTCTTTGCGTTTTCCGAAATACCAATTTGTTCTTCAATTGAACGCATCAGTTTTTCATCTGGGCTCATTTCTTCTCCAGTTAACGGGTCACGCAGTTTCGACTTATTGCAATATGCTTCTACGTTATCTAAATAATTATCCATCAGTGTCTTCGCAGATTCTTCATATGAATATACAAACGCTTTTTGTACTTCTTTCTTCGCAATTTCATCATATTCTTTACGCGCTAATGAAATGAAGTTCATGTAGCGTTCACGATCCTCATTACTAATGGATGGATGTTGATCTAATCCATCCTTTAAAGAACGTAATACATCTAAAGCATTAATGGATGCTACTTCTTTACGAATAATCGTAGAGGAAATACGGTTAATGACATAGCGCGGATCAATTCCACTCATACCTTCATCTTGATATTCCCGCTGCAATTCTTCTATATCAATAGAATTGTATCCTTCTACCATTTCACCATCATATAAACGCATTTTCTTAATTAAATCGATATCTGGTCGCTTCGGATCTTTTAAGCGTGTTAAAATGGTAAACATCGCTGCAACGCGAAGTGTATGCGGTGCAATATGCACATCGGAAACATCACTTTCATGAATCATTTTCTCATAAATATGCTCTTCTTCACTTACCCGTAAATTATATGGAATTGGCATTACAATAATCCGTGAATGAAGTGCTTCATTTTTCTTATTCGAAATAAAGGAACGATATTCTGTTTCATTCGTATGAGCAACAATTAGCTCATCTGCGGAGATTAATGCAAATCGACCTGCTTTAAAATTTCCTTCTTGCGTTAGTGATAATAAATGCCATAAAAATTTTTCATCGCATTTTAACATCTCTTGAAATTCCATCATTCCGCGATTTGCTTTATTTAACTCCCCGTCAAAACGGTAAGCGCGCGGATCAGATTCTGAACCAAATTCGGCAATGGTAGAAAAATCAATACTACCTGTTAAATCAGCAATATCTTGCGATTTCGGATCAGATGGACTAAATGTTCCTATCCCTGTTCTGCGATCTTCCGAGAAGAAAATCCGCTCAACAATTACATCTTCAATTCTACCGCCGTACTCTTGTTCTAGACGCATTAAGTTTAATGGTGATAAATTCCCTTCAATCCGCACTCCATACTCTACATAAAAGTCCTCACGTAAATGATGCGGAATAAGATGTAGCGGATCTTCATGCATCGGGCAACCTTTTATGGCAAAAACCGAACCGCGATCAGTATGTGAATATGCCTCTAATCCTCGCTTTAACATTGTAACTAATGTAGATTTCCCGCCACTAACTGGGCCCATCAATAATAGAATTCGTTTTCTTACGTCTAATCGTTTTGCAGATGGATGGAAATACTCTTCTACAAGACGCTCTAATGCTTCTTCTAATCCAAATAATTGATTACTAAAGAAGTTATATTTTCGTCTGCCGTCTACTTCCTCAATTCCAGCATCCTTTACCATATTATAAATACGAGAATGCGCTGTTTGTGCCACCCATGGTCTTTCTTTCAGAAGCTCTAAATATTCAGCAAATGTCCCTTCCCACTTTAAACGCTCTTCTGCTTCCCGGTGCTGTTCAATTTTCTTTAAAATATCCATTATAGCTCCTCCCCCATCTCCTTGTTCAAGCGGATTATTATAAACGTATGCGAGGATGTCCTTAAACATTCATACGAATCAAAATGAAATTGTACACAAACTTTATAAAGTTTATTACCAAAATTGAAAGAAAATTCGGTATAATACAAATGATAGAGATAATATGAATGGGGGCTATGCTCATGAAGCTTTTATTAATTTTAGGTGTTATGCTCACATTTCTTACTGCTATTTTTACATCAGGATACAATGATAAACCAAGAGCAAAGTAAAGTGAAACTTCCATCAGTGGTGTCCTGATGGTTAGTTGAACCAATCGGGCTTTTACGGGCAGTTATTCACCTCCTATCCTCTTCGATTCTCTCTGACTCTTGAGGTGGGGGTCTTACTGCCCGTTAATGCGGGGTAAAAAGTGATGAGCATGCTCATCACTTTTTATCTGTCATAAAATAAAGTCTCTCCATATCACTTACAGAAAGAGGTTTATTAAAATAATACCCTTGGGCTACAATCGCATTTTTTTCTTTCAAAAATTGAACCTGTTCTGCGTCCTCTACTCCTTCAGCAATGATGTTTAAGCCTAACGTATGAGCAAGATGAATAATAGCTGTCGTAATATTTGCCCCTTTTTCATCAGCACCTACTTCTTGCATAAAAGAGCGATCAATTTTTAAAGTATCAATTGGATATCGTTTTAAGTAACTCAGTGACGAATATCCCGTTCCAAAGTCATCAAGATGAATGTTCAAGTTCTTTTCCTTCAAACGAAGAAGCACTTGCTCTGATAATTCTTTATGCATTAATGCTCCTTCTGTAATTTCAATTGTTAATAAATGCGGTGGAATGTCATATGTCATTAAAGCATCCGTAATAACCTCTATTAATGTAAAAGAGCAAAAGTGCTTTGCTGAGATATTTACTGCAATCGGGACAGGAGTAAGTCCCTTATCCAGCCATTCACGCATTTGTCTACATACTTCATGTAATACCCACTCATCAATTTTTAGAATAAACCCCGTTTTTTCGGCAATTGGAATAAATTCTCCTGGTGAAACATTTCCGAGTTCTTTATTATTCCAGCGAAGTAAAGCTTCCATCCCGACCAAATTTTCTGTCATGATGTTAACTTGCGGCTGATAATTTAATAGGAATTCATTTCGCTCTATCGCTTGATATAATTGATTTTCAATGATGAGTTGTTTCTCACGCTGCGCACTAAGATCACAAGAATAAAAACTATAATTACCTTTTCCTTGTTCTTTCGCACATTCTAGTGCTAGATCAACACGCTTAAATAATGTTTGTTCATCTTTTCCATCTAAAGGAGACGTGACAACTCCAGCAGAAGCACTTAAATATACTTCTCCTTCCTTCATCACAAAACGCTTCTCCATTTCTTTTAACAGCCTTGGAACAAATTCTTCTGCATATTCTTTATCTGCATTTTCTATTATAATGACAAACTGATTACCATGTGCCCTGAAGAGGTATGCCCCGTTTGGAATAAGGGATTCTAAACGTCTTGCTACATTGGTTAATACTTTATCTCCAGTTTCATGACCAAATGTATCATTAATGAAATGAAAGTGATCTAAATCTACAAACATAAGTGTAAATTTCTTGTTCTCCTTGAACAAACGAGTTAACATCTCTGTGCACGCAATACGATTCAATAAGCCCGTCAATTGATCATAATAAGCTAAATACTCTGTCTTTTGTTCATTTAATATTTGCTTCGTCACATCTCGGGCGATGACGTATACACCGATTATATCGCCATTAATAATAATAGGAACTGTTCGAAATGATACATACAATTCATAGCCATTTTTATGATCATATTTATGTCCAAAAAGTTGCGTAGAATGACCTTGCACTGTTTCTTTAAACATGCTTTGAAACTCATTTATATAATCTCCTTCAATATATTGAAAGATAGACTGATTTTTTAACTCTGCAGCTTCGTGACCAAAAACCTTATATGTTGCAGGGTTTGCATACATAATTCTTCCTGTTAAGTCAAGTGACATAATTGCATCATCATTGTATTCTAATAATGATTTGAATAACATTTGCTTATCCTGCATCTCTGTCTTTTCCTGTACATGCGCTGTAATGTTACGCGTAATACAAATAATATATTTACATATACCATTATTACAACATACAGGGTTTAATAATGACTCATAATGCAAAATTTCTCCTGTATCTAAAGTCATATAATCACGAAAAGTACTTGTTTTTTTCTTTTTTAAAGCCTCTTCATATTGTATTTGCAATACAGATGCGACATCTGAAGGCAACAATTCTTGAAATGTCTTTCCATGATAATTTGTATCTACATTCAAATGTTGTAGCCCTTTTTCATTTATATATACATATTGAAACCATTTATTTTCTACAACTTTTACAATAAACACTAAATCTTGAATGGCATGAAGCAATCCTTGGTGAATTAAAGTCATATCTATTCCCTGTAAAGGGTTCACTACATCTTTCTTATTTGCAAATAGTTCCTTCATCAACATCGCAACCTGCCTTATGCTATATTTATATATTCTACTTTAATAGAATATATCTTTTTTTGAAACAGGTGCAAGCCTTTATAAAAAAATATTCATTTTCTTATCAAAAAAGTGCCGGTTTAGACTAAAGATTGATATTAAAGCCTACATATTAAGAATTTCATATCTAACTAAAGAAGTAGGTTAGCTTCATATTATTATAACAGGAAAATTGTGGTATAATTTTCGCGATTGCAATATTAGTTTTTCACATTTTGGGAGGGGAATAATGGAGATAAAATTACAACCAGAAAGTAAGCCGATAATAAATGATGTGAAAATATTATTAATTTATCTATTTATATTCAACTTTGTATGGATTTTTAGAGAATTATGGTTAGTACAGTATATTGAGCCATTGAGTGAAGTTACATCCACATTTTTAAATGCAGCCATTAAGATTCTCATATGGATATTCCCTGTCTGCTTATACATAAAGTATTACTTACACGCTAATCCAATTAAGTATTTAAAAATGGAAAATGTAAATAAAGGTATGTTTTGGGGAACATTTCTTTTGCTATTTCTAGGTCTTTATTTTATTTTTGAAGTATCCTTTTTAAATGATCAACCTTTTCATTTTAAATTATCTTTAAATAACTATATGAATGGAATTCTGTTGGTTGGAATTACTGAAGAAATTGTATACCGAGGTTTCATTTTACAAGAACTTAACAAAAGATTATCTTTTTGGAAGGCTAACATACTCACTTCTTTTTTATTTCTAATCATACACTACGCTATTTGGATCTATGATGGCGTATTCTTTGACCTTTGGGGTCATATCTATGTTTTTCTAATTGGCATATTCTTTGGACTAGTATTTAAAAAGACAGGATCGCTTTGGTCAGTTGTTATATTGCATTCCTTTCACAATTTGTTTGTTAGTATTATGTAATCAAACTTTATTTTAAAACTAAAAAAAGCCGTCATAAGACGGCTTTTAATAAACAATTTCTACATCTAATCCTGGAAAATTTTGTTGACGTAATGCTTCATAAATCAAAATAGCTGCAGTATTAGATAAGTTTAAAGAACGAACTTTATCAGTCATTGGAATGCGTAAACAACGATCAAAATTATGTTCAATCACGTTTGCTGGAAGACCATTTGTTTCTCTTCCAAATACGAAATAATAATCTTTTTCTACGTTGCTATAATCAAATGTTGTGTGTGCTTTCTCTCCATACTTTGTTAAGTAGAAAAACTCACCATTTGCATTTTTTTCATAAAATTCCTCAATAGAGTCATAATACGTAATTTTTACGTGCTCCCAATAGTCTAATCCAGCACGTTTTAACGCTTTATCGTCAGTAGAAAATCCAAGCGGTCTAATTAAGTGTAATTCTGCACCTGTTGCTGCACAACTACGCGCAATATTACCTGTATTCGCTGGAATTTCTGGTTGATATAAAACAACATGTATTCCCACAATGTTCACCTCAATCTTTTTCTACTACGTATTATACCACTTGGATAAAAAATCTCTAGTCATTATCGAGAATATGAAAAAACTTATACTTCATTTGCGGTGTATACTTACTTGAATCTTCATAATCCCAATACCGTCTGCGACTATTGGCAGAATGTGCATTTACAAGAGGCATACCATTTGCATCTTTTGCTACGACAATTGTCGTATGATTCCATCTGCCGTCATTTTCAAAATCATAGACAATGATATCTCCAAGCATAAGATCCTGCGGCTTCTCAACTTGTTTCGCTCGAAGTCCCATCGAGTCACTCGATAAATACCAATGAAAAGAATGGGCTACCGCCCAGCTCCAGCTCCATTGGCGATTTTGCTGCCACCATCCACTACGAATATTCGGATATCCATTCATTGGTGTTTCACCAGCATGCAGACATTGCGAAATAAAATTTGTACAATTATCTTGGAAGTTCTGATAAGCTGGATTCCGATCATCCCACCACCGCTCTGCATATTTCACTGCCTCTAAGCGATTATAACTGTATGGAATATATTGTCCTTTTCCCTTTGTTACTTCACGTTCCAACGTTCCAATTTTCTGCTCATCTATCGGCGTTCCAATTACGATATCTTGCTTAATACATCCATCTTCTAATCGTAAACGCCTCTCCATTTGTTCTTCCTCTACATAAAATAAATGATGATGACGAATAAAATACTGAAAATGAATTTGATAATCTACTTCATCATAGTTAATACCTTTTAACTGTCTCATAAAAGATACGTTAGCATTACATTTCACTATCTCGGCATTTCGCTTTTTAAAGAGCTTCTTTTTACGGTGTAACATGTCAACAATATCATCTGAAATTTCTGCTTCGCTCATACGTTCATTTGTTATATAATCCAATTGCCTTTGCAGACACTGTTGAAGATGCTGTTTTATAGACATAGAGTCTCCCCTCCCCTTACTACAATATGAAGGACTAAAGGATAATCTGCTATTTTTTCTCAGCTAATAATTCAAGACCACGGTTCATCTCATGAATCACTTCTTCATCTTTTTCCCGCTCTTTCGCTTTTTCAATCGCCTCTTGCACCCCTTCTCCGCCAATTTTCCCTAATGCCCACGCCGCTGTGCCGCGAATAACTGGGCGAGGATCTTCTTTCATTACAGCAATTAAATCTGGAATGGCCGTTTCATCTTTAAAATGAGCGAGTGCCAAAATTGCATTTCGCTGCAACGGCTTTTTCCCTCGCCACGATCCGGACATGATTCCATACTTTTCTTTAAACTCACGATTGCTAATGGTCAGAAGAGGTGTTAATAAAGGCTTTACAAGTTCAGGATCAGGTTCCATTTCCGGATGATTATGAAAATCTATTCCTTTATTTTTTGGACAAACAGTTTGACACGTATCGCACCCGTAAATGCGATTTCCAATCTTATCTCGATATTCTTCCGGAAGAAATCCTTTCGTCTGCGTTAAAAACGCAATACATTTTTGAGAATTTAATTGTCCCCCTTGGGCAAGCGCTCCTGTCGGACAAACATCAATACACTTTGTACAGCTCCCGCACTGATCCTCAATTGGAGTATCTGGTGGAAAAGGAATATTTGTAATCATCTCACCCAAATAAACATACGACCCAAATTCCGGCGTAATAATGGAACAGTTCTTTCCACTCCACCCAATGCCTGCTCGCTCTGAAACAGCCCGGTCGCTTAATTCTCCCGTATCTACCATGGATTTGACCTCTATATTTGGTAAACGTTCAATTAAATATGCCTCCAGCTTCTCTAAACGATCACGCAAAACAAGATGATAATCTTGTCCCCAAGAAGCGCGGCAAAAAATGCCTCGTCTCTCTCCTCGCTTACTTTGTGGTGCATTTTTCAACTTGGAAGGATACGCCAAAGCAATCGCAATAATTGATTTTGCACCTGGCAATAATAACTCCGGGTTCGTTCTCTTTTCTATATCTGACTCTTCAAAACCTGATTGGTATCCTAATTGTTGCTGCTGAATAAGACGCTGCTTTAATTCCTCAAATGGGGTGGCACTCGCAAAGCCTATCTTATCAATACCAATTGTTTTACTATACGCAATAACATCTTGTTTTAATTGTTCAAAATTCACAGTTACTCTCCTTATAGCATGCATATTTAGTTTCTTTCACAAGCAGTCATTTGGATTCCATTATTCATTAGCCAAAAGATCCATTTCATTTTACACATTACTATTTTTGCATATATTCATACACTCAAAACATAAAAAAACGCAATGCTTCGTTTATCTGAGAAACGAAACACTGCGTTGATCACAATGATTATAAAAATACGGAATAATTTCTGGAGCGGGTGAAGAGAATCGAACTCTCGACCAGAGCTTGGAAGGCTCTTGTTTTACCACTAAACTACACCCGCAAATATTAAGAAAATATTAACTTTCTGTTAACTTATGTTAAGAAGTATAACATGTAATAATAAGGTAGCGCAATAATTTTATCGAAAAAAGTCGAAAAAGTGATGAATATCTCATCACTTTTTCGTAACTTTATCAATTGCCGCCTTAATACTATCATAATCTGGATTAACAAGTTTACCATTTACATATAGAGATGGTGCACCTTGTACTTTTAATTTTTGAGCAAGGTCAAAATCTTTCTGTACTTTATCTTTTATTTCCTTACTCTTTAAATCCTTTTTAAACTTCTCTACATCAATCGTAGGTAGCTTTTGTTTTACTATATCGACCACTAGATCCTCTGTAATCCACTCTTCTTTTTCATTCTTTTGATTTTGATATATTTCATCATAAAATGTCCAAAACGCTTTTGGATCTTGCTTATAAATCGCTTCTCCAGCTGCTGCGCCTAGATCAGAGTCTTTCCCGATAAAAGGAAAATTAATAAAATGAAGCTGAACTTTTCCTTTATTAATATACTCTTCCTTTAAGCGTGGCAATACAGTTGCATCCCATGTACGACAAGCTGGACATTTAAAATCTCCAAATTCAACAATATGAATTGGAGCATCTTTCTCTCCTAAAGATTGCTGCGTACCATATAAAAAGGTATCTTTTCCTTTTTCCTTCTTATCGTTCACAAGACTATATACAATTGTACCGATTACAATAAGTACTGCAACAGAAAAAATAACACCGAGAACCATAATATTTTTTGATTTCATATACATTCCTCTTTAATGTTTTATTCTTTGTATACCACTATATATACAATATTTATGATAGCAATTCTCATATAAACAGTCCATTGAAGTTGCTCATAAAATAAACAAAATCAAATAAATGTGACAATATTGTGTCTCACTTCTCTCCCATTTATTCACATAAAAAAGAGTGCGTTCTTTTTGAACTCACTCTTAACTGACAGCTTTCTCACGCTCTACTGGTTGGTTATTAGGGATGTCATGACGAATAACGAGCTTTTCACTTGTAGCTTGTACATATTCAGCATGAGTAATATACCCTTCTCGCTCCATGAGCTTCAACACAACATTACGTCTTTCTACAGCCTTATCATAATTTTTTATAGGAGAATAATAAGCTGGTGCTTTCACAACAGCTGCTAACATAGCACTTTCACTTAATGTTAATTGATCCACCTGCTTACCAAAATATAATTTCGCAGCTTTCTCAACTCCCCATGCCCCTTCTCCATAATAAATATTGCTTACATAAAGTTTTAAAATCTCATTTTTCGTAAATGTTCGTTCAATTTTTTTAGCATAGAAAACTTCATCCCACTTACGTGAAAATGTTCGTTCACTTGTTAAAAAAACATTTTTTGCAAGCTGCTGCGTAATTGTACTACCGCCTTGTACAACACCACCAGCCTTTATATTTTCGATTGTGGCTCTAACAATTGCAATATAATCTAATCCATTATGATGATAGAATCTCTTATCTTCAGTTGCGATAAATGCATCCCCTAATTGTTCTGGTAACTCAAAGTGAGTCGGTACTGTCAATTTACTTATATCCTTGCTTTCAATCATTTTATTTCCAGCAAACAGCAGTATAGAACATAGCAATACTAATAATATAAGGGCTTTATAAAAAAACTTTGCAATTGGAGTTAAAGAAATATTATGATGCAAAGTGCGATATGCTGTTCTTTCCTTCACAACAGACACCCCATTTCTTTCAGCATTCATTGCTCTTAATTTAAGCATACCTTTATTTTTAAAAATATCCAATGCATTTCTCTTACAACTTCCTTACAAATTTGTAATTTAAAGGCCTGAAAAGAAAAAAGCATCTTCTACTACGGTAGAAAACACTTGGTAGGTTATTTATGATCCTTTTTTACATTCCTCTTAGAGAATTTACCGTTTTCGGGCCTATTCTAACCTTTCAGATATTACATGAATTGTTGCTGTTATGCAACCTATTTAACTTACTATATATTCAATTTTAAAAAACGACATAAAAACCCCTTTCTTTTAGAGGAGGACGAGAGCACCTGGCCATGCATAGAAGCGGCAGGTCCTTTTCCTGTCACATGCGAGGTTTAAAACAAAAGGAGGGAGCAAGTGCAAATCATGTTGTATTCTACATAGCAACAATTTATATGTCGAAAAATTAAAATGGATTTATATAGTTGCAAAGAATGAATTCCTCTTATAACATAATTGCCATTTTCGATTGTATTGAGATTTAAAATTGTCAGATAAATGTTGAGAAATATATAAAATAATTTCCAATAAATGTTCTTCTGTTATTATTTAATATAAGACTATTCAGAAAAGAGAGGGATTATATGTACGTTCCAGTGAAGGGGAATGGAAAGGTTACAAAGTTACTTAATGACTGGTATCAAGTAATGTTAAAACAACAACTTTTAAAAGCAACAAACTTAAAACAAGAACTTGATGAATATATTATCATTTTAAAGGCCGAAGAGAACACAGAACTACACGACCAAAACTTACTATTGTATTACTCTTTACTAGATTTCCGCTTCAAAACACTTACCGATAGATTCAATATCACAAAAAGTAGTTTTGATAAAATCGAATCATTTAACACTCCGACTGACAGTTTCTTAGCTTATTATTACCATTTTTATAAAGCTGTACATGCTACCATGCTTACTAACTATAACGAGGCACAAAAACATTATGAAAAAGCTGAATCTCTTTTGAAATACGTTCCAGATGAAATTGAAAAAGCTGAATTTCAATCTAAGTTATCGTTATTTTACCATAATACCTACAAACCACTTTTAGCTATTCGTTATGCGACTACTTCAAAAGACGTCTTCTCTAAATACCAAGGCTACGAAAGTAATACAGCTTCTTGCGAAAATACAATTGGAATGAGTTGTGTATTTCTAAAACAATTCGAACAAGCCGAGGAACATTTAAATTCTGCTTTAAGCTTATTACAAAAGACTAATGAAGAAACATTAATTTCATTAGTCCGTCACAATTTAGGTTGGTTATATGCAAGTCAAAGCCTTTCTGAATTAGCTATTCGTCACTTATCAGAAGTAACAGAGAAAATTCCTAATCATTTTAAAGCCATTTTCCTACAAGCTAGAGAATATTCTAAGTTAGGTGAAACAAATATTGCTTCTGATCTTGTTGAAAAAGGTTTAAAAATTTGTTTAAACCTAGAGAATGAAGAATACACACATCACTTTACCATTTTAAGAGTACTAAATAACAATGCTTCTATTGAAGAATTAAAAAGTGTAATTGTTGCAAGCATTTCCTATTTCAAAAAAGAAGCACTTTGGGATTATGTAGAAGAATACGCAGAGCTGTTGGCAACTAGATTGCATACAACTTGTGATTACCAAACATCAAATGAATATTTCTGTTTAGGTCTTGAAGCAAGAACAAAATTATTAGCTAAAGGGGCGTTAAAGTAATGAAAAATCTTGGTTTAACAGTAATGAGTTTAGCTGCTATAGGTATTCTGTCTTTCGGATTAAGTACCATTCCAGGAATTCAGCAAACAGCACAGATAGATAACATTAATAAATTACAATCAACACATGGAGAAGGGTGGTCACCTCAAAGATCTGATTTAGCTTATAGTCTTGGAAATACTGGTGGTTCTCCTGCTGATAATAAGGGCGACGGTGGTGGCATTGTAACACAAGAAGGTCACGCCGATACACCTGCACCTGCTAACAATGAAAGTGACACACCAGTACAGCAAGCATAACAATGTAATAGTTAGAAATAAAGCCATACTAGCTAGTATGGCTTTTTTAATTACACTAATTGTGAGTTCGTTGCGATAATATCGCATTGTACATGATTAGATTACGTATATCACGATCTTTAAGAAAGAAGTTCACTACGTCATCAAACAACGTTTCACACTATCGTTTTCCGACGCATGACGGCTCATTCTCCGTCGTCTAAAACAGTGCTACATATTAGAAGACAATTAACAAGGAGAAATAAATAAAAAAGCGTCCCCTACTGTTTGAAGTAAGGAACGCTTATAAACGTCGATATTACGCTATTTCTTTGAATAACTTTCGATAAATAAACATAAAAAAACGAGTTAATCTCGTCTAAACAGTACCGATGGTCGGGGTCGAACCGACACTCCAGAAGGAACACGATTTTGAGTCGGTTATGGAATTTAATCCTCCCCACAAACCATCGAAAACATTGATATATAAATGTTCTTAGCGTTCGAATTTAATTTAACTTAAAATTATCACATACGACTACCTTGCAATTAAGTATATTTCGTTTAAATCGCTTAGTCAAGTTGAGGATATCGACATAAAACGAGTTTCTTCCTATTATATAAATGCATACATTATTTAATATGGCTTCGCCCTACTCAAGACGAACAAACCACTATTTCAAAAATAAAAAGAGAGTTACTTTATAAAATTCCTTTCTCTCAATAAAACTATAAATTACTTTTTATAGCTGGACTTACAAGTTCAAAAAAATCAATTATATTTTCACCAAATTTAGTAATCTTCGTATCTTTTTCATACTCATGTCGATGAAATTGATCTTGATTAAGTTGCTTACCTATAAATTCAGCTAACTCCTTATTTGTTTTAATTAAAGGAGTAGTAATTAAGCCTAAATTTTCTAATCTATTTTCAATATAAGTATTATATGCTTCTTGTTCATAATGCTCTTGCTTTTCCACTTCTGTACTTGGAATTTCAAATGGAAATACAGGTGCCTTACCTTCCATTCTTAATTTAAATTTATACTTTCTATAATCTGGCGTTAGTTCAACTAACCTTTTAATTTCGTCTAATCTTAACTCTCTTAGTAAATCACAATAAGCAATAATACGATCTTCATTTTTAAATTCTCTTTCAATAATATTTTCAAAACCATTAAAAAGAAATTCAACTTTTTCATCCTGCGCATCATTCATTATGTCTTCTAAAATAATAGGAAATGCCTTTTGTTTAAGAAATTCAGTAAATGCAGCATCCTTTCCCTTTATTTTATTTTCAATAACTCCAAGACGTTCTCGATGTTCTTCTAAACGTTTTTTCAAACGATTTATTCGATGTGAAGTAATCGCTCCACTTATATAAGGTGCAACACTTCCAATGTTATCAAAAACTAATTCAATATTACTTCCTTCTTCAATTCCTAATAGATTTTTTACTGATTCAACTACATCAAATTTCATTTTCTGTTCCTCCTTGTAAAAGAATAACAATTTCTTTTCATAGATAAAGCACCCTAAATAAAGAGTGCCTTTAAAATTAACTATTCTCCACTGTATCAATACCATAAGAAGTGATCTTAGCCATGTATTTATCTTTAGAAAAAGATTTATATTCAATCAATCCCTTGTCATTTAAATATTCATAAGCTACATGTTTTTCTTTATCCTCTTCAGACACGTACACATCAAGATAAATATATAGTGCTTCTCCCCCACTTTTTAAATGATAATCATAAAGTTCTTTTAATAAATTTTCTCTTAAAGTTTTTCTCTTATTTAAAGTTAAAGACATAAAAATTACTCCCTTCTTTTTATGAATAAAGCTAATTAACAATCTATTTAAACCCGATATGCTTGTACAATTTATAATAATGATTGATACATATTCACAATAAAAAATTTTATATTAAAGCAATTAAGCTATTATTTCTTTCCTTTTGCTTGTGCTAAGACAGAAGCAGCAAGACTTTTTGTTAATTTACTAGTACTCTTACTTTGCAATGCTTTTGAAGCCTTAGAAGCCATAGTTGAACTAGATACTTTCTTTGAACCCTTCGCCATATATTCACCTTCTTTCTATTGGGAATTTTTTCTTCACTACATATTGTATTACTTTTTAAAAAAGGACACAAGATATATGTGTAATTTCTTTCTTTTTTAAAATTTATTTTTTCGATAAAAAAGGTTGGTCTTTTTACAATACAAATAAAAAAAAGCACTTCACAAGGAAATGCTAATGTTAGAATTTTTATTGATTACCTTGTTTGTTCTGTTTATGGTAATCTTCAATAATTTTCAAGTTTTCTTTAGCCTTACTTGTCCACTCGTCTAAGTATTTATAAAAATCACCTAAAGAATCCTTTGCTTTATAATAAGAATTTACCCAATTAGTAGCTTCTTCATTTGAAACTTGTTGTCCTAAATTAGGTTGTTTATCTATAAAGTCTTTCCAATCTTTCAAAGTTAAGCTATATCTAAGATACATCTCTTTTCTAGCTTGAGGCGGTTCAATATTATTAGCTTCATCAATCAGTAGTCCGATATTAGTCATTGAAACTTTTAACTTATTTAAATCTTTTTCGTTTCCATCAAAAAAACCTTTTACTTCATTTACGTTTTTGATAAATTCATTTGCATGTACATTCATCCACTTATCAAATGACTGCACATCTTTCATCACATGAGTTTCTTTTTCCATTGGTGCTGAATTTTGATTCTGTGTTTCTGATGTACTTTTTTCTTGTTGTTCGTTTCCTTTATCTTTTACTTTTTCATTTGATGAAGTTGTTTCTTTACTACATGCAGAAATAAGAAGAATTGCAGATAACAATAAAAACAATCGTTTCACTAACTGATTCCCCCTTTTAAAATTCTCCCTGTGAAATATGTTGGCCTCCTACCGCCCGTTTTTCACATTTCAATTGTTCAGAAAGTAAACCACCCCACCCCTATATTCTCCTATCATTGGAAGGGGTTGGCAAGATTTTTTTAACATATGAACTCATTCACTTTATTCTTTATGTCAGATTCATTCATAATCCTTTTCTATTGGTTAATGAATACCACTATGTATGAAACCAATTACCGCACGAAACAAGCAGATTTGAACCGTCATTAGCTTACTTCATGCCCTTTCCGATACAACAAGGGAAAGCATACTACACCATTGGCATTTCAATAAAATTCCTTAACTATACACACGCTTATAAGTACACATCTAATATAAATCATGTTGGATCAGTAGCAATTCACCATGTATATATAGACACCAACTAAAACAGTACGTTTCATAATTACACATGTTACTCGAATAAATACAGGGCGTTTTAGCTGCTTCATATCTAACTATCATTTATGAACTATCATATAAGTGTACCCATTTGATAGCAACTTGATATGTGATTGTATCAACGTTCATCAACTATCATTTACATCTATCATAATTAATGATACACTATCAATAAGACTTGATGATTCATTTACGATAGGAGATGATTGTATATGATGTACGGATACGCACGAGTAAGCAGTACTGACCAACACCTAGACACGCAGCTAGAAGCACTAAAGCAATATGGAGTAGACGAGATAATATCAGAGAAGATAAGTGGAGTATCAAAGAAGAAAGAACAACTTGATGAGTTACTTAATAAATTAGAATCTGAAGATGTGCTTGTCGTTACCCGTATGGATAGATTAGGAAGGAACACATTGCAGTTATTGGAATTAGTCGAGCAGTTAGAACGGAAGAAGGTACACCTTGTAATAATGGACATGAGCATAGACACCCGTACAGCAACAGGAAAGTTCTTTCTAACTATCATGGCTGGATTCAGTGAATTAGATAGAACAATGATTAAAGAGAAGCAACGAGCAGGGATTGAATTAGCTAAGCAGAAAGGCAAATACAAAGGTAGACCTAAACGATATACAGAGAACAATCCTAATATCAATCAAGCAATGGAATGGTACGAACAAGGCGATAAGACAGTAAAAGAAATTAGCAATTTGTTAGGGATTGGTGAAGCTACAATTTATCGAGAAGTTAAAAGAAGAGGGATCACAAGAAGCGTCTAATCAAATGAAGATTAGGCGTTTTTATTTTTGTGGTTTATTTCGATTCTTACGTTTTATTTTTACACCACAACATAACTACACCTACATTTATTTACGAATTAACGTACACAAACATAAGTATTAACATGTCACAAGTTGCTGACCACTTTCATTCCCCGGATTAAGAATAATTCTTTACCTCGTTAAACACTTCATTATTTACATTTCATATCCGTAAGTAACGTGAGAAACAAGCCTATTTTATTGGTATTAATGAATATAGAAGTAGGAAATTAGCACCTATTTCGAAATAAAATTAGTCGATTTCTAGTTGTTGTTAGTGCAACTTAAAACAATTCTAACAAATAACCGATATGTTTTTCAAATGTGTCAGCTTCATTTGAATGGACATTGAAGTAAAACCTTCCGTTTTTTTATTTGCAACGCCCTGTATCAAACAAGGTACAGGGTAATTTTTTAAATGTCTTTAACCGTAAGTAAAACGAGCATTAAGTTTTGTTTCTTACTGAAAATACGCTGAACGAATATGACAATTAAATTGTCGTTACACCTAATATTGACGCCAATTTTATTCGATATAGACGCTCGATAACGCTCGAATATGATATGTCGACTGCTTACGTTAAAAACAAGTTTCATATTTAAGAAATTTACAAGGTATCAATACATTATTGAATTATAGAAATTGGTAATCGAAAGGAATGGTAACTATGCAAACAAGAATTTTTCATACTGCTGATCTAACATTAGCTGCTGCACTTTCAACAATTAAAGGCGCTAAACTTGGTCACGTTACGGTAACACGAAAAGGTGATGATGGTTATTTAGTTACATTTGAAATTGCGTATAAGGAAAATTCACATACTGAAATTAATGACATGATTGAACGATATAAAGCAAATACATTACAACTAAACGTTAGATCACTAAGTTCACAATTAGCTTATTGTCGTTATTTATTCAGTCTTAAAACAAGACAATATCAAAATCAAATGTAATGAAAGGACGTAAAAGATGATTGTACTACTTGTAGATAATGATCAAATTAAAAATGTATCCACACATATAACAAAGATTAAAAGTTCTCCTGTTGTATGTTCTTTTGAAAATCAAAAAGCAGGAACTAAAGAAAAAATTATATTCGCTTCTGATTTTGAATTACTAATGTTAGAAGATGGTACAGATTATAAAAATATGAATATAAACGAAATTCGTGCTATCGCTAAAATGAAACAAGAATTTGCAATTAAATCCAAGACAGAACAGCTTGAAGATTTGCATGTATACATTGACGAATTAAAAAAACAGATACAGATACAAAGAGCCATGCGTGAGGAACTTATGTCTAAGACACGCGTTCAACTTGGACTTCTTTTAGAGAAAATTTTTGAGAAAAAGGCTACTGATAAATTAAATCAAAATGAAAGTGAGGTGAAGAACTAGTGCCCAGAATAGTTCATTTAGTCGATAAGGAAACAGGACAAATATTGGGTGAAGATATTATTAATCCCAAATCACAAGTAATATCTGAAGATCAAAAACAAGCATATAAGAACAAATTAGAAAAGGAAAGAGATAACCGCCATTTCAGTTTTGCGGATATGGAGAATATTAAAGAAGTGATTTCTAAATTAACAAATATTCACCTTGGATATTTATTACAATTACAGTGTCATATGGAATTCGGAACAGGGTTTTTAATTGGAAAGGATGGGGCGGTTATGACTAAGAAAGTGGATATTGAACATACATTAGGTATTACAAATAGTACTAATAAACGTTTATGTAAAGCACTTGAAAGTAATGGGATTTTGGAAGAGGTTAAAGGTGGATACTGTATTAATCCTACTTATCACTTTAGAGGACAAGTTCAAGAACAAAAGATAATCAAACTATTTACTACAACATTAAAGCAGCTATGCAAAGCATTAAAACCTGCTGAAATTGGATTCTTATATAAGTTACTTCCATATGTTCATTATGAAACTAACATGATTTGTATTAATCCTCATGAAATTGATCCTAAGGAAATTAAGTACCTTAATATAGAAGCAATCGCACAAATTACTGAAATCCATCAAAAGAAAATATCCCCTCTTCTTAGAGGTTTAAGAAAAGGTGGAGTAATTGCAGAAACAACATTGGAAGATAAACGCCATACTTTCATCACATTAAATCCGTATATCTTTTATAGAAAAAGTGGACAACCTGATAATACATTACGAGGTATGTTTGCTGCTTCACCATATGCTCCAAAAAAATAGGTAACTTTTTTGACCCTTTTTTGCTTGAATAGGTAACTTTTTTGACCTGTTTCAAATCACGCTCAATCCGTTGTGACAGTAAGTCTGAACGTTGTTTTGGGCGTTAATTTCTTCTTATATCTTTAATAAATATTAACTTTGCACATAGTTACATTTACATAGATTTAAATTGCAGTAGTTTATTAATTTCGGTAAAAATTACCGTTATACATAGATTGCTTATTATACATCTTCAAGCGCCAGATAGGCTTAGTATTTCACTAACGTTCGTACATATACTTGATAAAAATTTGAGTGGTAAAGAAAGGAATGTTAATTGATGAGTGTGTTTTTTATTGTACTAACAATTGCTTTGGAACTGTTTATGATTCGCTTTTTTATAAAGCAAATTAAAAGATACGATTTAAAAATAAAACAGTGGGAAGAGGTGAAAAAACTTTATGAAAAAGAAACGTATGAATCGAATGGAATTTATCAACAAGGTTAACGTTATTGTTCGTGGTAACTATGCGCATAATAATGAACCTATTTCATTTAGTGAAGTTGCAGAATATCTTAGTACAACATCTGATAATTTGCGACTAAAGAAACAAGACACTGATCTAATGAATGAATTAAAGCGACATGGCATTGTTGTAAAACTAATCGGTAATATGAATTACTTTGTCTTTGAAAATTAATCAATGTACATAATGCCCTTGCCGATACAACAGGGTTGAGATTAGAAGGTACTGTTAGATAAGAATAGCAGTAAACTTCCCCTTCTGTCTTGTTGGCTAGGGCGAGTACAAAGCAAATAGATGAATAAAGTTAATTAACTATGAGAATGCCCTTACCAACAAGAAAATGGTTGAACTTACTTCAAACGAAAGGAACGATTATTAATGAGTATTTTATCAAGGTGGTACAATGAGCAAGGAAATTTATCAAAACAGGAAACTGCTTCTGTTAAGGGAGATAGTATTTTATCTAAGTTAATGGACAGTGATAGTAATGAAATTGCTTCAACAAGAATGAAACGGAGTAGTAGTCCATTAGCAAAATTAAAATTTGCAGAGATCAATCAGCATAAAAATGAATATGCTCACCTTTTTGAAACTGCTGAGAACTCTAATAGCGAAATATTTAACACTTCTAAAGAGGAACTAAAGAGCGAATACAAGGAAAAATTGCTTGATATATATAAAACGAATGGCATTACTGAATTGCTACGTAAAGATAAAAATAAGAAAGTTATAAATTTCGAAGAACTTCAATACTTAATTGAATTTAGAACAGATTTTCCAAACATGACATTAGAACAATTGGAGGGTTAAACACATGAATTATACAATGAGAGATATGAAAAAAGTAAAGGCTTTATTTGGTCAAGATTTTGATATGAATAGTTACATGAACACAAAGTCGGACTTTTCTTGTATGAACTCCACAATGATAGCCAAAGGGTTAGCGAATTACATTAAAAAGTATTATCGCTTCGAACATTATCCAGCAAATTTTAAAGGAACCGTTTATGATTTAAAGTACTTTGCAAAAGAAGCTATGTTAGATTTACATCAAATTTGTAAGATTTTTGAATCAGAAGAAAGGTTAGCAGAACTTAAAGAAGAATTGAAGAAGAACAACATTAAGTTAACTGTTACTTCTAGAACAATTAAATTAGAGGAATTTTAAGAGGTGTGTCCGTTCGTGGACATGCCTTTTTTATTATTAAGTAGGTACTAACCCCCATCCTTGTAATTACTTAACGTAAAATTGCGTTTAATAAAGTCAACACTACAATCTAAATTTCTTTCTGTTCTTGAATCCACTTTTCAGCACGAGCAACCGGATCAGCAATCATATAAGAACTTAAACTACGATTCTTTAATTCTTGTTCCATACGGTTGAATTCATCAATGTACATCATTTTAAATTTCATAGCTTCCGATCCTGTGAAACCCATTACCAGCAAGGTAAAACCATCTTTTGTTAAATTATATTTCTTGTATTTACGTCCATTACCTACTTCATAATAGGATTCCCCAAAATTGGGTTTTCCTTTTTCTTTTAATTCTTCCATGATTTTTTCAATATCTCTAATCACATGATCGTGTCGCTTATTGAAAACTTCACCAACTTTTAAACTATCTGTTACTACCTCGTTATTTTCGATAAATACGATGTTATTCATATTACGAATATCTTTCAAAATCTCTTTAACTTGTTTCTTAAATTGTTTTGCGATTGGTTTTCGTGATTGCATTAATACCTCATAAAGACCGTCTTCAGTTAAGAACCACATTTCACGATTTTGACCTGAGGTAAATAATCTTGCCACCAGCTTTTCGTCTTCATCAACTGTATTTAACATCATATTTACATTTCTTGTACCTTTTTCTTTATCCTTAAAAGCGTAATCAATCCAAACGGCAACGTCTTTAGCTAAGAATAAAGGTTCTTCCTTTGATCCATAAATTTTAAATTGATTACCTAAAACTTCTTGGTTTCCTCCGGGGGTACTCACTAAATGAGTATCCTTTTCATCTTCATTCCTCCTATATGTAACTCTAACCGCTTCTGTTTCGGCAAAGGCTACTTCTAAGTTAATTAATGTACTAACCTTCTTGATCTCATTCGTTATTACTTAGTTCCATATTTAACTTAGAGTAATTTTTAATGACATTTCATAATTAACTTTGATAAAACGTATTGACTTCAGCTATCCGTCCTTCATCATGGGATGAGTGGAAAGGACAACGGCTAGGGCAGAGAATGACTACCTTACATTGCAAAAACAAGAAAGTTAATGCAACATAAAGCAGACGTTCATTGTCACTCCATCATGGTCTATCGGGTTAAGGAATCCGTATAGTAACACCTTGTTTGAACGCTAGATTTTCACCTACAACGAACTTTTAACAAGTAATGCTTGTCCTACTTGCTGAAAGATTTAGGGAAGGAATTGTACTGCTGACATATACTTAATTACTCGTAACCTAATGTTATCTTTCTTGTTCGTTGCTACCTGTATCGCAATACACCAAGCAACCTTTACCAAACCGTTTATGGACGTTCTCTCCTAGACTCCTAACAACGCAAACAAGGAAACGTTATATGTTAGGACGCTTAACTTTATGACGTTGGCTTAGCTAACCTGTTCAAGTTTTTAGCGTGGTGTTAGGTCATTCCCACATTCGGAAATTCCTGTACACACCTCTTAAAAAAGACAATAGGAAACTAAACCTTTGCATTATACTTTTTAAAAATTTATAATGAAGGTAATGAATGTACGGAATGTTCCTATATTCAATTGTGCTTTGATTTTCGGTCACCTATTGCAGTAGGTGGCTTTTTTCTTTTTTAGTACTTTTTAAACATCTTCAATGGTGAAAAATCTTTGTGCTTCTCTTTCACATCATTGCTAAATAAATTTACATACGTTCTAACCATGTCCATTGTGGTATGCCCAAGTATCTGTTGCAGTTCAAAAATCCCTGCACCATTTTGAACACTAAGTTTTGCGAATGTATGTCTAAACGTATGAGGACTACAACGAACGTCTTTTACCTTTGCCATTTCCCCATATTTGCTAATTCGATTTTGTAATTGTCGTTTTGTCATTGGACGATTATCAATTGATATAAACAAAAAATCTGTTTCAACTGATCCCCGAATAGTGACGTATTTCTTTAATACCTCTTTCATGTATGCTTGAATTGGTACTAATCGTTCTTTATATCCCTTTGTATTTCGAATATGAACAAATGAATCTTCCCATTTAATATCAGTAATTGTTATTCCAACAAGTTCATTTGCTCGTATACCTGTTTCTAATAAGAGCAGCATGACCGTATAATCACGAAAACCTATAAAAGTAGTTAAATTAGGTTGCTTTAATAAATTTTTTATTTGCTCTTTGCTAAATGTCGGAATGGCTTGTCTTCTTACACGCAGAAATTTAACGTCTTTCATTGGATTAGACTTAATGTATCTTTCAGTATGAAGAAAGTTAAAGAACGCCCTAATGGCTCTTAAACGTGTATTAATCGTGATTGGCTTTCTTTGTAAAATTTCTTTCATATAAAAAATAACGTTCTTTTTAATTACATCACTTGTAATTTCAGTTGGATTTGTGGATATGGATTGATCCATAAGGAGTTTATAAAACGTGGTTAATTCACTCCTATAATAACGAATGGTATGGTCACGCAAGTTGCGTAACTCACAATCATTGAGGAATAGATGTAGAGCAGTTTTGTAGTCAAGTACGTCTAATTGTACAGAATCGTGAATAACTGCTAATTCTTTAACGTTTAATTCATTGTTACGTCTTGTCATAGCAATGATTTACCTCCTTCTTGAATATGATTCATGACGCTTATTTAACAAGGAGATAATCGTATGTAGTTAACTATTTAAGAACACAAAAAACGGCTCTCACTGAACGTAAGAACCGTTATAATATCAATATTTATGTAACTCTTTTGAGTACCGATGGTCGGGGTCGAACCGACACTCCAGAAGGAACACGATTTTGAGTCGTGCGCGTCTGCCAATTCCGCCACATCGGCAAAATATGGAGGCGGCAACCGGATTTGAACCGGTGGTAAAGGTTTTGCAGACCTCTGCCTTACCACTTGGCTATGCCGCCATATTAAATTTGGAGCGGAAGACGGGATTCGAACCCGCGACCCCAACCTTGGCAAGGTTGTATTCTACCACTGAACTACTTCCGCAAAAATGGCTGGGCTAGCTGGATTCGAACCAGCGCATGACGGAGTCAAAGTCCGTTGCCTTACCGCTTGGCTATAGCCCACCGAATGTTTAATACATTATATGTTGTATTACGTATTTTATTACTTTAAATATCCAATCAGGACATTTAGTATCTTATCACAATTCATTTATTTTGTAAAGTGATATTTTAAAAATGGGGCGACTGATGGGAATCGAACCCACGAGTGTCGGAGCCACAATCCGATGCGTTAACCACTTCGCCACAGCCGCCATGCTGTGTTGGCAGGGGCAGTAGGAATCGAACCCACGCCGGAGGTTTTGGAGACCTCTGTTCTACCGTTAAACTATGCCCCTATATAAAATGTAAATGGTGGAGGGGGGCAGATTCGAACTGCCGAACCCGAAGGAGCGGATTTACAGTCCGCCGCGTTTAGCCACTTCGCTACCCCTCCGAAACTTACATGGTGCCGGCTAGAGGACTTGAACCCCCAACCTACTGATTACAAGTCAGTTGCTCTACCAATTGAGCTAAGCCGGCGTTATTAATTTAAAAATGGTGGCTCGGGACGGAATCGAACCGCCGACACGAGGATTTTCAGTCCTCTGCTCTACCGACTGAGCTACCGAGCCTTCATAAATGGCGGTCCCGACCGGGGTCGAACCGGCGATCTCCTGCGTGACAGGCAGGCATGTTAACCACTACACCACGGGACCATTGGTTGCGGGGACAGGATTTGAACCTGCGACCTTCGGGTTATGAGCCCGACGAGCTACCGAACTGCTCCACCCCGCGATGATACTATTTATTATTTAAAATGGTGGAGGATGACGGGATCGAACCGCCGACCCCCTGCTTGTAAGGCAGGTGCTCTCCCAGCTGAGCTAATCCTCCAAAGTGGTGACCCGTACGGGATTCGAACCCGTGTTACCGCCGTGAAAGGGCGGTGTCTTAACCACTTGACCAACGGGCCAAAGTTTTTATGGCGGAGAGCAAGGGATTCGAACCCTTGATACGCTTATGACGTATACACGATTTCCAATCGTGCTCCTTCGGCCATCTCGGACAGCTCTCCAATTGGCTCCGCAGGTAGGACTCGAACCTACGACCGATCGGTTAACAGCCGATAGCTCTACCACTGAGCTACTGCGGAATAATAAAAGCCTGGC
>NZ_JAVBXD010000034.1 GCF_030756675.1 Bacillus multifaciens
TGCGATGTTTTAAAACAAAGGGAAAAAGCGAGTACAGGTGGTGTTGCAGTCTGCATAACAGCAACTTATATGTCGAAAAATTAAAATTGATTTATATAGATGTTAAAAGATCAAAGTGGATATATGTAATCAAATTCTACTAAGCTTAGAAAAACCTTGTAGCAAAAAGACAATTATTATGATATCCATTCCAAAATTGACTGCAAAAGCTATTATAACAGAAAAGTCGGTGATATATGAGAGTACAATACAAATTGAAAAGATTGAAGCAAAAAAAAATAAAATGGGTCATATTATAGGAGTAAAATCCATTGCATGATATGACCCATTTTTACAAATATAGGATAACTCTTCAAACCATTTTCTCATTCACTGAGTGGAACATCTATTTTTAGTTTTTTAGAGTTATATGGATTAAGTTAGTTAGAGGAATCTCTGTTGACAAGTCATAAATATAAAAATAAAAATAGGCTTTTTTGTATTATTAATAACCTTTGTGCCCATGGCTGTCAAATTTATAGGTTTTTCCATTGATTTCAACATTGGTATCTGTATAAATAGAACCATCCTCTTTAGCATAATAAGTAAAGTATCCATAATAAGGGAAGTGGTATCCGCCACCAACTTGGAACCATCCTATTTTAGCTGCTCCAGACTCATCGAAGTAATACCACTTGCCATCGATTTCTTGCCATCCCGTTTGCATTTCGCCTTTATCGTTATAATAGTATATTTTATTGTTAACTTTATCAAACCCAGTTAGCTTAGCTTCTCCGTCCTGATTAAAATAATATCTTTTTCCGTCAATAGGTTCATGACCATCGAAAGTATAGTGTTTGCCACCCACGAAATGATATTTTTTACCATCAATTTCTTTCCAACCAGTATAGGCAGGCCCTTCTTCTAAGTTGTAATAAACCAGTACGGGTTGATCCTTTTTATCAAATAATCCAGGTAAAAAGATTTTAGAGACACCGTTTTTTCTAATAGAACCATCTTTTTCAAACACCAACTGTTTCTCATTAAGAGTAACATAAGTTATACTATTTAGCGCTTTTCCATTCAGATCAGTAGCTCTCTCCAGCACGCCTTTGTCAGAAAAATGAAGAATGATATTTTTATCTTCTAGACGTAGTTCATTTGTAGTGGCCTCGTAATTTTGGAAATAATAAACTTTACCATCGATTTCTCGTAAACCTTCCTTAATAAACACTCCGGACTCATCAGAATAGCTTTGATCGCTCCAAGCTGATCGTTGCAAAGCACCTTTATCATCAAAGTGATAGTTCTTCCCATCAATCTTATGATTTCCATTCGAGCCACTTGTCGATAATACTGCCCCGAAATAATCTGGATGGAAATAATATTTCTTACCTTCAATTTCATGCCAACCCTTTAAGAAAACTCCATCAGAACCTGCATAATAATAATCAGAACCTCGGTTTACCCAACTGTTTTTTATCACGTTCCCAGAAGAATCTTTTGCAGTCCATTCCGTAAGATCCTTTTCATCACTTTTGATCTCTACTTCGTCATATTTTTGCTTCGCATTTTCTTTCCCCGGATACCACTCTCTTAGCCAATTATGAATTTCATTATTGTTTTTTGCAGTGAAACGAATTTCAGATTTGAAGCTCCAATCCGTACCAAATTGGGAAATATACTGATTACCAGCCAAACTTACTCCATTCTTGTTATTCAAACGGAATTGAAATTCGTTTTGACCAGAATTTTCAATTTGAACAAGTTCAAACACTTCATCCTCACCAATCGAATCGGAATATTGAAGTGCATTTCCTTCTTTCCCTGAAAGATATTTTGGACCTGTTTTTATTACTACTTTATTTGTTCCTTTTTCATAAGGAATAATTTGATAAGGTTTACCGTCATTCAATGTAATAAATGGTAATGCAAGAGGTGTTTCTAGATTCAGTTTCGTATTTGCTAATAGCTTTACTGATCGGTCATGAAAATCTGCAAGAGCTTTAGAATCGCTTGTGAGATAATTCCAAAGGACATCTTTGGATACTGGCTTTGAAGTCAGTGTTGATATTTGTTTTTCCTCTTCTGACAACTCATCAAATAGGGCATCTGTTCCTCTAGCAAATGACCATTCAGATGTATATGATGGGTGTCTTTTCTTATGAAATGGAATAACAAGTCTTGGGTTTTTACCAGATGTTTTTTCTACGAATGCAGTTTGACCTTGATTCATCACAACTCCGGTCTTTCCTTCGTCTAATTGTGCTTGTGTAATGTAAAGAAGATCGTGTTCTGAGACAGATGTTGCATTAGGATTTAGATCTATAATTGTACCCGCTTCAGTAATTTTAAGCTGCTGCCCAGTTTTTAATTTATGAATTTCAATTTTTCCATTTGGATAGAGTACTTTAACGGATTTAGTAAAATTCGAGTCATTTTCTGTATGATACATGGAAATATTAAATTCCCCAGGTGTAAAATTAGGAGCCTTGTAAGTTATATTTTCTGCATACACATCAATGTGAGTGCCTGGTCCTGGAGCATCTGGAGATATCCCAAGTCCTTCATAAATGTCTTTCACTATACCTAATGAAGTAATCGTCACATCTAGTACGGTACCTATACCTGCGCTAGCCTTGTTCTCTCCAATAGGAGCCATAGAAAAAAGAATACCTAATGCTGCTGTTGCAGGAATTACCTTCTTTCCAATTCCTGATGTTTTAAATGTCTTTTTCATTTCGTTTCCCTCGCTTAGTATGTTTGACTACATCATATCTAGTAAATCTTTCAATTCCCTTTCGTAAATATTACAAAAGTCTTTCAATCGTCTTACTTCTTTTCCAGTGTAACGGGAAGATTAAACCAAAATTCACTCCCTTGTTTACCGTCTGAACGATCTCGTACACCAATTTCGCCTTTGTGCATTTCAATTAATGATTGTGCAATGGCTAATCCAAGCCCAGATCCCCCAGATTGTGAACTTCTTGATGGATCCGTTCTAAAAAAGCGTTCAAATATGCGCAGTTGATCACTATAAGCAATGCCTTCTCCTTCATCACGTACAATAAATTGAACGTGATGTTTCTGCTTATTTTCTTCTACAATTAACTCAATCGTTCCAGACACTGGAGAATATCGAATTGCATTATGTAACAAATTACTAATAACTCGTGCTATCTTGCAAGGCATAATCCAGAGCTTAGGCAATGTATCAGAAACTTGTAATTGCAAATGGATCTGTCTTTCCTCTAATAAAATAGAATGTGAATCTAGTACTTCTAATAGAATACGATCCATATGTGTGAAACTTGGATAAAAATCTTCCTGCCCAAGTTCTAACTTAGAAAGATCAAATAAATCATTAATTAGTCCACTTAACCTTTGTATTTCTTTATGGATTATTGTTAAGTACTGCGCTTTCATTTCAGGATCCTCAATTACATCATCTTGTAATGCCTCTACCATCAATTGTATGTTAGCCATAGGCGTTCGTAAGTCATGTGAAATATTCGCAATGAGCTCTGTACGTGCTTTCTCTCCTTCTTCTAACTGAGTAAACCCTTCTTCTAACTTTTTAGCCATTTGTTGAAAAGCGGTCGCTAATTCCTTAAACTCTTGTGGTCCATATCCAATTCTATACATCGTCCCAAATTGTCTATCACTAAATTGCTTTGTTAATACAATCAAGTTCTGGATCGATTCCGTAATAGGGCGTGTTAATATCCAATAAATCATTGTTGAAAACGCCATTGCTACAATTACAATTCCTATAAATAGCTGCGTTTGCTCTGGTCTAAGTAACATTTTCATTTCACTATACCAGATAGCGCTTAACATAATTCCGGTGCTTAATATATTCATCAATAACAATTGATTTCGTAATTTCATATTGTATTTCCCCCAGTTATCTCAAATCCAATAACCTATGTTACTCTAACTTTTTACATATATAAATCCATTTTGATTTCTCGACATATAAATCGCTGCTATGCAGAATATAACAGGACCGCTATTAGCCTGCTTCCTTTGTTTTAAAACATCGCATGGGGCAGGAAAAGGCCCTGACCTCTCCTATGCATGGCTAGGCGCTCACGTCCTCCCTAAAAAGAAAGGGGGATTTTTATGTCGGTTTTTCAATTTATATTTATATAGATGCCTCATTAACACAGTTACTGTCTTACTCTTCTTGTATCCAAACTCACAAATTTGTTCAAGAATTTGCGAGTATAAAATGCATGCCTTGAATGTTCTTTGTAAGATAAAACTAATATCAGTAAATCCATCTTAGCTTAAATATCTTTCAATTTTCTTGCAAAACTGTAACAAATTTCTTTCAAAAGTATCACTAAAGATCGATAGGCTTACATGAAATTACTATTCATAAGATAATAATATGATGCGTTATTTATGGTTAATATGGCCATATTTATATGCAATTTTGCATTTCCTAAATATAGTAAATTAACATACAAAGTACTATTTAATTATATTAAAAACATTTTTTAACAAGAAATGAATATAGATTAATAAAAAACCATTTCATTTTATATTTAATATATATGAGTATAATTATTTTACTTAGTAAAGTAATTATTAGTATTTAATTTTTAAAATATAATATTTTTCTACATATAAATATAAAATATCCGAATTACAAAATATAGGTAATGAAATTTTATTGTTTACTTCTTAAAAACATAATGTTTAAATGAGGGGCGTAAGGACCTTACATTCTATGGAAGTAAATCATAACGAGAATTTTTAACCTTCTATCCAAAAGAACTCTCCTTTCTCAAGCGTGTGCAAGGAGAGAGCCCAACAGTAGTTCGTTGAAGATCTAGGAATATAGAACTGAAAATCACACCCTATGGAGGAATATAAAATGATAAATAAAATCCCTTACAAACTACTTGCTGTATCCACATTTTTAACGATTACAACAGCTAATGTAGTTACACCAGTAGCAGCTTTTGCAAGTGAAATTGAACAAACTACTACTAGCGATATGTCTCTTTCCGTAAATGAAGAAAAGATGAAAACAGCATTGCAAGAGACCGGGTTATTTGCAAAATCTATGAATGACTATTCTTATTTATTACTTAATAATCCAAATGTGAATTTTGCAAGAATTGATATGGAAGGGCATACAGATTTACCTAATCAAATTCTACAAGATCAACAGAATGCAAGAGAACATGCTGTTAAATGGGATACGCAAATAAAAAGACAGCTTTTAGATACATTGACAGGTATTGTAAAATACGATACAACTTTTGATAATTATTACGAAGTGCTAGTAGATGCGATTAATGCCGGGGATGGGGATACTTTAAAAGAAGGAATTACAGATTTACAAGGTGAAATTAAACAAAACCAAGAGTATACAAAAAGGTTAATACAAGAATTAACTAAGTTAAAAGACGATATTGGACAAGATGTCAGTGCATTTGGAGACCATAAAGATCTCTTGAGTTCAATATTAAAAAAACAAGCAACTGAGATTGAAGAAGATGAAAAACGTCTAAATGACGTTTTAGCGAAAATAAACTACTATAAAAAAATAAAATCTGATGGAATAAAAGTATTATTCGTTCCGACTGTTCCGACAATGCTTGCTGGTGGTATCATGCTAGGTGTAGCCAAAGATCAATTAAAAGACCTAGAGCCGGTATCAAAGCAATTATTAGAAAAATTAAGTCAGCCTGTAGATCATAAAGTAACATTAAATCGTGTAGTTGGAGTTACGTATAGTAATATGAATGAGATGCATAATACGATTGATAAGGCTATTGATGCTCTTACTTATATGTCCACGCAATGGAATAACTTAGATTCTCAATATACAGCGGTACTTCAACATATTGAGAATACCTCTGAAAACGCTGATCAAAACAAATTTAAATTCTTAGAACCTAACTTGAAGGCAGCTAAAGATAATTGGAAAACATTTAAAACAGATGCGTCCACATTAAAAGAAGGAATCAAAGAATTAAAAGTGGAACCTTCACAAAAATAAGGAATGCAAAGTTGTCAAAAACATAGAAAATCTAAGATTATATCGTTAAATAATCATTTAAAACTTCCTTTACACACCGAAAAGGCGGAGTCTGATTACAGACTTCGCCTTTCACTTTTATATAAGTTTCATCCAAATGCCAAGATAATTATAGAGGTTTGTTTACTTTTAAAAACTTTGTAACTACTCAGCTATACCTTTTAGAAATTTAGAAAAGGGTATGCTTCTAGTGAAGATGTGTCTCTCTATTACTTACAAATTCATTTTTTGGCATATAGACTGCTGTCATGCAAACCGGGCAGGAGCCTGCACTTATTGTCTACTTTTGTTTTCAAACCTTGCAAAGGCCCTGACCGCTTCTATGCATAGCCAGATACTCTCGTCCTCCTCTAAAAGAAAAGGATTTTTATGTCGTTTTTTTAACTTGGATATATATTATTATTCATTTTATACCCTTCAAGCGTTTTCTCTCCTATATAGTTATCCTTGTTTTTCGCTCTGTATTCTCCATGTGTATTTAGTTTATACCTAGTACATTTAGAAATATTTTTAGCATACTTCATCTTATTCCCTGTATAAAAAACTTTTCCCCTGTAATGTTTATGGAAAATATAATTACTATTCATAAGATAATAAGTTTATGGATTATTTATCGTTGATATGACCATATTAATATGCAATTTTACATTTCCCAAATAAAGTAAGTCAATATACAAGGTACTTTAAAATTATATTAAAAACATATTTTATCAAGCGATTCATATAGATCAATGAAAATTACTACATTTTAGCTTTAATTATCAGAGTATAATTATTTCACTTCGTAAAATGACTAATAATATTTAGTTTTTTAACTATAATATTTTTCTCAACCAAAATACAAAACGTCTGAATCTTCAAATATAAACAATGAAATTTTACTGTTTACTTATCAAAAACATAATGTTTACAATGAGGGCGTAAGGTCCTTACATTCTATGAAAATAGATAATAACGAGAGTTTCTTGATTTAACACTCTATCCGAAAGAATTCTCCTACCTCAATTATGCAAGGGGAAAACAAAGCGATAGATCGTTCAAGATGTATGAATAAAATTGTAAAAAGACAATAGTGAAGAGGTGTTCTGAATGAAAAATAAAATAATTACAGGATTTTTAATAACATCCATTGTTACTGGGGCGAATATTCCTATCAATGCTCTCGCAACGCCAATCGCTCAGGCAGAGACGCAACAGGAAAACACGGATATTTCCTCATCATTACGAAAATTAGGTGCGCAATCTAAATTAATTCAAACATATATAGATCATGCTTTAATGAATCCTAATGTACAGCTAGCGGAAGTCCCAGCTTTAAATACGAATCAAGACCTAATCAAGAAAGATATGAACGAATGGTCATCGGAACTTTACCCAAAATTAATTCTATTAAATTCAAAAAGTAAAGGATTTGTAACTAAATTTAATAGCTATTATCCAACATTAAAAGCGTTTGTAGACAGTAAAGAAGATAAAGAAGGGTTTGTAGATAGACTTGAAGTTCTTCAAGATATGGCTATGACGAACCAAGAAAACGTACAACGTCAAATTAATGAATTAACAGATCTTAAATTACAGCTTGATACAAAACTTAAAAATCTTGATACTGACGTGACAAAAGCACAGGGTGTACTAAGTTCAGAGGGCACAGGAAAAATTGACCAGCTAAAAAATGAATTACAAAATACCCAAAAATCAATTCAAAATGATTTACAACAAATCGCATTGTTACCAGGAGCTTTAAATGAACAAGGACTTACTATATTCAAAGAAGTCTATAATCTTTCAAAAGATATCATTGAACCGGCTGCTCAAACAGCAGTGGTAGCGTATAACAAAGGAAAAGAAATTAACAACTCTATTTTAGAAGCAGAGAAAAAAGTAGAGCAAGAATTGAAAGAAAAAGGTAAATCTGCTCTAGAGATTGAGACTGCCAAAAAAGAAGCTCGTGAAGCAATTGAGAAAACCAAAAAAGCTGAAATAGCTGCAGCAGCAGTTACAAAGACAAAAGAGTATGACCTTACGAAAGTTATTGACCCTGAAAAAATTAAAAAAACATATAGTGCCTTCGCTGAGATAAATAAACTAACAGCAGAGCAACGAGCACATTTAGCTGATTTAGAGACACAAAACCAAAAATTTTATGATTTAACAAAGAACCTAACAGTAGCAGATTTACAAAAGTCAATGCTTCTTATTATGCAAAATGATTTACATACATTTGCAAATCAAGTAGATGTAGAACTTGACCTACTAAAACGCTATAAAGCGGATTTGGATCTAATCAAAAATAGTATTACAAAATTATCTACTAATGTTGATACAACTGATCAGCAGTCTCAAAAAGATACATTAAGACAATTAAAAAATGTAACAAGTTACCTTGGAGAACAAGCTAATAAGTTTTAATATTATGAATTTAACAAAAATAATATAACGATGATAAAAATCTATCAAAAAACCGAGAAGGAGAATAGTTATGAAAAAACTTCCATTTAAAGTGTTAGCTGTAGCCACTCTAGCAACACTTATAACTGCTACTAACGGCAACACTATTCACGTACTTGCCCAGGAACAAACTGCTCAAGAACAAAAAGTAGGGAATTATGAATTAGGGTCTGAAGGGCTGAAGAAAGCATTAGCTGAAACAGGATCTCATATTCTTGTAATGGATTTGTACGCAAAAACAATGATTAAACAGCCAAATATAAATTTATCCAATATTGATTTAGGTTCAGAAGGAGCAGAATTAATTAAAAATATTCACCTTAACCAGGAACTGTCACGAATCAATGCGAATTATTGGTTAGATACAGCGAAGCCAAAAATTCAAAAAACAGCGCGTAATATCGTGAATTACGATGAACAATTTAAAAATTATTACGATATATTGGCAGCTGCTGTACAAAAGAAAGATAAAGCAGAGTTAAAAGAGGGCCTAAGTGATTTAATCACTACAATTAATACAAATTCAAAAGAAGTTACAGAAGTAATTAAGATGTTACAAGACTTCAAAGCAAAACTGTATGACAATTCTACAGGGTTTAAAAATAATGTTGGTGGCCCAGATGGCCAAGGTGGATTAACGGCACTACTAGCCGGAAATAATGCCCTGATTCCACAACTTCAAGCTGAAATTGAGAAGCTACGTTCTACTCAGACAGAGCATTTTAACAATGTATTAGCATGGTCAATTGGTGGTGGATTGGGAGCATTCATTTTAGTTGCCGCAGCCATTGCAGGAACGGTAGTAATTGTTGTGACTGGCGGTACAGCAACACCAGCTGTTATTGGCGGTCTTGCAGCTCTCGGTGCAGCTGGTATCGGTTTAGGAACAGCATCTGGTGTCGCGGCGTCTAAACATATGGACTCCTATAACGAAATTTCTAAAAAAATTGGAGAATTAGGTACGAAAGCCGATCTTGCTAGCCAAGCAGTTATTTCGCTTACTAACGCGAAAGCAACTTTAACAGATCTGTATCAAACAGTGGATCAAGCGATAATGTCTCTAACAAGTATCCAACAACAATGGAATAAAATGGGGGCCAATTATACAGATTTACATGATAATATCGACTCTATGCAAGAACATAAATTCTCTTTAATACTTGATGATTTAAAAGCTGCTAAACAAAGCTGGAGTGATATTCATAAAGATGCAGAATTCATTTCGAAAGACATCGCTTTTACACAAGAAGCAAAGAACTAAAAATCAAAAGCTATATAGGAGGAATATGAAACGATGAAAAAAATCCCTTACAAAATACTCGTTGCATCGGCGCTTTTAACGATGACAACAACTTCTGTGATTTCGCCAGTAGCAACTTTTGCAAGTGAAATTGAACAAGCTAACACTGGAGAGTCTCTTTCAGCAAATAACGTGAAGATGAAAGAAACATTACAAAAGGCTGGATTATTTGCAAAATCTATGAATGCTTATTCTTATATGTTAATTACAACTCCAGATGTGAAATTTGAAGGAATTAACATTAATGGGTATGCAGATTTACCTGGTAAAATTGTACAAGATCAAAAGAATGCTAGAGCACATGCTATTACATGGGATACGCAAGTAAAAAAACAGCTGTTAGATACATTGACAGGCATTGTTGAATACGATAGAACATTTGATAGTTATTATGACACAATAGTAGAGGCGATTAATAAAGGGGATGGAGCTACTTTAAAAGAAGGGATTACAGATTTACGAACTGAAGTTCAACAAAATCAAAAGGTTGCACAACAATTAATAGTAGAATTAACTAAATTAAGAGACGCTATTGGACAAGATGTTAGAGAATTTGGCAGTAATAAAGAGCTCTTGGAGTCAATTTTAAAAAACCAAGGTGCTGATGTTGCAGCCGATCAAGAGCGTCTAGATAAAGTTTTAGGATCAGTAAACTATTATAAACAATTAGAATCTGATGGATTCAATGTAATGAAGGGTGCCATTTTGGGCCTACCGTTAATTGGTGGTTTAATCGTGCTTACAGCACAAGAGAATTTGAAGAAATTAGAGCCAGAATTAGTAGAATTACGTAAGACTGTAGATTATAAAGTAACATTAAATCGTGTAGTTAGAGTTGCACATACTAGTATTAGCGAGATGCATAAGGCGCTTGATGATGCTATTAATTCTCTTACTTATATGTCTACGCAATGGCATGATTTAGATTCTCAATATTCAGGAGTACTAGGACATATTGAAAAAGCTTCTGAAAAAGCTGATCAAAATAAATTTAAATTCTTAAAACCTAACTTGAATGCAGCTAAAGACAGTTGGAAAACATTACACACCGATGCGCTCACATTAAAAGAAGGTATCAAAGAATTAAAAGTGGAGCCTATTAATCCACAATAACAAGGAAAGATCGGTTCTGTTGTAAAGTTGCCTAAAAACATATAGAAATCTAGGATTACATCGTTAAATATTCATTTAACAATTCCTTATACATCGAAAAGGCGGAGTCTGATTAAGGACTTCGCCTTTCACTTTAAATTATCTTTGAATGATATTCATAAAGATGCAGAACTCATTTTACTTTTAAAGAAGAATAAAACTTATAATCAAAACCTACATAGGAGGACCATGAAATGATAAATAAAATTCCTTACAAGCTACTCGCTGTATCGACGTTTTTAACGATTACAACCGCTAATATAGTTACACCAGTAACAGCTTTTGCAAGTGAAATTGAACAAACTAACAATGGAGATATGTCTCTTTCAGCAAATGAAGAGCAGATGAAAAAAGCTTTGCAAGATGCTGGGGTATTTGCAAAATCTATGAGTGACTATTCTTATTTGTTAATTCATAATCCAGATGTGAATTTTCAAGGAATTACTATTAATGGGCATGCAGACTTACCTGGTAAAATTATACAAGATCAAAAGAATGCTAGAGAACATGCTGTTACATGGGATACACAGGTAAAAAAACAGCTGTTAGATACATTGACAGACATCATTGAATATGATAAAAAATTTGACAATCATTACGGAACATTAGTGGAGGCGATTAATTCCGGGAATGGAGATACTTTAAAAAAAGGGATTACAGATTTACGAAGTGGAATTCAACAAAACCAAGAGCATGCACAAAAATTAATACAAGAACTAACTAAGTTAAAAGAAGATATCGGACAAGATGTTAGAGCATTTGGAAGCGATAAAGCTCTCTTGCAGTCGATTTTAGAAAACCAAGGAGCCGCGATTGAAGACGATCAAAAGCATCTAAATGAAGTTTTAGGACAAATAAACTATTATAAAAAATTAGAATCTGATGGAATAATAACAGTATCTATTCCCACTATTTTCACATGGATTTCTGGCGGTATAATGATAGGTACAGCAAGAAATAATTTAGGTTGGTTAGAGCCAGAATTAGCAAAATTACGTCAGACTATAGATTTTAAAATAACATTAAATCGTGTAGTTACAGTTGCGTTTAATAATATTAGTGAGATGCATGGTGCGATTGATAAAGCCATTAGCACTCTTACTTATATGTCCGCGCAATGGCAAGATTTAGATTCTAAATATTCAGGAGTACTAGGACATATTGAAAAGGCATCTGGGAAAGCTGATCAAAATAAATTTAAATTCTTAAAACCTACCTTGGATGCAGCTAAAGGTAGTTGGAAAACATTAACAAAAGATGCAATCACACTAAAAGACGGGATAAAAAACTTAAAAGTGGGACCTTCAGAACAATAGGGCATGCAAAATTGTCCAAAACATAGAGAATCTAGGATTACATCGTAAAATAATTATACAATAATTAATAAATTCTTATACACAAAAAAGGGGGAGTTTGATTCAAGACTTCGCCTTTTCCGTGTATAAGTTTCATCCAAAATCTTCTTTGCTACTCTCTCCATCTTAAAAATGGTGTCTTATCGTCCACTAATGAGAGATTAAGTTCCACTCTTTATTACTTTTCATTTTATACTCTCCAAGCGTTTTATCCTCTATATAGTTATCCTTGTTTTTTGCTTTATATTCTCCTGGTGTATCTAGTGTATACCTATACGTTTCAAAATATTTTTAGCACATCACATCACATTCTCTTTAGAAGGAAATATTCCCCTGTAATATTTACAGGAACTATAATTACTATTCATTAGATAATAATATTTTGGGGTATTTATCGTTAATATGCCCCGTATTTATATGCAATTTTGCATTTCCTAAATAAAGTAAAACAACAAACAAAGCACTATTAAATTATATTAAAAATATTTTTTATCCAGCGATTAACATAAATTGATACAAATCATTTTCGTTTAAATTTAATTATCAGAGCATAATTATTTCACTTAGTAAAGTAATTAATAATATTTAATTTTTCAGATATAATATTTTTCCAAACACAAATATAAAACATCTAAATTTCTAAATGTAGGTGGTCAAATTTTATTGTTTACTTATTAAAAACATAATGTTTAAATGAGGGCGTAAGGTCCTTACATTCTACATAAGTAAATAATATCGAGAGTTTCTTGAGTTTAACACCCTAACAAATATTCAATAACAATAGAAAACAATGAGGACTAATTATAAAGATTTACTTAATAATATCGACTCTATGTAACAGCATAAATTCTCTTTAATACTTAATGATTTAAATGCTGCTAAACAAAGTTGAAATGACATTCATAAAGATGCAGAACTAATTTCGCTTTTAAAGAAGAATTGAACTTACAATCAAAGCCTACATAGGAGGAATATAAAATGATAAAAAAAATCCCTTACAAACTACTCGCTGTATCGACTTTTTTAACGATTACAACAGCTAATGTAGTTACACCAGTAACAGCCTTTGCAAGTGAAATTCAACAAACTAACAGTGGCGATATGTCCCTTTCAGCAAATGAAGAACAGATGAAAAAAGTCTTGCAAGATGCTGCGGTATTTGTAAAATCTATGAATGACTATTCTTACTTGCTAATTAATAATCCAGATGTGAATTTTGAAGGAATTACGATTAATAGTTATACAGATTTACCTGATAAAATTGTGCAAGATCAAAAGAATGCTAGAGCACATGCTGTTACATGGGATACGAAAGTAAAAAAACAACTTTTAGATACATTGACAGACATTATTGATTACGATACAAAATTTGAAAATTATTATGAAACATTAGTAAAAGCGATCAATACAGGGAATGGAGATGCTTTAAAAACAGGGATTACAGATTTACGGGGGGAAATTCAACAAAATCAAAAGTCTGCAAAAGCATTAATAGAAGAATTAACTAAATTAAAAAACGATATTGGAGAAGATGTCAGAGCATTTGGAAGCCATAAAGAGACCTTGCAATCGATTTTAAAAAATCAAGGTGCTGATGTGGAGACTGACCAAAAACGTTTAGATGAAATTTTAGGACAAGTAAACTATTATAAAAAATTAGAATCTGATGGATTAACAATGGTGAAAATCCCATTTATTCCCACGTTGATTTCTGGTGGTATAATGATAGGTACAGCAAGAGATAATTTAGGCCGATTAGAGCCTACATTATCAGAATTACGTAAGACTGTAGATTATAAAATAACATTAAATCGTGTAGTTGGAGTTGCGTTTCATAATATTAGTGATATGCATAGTGCGATTGATAATGCTATTGCTGCTCTTACTTATATGTCCACACAATGGGATAATTTAGACTCTCAATATTCGGGCGTACTGGGACATATTGATAAAGCAGCTCAAAAAGCTGATCAAAATAGATATAAATTCTTAAACCCTAACTTGAATTCAGCTAAAGACAGTTGGAAAACATTAAGAACAGATGTTGTCACATTACAAGAAGGGATAAAAATTGCAGAGAAAAAAGAACAGGATCTTATGAATCAACTTCGTCCATCAAACGTTTTCTACTTTTATAAAACAATTCATAACGCATACGCATTTGAAATAAAGACTGGAACAAATGCACCAAATGCGTCTTATAAAGTTATGAATTTAACTAAAAACACTGTTCATAATATGTGGAGTGGAGGGGCTAATACAAGCATGTGGGCTGACTGGCTTTCATTCAATCCAAATGATGAATTTGCGGTGGTAGCATTAGTGGATGGGAAAGAATATGTTGTTTATAAAGACAAAGTAGAAAATATAATGAACTGAGCCCGAAAAGTTAGACAGAAAAATTACGTAGCTATTGAAGATGGTACGCTAAACTGGACACTAAGTTAAGTGAAAAAGATGATTCAGAGCGTTCTGTTGCAAAGTTTAAAAATTGTTCGAATTTATGAATGTAACATAGAATTCATTGTATATTATTGAACGTTTATTCCAGATTAGTGCATGTTAATTCGCATTTTTTCAGGGCATTAAAACTTTGCAACAGGACCTTAAAGGAAATCTTGTTTTACAAAATTCACAAATCGACCATTCTGTAAAATAGGTACTACTTGCAGCACATCTACAGCTGCACTATGCGTTACATCTTCCGCAAAGCCACGCTCTCGTAACTCCCTACCACTTCCGCAATCCCAAATAAATTTGTTAAGATTGGACTTTGCATACCGAAAAGCGCCCATACATAATTGCGCTTCAACCGACTTACTCCCTTGCAATTTCCCCATAATTGCACCTGCACCTAAGTAATCCTCTACCCCTGGCCTCAAGTCATTTTCATCATCTTCTGTATCCTCCCAATGTTCACCGCAAGGGACAATTGTAATATTGGCGCCCGTTTGTTTTTGGATATGATTCGCTGCTTCTGCAACTGCTGAGGCATTGAGTAAACAGCCAATAAAAAGAGCAGGAACTTTCGAAGCAATCCATGTACAAGATGCACCGTTTAACGAACATAAAACAAATCTTTTCCCTAAATCAGCACCGCTAAATGTTACCGGAGATAAAGAATGCTTCCCTGTTTTTGCAGCTTCTGCTCTGCTTAATATGAGCTCTGCCTCCAATTGGTTCGCGTACGCTTTTGCTTTTTCATTCAGCGGCGATGGATACGGGAAAATTTCAGCACCTACATGTAAAGCACTAGCTACTGCGGAAGAAAAACTAAGAACATCGACAATAATAGTAATATCACCTCGTTTTGCTGCTTCCCTAGCTCCGCGCCGCCCCCACTCGATCCGGCATTGAAATGAAGATTGTGCAAACACTGACATATAATAGCCCCCATTCATTATTGCTTTCATTCTTATGTTAGCCGCACGATTCAAAAAGAAATAGACTATTTTTCAGAATTTTGATAACATATTGAATGAGGTCTGTATAAAAAAGCGATGTAATAGCTTACATATGTAGTGAGCTATTACATCGCTTTTTTCTTGATTTCTCCTTTTGTTTTAAACATCATAGTTTCTATGCACGGCCAGATGCTCTTGTCCCTCTAAAAAAGGTATTTAAGTTACATCATTACCGAGCTAACCGCTTATTCAAAATCTGCAAAACGATGCAAATTGATCTTTTCTCCAATCATCACTAAACCATCCCCTTCTTGTACAATTTCATCTGGGGAAGGAGAAATGTTGATTCTCCCCTTACTTTTAATAGCAATGACATTTAAATTTAATTTTGCTCGAATATCTAGTTCTTTCAGACTTTTCCCTGACATGCTAGGAGGCACTTTAATTTCTTCAATACTATAATCTTTGGCGAGTTCAATGAAATTAAGAACATTTGGTAACATAAGCTGATGGGCTACACGCTCACCCATATCCCACTCGGGAAATACAACCCAATCTGCGCCTACCTTCTCTAATACCTGGCCGTGTCGTTTATTAAGCGCCTTGACGACAACTTTGTTTACGCCTAATTCTTTCAATACCAACACGGTTAAAATGCTTGCTTGAATGTCATTTCCAATTGCAACAATGACTGTATCAATATTCCGAATGCCAATTGCTTTTAATACTTCTTCATCTGTCGCATCAGCGATCACAGCATGGGTAGCCGCATCCTCCAGCTCATTGACACGTCTTTCGTTGCTATCTATTGCCAATACTTCATTTCCTGCTTCTACTAATGTATTTACAATGCTTGAACCAAACCTTCCAAGTCCAATGACCGCATATTGCTTTTTCATATTCCTATCGCTCCTCTAAGGATGAATGATAATCTAGCCAATCATAATTTTTCCTTTCGGATAACTGAACGGATCTGCATTTCTTCGCAGTGTAACGGCAAAAGCGATGGTCAATGGACCTACCCTTCCTGCAAACATCGTTAAAGTAATGATGATTTTTCCAAACGGAGATAATTCAGGGGTCAGTCCCATAGAGAGCCCTACCGTTCCAAAAGCAGATGTTGCTTCAAAGAGAATCATCAAAAAGTCCTTTCCTGGTTCTGTTATTGTTAGCAGCATGGCAGCTATTATAACGATAAAAAGACCGGCTAACATAACGGTAAGTGATTTATAAATGGTGTCGTATGCAATTCTTTTTCGAAAAAAGATCACATCTTCTTTTCCTTTTATTTGTGACCGTACTGCACCTAAAAGGATTGCAAATGTGGTTGTTTTAATTCCTCCCCCCGTAGATCCAGGAGAAGCCCCTATATACATGAGAATAATAATAATAAAAAGGGTTGAATGGTGTAAATCTGGAATATTGAGTGTATTTGCCCCGGCTGTTCTTGGTGTGATAGCTTGAAATAAAGAAGCTAAAAATTTTCCAAATGCAGATAACGGTTGTAACGTTTTTGGATTATGAAATTCCAATAAGAAAATTAGAGCTGTGCCCACTACTACTAGCAAAAAACTTGTAAACAGAACGACCTTCGTATGCAAGGAAAAGCGTCTAATCCGTTTATATTCATATACTTCATTCATAATGATAAAGCCAATACCGCCTAGTGTAATGAGTGCACAGACGACCAATGTAACAATTGGATCTTCTACATACGCAGTCAAGCTTTTAAACTCCCCCATAATATCAAACCCTGCGTTATTAAAATTGGAAACGGCATGGAATATCCCGTAATATATAGCCTTAGAAAGCGGCATATCAAACGCAAAACGAATTGTTAATAAAATCGCACCGATGAATTCAATTACAACTGTAAAAATAAGAATTCTTTTTGCCAAACGAACAATACCTGCAATGGATAAATTGTTCAACGCTTCTTGCAATAACAGCCTTTCTTTCAAAGAAATCCTTTTTCCTAACAAAACAGAAAAAAAGATTGCAAACGTCATAAAACCTAAGCCACCTACTTGAATAAGAAACAAGATAACGAGTTGGCCAAACAACGTGAAAGTTGTTCCAGTATCCACTACGACAAGCCCAGTTACACATGTAGCTGACGTAGCTGTAAACAATGCGTTTAAGAAAGGAAGACCTTGACCGTCTTTTGTCGCAATCGGAAGCGTTAAAAGAAGCGCACCTATAAAAATAATGAAAGCGAATCCTACTACTAATGTTTTCGGAGGATCCATATAAATCTGTCTGTTCTTCATAGTTGTTTCTCCTATACATTTTTTTGAGGAAAACTGCTCTTCTCTTCTTTCTTCACATTAAATACCTAACATATATGTAAATCGTTGATATGATAATGGATACAATCATCACAGGAAATCCAACTATTAAATATTTCATAAAAGAAATATGGTGGCCTTGTTTCGCCGCTAAGCCAGCTACCACTAAATTGGCACTTGCTCCGATCAGTGTTCCGTTTCCACCTAAACACGCTCCTAGCGATAAACTCCACCACAATGGCTCTAAATTCGTTATGCCAATTGACCCCATTTCTTTTATCATGGGAATCATTGTTGCTACAAATGGAATATTGTCAACGAAAGCAGAAACAATCGCACTCATCCATAAAATTAAGAGCGTTGTCGTTTTTACCTCTCCGCCAGTTAAAGCCATCGCTTTTTTAGCTACCGTTGCTATAAGTCCTGTTTCCACCAATCCACCAACGATAACGAATAAACCGATAAAAAAGAAAAGAATAGTCCATTCTACTTTTTCTAATGTTCGATCTAAATATTCGTCGCCGGTCATCAGCAGTAAAAGAAAGGCACCAAACAAGGCGATTGTAGCTGTTTCAATATGGATAAATTGATGAAGAAAAAAACCGCCAATTGTCAAAACAATAACAAAGACACACTTTTTTAACAGCTTTGCATCTTTAATTTCATTTCTTTCGTCCTTGTTCAGCAATTCGTTCATTAACTCAGGCGTTGTTTTTAACTTTTTTCTATAAATGAACGTAAATATCATAAGGGACACTAATAAAATTACACAGCTAATCAATGATAAATTATTTATGAACGCAAGAAATGTTAGTTCTTTTACAGCACTTCCAATCATAATATTGGGCGGATCTCCAATCATTGTCGCAGTACCACCGATATTCGAAGCGAAAATTTGAGTAATTAAATAAGGAATAGGATTTACCTTAAGTTGTGACGTGATGTTTAATGTAACTGGAACAATGAGTAAAACTGTCGTGACATTATCTAAAAAAGCAGATGCAAGGGCAGTAATCAATCCTAATACAAAGAGAAGTCGAATGGGATTTCCTTTTACCTTTTTCGCAGCCCGTATCGCAATATAGCCAAATACGCCTGTTTGAGCAGTAATCGATACAATAATCATCATCCCAATTAACAAACCAATTGTATTAAAATCAATATGATGAATAGCAGTTTTTTGATCGATGACCCCGAAGGCCACCATCAAAATTCCACCTAACATAGCGATCAGTGTACGGTGGAGTTTTTCTGAAATAATACCAGCGTATGCAAGTAAGAAAATACCTAGCGCTATAATCGCTTTCGTTTCCACGTGTACCCTCCATAATCTTTTTATGTACTTTATTGTAACGATTGCTGTGTTTTTTATTCACGCAAAGAGGAGCTGACTCGAAAGAGATGTAGATGCCTTTTGAATCAACTTCTTCTTATATGTTCACTGATATATCGGCGCTTTTTCAAATATATCGACCATTTTTTTCAATATATCGGCGCTTCGACATAGGATAAAGACACTTCGGCAATATTCGACATTCTATATGCACGAAAAGGAGCTGACATTATTCCTTTTTCGAGTCAGCTCCTTGAAAATATTTCCTAAACAAGTGCCAAAAAGTCTACATTCATATACGGAATTTCACATTCAATCCGGTACCGTAAATCTTGCAATGTATATGCTTGCCAATCTTCTAAATTGTTTGCATCCCACACTTTATGAAACAACGTAAATAAAAAGACTTCACGCAGTTTAAGAAAAAGAGGAATTTGCCTTACTATCTCTTTATTCATTATATGTTCTTTGTTGTATCCTTCTATGAAGTGCTTCATAAATTCTTGCGGAAACGTTACATGTTCCGGTCTTACCGATAACCCTTGCCACACCGCATGATAAAATGTTGCAGCAATATCTTGAGCAAACCAGTTAAACGAACAATCATCAAAATCAAAAATTGTTAATGCATTGTCTTGAACAAAAAAGTTTCCTTGATGAAGGTCGTTATGGATGAGCCCGTATGTATCTCGCTCTCTAGAAAGCCCTTGTACTTCTCTAATCATTTTTTCATAGTTAGCAGCTAACGTTACACTGATTGATTTTAAAAAGTTCATAGAGTTTATATCGCACTTCCACGTTGGTCTCTCGTACGTTTCATAATCACAAGCATTCATTCCAGTAATTGCGTGCATCTTACCAATTGTTTGGCCCCAATTTTGAAACAGCTTCGCATTCCATTCTTGTTCACTCGTTACATTTACAAACTGACCAGGTGCTTTTACAAATGAAGTAATGAAAAATGTCTCTTCCTCTATATCTATTTGTTCTATTTCATTCCTGAAACAAGAAGCAACCGGCAAGGAGACATTCACGTCGCCTGCTTGTAAGCTATATATAAAATCCAATTCACTTTGAATTTGCTTCAAGCTTCTACGAGAGCTCGGTGTAATTCGTAAAATGCGCCTTTCTCCTTCATACGTATACTCGTATACTTTATTTTGAAATCCGCTCGAGAGTTTAACGCAGCTTTTTTCTTTTCCTCCAAAATATTGCATTGCTTGTTTTACTTTTGCATCCATGTTACATACCTCTTCCCTTCTTTTCCTTGCACATTTCCTTCATTTCTTTTAAGAACATTTTTATGATGAAAAAAGCCAAAAACACCACAAAACACACACGATAAAAATAAAGGAATAATCGCTGAAATTTAATTTCGGTCCCTTCTTCACGTGCATCTCTAACAACGTATGAATCAAATTTCCTTCCTTGTACTTATGAATGCTTTTCATCGCATACCTATGAAACAGAAATTGTAGGACTGTAAAACCAGTGGCTAATATAAGAAAGAAAACAAGAAAATCAATCATAAAAATCCTCCTTATTTCTTTATTAGCTACCTCTTACAATTCACTTCTTCCCTACTCAAAAAATTCCTCCTATGTCCACTCACATATAGGCATTTACCTACATACATTAAAGTAAATGTATTTTGGGAGGTGTCATACATTGCGAAAAGTTCTAGCGTGTTTTTTAATTATTATCCTTACTGCCTTTACATTTGTTGCGTGTAATAAAAAAGAAGAAAGTGCAAAAGTACAGAAAGTGCGCGTTGGTGAGGTGACACATTCATTATTTTACGCTCCGTTATATGTCGCGATGGAAAAAGGATTTTTTAAAGATGAAGGACTCGAGGTTGATCTGCAAACAACTGCTGGCGGCGATAAAACGATGACAGCTTTATTATCAAACGGCATCGATATTGCGCTTGTCGGTTCAGAAACGTCCATTTATGTTTATGCACAAGGAGCAAAAGATCCGGCAATTAACTTTGCCAGGTTAACACAAACAGATGGGACATTTCTCGTTTCTCGTAAAAAACTCGATTCTTTTAACTGGAATGATGTAAAAGGCACAACTTTCCTCGGTCAACGTAAAGGCGGGATGCCACAAATGGTTGGGGAATACGTACTAAAAAAGCATGGAATTGATCCGCACAAAGATACCAATTTAATTCAAAATATCGAATTTGCGAATATCGCAAATTCCTTTGCATCTGGTACAGGTGATTTCGTGCAGCTCTTTGAACCAACTGCTAGCATTTTCGAGAAAGAAGGGAAAGGTTATATCGTTGCTTCATTCGGCATTGAATCCGGAACTGTTCCGTATACAACCTTTATGGCAAAAGAAAGCTTCTTAAAGAAAGATAAGGCAACCGCAGAGAAATTTACACGTGCTATTTATAAAGCGCAGCAATGGGTAGATACACATAGCGCAGAAGATATTGCAAAAGCTGTTGAACCGCGCTTTAAAGATACGCCAAAAGATATTATGGTAAAAGTCATCGATCGCTATAAACAACAACATTCGTATGCAACAAATCCACTCTTAGACGAGGCAGAGTGGAAACAACTACAAAGCATTATGAAAGAAGCTGGCGAATTGCCGAAAGAAGTACAACATAAAGAATTAGTGAACACATCCATCGCAGAAAGTGTCATTAAGAAGTAGAGGCGGATCTAATGAACCTCCTAGAGCTTTCTAACGTATCTCATTGCTTCTTCTCAAAAGAAAATGCCAGCCTTGTCTTGTCGAATATTTCTTTAACAATCGAGGACGGAGAATTTATCTCCTTCCTCGGCCCAAGTGGCTGCGGCAAAACAACATTACTTTCAATCATGTCAGGATTACTGCAGCCCATTGAAGGAAGCGTCTTTCTCGATGGTGAACCTATTACAAAACCAACGTCTTCTATCGGTTACATGCTCCAGCAAGATTACTTGTTTCCATGGAAAACGATTGAAGATAATATTTCCGTCGGCTTACACATTACAAAAACATACACATCCAAAATGAAGCAACATGCCTTGCATTTACTAGAAGAAGTTGGCCTGCAAGGTGTCGAGAAGCAATATCCGCGTGAATTATCAGGCGGAATGCGCCAGCGCGCTGCTCTCGTCCGAACACTCGTCACAAACCCGAAAATATTATTACTAGACGAACCATTCTCTGCTCTTGATTATCAAACAAAATTAAAATTAGAAGAACTCGTTTTTTCGATTTTAAAAGAATATAAGAAAACATCACTTCTCGTTACCCATGACATTGAAGAGGCAATTGCGATGAGCGATCGCATATACTTACTACAAGCGAAACCAGGCCGCATCGCGAAAGTATTTTCAGTTCCGGAAACCATTCGCTCCCTCTCACCGTTTGAAGCACGTCAGCACCATGATTTCCCTTCATTCTTCCAGTTAATATGGAAGGAGTTGGAACAACTTGGATAATATAAAAGAATTTCATCAAAGCTTTCAAAAACGTGAAACAAAGCGGACATTTTTCGTTCGAACACTGCAGCTGCTCCTACTCATACTCTTTTTCGCATTATGGGAAATCGCTAGCCGAAACGAGTGGATTGATCCATTGTTATTTAGTTCACCTTCTAGCATCTTTCATCTACTCATCACAAAATGGCAAGATCATTCCCTTTGGCCGCACATATATACAACGCTCCTTGAAACGTGTCTCGGCTTTATCCTTGGTACACTTCTCGGTACGTGCATCGCAACCTTTTTATGGTGGAGCCCCTTCATTGCTCGTGTACTCGATCCGTACCTTGTCGTCTTAAACGCAATGCCAAAAGTGGCGCTTGGCCCGATTATTATCGTCATCTTCGGACCAAATATTTCATCGGCAGTAGCGATGGGTGTCATCATTTCCATCATCGTTACGATTCTCGTCATTTATAGTGCCTTTCAAGAAGTAGACGCCAATTATGTAAAGGTCATGCAAACCTTTGGCGCAAACAAATGGCAATGTTATAAACAAGTCATTTTACCAGCATCGTTCCCAGCGATTATTTCCACATTAAAAGTAAATGTCGGCCTCTCTTGGGTCGGAGTCATTTTCGGTGAACTGCTCATTTCCAAAGAAGGGCTCGGCTATTTAATTAGCTACGGTTTTCAAGTCTTTAACTTTACGCTCGTCTTACTGAGCGTGCTTCTCACCTGTATTCTTGCCACACTTATGTATGTACTTGTCGCAGCATTTGAAAAGTTCATTACACGGACGAAAAAAGCAACCTAACACAATGTAGGTTGCTTTCCTTATTAATCATGAATAACTTGCGTTCCTGCAATGAGATCGTGAATAGAACGTTTATCTTTTCGCAATGCTACCATAAATGCACTTACGATAAGGGCAATTCCAAATGTAGATCCATATATAATTCCACTTAATATGTAACGTTTTACTGTAGTCCAAATTGTGATTTTCTGTCCATCCACACGTACAATTCGAATGTTTATTGCCTTCTTACCTACTGTAAACCCTGCCCATACAATAGGAATGATTAAGTAGTATAGCACTTGTAAAATACCTACTACGCCCTCTGATGTATCCAAAGACACGCCTACAAACATAAAAATTATAAAAAATGGCACAAATACTAGGTTATCTAAAACACTAGCCCCAAATCGTCGCCAAAACCCCGCTAACTCGTGATGCATATCATCTTCTCCATTCTACTATGTATTTTTCTCTTTAGATTTTAGATATATGTATAGATTCTCTCCTCTTGCTGAAGCAAAAAGACTCGCATCTCCTCTATAGATCACATCCTAAAACTATAACTTTCATATTATAACAAATTTCGACTGAATTCGACATTTTTTTCACGCATTATTCCACGGATTGCAAGATTAATATTTTTTCATTCTAAATATTATTTCTTTATCTTCAATTTCCCCTTATTTACAATCCACAAAGCATTATACTTCTCATACATATAGTACAGTGGATAGCAAAACGCAAAAAAGACGATGATTGTTGGGACTTTATCCACAATCGGAAAATAGTTTGTTAAAATTTCTTTTACACTTATCCCCAAATAAATAAAAAGAGGAATCATAATCATTGCCATTCCAATTAAGATTGGTGTTACTTTCGTTTCTTTTAGCTTTACCTTACAGTATGGACATCGCATTGTAAAAGGTGTTGCTACATCTATAATATGTTCTACTGTAATATCCTCTGTACATTGTGGACATTGTATTGTTTCTTTCATTTAGTGGCTCCTTATCATTAAAATCTCAAATCATTTATCAAATATGAAAAAGCTTCATCCTACGCTTCTTCTACTTCCTCCGAAATTTGCTGTAATCCTGACAGCACTTCCGCTCTCATCTTCACAAGCTCTGGAAATTGATAAAAGAAAGCAATCTTTTGATACTTTACCTCTTTTGAATCTTTCACTTTGTTAGAATCTTGTAAAATAAACGCTGTAAATGTATCAGCAATATCTTCCGCGACGTTCGTTGTTGCATACTCAGAAACAAATTTATCTTCATGCTCTTTAAAAAACTGCATTTGCGCTTCTAAATCTGTTTCTACTTTTTTCTCTTTCCATTCCCCTTCAATCGGCTTCCAAAACTGCTCATAAAATTGATTCACATACGAATCTTTCTTTGTACAGCCTTCTGTTAGAAACAGCGTCATACATTTCGATTCATATGCGGAAATATCTTTTTCTTCTGTAACAGCTTTTATATATTTTTTATCTACAGGTATTTGCGTTTTATTTAACGTTAAAACGTGAGCCGTTTCATGAATTAACGTTTTCATCACTTCGCTTATATGAATGTTGGAATCTAGCGCATCTAAACTTAATACCCAGTTCTCAGGATTGTCTTCATTTTGCATCACATGCGCAACGATATTATCATAGCCATCCGATACAATATCAAATTCCTTTATATTCTCTCTATATTTTGCTGGAATTAACACACTGTACATATCCCATAATGTTTCGTGATAATCCGTGTCTTCATGAAATGCGCTAATCTCTTCTCTCGCCTCTTTATCATCAGCAAAAACTTTCTGTAATCTTTTTTTATCCAACTTTTCAAAATACGGATCTACTAATTCATTGTTATCAATATAATAAGATGCTAAAAAGAAGTAGCGTTCGTCATCTTTTCCTTGTTCTTCGTATGCTGCTAATTCTTCTTTATTTTCTACTTCTGTATATGTTTCTAGTTCAGAGATTCCTTGCATGTTTTTATTAATCTTACTAAGGAATGCATCTCCAGTTTTTAAACATTCTTCTTTTGTTTTACATACTTCTTTTGCAACATGCTTTGCTTTACTACAGCTACTAATCAAGCAAATAAATATGAGCAAAAATAAAAAATGAATATAGTGCTTCCTCATAACATCCTCCTTGCATTCTATTTTATCACTGAAATCATACTCAATTTTGGCAAAAGATACAATAATACGATTTAAGCAGTTGGTTAAAAAAACCTTTCTTTTTAGGAGGGACAAGAGCATCTGGTCGTGCATAGTAGCGGTCATGTTGTATACTACTTAGCAGTGGCTTATCCCTTACGAACAGACCTACTTCTGTAAAAATAAAAAAAGAAACCGGTTGCTCTACTTTGTAAAACAGCCGATTTCTTCTATATGCCGCATTGTGCGCGCTAGTACGTCATCACGCATAATGAAACTGAAGCGTCTATTTTCTTTAATGTCCTCAGGAATATGTTTCAATAATACAGATCCCTTTGTTTCTTCATAGTGCGTATGTTGTTCTAAGGCACTAATTGTTGCGAAATAAATGTTTTTAATAATTATTTTGTCTTTTCCGGATACTTTATATTGTCCGATATACGTTAAGCTTGATACAATACCGCCCGTTTCTTCATGAACTTCACGAACTGCCGCTTCTTCCGGTGTTTCTCCCTCTTCTACTTTTCCACCTGGAAATTCAATACCACGGCGCAAATGATGGGTTAATAACCATTGATCTCCGTACCGGCACACAACCCACACATGCTTTGGCTCGGGAGAAAATGGGTAACGTTCAAACGATAATTGTACAGTGTTATGATAGTAATCTTTAAATGTGTACATGCCCTACTCCCCTATTGATGGTTACAAATTTCTTACCATAAATTGTAGCACATTCTGACTAGTATGACTAATCTAATCCTATCATAACCCGTCGATAATACCCATTTGTGCAATTAACTCTTTCGCCTCATTGTCACCAAGCTCATAAATCATTCGATATGCTTTTTGCAGCTGTTCATCATACCGATCATTATTGGAATCATGATGATATTCTACAAACGGAACATGCGAACGTACAAATGTCCCAAGATCTTCACGATACGCGTTATCAAAGTACTCTCGCAGCTTCAAAATTTCCTCATCCGTCGCTTCAATCGTAAAACTATATGTATTGGCCGTTTTCACTTGTGAAATTTCGCCATTGGCAACTGAAATATAATATGTTTTCTTATCCATAGAACGCCCCTTCTTTCACCTACTTTACTTTCTATTGTTTTCATTTTTTACAAAAATATGTAAAGAAGAGTACCTACGATGATAAAATAAAGAAAAGGGGGTCTTTCTATGGTGAAGATATTAATTATATCAGTCATTGTAGTCATTGTTGTGCTATTGCTCTCAGTACTAACAATTAATAAAGGATATTCCTATAAACATTCAGTAGATTCCATCGAGGATAATCCGTATCAAGAAGAAAATGTAAAGGAGAAATAACATGCTCAAAATATTACGGATTACTTTTCCCATCATCACGCTACTTTTAGGAGCATTCGGATTTTTTACAGATAACATTCCATTCATTTTACCTTATATGCTCATCTCTTTAGGACTCATGTGTTTCATGTCTAGTATTGCAGAATTTCAGAAACAACAAACAGCTACTGGGATTGTCTTTTTGGTTGCTGGTGCATTTGCTTTATACGCGTCCCTCTCTCTCAGTTCTTTCTCTAAACAAAACACTATAACAAAAAATGATAAGGGGAGATGCTACCGTGCTAAGGATACTTCGCATTCTATTTAGTACAATTGTTTTGATTTTAGCTAGTTATTCCTTTTCTTCAGAAAGCGATCAGTTACTATTTTATATACAAGTATTTTTAAGTCTTACCTTCTTAACATGGGGAATTTCTGAGATAAAAGAGCAGCGCAAATCAATGGGGATTTTGCTCATTTGTGGTGCTATCTTCATATCCTTTATCGCTCTCTTAAAAATGTTCCGATAATATTCTCACTACTTTATATCGGCGATTTTTACAATATATCGACGAAAATATCATATATATCGGCGGTATTTTCAATATATCGGCGCTTCGACACGATTTAAAGATCCTTCGACAAAATTAAACATAGGCATCACCCGTGATGCAATCGGAAGACCATGCTCCATTCTAATATTCATACTCGTCCTCGCACACCGATAAACTGCTGTTCTTCCACTTCAATCTCTTCTTTACTCGTATGAAAGATATAAAACTCTCTTTTAGGGAACTCGCGATGTAATTTCTTATAAGCATTCCATGCATCGCTTGTACTTTTGTACTCATCTACCACAGGCATTTCTTGAATCATACGCTTATTGTCTTTTGAATATACAGATACAGCCTCTATCAGTACAAATGTATGAGGATATTTCTTTTTTACTTCTGACCAGTTCATTACAATCGCCTCCTTTTCTTATCATTAGTGTAGCATACTTATTTCTCCTCGATGAAATTGGCTTTTTCCTTATTTACAACTAAAAAAGCTGCCTTTCCCAGGCAGCTTTCCCACGTATTATCCAAACACTTTCTCAAGTTCGTCTTTATCTTGGCTCAACCAGAAATTCATTAAGCGTTTTGCGCCTTCTAAGTCATGAAGTTTCGCTTGGCCGCACTGCGTTTCGTTTGCCGCAGGAATTTCTGTAATTTGTATTGCATCTTGCAGTGTTAACTCTAATAAATCGATGACTTCGCGTACTGTTGGTGTACCGCTTACAACAAGGTAGTATCCGGTTTGGCAGCCCATTGGCGAAATATCAATAATATCAAAGTGTGGATAGCGATCGATATATTTACGTAAATTAAATGCTAATAAATGCTCTAGCGTATGAATGACATCTGGTTTCATCGCTTGTTTATTTGGTTGGCAAAAACGAATATCAAATTTATTCACGATACCGTCTTTGCCTACTTGATGAACGCCACAATGTCTTACATAAGGCGCTTTTACAATTGTATGATCTAATTCAAAGCTTTCTACTGATGGCATATTCATCCCTCCCGCTTTTATTCACAATTCCGTTATATCCAATATGATATAACGGAATTGTGAAATAGTAAAGTATTATGTACAGACCGTGCTATAATACTTACAGCATATGCAGGAAAGGAGATTAATATGAAACGCATTTTCATCGGAATTATTCGCTTTTACCAAAAGTTTATTTCTCCAATGACACCACCGACGTGCCGCTTCCATCCAACGTGTTCTCACTACGGGCTTGAAGCGATTCAAACTCACGGTGCGTTAAAAGGAAGTTGGCTTACAGTAAAACGCATTTTGAAATGCCATCCATTTCATCCAGGCGGATTTGATCCTGTCCCTGAGAAAAAACAGAAGAAGAATTAACCTTCGTAACCATTCACAACAACATCTAACTTTCCAGTATCCGGGTGAATAACAAGTCCGTGTACAGGAACTTCTGTTGGCATAAGCGGATGGTTGTGAAGGATAGAAACACTGTGCTCTACGCTTTCCTCTACACTTGAGAACCCACGTAAAAACTTCTCTAAATCGATTCCAGAATAACGAAGTGTATCTAGTTTCTCAGCTGAAACACCGCGCTCTTTCATCTTTTCAATCGTGCTGCTCGCTTGAATTTTCGCCATACCGCAATCGTGGTGACCAATTACACATACTTCGTTTGCACCAAGTTCATAAACCGCTACTAAAATGCTGCGCATAATACTTCCAAATGGATGTGAAATAACAGCGCCAGCCACTTTAATAATTTTCACGTCACCGTTACGCATGTTCATCGCTTTTGGCAGTAGCTCGACAAGGCGCGTATCCATGCATGAAATAATCACCATTTTTTTATTTGGAAATTTCCCTGTTTCATATTCTTCATACTTTTTACTTTCAACAAATTCCTTATTATATTGCAAAATCTCTTCTAGAGCTTTCATAGTCAATCCCCTCTTTCTTTCTGTAACTACAATATAAGTGTACCAAAGAACAAAAAAAACAAAAAATTTATTGCTTTATCCTAAGAATACAATTTTTCAGACAACAGTCATAATTCTTCCATAATTTCCACACAGTTCTGTAACAACTACCTCGTACTTTGCTCATATTTTCACTATAAACTAAATGTAGATAATGAAAATAAAAAAAGGGAGTGAGTTTTATTATGTCCGACGTTTTGTTACTGAGTCGTTTTCAATTTGCAATTACAATTTTTTATCATTTCTTATTTGTACCGTTAACACTCGGACTTGTTATTTTAGTAGCGTGTATGGAAACGCAATATGCACGTACATTAAATCCAACGTATCGAAAAATGGCGAATTTCTGGGGTAAGTTATTTACGATTAACTTCGTAATGGGAATCATCACCGGGATTACGATGGAGTTCCAATTCGGAACAAACTGGTCTGAGTACTCCAAATATATGGGAGATATTTTCGGATCTCCGCTAGCAATAGAAGCACTTGTTGCCTTCTTCTTAGAATCTACTTTCATGGGAATTTGGTTGTTCGGTAAAGATAAAATTTCACCAAAGTTCCGTGCTTTCTCTATGTGGATGGTCGCACTTGGAACAAATATTTCCGCACTTTGGATTATTACAGCAAACGGCTTCATGCAAAACCCAGTTGGCTATGTAGTCCGAAATGGCCGCGCTGAATTAAATGACTTTTGGGCACTAGTTACAAATCCATATGCATGGCATATGTTCTTCCACACTGTTGTTGGTTGTTATATCGTTGGTTCTTTCTTCGTTATGGCAATTAGTGCGTATCACTTATTACGTAAAAATGACGTTGAATTCTTTAAAAAATCATTTAAGTATGGTTTAATATTCGGTTTATTTGCAGCAACTGCAACACCATTCATCGGTCACGAATCCGGTGCTTTCGCAGCGAAAATGCAACCTGCAAAAGGTGCAGCGATGGAAGCTGTTTGGGACACTGGAGAAGGAAAAGGTTTCTCTATTATTCAAATTCCTGATGTGAAAAATGAGAAGAACTTCGAAGCATTAACAATTCCAAAACTCGGGAGCTTCTTCTATACAAATTCATTTGATGGAAAAATTGTCGGTTTAAAAGATATTCCAAAAGACGAGCGTCCTAACGTAAATCTTGTTTACTATAGCTTCCGTTTAATGGTTGCGCTTGGCACATTCTTTATGGCACTTACATGGTTTGGTTTCTATTTAAGCCGCAAAGGCAAACTAGAAAGCTCAAAACGTTTCTTAAAAATTACAATGTGGTCTGTATTACTTCCATATGTAGCAATTAACGCGGGTTGGATTGTTGCAGAAGCGGGACGTCAGCCTTGGACAGTATACAAACTAATGCGAACAGCAGAATCAGTTTCACCAATTTCTGTACCGCAAATTTGGTTCTCTTTAATTAGCTTAATCTTATTCTACACTTTACTATTAATTGCTGATGTATACCTTATGTTGAAATTTGCGAAAAAAGGACCTGAAGCATTAGAAGAGACTACAAAAGGGGGTGCAGCTCATGTCTCATGATACACTCGCAATTATTTGGTTCGGCTTATGGGGCGTGATTTGGACAGTTTACTTTATTCTCGATGGTTATGCACTTGGTAACGGAATGATTTTCCCATTCGTTACGAAAGATCGCCAAGAGCGCAATCAGCTGCAAGAAGCAATTGGACCGTTCTGGGGCGGAAATGAAGTATGGTTAATTACAGCTGGGGGAGCAACATTCGCTGCTTTCCCAATCACATATGCAAACATGTTCAGTTACTTGTACACACCATTATTCTTAGTATTACTTGCTTTGTTCGCTCGTGCAGCAGGACTAGAATTCATGCATAAAGATGATTCACCAATTTGGCAAACTGTTTGTAAATGGACATATGCCGTTGGTAGTTTCTTAATTGCTTTCTTATTCGGCGTAACATTCGCTAACCTATACTATGGATTACAAATTGGTAAAAATGGCTATGAGGGAAATTTACTTAGCTTATTACACCCTTACGGCATTTTAGGCGGCCTTTTCTTCACGGCAATCTTCGTCGTATCCGGTGCACTTTGGGTTATGATTAAAACGACTGGTGAAGTATCAGATCGTGCTTATAAAATTGCCAAGCCATTTTCAATGGCAGCGGCAATCATTCTAGCTATCTTTTACGTCGCAACGTCAAATCTTACAAACTTATTCCAAAACTTTACGGAATATCCTGTACTGTTCTTAATCCCAGCATTAGCGATGTTAATGAGCGTCATCGCTATGGCAATGGTTTTCAAACGTAAAATTGGCTTAGCTTTCACATTTGTTTGCTTAACAATTGCTACGTTTATGGCAACTGGTTTTGCTGGTATGTTCCCAAGAATGCTGCCATCACGTATTAACGATGCGTACAGCACAACATTATTCCAAGCAGCGGGTAGTGAATTAAACTTAAAAATTATGTTCTTTGTTGCAATGGTAATGGTACCAATCGTTATTGGCTATCAATTATGGAGCTACACAATTTTTAAAGAGAAAATTCATAAAGATTCTGCAAAAGGGTATCACTAAAATCGCGAACCATCCTCTATCCGGGGATGGTTTTTTCTGTTAATTACTTTACTCCTTGATATATAATTAAAAAAGGTAACTACTCAGTTACTTTATGAAAAACCGACAGAAAAGCATTTTTTTAAATGGGCGAGAGGGACTGGCGATGCATAGGAGCGGTCAAGGCCTTTTCCTGCCACGTGCCTGGTTTGAAAACAAAAGTAGATAATAAGTGCAGGCTCCTATTGTGTTTGCATGCCAACAGTCTATATGCCAAAAAACGAATTTACAAGTAATAGAGAGACACATCTTCACTAAAATCATACCCTTTTCTAAATTTCTAAAAGGTATAGCTGAGTAGTTACAAAAACAGAATTTATTAGAAAGTTGAGGTATTTACATAGGCTATGTTTTTAGAAGTCATCACCTTTATTTTACTTATTATTTTTCTAGTCTTTTATTTAAGGGATCCAAGAAGTTTAATAATCGGATTTTTATTCAATCTGTTCTTTTGCTCATTCCTTATCCTGTTTGTTTATTTAGGTTTTAGCTCGGATCATGCGATATTTCGAATTATTGCTGCAATCCCTCTTTTCATCATTGGTTTTATGTTAACCTTTGGTATATTCGCTTTAATGATTGGGCTATTTCTGAATGCAAGGGTTTTAATGAGAAAAGAAGGACGACGCTTTTCAAATTGTTTAACACTACTAGCTGGACTAGGTATTTTATTCAGTATAGTATTCTTAATAGTTGAGCCAACTCGATTTTTATCTCCTCATTTCGGACCGATTTTTAGCGGCGTGTTTTTCATTATCGTATATTTCTTTTTCCACTTATCCAACTTCTTAACAGCTTATTTTCTGTATCAATTCAACAGACCAAGACGTAATCAAGATTTCATTATCGTTCTTGGCAGTGGATTAATTAACGATAAAGTGCCACCACTTTTAGCAAGCAGAATTAATAAGGCAATTGATTTTTATTGGAAACAAGCGGCTGTTTCTTTTCCACCTACAATCATTTTCTCTGGTGGACAAGGCCCTGATGAAAACCTTCCCGAAGCTGAGGCTATGCAAATGTACGCCGTTGAAAAAGGGATTCCTACCCAGCATACAATAAAAGAAGATCGTTCTGTTAACACGTATCAAAATATGTTATTTTCAAAACAAATTATGGATTCACGAAAAGAAGGAAAATACAACAGTATCTTCACAACAAACAATTTCCATCTTTTCCGCGCTGGATTATATGCAAAAGAAGCTGGACTTAATAGCCAAGGAATCGGTTCAAAAACAGCTTTTTATTATTGGCCAAATGCGATGATTCGAGAGTATATTGCAATTGTTGTCATGGGGCGTAAACGGCATATTAAGGTTGTTGGAGTTATCTTAGGATTCTCTATACTCCTTACAACGATTAGTTTTCTATTTTCTTAATCCATACAAAAAAAGCGCAAGAAGCAACCGTATGCTTCTTGCGCTTTTTTCTTTATCTTCTCTTCGTAACTTTTCCGGAACCGCCAACCTTTGTTTTAGGAGGAGACGTGTTCTTCGGTGGACCTGTTGTCGATGATTTCGGTTTAACATTCGATTCACTAGAACCACCTGGTGATTTTATGATTTTCCCTTTATTCTCCGTAGAAGGTGGAACAGTTTGCTTTCCTTTTTCCGTAATGCTTCCCGAATCACCTACAGATGGTTTTTGCTCGACTTTATCACTTCTCTTAATAACAGAACCTTTACCTTGTTTCGTAATAGGCGGCGGTGTTTTCTTTTCTTCTTTTGTAGGTGGTCGTTCTGGGATAACCGGTTTATGATTTTGTCTGTCTGTATATCCGCGGTAATCACCATGATACGATTTACGCGAATCAAATATATCGTCCAGTATGCTTGCTAACAGAAAGCCTTGTAAGAAAGATGGCTGATAATTTTGACGAACAAACTCTTTATTACTGATTTCAATTAATGCGTCAGATGGCTTCTCTTTATCCTTCTGAATGTTGTATATTTTATCAGAATACACAAGGAACATTTGATTTTCGTCTTCTTTAGACGCTTGTTTTGGTTCTTGTTCATCAATTAATTCTTTGGCAACTTGAGGAACTGATTTATTGGCGGCTCTATACACATAAGATTCTTGCTTACCGTCTTTCGTAACTGATTCTAACGGGTAACGGTCTTGAATCGACTTTCCATTTTGACATCCCGATAAAGCAAAACCTGCAATTACAAGTAACATAACAATGGCAAGTATAGCGATGCCGAGCGATTTAATCATGGGAAACAATCGTTTTGACATGATTACGCCCCCTTACGTTGCTCTTATGATTTGTACATCAGCTGAAAGAATCGATTCTCCCTCATACATCATTGTACGTCCATCTTGCCACTCAACACGAAGCAGCTTTCGATTATCAGATTGGAACTCCCATACGTATTGTTCATCAGATGCTGCAAATGGTGTTTTTCCCATGACGACAACACGGCCGTTATATTGCTCTTCCATATGGTAATCTATATCATCCATTTCAATTGTCGTTGGAATCTCATTGATTGAATCTAATCGTCCATCAATAGGGGTATATAATTTATAATACGTATTTTCGCGATTTTCAATTTTTAAATATCGAATCGTTCTTCCATCTTGCAATGTTAAAACAATTTCATTACGAGAATGCATGCTTGTTTTTCCAATCACTTCATACATGACTAACGAAACTTCAATCATGTCACCAGGCGCTAACGTAAGTACCGTTTTCTCAGGTTTAGCAGGTTCTGGACTTTTTATTATATTTTTAATACGTTTAAATAAACTCATTGACCTACCCATCCTTTTCTCGTTATAGACATGCTGATAAAATAAGGGCACCGACAATATGTAACGAACCTGCTAAGACAGCATGTGCTACATATCCTTGTTTTGTCCCTTCATCTAAATCTAAATTAACTGTTTTTCTCAAAATAAGTTCAACAAACATTTCTACAAATAATAAGATTACAAAAGATACCGCTGATGCAAGTAATGCTTGCCATAAATCGTTTGATTTTGAAATCGATTGCGATAAAATATATCCTTGTGCAAACAACTTCATCGCAAAGCGCGTCGTAACTGCCATATTCCCTTTTTTAATTTCTTCTAAATCTTTATATTTAGTAAAAAGTGAATCAATCCACATCAATAGAAATAAAAGGATAGCACTTGCACCTGTCCATACAAGCATGGCTAAAATGTTCATCCCTGTCATTAAAAAGTCACCTCTGAAAAAATAATAGAAAACCGACATGACTTCCTACTATGACATGTCGGCTCTCTTGTCTATTTTCTATAAATCGTTGCTATACAGAATAACCAGCTCTCGCTTTCTACCTTTGTTTTAAACTTTGCACGTGGCAGAAAAAGACCCTGACCGCTTCTGCGCACGGCCAGTTGCTCTCGTCCACCATAGAAAGAAAGCGGTTTTTATGTCAGTTTTTCAACTTGTATTTATATAGATTATTTCTCATACTGCTTCATAATACGAGCTAATTCATCATCTACAGCTGAGTTTTTGTTTAAACTCGCAAATTCTTCATCTAATGATTTTTCTTTTTTATAAATTTCTCCGCTTGCTTCTGCTTCAGCTTCTAATTGAAGAGCTTTTTCTTCCATGCGGCTTAAACCTGCTTTTGCTGTATTCGCATCAAAACCAGACATTGCCTGATTAATATTCTTTTGTGCTTTTGCTGCGTTCACACGCGCTACAAGCGTTTCACGTTTATTTCTTAATTCTGTTAATTGCTTACGCATTTCTTCTAATTTCGCACGAAGATTATCAGCAGCCGCTTTATTTTGCTCGTAGCTTGCTTTGTATTCATTCATTTTTTGTTCTGCAGTTTGCTTTTCCTCTAAGGCACGACGTGCAAGATCAATGTTATTTGCTTGAACAGCCATATGCGCTTGTTCTTCACGTTTCTTTACAAGTGCTTCTTGTTCTTCAAACAACAATTTAAACTTTTTCTCAAGCGCAATTTGAGCTGCTACACTTTTCTCTGCTTCTTGTACATCCTCTTGCATATCACGTAAATACTGATCCGTCATTTTAACTGGATCTTCAGCTTTTTCAATTAATGAATACACATTTGACATCGTTAAATCTCTTAATCGTTTAAATACGGACATTTAAATTCCTCCTATAAACTGCTTCCTATTTCAAATTCAGTACTTGGAAAACCTTAAAATCTTCCTTTACAGTAAGAATATTCATATTTCAAACCTATGTGTACATTATATCAAAAATAAAATGCACTTACATCTTGTTTTGTAAATATACAAACGATAATCTGACATTTCCATAACAAATCATAAAAATAGAAAAAAGCTTTGCGAAATTCGCAAAGCTTTTTTCTCTATTTATTCACGACTTGCTCCATATCCGGACTACAAATCTTTGACTGACACGATTTATTTAAGGAACATGCTGCACATTTCCCTTTTTTACTTCTCTTTACGAAGTTCATTAGCGTATATCCTGCATATCCAAAAATGACAGCTCCAATTACAATATTGACTATCATTATGATACATCTCCTTTTAGAATCCGAGCATGGATCCTACTTGGTATATTACTAGTGTTAATACGTATGCAACAACAAGCGGATAAACAACAGAGAAAATCGTCCACTTTAGAGATCCTGTTTCACGGCGAATAACCGCAACGGTTGCTAAACATGGTACATATAATAAAATAAAGAACATAAACGTATATGCTGATAACGTTGTGAAATGCGTACCGATTACGTTTCCTAATACATCTTCTTTCACAGAATAAATAATGGCCATTGTCGAAACAACAACTTCTTTTGCTAAAAATCCTGTTAACAGAGATGCAGCTGCTTGCCATGTTCCAAAACCAAGCGGCGCAAGAATTGGAGCAAATAAACCGCCAATCATTGCTAAGAAACTATCTCCCATATCTACACCGAATCCAGATGGCCCAGCATAGTTTAATAACCAAATCACAACAGAACCACCAAAGATAAATGTACCTGCCTTGCGTACAAATCCTTTTCCTTTTTCCCACGTACTGCGCCATAACGTTTTTGCTTGCGGCACACGGTAAGGCGGAAGTTCAATGACGAAAATTGATTTCTCTTCTTTTAAAACCGTAATAGACATAATTTTTGTAACGATTAATGCCAGAATAATACCAATGAGATATAAAGAAAATACAACAACTGCTTGACTATTTGGGAAAAAGACCCCTGCAAATAATGCATATACAGGTAAACGAGCTGAACATGACATAAACGGTGTCACTAAAATCGTAAGCAGCCTCTCTTTTTCCTGTTCAATCGTTCTTGCTGCCATAATGCCTGGTACATTACAACCAAAACCGATAATCATCGGAATAAACGCTTTTCCGTTTAGTCCAAAAAACTCCATCACACGATCCATTACAACGGCAATACGCGCCATATATCCGGAATCTTCTAGCAATGAAATAAAGAAGAACAATACGAAAATTTGCGGTACGAATACCAATACTGCACCAACCCCTGCAATAATTCCATCTGTAACAAGCGCTCGAATGAACTCAGATGCACCAATACTCGTAAGTCCTGCTGTTACCCAATCTGTAAATGGACCACCGACAAATGCATCAAATTGATCCGATAATGGCGTTCCAATCCACGAAAACGTAACCTGAAAAATTAAAAACATAATTCCTAAAAAGATCGGAAGTCCCAAAATTTTATGTGTAATTAATTTATCAATTCTTTCCGAAAAAGGAATGCTTCCTTCTTTTTCATTACGAATCACACTTGTTTTCAACTTTTCAATATACGCTGCACGTACTCCGTGTATATGCTGTTCTAGCGTAACATCTAATTCCGCTTCTAATGCCGAACGAATTGCTACAAGTTCATTATATATAGGCAACTTGGCAAATTCTTTCTCTATCACTTCGTTATTTCCTAAAAATTGTAGCGCAAGCCATCTTGCATGCTTATCATTTTCTCGCTGCAATTTATCCATAACTCGCTGGATTCCTGTCTCTACTTCTTTACCATATGAAAGAATAAACGGCTTTTGCTCCGCCTTATCGCTTTCATGAAGAGCAGCTAATAATTCCTCGCAGCCTTTTCCACTTCTTGCTATAACAGGAATGACTGTTACACCTAGCATTTCAGCTAACTTCTTTACATCGATCACAATCCCGCGCTGTTTTGCCACATCAATCATGTTTAAGCCAATCGAAAGCGGTTTTCCAAATTCTAATAATTGCAATGTTAAATGCATATTACGTTCAAATTGCGAGGAGTCCACAATATTTAACATATGATGAAATTCTTCTGTTAATAAAAACTGCGTAACAACCCCTTCATCACGGGATACAGGATTTAAATCGTATATACCTGGTAAATCTATTAACATTCCTTGCTTATCTTTTAACTTACCAATCTTTTTTTCTACGGTTACTCCGCTCCAGTTCCCAACATATTCATAAGAACCAGTAAGCGCATTAAACAATGATGTTTTTCCCGTATTTGGATTTCCTAGCAAAGCAACCTTGTTCACGCCAATTCCACCTTTATCATTTTCGCGTCACAATGACGAATAGAAATTAATTGTCCACGACATTCTAATGTACACGGACCATTTAACATTGCTTTTTGTTTTATACAAAGTTCGCATCCTTCAGAAAATCCAAATGAAGCTAAACGACGTTTTAATAATTTATCAAGAGACTGTAAGTCTTTTACACGTACTTTTTTATCTATACTCATATCAACTAAGTTCATCAAATTATCCCCCTCAAAAGATAACGATAATTATTATCAGTCCCAATTATAACATGATTCTCTGAGAATGCACTATACAATATGCTATGAATTATTACTATTTTTTGACCATTCCATCTTATTTAACATAAAAATCGCTGCTATGCAGAATAAAACCTGAACCGCTTTCATTTTCTACCTTTGTTTTAAACCTCCCAAGTGTAAGAAAAAGGAACTAACCGCTTCTACGCACGGCCAGTTCCTCTTGTCCCCTTAAAAAAGAGGTTTTCTTTTTATTTCGTCTTTCCAAATCCTATATATAAATTAAATTTGCCATACTTACCCATTATTATTACAATAGTACTAACAATCTAAGAATCTCGTTGTCACAGGGGGAGCCGCGTCGCTGAGAGGGAACACTTTGTTCCGACCCTTTGAACCTGTTAGTTAATGCTAACGTAGGAATTGTGCAGACGTATATACATAAGTAGTGATTTACAATTTGTATATCTTCATCCCCCTATGATCATGATTCTTCTTTTGTAACTTGGATGTAGGGGGATTTTCACATGCGTAACACAAATTTACAAGCAATGATAGAGGCAGCGATTCTCGCAGCATTTGCATTAGTCATCGACATTTTGCCGCTCTCTATTAAACTTCCAACAGGCGGTTCTATCTCATTTGCTATGATTCCAATTTTTATTATTGCTTACCGCTGGGGATTTAAAGCGAGTTTCTTAAGTGGACTCGTTTGGGGGTTATTACAAATCGTCGCAGGAGATGCATCTATTTTCACACCGGTACAAGCGTTTATTGAATACTTCGTTGCCTTTGCCTTTATTGGCTTTGCTGGATTATTTCATGCACCAATTCAACAAGCAATTGCCAATAAACAAAAAGCAAGAACAATTACGTATATCATTATTGCTACATTTATTGGCAGCTTAGCTCGTTACTTTTGGCACTTCATTGCCGGCTTTATTTTCTTTGGACAATATGCACCAAAAGGACAATCAGCTATTTTATATTCCTTTATCTTTAACGGCGTTATAATGATTGGTTCTTTCGCATTGTGTGCGGCTTTACTTGTCGTTTTATTTATAACAGCACCACGCTTATTTACGAAACGCGCTTAAGCCTAGAAAAAAGAGCAGTACAAACTATCGATTTACCTTATAATGTTATTGTATTTTATAAAACCCTAATTAAATAAGAGGTATAAATTTGCATAATAAGCCCTGCTGATTTTAGCCTTTTTACGTTAGATCGCTTAATAGGACAAAACAAGGTAAAGTAAATGACACATTTACTTTACCTTGTTTAAATACCGATAGATAGTTGCTTCTGATGCTTTTAAATGCTTAGCTACTTCACTTACGCCGCCTTTAAGTAAAAATACCCCTTTATCATTAAGTTTTTTTATCACTTCCATTTTTTCATCAGGAGACATTCTCTCAGGCGGAACTTTGCATTCTAATAAAACTCCTGTAATAAGTGATGAAAGAAGACTATCTAGATTTTCTTCTAAGTTCTCAGAAAGGTCTAATTCAAGATTAGGATGAGCCTTTTCTACCTCTTCATTCACGCTAGTATTACTCGTAATTATACTATCTAACCAGTCTCTTGCTTTTATCATATTACTAATATCAATATTTACACACAGCATCCCAATTATGCTATCTTGTTCATCTTTAATAAAATAGCTTGACGAACGAAACGTTTGGTTATTCTTTGAGTTTCCTTTGTAATTGGAAATAAAATGTTTATCTATATATTTCTTTTCTTGTATGAACTTTAAAGCTAGGTCTGTTAAATGTCCTCCAACTTTTCTTCCACTAAGATGTCCGTTTACAACTTCTATGATAGATTCGTCTGGATTCGTAACATCATGCAAAACAACTTCACCATTTTCTCCAATTACTTCTGCAATGAAATGAACAAGAGGAATATACCGCTCTAACTTTTCTTTATTTCCCATTGATCTCGCACCTCTTTTTAAGATAAGAAGAAAGTACAAAATTTCGTACTAACACTTTGCTTTCTTCTTTTTATAGTATACAACATAAGAAAACATAGCCTCCTACATATCTAAAAAGGACATAAAGAAAGCTGGCTTAAAGACTTTAATCACTACTATATTACTACACAATCCTTACTTGAAGATAATAAGATGATTTCTTCCCAGTTTTTCTTGATTTTTCCTTTCTATAATAATAATTTACCAAATAACAAATTATTATTACAATGAAAATTTATTATTATTTTTTAACTTTTTTAAAAATATCTATTGAAATTTAGAAAATATAACATTACAATGAACTTGTGTTAAAAAATTATTATAACTAAAAAAAATTATTATCACAGGAGGTTTTTTGGATGAATGCGGTTATTTCTACTAAACATGCACCTGGTGCAATCGGTCCTTATTCACAAGCAATGAAAGCGGGTAATTTTATCTTTACTTCTGGGCAACTGCCGATTGACCCTAAAAACGGCGAAATGCCTGAAACAATTAAAGAGCAAACAACACTGTCATTAGAGAATGTAAAAGCCATCCTAGAAGAAGCAGGCAGCGATTTAAGTAAAGTTGTTAAAACAACCGTATTTTTAAAAGATATGAATCATTTTGCACAAATGAATGAAGTTTACACTACTTACTTTACAGAAAATTTTCCTGCTCGAAGTGCCATTCAAATCGCACGATTACCAAAAGATGCACTTGTTGAGATTGAAGTTATTGCAACTTTATAAAGTTTTCATACAAAAAAATTGAATATGAAAAATGAGATAACATTCCCTCATTATGAAACGATTAAAATACTTAATCTTTATAGTGATGGAGTGCAAAATTTCAAGCTTTATGAAAGCGCTGTCTTTTTTGGGGATCAACCTCTGAGGAGGAAAAGGATGGTCGCAACTTTATAAAGTTTTCATACAGAAAAATTGAATATAAAAAATGAGATAACATTCCCTTATTATGAAACGATTAAAATACTTAATCTTTATAGTGATGGAGTGACAAGTTTCTAACGTTTTGAAAGCGCTGTCTTTTTCTGAAAAAATCAACCTCTGAGGGGGAAAAAGAATGGATACTCCCAAAAAAAATAAGTGGGTTGCACTTGTCGTACTGATATTGGGTGGAGGAACAATTTTTAAACTTCCGTTTTTAAAAGATGCTTTTTATATTCCCATGATGGAATATTTTCACTTGTCTCATACCCAAATAGGTGTAATCTTATCGGTTTATGGAATCATCCAAGCATTTGGTTATATCGCATCGATGTATATAGTAGACAGGTTTTCTAAGAAGAAAATCATACCGTTCAGCTTGATTGGTGTTGGAGTATCAGGATTGTATTTAACAACATTTCCTGGTTATTATGGCGTATTAACCGTTTGGATTGTTTTCGCTTTATTTGCAGAGACTGCTTATTGGCCTGCGTTAATTAAAGCTGTACGGTTATTAGGAGATAAAGATGAACAAGGTAGAGTATTCGGGTTCCTTGAAGCAGGAAGAGGCGTTGTTGATACAATTATCGCTTTTGGTGCCCTTGGAATTTTTAGTTGGTTAGGATCTGGATCAACCGGCTTTAAAGGCGCAATTATTTTCCTTGCATCAGCAGCAATTTTTATTGGGATTATTTCTTATTTCTTAGTAGAAGACGATGAAATAATAGATACTGATGAACACGGTAATAAAATTAACAAAAGTAAAGCTGCACTAGACGGTGCTTTACAAGCATTAAAGATGCCTGAAGTATGGGCTGTAGCATTTACTATATTCTCTGTTTACTCCGTCTACATAGGTTTAACATATTTTATCCCGTTTTTAAAAGATATCTATGGTATGCCTGTTGCACTAGTAGGCGCTTATGGAATTATCAATCAATACGCTATCAAAATGGTTGGTGGTCCGCTAGGAGGGTTCTTAGCTGATAAAAAATTTAAGTCTCCATCTAAATATTTAAGACTTGCTTTTATAGTCGCAATTATTGGAATGACTATTTTTATCTTCTTACCTCATGAGACGATGAATGTATACACTGGAATGATCTTTACACTTAGTTTTGGCACAATTATTTTTACTCAAAGAGCCGTATTCTTTGCTCCTATTGATGAGGTGGGAATCCCAAGAGAAATCAGTGGTGCATCAGTTTCCATTGCTTGTTTAATAGGGTATTCACCTTCGATGTTTGCATTTTCTCTATACGGAAACATGTTAGATAGAACACCAGGAATGGCTGGTTATAGACATGTATTTTTAACAATGATTGCTTTTTCCGTACTTGGTCTAATTATTAGCAGCTATTTAGTTCGAATTGTCAAAAAGAAAAAAGAATTACAAATAAATGAGGAAAGTTCAATTTCAAATGAAGTATGAGATTAATAACATGGAGATAGGAAAGGTGAGATTATCATGAAAATTGGATTAGAAACAGAAAGCTATCATTTATTTTTCCACAATAAACGTATGGATATTATTGACTTTATAAGAAGAACTGCTGAACTTGGATTGGACGGGGTACAAATTAATATTATTACAAATGAGGCAGACAAACATTTACATCCAGAGTGGGGAGTGCTTGGCGGGAACGAGCCTGATCACTTGAAAAAGATTCGAGATGAAATTCAAAAACATGGTTTATATGCTGAAATTGATACAAGAGGTACAGATATAGAGCATTTATCAAAAGTAATAGACATTGCAAATCAAATTGGTGCAGATGTCATCCGGACTTACGTTTGTGTAGGTGAATACGATGCTGAAAAGATGGCTAAAGCTCCTGAAGAACTCAAACAAGTCGTACCATTACTAAAAAAATATCGAATTAAACTTGGAGTCGAAAATCACGAAGAAGAAACAACAGCTGAGGTAATTAAAATTATTGAAGAAGTGAATAGCCCTTGGGTTGGAGCACATTGTGATTTAGGAAATGGAATGATGGCATGGGAAGATCCAGTTGAAGCAGTTAGAAAATTAGCTCCGTATGCCTACACAACTCATTTTAAAGATCATATTGTCATTCATGACGGTGAAGACCATATAGTTTGTGGGGTTCCAGCAGGAACTGGAAATATCGACTTAGAAGAATGTTTTAAAATATTAGTGAATGAATCAACACTAACGAGAATCAATGTAGAAATGTGTTTTCCATATGTAGCTCAATTTAAACGTCCAAAAGGAACTGGAGGCGTATACGAAGTCGGTGAGGGAGCATTCAAAGTAGAAAATCCTCCATATGACTTAGATGTTCTTAAGACGGAAGATTACTATTATCCACCTGAACATCTATTAGAAAAAATGCTTGAAGATCAAGAAAAAGGTGTTCAACAATCTGTAGACTATATACTAGCTTTAAGAGAAAAATATTGTAGATAACATGAAACTTCCATCAGTGGGGATGAAAAAAACCACTGATGGAAGTTTTACTTTATAACAAACATTATCCCGTTATATCATGTTGATTAAATTATACTTTATGGCATATTGAACAAGTTCACTTTTCTTAGAAAGATTAAGTTTGTTCAACATTCTCGTCTTATGAGTATCAACCGTTTTTATACTGATAGTTAACTCTTGAGCAATTTCAGACAATGAAAATCCTTTAACAAGATACTGCAATACCTCCCGTTCACGCGGACTTAGAATTACATAAGGATTTCGGGACTCCGTTTCATTTTGTACTCTTTTTAACATCGTTGAAATTTCCTTTGGACGAAGGTATAGGTACCCGTCCATAACAGAATCAATAGCAGTGTATAATTCTTCATCTACAGCTGCTTTAGGGACATAACCTGAAGCTCCCGCGTTCATGATTAACGTTATATAGTCCTCATCTTCGTGCATGGTGAGCGCTATGACTTTCGCTTGTTCATAACGTAATTTAATCTCTTTAAGAACCTGGATCCCATCTAAGCGTGGTAAAGATATGTCCAATATCAAAATATCAGGTTTTAAAATGTCGTAAAGTTGAAGGGCTTCAAGCCCATCAGAGGCTTCACCTACAACTTTTAAGGACGGTCTTTTTTGCAGTAGTAGTTTTAAACCTGATCTTATCAAGGCGTGGTCATCAACTAGCATTATGCTGATTGTCTTTTTCATCTTGACACCCTTCTCTCTGTTTTACTGGGATAGACACCATAACTTCAGTCCCACCGATTTTGTGAGTTTTGATAAAAAATGAACCGCCTAGTAATTCAGCTCTTTCTCTCATTCCATATATTCCAATCCGATTTTGCTGGCGAGCTTTTTCAAAATCAGTCTCATGTATGCCTTGTCCATTATCATGGATGCTTAGCTTAATAGAATAATCATTAATCTCCATATTAATTACAATCTCAGTCGCTACTGTATGTTTCACCACATTAGTAAGACTTTCTTGAACAATTCGGTATAGTGCTACAGCGATATGACTATCTATGGTAGCAATGTCATCATCGGGAACGTGCAGTATTACAGCAAGAGCGAATTTTTCTTCAAACTTTCTTATATATTTCTTTAATGCCGGAATTAAACCTATATCATCAAGGATCGGTGGTCTTAATTCTACCGCTAAATCTCTAATTTCTCGTAAAATATTTGCCGCAGTCTCTCGACTTACATTAAGTAGCTCCTGTTGTTCAGCATCTTTAGCTTCATTAGCCAAAACACGCATTGTAACCATTAGAAACGTAAGAGCTTGGCTTGTTTCATCATGAAGTTCACGAGAAATTCTTTTTCTCTCCTCCTCATGCGCGGATAATAATTTCAAGATTAACGTATCTCGAAGAGCATCCTTTTCTTGAAGTTCCTTCAGTAATTTTTCTACTGCCGTACTCGAACTAATCAGGTTATCAGCCATTTCATTAAAAGCCCGCGCTAGTTTTCCAACTTCATCGTCACCCTCTGTTTTAGCCCTTAAGGATAAATTACCGGCTGATATACCTGATGCTATATCAACTAAACTGTTGATTGGTTTGGTAATGATACGAGTTACATAATAAGCTATACCTGCCGCTCCCATGCATACCAAAAATGTAGCGAAAACCAATTCTACTATTTTAGTAAAAATATAGCTTTTCGCCTCTTTTTCTGCCATTCCAACTCTAACAAATCCTACATCTCCACCTTCAATTGGAACAAGTATGTCATGGATATTTCCTTCATCTGAAGTTAATATGGCGGACTTTTCATTATTGCTACCATTAGGCTTATGTGCGTTTAATATTCCTTTCGGTAGATGTTTAGAAAATGTATTTCCAATAAGAACATTATTATTGTCAATGACCAGTATATAACGAACGTCTTTATTCGCTTCCTGTGCACGGGTAATGAGGAGGTGAATCGAATAGTAGTCGTCAGTTAGAATGTAATCCGAAGACAATGCCGCAACATTTTCAGCGATATTTACGCCACGCTTTTTAAGGTCCTCTGTCATCATTTTTGTGAGCGATTCCCAAATGATACATCCCAATAATAGAGCAAGAAAGAGTAGTGAAACGAGGATAGCTCCAAATATCTTCTGGTTTATTTGTAATTTATTTATCCATTTCATAGGTGACCTCATATAACTTAGGTTCAAATGGAACAAAACGATCAATAAACAGACCCTGAAAAGCTGATTTTATTGGTTCTTGTTCGTGCATGAAAATGAAACTTTCTTTAATAATTTTCTTCTCTTCATCAGGCAAATTACTCCTAACGACAACAGGACCGGTACCAATCGGTTCCGTTTTTGCAATAATTTTTAAATCCTTAACTAGTTCTGGATTTTGACGTTTCGTGCGTTCAAAAACTAAACTATCAACAGCAGCTGCGTCAACAACCTTATTTATCACAGCGCCTAAGGAGCTTTCATGATTATATGTAAAAACATAACGACCGAAGAAATGCTCTGGAGTTTCACTTAATTCAGCTAATTTTTTCCTCACAAAAATATACCCGGAATAACTGGTTGGATCGGTAAAGGCAACGTTTTTACCTCTTAAATCATTTATATCGGATATTTCATTTTCACGGTGTACGACAACATAACCATAGTAATAGGGAACTCCCATTCGTTCTTGCATAGCAATTGCTTCAAGGCCTTCGACATGTTTGTAGGTAATATACGCTCCTGTTGAAAGTATAGCGATGTCAGCACCTCCATTTATCATTAGCATGCTAATCTCATTATAACTCTTGCGCTGGATTAAAATTACGGGTCTATGGAGCTTTTCTCCAATATAATCAGCTATTTTCCTGTAGTACATAATTGTATCCGTCGGTGATAACACACTTGAAATTGCAATTCGTACAGGAGAGGGCTTTTCATCTTGAGAAGCAACAGGCATAACTTCAGATTCGGAGAAAATAATTTGAGAGCTTGAGCGATCATGCTGACAGCCTATTGCAAGTAAAGTAATAAAAAATATAAAAAAAAGCCTCAACAAATTTATCATACTTTCCTCCATTCTTGCAGGCGAGGGCTTTATGCATTATGTGGAAATACCTTAATTTAAGGCTTTCGAAATTTATATTTATATATTACTTCAGAACAATCCATGAAATCCATGGAAGATTGTATACTAAACTACTTTTCATGTCGGAATTGTGTCAGCAAGTATATATAAATCGCTACTATATATAGCCCTGAATGTTTTTTTGTCAGATAAACTCTTACACAAAATCAGATATTTGCTGATAGTTTAACGAGTTGGCATATAAGATAATGTAGCAAAGGAGGTATGATACAACACAAGTGTTTTGAAAACGTCTTCACCAAGAAGGCATTCTATTGAAATACTTAATTTCATGCTAATCTAAGTTTTTTCTGTAAATCAAAGTAAAGAAATCGAGGTAGATAGTATGTTCTCATTTTTGAAACCTAAAATCGCTACTACAAAAATAGCACCAGATCAGGTTCAAAAAACCTATAAGCTTTTCCGGCTACAATCTTTATTAGGAGTATTCTTGGGTTACATAGCTTACTATATAGTACGTAACAATTTTGCCTTATCTACTCCTTATTTGAAGGAACAACTCAATCTTAGTGCTACAGAAGTAGGCTTATTAAGCAGTTCCATGCTTATCGCTTATGGAATTAGTAAAGGTTTGATGAGTAGTATAGCCGACAAAGCTAATCCTAAAAGGTATATGGCACTTGGTTTACTTCTATGTGCTATGGTCAATATTATGATGGGCTTCAGCACGGCATTCTGGATGTTTGCAATTCTCGTTGTTTTTAATGGATTTTTTCAAGGAATGGGCGTTGGACCTAGCTTTATTACTATCGCAAACTGGTTTCCTCGTAAGGAAAGAGGAACTATCGGTGCTATATGGAATATTTCTCACAATATAGGTGGAGGTATCGTAGCACCTATCGTTGGTATGAGTTTTGCGATGTTAGGCTCCAATCACTGGCAAGCGGCAAGCTACCAAGTTCCAGCTGCTATAGCTATTGTTATTGCACTTATAATACTAACCCTTATTAAAGGCTCACCGGTAAGCGAAGGCTTGCCTCCGCTAAACGAAATTATCAAGGACGAATCCGATTCACAAACACAACAAAATGCTGATTCAAAACCGCCAGCAGACATGAGTGCTTGGCAGATTTTCAAGAATTATGTTTTATTTAACAAAAATGCATGGTTCGTTTCCTTCGTAGATGTTTTCGTTTACATGGTTCGTTTCGGCATTATAAGCTGGTTACCTATTTATTTATTACATGTGAAACATTTCACTAAAGAAGAGATGAGTGTTGCCTTTTTATTCTTTGAATGGGCAGCTATTCCTTCTACTCTTCTGGCTGGTTACCTATCAGACAAATTATTCAAAGGGCACCGCATGCCGCCAGCAATCATCGCTATGACAATGATACTCTTCTGTATCATTGGTTACTGGCAAAGTACATCTTTACACTGGGTGACTATCTTCGCCGCCATTATTGGATGCTTGATTTATATTCCACAATTCCTAGCTTCAGTACAAACTATGGAGGTAGTTCCGCCTTTCGCTGTTGGTTCTGCGGTTGGTTTGCGAGGTTTTATGAGCTACATTTTAGGTGCATCTTTAGGTACTACCCTCTTTGGTGTAATGGTTGACAAAGTAGGATGGAATGGTGGCTTCTACGTATTACTAGCAGCAACGATTTGCTGTATCATATGCTGTATATTGGCTCATCGAGGAGCAAAAGAACTAGAATACAACAAAAAACAGGGACTCCAATCCTAAAACAACTTAAAACATGAAAGAAAACGCCCTTCATCTGACCAAAAAAAATCAGATAAAGGGCATTTTTTTATACTTATTACAGCAAACGTTTAGTAGAAGAAATATATATAAAGTGAAACTTTAATCAGTGGGGGTTTTATTCATCCCCCACTGATTATTAGCCCTCACCAATCGGGCTTTCCTTGTTTTAAAACTTTGCGCGTGGCAGGAAAAGGCCCTGACCGCTATTATACATAGCCAGTCCCTCTCGATCACTTAAAAAAATGCTTTTCTATCGGTTTTTCATAGAGTGACTGAGTAGTTACTTTGTATTTATACAAATAAAAAAAGATTGCTTAATCAACAATCTTTTTTTGTGCCTCAGTATTCCAAGTTACTTTCCTAATGCGATTCTCTTTTTCTTACCATTTCAGGAGTTTGAGAATGGAGTGCGCAGCTGCTTTCAAAATTATTTTTACCGTCTTGCTTATGAATCCAAGATTTCATCTCATTCCATAAAACAACTCTATGCACATCATACCCTATGTGATATTGCTCATTTATATTCTCTTTGTAGTTCTCATTCCATTTGTACCATACTATTTTATCGCGTGAATCTACTGGTATTTCTCGCCGATCAATTACAGTTGTACAATCCTTATTATTAGCTAACATAATCGCATCATTCTCTAATAATAAAGCAAGAGCCGCTGAGCGCTTCTCCATTCTCTTTCTCCTTTCAGTTGTAGTGCCTAACGTCTTATTTCCCTAAAATGTGTGTGCCTTACATAGATAAGTTTATTCAAAATCATGCTGCTAAACTATCGATTAACCTTACAAAAAACCTTACATTTTTGTAAGGATTATAATATTTAATAAGGATATACAAATTTAAAATTTTCATTTGTAATCATATATAAATCGCTGCTATGCAGAATACACCATGACCTGCACTTTCTTGCTCCCTTTGTTTTAAGTAGCAGGAAAAGGAACTGACCGCTACTATGCATGGCCAGATGCTCTCGTCCTCCACTAAAAAGAAAGATGTTTTTATCCCGCATTAACGGGCAGTAAAAGCCCGATTGGTGAGGGCTAATAATCAGTGGGGGATGAAGAAAACCCCCACTGATTAAAGTTTTACTTTATGTCATTTTTCCAGGTTGCATTTGCATATTCTGAATATTTTGCATTTCCTATTTAAAATAAGTACTCTCTCCTTTGACTTTTCCCCCTCAATCCTTTACAGTCAAACTGTTCACAAGTTTGACAATGTAGGAGGCTCTCAATGGACATTCAACTAAAAGACACTTTAATCTCACAAGAACAGCTGCAAGAAAAGGTAAAAGAATTAGCACTGCAAATTGAACGTGATTTTGAAGGAGAAGAAATTTTTGTTATTGCTGTATTAAAAGGTTCTTTCGTATTTGCAGCAGATTTAATTCGCCATATTAAAAATGACGTAACAATTGACTTTATTTCTGCATCTAGCTATGGGAACCAAACAACAACAACTGGAAAAGTAAAATTACTAAAAGATATCGATGTAAATATTACTGGTAAAAACGTAATCGTAGTAGAAGATATTATCGATTCTGGTTTAACACTTCACTTCTTAAAAGACCACTTCTTAATGCATAAACCAAAAACGTTAAAATTCTGTACGCTTCTTGATAAACCAGAGCGCCGTAAAGTTGATTTAACAGCTGAATATGTTGGCTTCGTGATCCCAGATGAATTCATCGTTGGCTACGGCATTGACTGTGCTGAGAAATATCGAAACTTACCATATATTGCGTCAGTTGCAACGGATAAATAATATAATTATACTTAACAAAAAACGAGGTTGTCCCAATAGGTTCACTTTTGGGTAGCCTCGCTTTTTTACATATAAATAAGAGCTGTCCCTTTTTAAGCTAAGAAAGTATCTTAGATGTAACTTTCTCATGTCCAAAATACTATCTCAACCTAATATTGATAATCTGTATTTCTTAATATACAATTGATACATAATAAAAAGCTCATTGTAATATTAGCTAAGGAGACGCGTACTATGACACTTAATGACACAAAAAACAGACAGCTACTTGTTCCTCAGTATATGCAACAATTCTCTTGTATAGGATCAGAGTGTGAAGATTCTTGTTGCATTGGATGGAAAGTGACAGTTGATGAAGACACGTATAAAAAATACAAAAAATCTCGTGATTTAGAACTAAAGCCACTTTTCAAGAATAAGGTAACAAGACAACGTTCAAATCCATCTTCTTCGTCTTACGCTAAAATTAAAATGGAGGATGGAGGAAGATGTTCCTTCCTATCTGAAGAGAACCTTTGCAAGGTTCAATTAAAATTAGGGGAAGAGTATTTATCTAATACTTGTACAGTCTACCCCCGCTCTATTAATAGTATTAACGGCGTAATTGAGAAATCAGCTACTACGTCATGTCCTGAAGTTGCACGTTTAGCTCTTTTAAATCCAAATGGTATTGATTTTGCTGAGATTGAAGAACCGGCTAGTACTCCTGGGTCCATTGTAAAACAGTTAAAAACAGATGGCCTGAAAATCGATAATACGCCAAAAAAATATTTTTGGGAATTACGAATTTTCTCTATTCAAGTTATCCAAGACCGCTCTTATACGCTAGCGGAGCGTCTTATCATTTTGGGAATGTTCTATCAAAAGATACAGAAACACATTGATCAAGATGATGTTCATGGAATTCCAAATGTCATTGCTAATTTCACCAACTGGATGTCTAATCAAGGAATGAAAGAATCACTTGACAAAATACCTACTCATTTGGCGGTACAAATGGAATTATGTAAAGAATTAGTCGATTATCGTGCTAGCACAGCTATAACAAGCCAACGATACCGCGATTGTTTAACAGAGATGTTAAAAGGTATTCAATATACAAAAGAAGCATCTGTTGAAGAGATTACAGAGCACTATAAAAAGGCCTATGAAGAATTTTACGAGCCATTTATGACACAACATGAGTACATTTTAGAAAATTACCTAGTCAATTATGTATTTAAAAACTTGTTCCCACTTGGACACAAAACGATTTTCGATGATTATGTGATGCTAGTCATTCACTATTCAATGATAAAACTTCATTTAATCGGAATGGCAGGCTTTCATAAAGAATTAACGACAGATTTAGTAATCAAACTTATTCAATCTTTCGCAAAATCAGTTGAGCATAACGTTTTTTATCTAAAAAATGTATTTGATTTACTAAAGGCAAATGAATTTACAACAATGCCTTATATGGCAATTTTAATAAAGAATTAGGCAGGAAATCTGAATAAAACAGCCAACAGAAAAAAACTTTGATTTATGTCAGTATTATCTATAAAATGTAAGCCCCTACTCTAATCATTGGAGTAGGGGCTATTTCTATTTTAGAAAGGATGATGTAGTTAAACTGATTTACGGGAGTTTTTCCTACTCCCCGCTCACAATCTTAAAGTAAGAACGAACTGTTAAAAAGTAATATCCAACATAAATGATACTATATACACCGATACTCATTAATAACGGAATTAAAATTTCAAACGGCAATAAGTTTGATAATCCTTTTAACGCAAATAAGCTGTGCAAAATTCCAACCACCAACGGAATCGCAAAAATATAGAAGATCTGCTTTGCAATTGCTTTCTTCATTTCTTGCTTTGTTACTCCAATTTTACGAAGTACGACGTAACGATCACGGTCTGCATTCGCTTCTGTTAACTGTTTGAAGTAAATGATAGATCCTGTTGCCAGTAAGAATACAAGTCCTAAGAAAACACCGATGAACATCATCATACCCGCTGCTTCCATTCCGCCTTTAAACCCTGTATAGAAATCTCTAAAGACCGGTGCAGCTTCAGACCCTCTCGGCATAGTCTTTACTAGCTTCTCCGTTAATACTTTACTGTCTTTCTCATTTTTTACATTCATATTTTTAACAACTCTTGTTTCAACTGTCTTTTTCGCTTGCTCGTATACGTCATCTGGCACAACAACAACTAATTCTCCTAAGTTCGTAACATTACGACTTTCAGCATCTTTAATTGTTAATGCCTTCGTTTCATTTCCAATAGGAAACACTGCTTTATTACCTTTATATGCTGTACTAAACTCGTGTCCTTCGATATACATACCATCAAATATAAATGCTTCTCCAGCAGTTAAACTTACCACGTCCACATCCATCTTTTTCGCAATTACATTGAAAGCAGACTGTGACACAAGTTGATATTGTTCCGTCATCATATAATGAGAATTCATACTTATATCTGCTTTTTCACCTTCGAATTTCCCTTTCACCGGCACCATTTCAATTTCAAATTGCTCTGTAATCGAATTACGTTTCTTCTCTTCTGCGAAGATTGCATTCACCTTTTGTTCGAAAGCGGGATCTTTTTTCTCATAAGAAAAACTATACGGAGCAAAATCTTTCGCCTGAGTAAATGTATTATAATACGTCGTAACAGATGTACCAACAGCCGTTAATGTTACCGCGCTCAAAATAGCAATTGTCGCCAAAGATTTTGCATTTCCTTTAATGCGGTATAAAAGCTGAGATGTTGTTACCATATTCATTCCATTATAAAAGGATGATTTATAATTTCTTGCTCTTCTTAAAACAACAACTGTAAAGAACATAAAGAATAAATACGTACCAAGTATAGTCGCAAATAAAATATAAAATGCGATTATCATGAAGTCTGCATATTTAATAACTTTCGTAAACAAAAGTGATAAGAAGTACCCAGAACCAATTAAAAATATAGCGATACCTGCGATAATAATAGATCCTTTCGGCATTCCTTCTCCTTCACGCTCAGCGCGAAATAGTTCAATCAGTTTAAAACGATAAATTAAACGATATCCTTGCAACGATGTATATAAAATAATAACAAAGAAAACAACAGTTGTATCAATAATCGCCGCTAATGGGACCTCAAAATAAACTTGTAAATCAAGCCCCATTAAGCCTACTAATAATTCAAGAAATCCCTTAGACAGTACGCTGCCAATTATAATCCCTATTACTAGCGACATTAACCCCATTAACATATTTTCATAAAACAGCATTTTCCCAATTTGGCGTTTCCGAATTCCGAGTAAAGAATATAAACCAACTTCTTTTTTTCGTTTACGTGTAAAGAAACCATTGGAATAAATAATAAATAATGCTACGAAAATAATGAGCATCACGCTAGAAACTTGGAAGGCACCGCTAATTTCCTTTGACCCTTCCGCTGCCTTTTCCATTTGCGTATTATATTGAAGCGATGCAAACGTAAAGTAAATGACGATACTAAAAATCATCGACATAAAATATAAAGCATAATCTTTAAAGTTACGCTTTATATTACGAAGGGCAATACTAGATAACGTCATCTACTGCACCCCCAGAGATCGTAGACATTACGTCTAAAACCCGTCCAAAAAATTGCTTACGTGTTAATTCTCCTCTGTGCAGTTCTTTAAATAACTCACCATCTTTAATAAAAACAACGCGCTCACAATAACTTGCGGCAAATGCATCATGTGTAACCATTAAAATTGTCGATTGGTCATATTCATTTAATGCTTTCAAACTCTCCAATAAATCAGTTGCAGACTTAGAGTCTAACGCTCCCGTTGGTTCGTCCCCAAAAATCATACTTGGATTTGTAACAATTGCACGAGAAGCTGCGCAGCGCTGCCTTTGTCCACCAGATACTTGGTATGGATATTGCTCCAAAATATGATCAATGCCAAATTTTTTCGCGATTTCAAGAACTAGACGGTCAATTTCACTTGCCTTAACTTTTGATAATGCCAGCGGGAGCGCAATGTTTTCTTGTACCGTTAACGTATCCAATAAATTACAATCTTGGAAAACGAATCCTAAGTGGTCGCGACGGAACAACGCTAATTTATCATCAGTCATTTTCACAATATCATTTCCATCAATTAAAACTTCACCGTTCGTTGCGTTATCAATTGTAGAAAGAACATTTAATAACGTTGTTTTCCCCGATCCAGACGGTCCCATAATTCCAACGAACTCGCCTTCTTTCACTTGCAAGTTAATGCCTTTTAACGCTTCGTATGTATTTCCACCAGTATTATATACTTTTCTAATATCCTTAGCTTCTAACACTGTTTTCATTACTATATCCCTCGCTTTACCTTATCTCATCATTACTGTTGCCACGATTACACTTCCTTACACAATTAGAATTGTTATATAAGAAACCTTATCTCTATAAAAAAATTATATTAGAATTCTTTTCCAAATCACCTTGTTACTATACCATTTACCATAATAACAGGCTATCTATTTCTCTTACATAAACCTTACATTTATGTAAGGTTAAAAAAAGCCACTCTTCCAATGAAGTGCACCCCAATTGTTAGACACAGTCTAACAATTGAAGGTGCACTTTTTTATGGCTAAATTTTCTTCAAAAGAAAAAATACGAGCAGTAAAACGATATTTAGAGGGTACTGAAGGCGGAAAGACAATTGCTAAATCTATAGGT
>NZ_JAVBXD010000035.1 GCF_030756675.1 Bacillus multifaciens
CCATGTTTTATTTTCAAGTTTTGTATTTCTTAATTATACAAAAATGTACCATACAGAGAGAGACTTTTTTAGTGTCTACTCTATAGGGTACATTTTAGAGCGGTCAGGGCCTTTTCCTACCACGTGCAATGGTTAAAAAAAGAGAAGGTAAAAACATAGAAAAGGAAGAAGCGTATAGGGAAACGCTTCTTCCTTTTTTTCTGAATTTACTAACATTTCATGGTATAATATGGAAAGGGACGGGGCTTTCTAAAAGGAGGGAAATGCATTGCGTGAGACCTTAAAACAACGGTGGAGCTTGGATGAGATTTTTTATGGAGGAAGTGAGTCTTCTGAATTTAAACAATTTCTTCTGAAATTAGAGGGAGATATTTCTAAGGAAGCAGCGGTAACAATAGAAATTAAGGAACTGAAATCAATAAGTGGATACGATGAGTGGATCGAACAAATGAATCGAATCCAAGGGTTATCTATTCGCTTGATTGAGGCAACTCATTTTGTGGAATGTTTGGAATCAGAAAATGTTGAAGATGAGCAGGCTATTGTATTAAGTGAAAAAGTAAGGAATATTTCATCACAATTTGAGATTGTCATGAACGATTTTGAACAAAGATTGGTACATATACCGGACAAGATTTGGGAGAAGCTGTTGCAGCTAGAACAAATAAAACAGATTGCTTATCCACTTCAAGAAAAAAGAGAAAAAGCGAGAGGGGAATTACCAGTAGCACAGGAAAAGTTGATTCAAGATCTTTCTATTAATGGCTATCATGCATGGGTCAATTTATATAACTCTGTCACTGGAAAAACGAAGATTGTTCTAGAGGAAGAAGGAAAAAGAGAATACCTTAGCTTTGGACAAGTCTATAATCTATTACATTCATCTATCAATCACCATAATAGAAGGAATCTCGTAAATGCCTTACATCATGCAGGTGAACAAGTGGCTGAGACATGCGCAGTAGCTCTAAATAACATCGCTGGTTTTCGATTACAAGTGTATAAACACCGGGGGTTAGCTTCAGATTCCATTTTAACAGAGCCACTTCGTTACAATAGAATGTCACAATTAACGCTCGATTCTATGTGGGAAGCTGTCAATCAAAGTAAGCCTATCATAACTTCATATTTAAAAAGAAAGGCACGTTTATTAGGGTTAGAAAAAATGGATTGGTTCGACATATATACGCCGATAGGCAAAGTAACCAAGACTTATACGTATGAAGAGGCTGCTGACATAATCCTTACTGGGTTTCACTCTTTTAGTCCTAAATTAGCGGATTATACAGAAAGAGCGTTTCAGGAAGGCTGGATTGACTCTGAAAGCAGAGATACAAAGGCAAGTAGGGGATTCTCAGCTAGATTTCCGCTAACAAAGCAATCGCGTATCTTCATGAATTTTCAGGGAACACATAATAATCTCGCTATACTTGCCCATGAATTAGGGCATTCTTTTCATCAAGGAATTATTGTAAATGATGTTCCGCCATTTGCACAGCAGTATACGATGGCTGTTAGTGAAACAGCATCTACGTTTGCTGAAACGATTATTTTAAATAAGGTCATTCAAGAGACTTCAAATGAACATGAGAAATTGCTCCTTCTAGAGGCAAAAATACAATCTGCCTTGAGTTATTTAATAGGAGTTCAAGGACGGTTTATATTTGAAAAAGACTTTTATGAAATCCGAAAAGAGCGGGTTGTAGGAGTCGATGAATTGAATCATTTGATGGAGAAAGCGCAGCAGTACGCGTTCAATGATTCTCTTGCTTCTTACAATGATTTTTCATGGGTTTGGAATCGCCATTTCTATTTCACAGATAAACCTTTTTATAATTTTCCGTACACATTTGGCTTCCTATTCAGCCAAGGAATCTATGCAAATGCCCTTCAAGAAGGACATTCATTTGAAGAAAAATATATACATTTACTTCGAGACACTGGCAGAATGACTGCTGAGCAATTAGCTTTTCACCACCTTTGCTTTGATGTAACAAAACAAGAATTTTGGGAGAAAGCAATGCAAATTGTTTTACAAGATATAAAAGATTTTCTTGTCTTAACAGAGAAATCTCTGAACCAGGAGGACATGAAATGCTGAATGTAGTGACAAGAACAGAAGAGTTAAGAATAAAATTACAACACATATTAAAGAGAGAATATAAAGAGTTGGGAGTTAAAAGTTTAGAAGTAGCAGGAAGCGGCGTCCAAAATGTTGTGTTTCGAGGAGATTCGGAAACAAGTTCCTTTGCTTTTCGTGTACCATGGGAGCGCGAAGTTGCTAATATAAATGAGAATTCATTTAGCAGTCGCCTTTCATTACAAAAGGAAGCAAAGCTTGCTGCGTTTTGTCATTCTCAAGGAATTCCTGTGCCAGCCGTTCATGGACTGCATCTTTCGGAGGAACTGGATTTTTTAATTTCAGACTATATAACTGCTGACTCTACTCCGATTTCTTCTTATAAAATTGGAGAATTAGCCAATAAACTTCATCGTATGCCAATTGAAGATTTGCAGTATGAAAATGAAAACGGAAAGTCGACAGAAAAGCATATAGCAGAGCGTCTTGTTAAAAGACTACAATCATTTAACGAAATTACTTCTTTACGTCTTCAATTTCCAAAAGTAGAAGAAATTGAAGCGATTTTAAAGGAGGGGGAACAGGTAAAGAGGCTGCTTCATATGGATATTCGGTCTGCCAATATAATTGGTCAGAGCGGAGAAATTCAGGCAATCGTTGACTGGGATAATGCTCTCATTGGTCATCCACTTCTCGAACTGATGAGAATAGCGGAAGTAAATGAAGTGAATTGGAGCGAGTTTAAGGCCGGGTATAAAAATGAGCATATTTTTGATTCTCTGCCTAAAATTGCTTGTCTGTTTTACAGGCTTGATACGGCAGTGATGCTTGCGAACCTTTTTATCGCTCAGCTTAAACTAAAAGATAAAGGACTGTATTATAAAGAACGTGTTGAAACAATTAGTAACGAAATACATAAAATTTTATAAAATGAAGTCTCATGGTAGTTCGCTGTAATAAACTATGGGGAGTTTTGTAAGTTAAATATAATGATGGCTTCTATGAAGGGAGATGGATTCGTGAAACAAGAAAATCTAAAAGTGTATGATCAGAGATATCAACTAATCTATGAATCAGGAATACAATTTTGGAATCAGCATGAACCACATCCGCAATTATTACACCTTGTTGAAGGACTAGCAGAAGGAGATAGATGTATCGAATTTGGTTGTGGGGAGGGACATGAATCTCGAGTGTTAGCTTCAAAAGGGCTTCATGTAACAGCGATAGATTTATCCCCTATAGTTATTAAACACGCTATTAGCAATACACATAAAGATTTAGATGTTAATTATTTAGTTGGTGATGTTACGGATCTTACTAATCTTGGAATCGCAGATCATACATATGAATTAGCCGTTAATGTAGGCTGTTTACATATGATGGCGGAAGATGAAGATCGAATTGCACATCTAAAGGAAGTGAAACGAGTTCTGAAAAGCGGTGGCTTATTCTTTTTACAAAATGGATTAGCTTTAGACAGTGTGGTGTCTAAATCAACTGAAGAGGAACATATACTAGAACAATTACAATCATTTCACAAACAACAACTTAAACCTGGTGAATTAATATGTATGCAGGTCTCTACTCCTAAAGGTATAAAAAAGGTTGAAGTGCCTTTATGTCCAGCCGGGAAAACATTATCAATTCAAGGATATGTAACCGAATTAGAGGCGGCTGGATTCTCTATCATGTTTACAGAACAAGGCGGCGGAGCAAATATGCCTTTTGAAGCTATTATTGTAGCGAGAGCCTAGATTAAGACATTTTATATGAATATATACTATATATAGCTAGGAGAAAAAAACATGAATATGAATTTAGAAATTGAAAAAGTAAAACTAGAGGATAAAACCGTTTTAAAAAATTTAACGGAACTATATAAATACGATTTTAGCGAATTTGATCCTGAAGATGTGAATGAGCATGGTTTGTATGAATATATGTACGTAGATTATTATTTTACAGAGGAAGGTCGCTTTCCGTTCTTTATAAAAGTGAATGGAAAGTACGCGGGATTCGCGCTAATCCGAGAGATTGAGGAAAATGACCGTACATACTATTCGATGTCAGAATTTTTTGTCATGAAAAAGTATCGTAAAAGTGGTGTAGGGAAACAATCAGCTGTTCAACTGTTTTCTAAATTCCCTGGGGAGTGGGAAGTTGCAGAGATGGAGGAAAATATTCCAGCACAAGCGTTTTGGCGAAAAGTCATTTCGGCGTACACGAATAATGAATACTGTGAGATAAGGAAAGACGGTTGGGACGGACCGATTCAAGTGTTTCATTCGAGCGGGAGTATGTAAGTGTTGTAAAGTGATAATAAAGTCATTTAATTTCGATATAAAAATATAAGAGCCTTGCTACATTTTTTTATAGTAAGACTCTTTAAAGTTGTTTGATTCTTATTGAACTAAAGCACCCGTTATACTCTATTTAGTTAGAAAAGTTATTTATTAGAAAAATTATTAATCGCTTGAATAGCTAGTTTCAACGCTTTTCTTCTTCTTTCTAAAAGCGTTCTTTGGGGACTACCAGCCTTTGACTTATCATAAATGTTCTCAATTGATGGAAGCAAACCAGTAAGAACATTGCGAGCTTCTGCTAAATCTTCCTGGGTGTAATGATGGGGTCTTTGATTCCAAACGTTTTCTAGCATTGCTAAGCCGATGCAAACAGCTTTGAGTCGTTTCTTTACTAAGGTAGTATTTGCGCCTTTCTGAGTCATCTGTGACAAGGCATTTTCGAGTTTACTGATTGTCGATTGGAAAGATTTTATTGATTCCAATTTATCTACATTTGATACGTTTTCCATGTTAGTACCGTCCCTTATTCGTTTCTAAATTATTTTGCTTGATACTTGATAAAATCGTTAAGAACCTGATTTCACTCGCAATATTTTAACATAAATAACTAACTTTCTTTGGGAGGTTGCTTGGAACCCAGATTCTGTATTTGATGAAAGAGGGGCTATGCTTGCTTTCTAATTTGTTTAGTACATCTACTATCGGGTGCGTTCAAGAAGAAATTAACAGAGTCTTATATATAAATTCAATTTGTTTTTTAACATATAGATTGCTGTTATGAAAAAAAGGAACCTGCACTTGTTTGCTCTTTTTGGTTTTCACTGCGCATGTGGCAGAAATAGGCCCTGACCGATTCTATACATGGCTAGATGCTCTCGCCCACCGAAAAAGAAAAGGTTTTTTATGTTAGTTTTTCAATTTGTATCTATATAATACAAAAATGAGCACAACAACCTGTGCTCACTTTTTCTATCTTATTTTAAGTTTTCAGGGTTTAACGCTTCTAATTCAGGTACAACGAAGCGGCCGTCTTTACGGATTAATACGTCGTCGAAGTAAATTTCGCCGCCGCCGTATTCAGGGCGTTGGATGCATACTAAATCCCAGTGGATGTTAGAGTTGTTGCCATTCCATGCATCGTCGTATGCTTGTCCAGGAGTGAAGTGGAAGCTGCCATCGATTTTCTCATCGAATAGAATATCGCCCATTGGATGTAAAATGTATGGGTTTACGCCAATTGCGAATTCACCAACGTAGCGAGCTCCTTCATCTGTATCGAAAATTTTGTTAATGCGTTCTGTATCGTTTGCAGTTGCTTCAATAATTTGGCCGTCTTTAAATGTAAGTTTTACATTTTCGAACATGTAACCATTGTATGGAGATGGCGTGTTGTAAGAAACTGTACCGTTAACAGAATCGCGAACAGGCGCAGAGTATACTTCGCCGTCTGGAATATTTAAGTGACCAGCACATTTAATTGCTGGAATATCTTTAATAGAGAATGTTAAGTCAGTGCCAGGTCCAACAAGACGTACTTTATCTGTTTTGTTCATGAACGCAACAAGATTGTCCATCGCTTTATCCATTTTCGCGTAGTCTAAGTTACATACGTCAAAGTAGAAGTCTTCAAATCCTTCTGTGCTCATTTTTGCAAGCTGTGCCATCGCAGCGTTTGGATAGCGTAGTACAACCCATCTTGTTTTTGGAACACGAATGTCTCTATGTACTTTTTTACCTACTGTGTTACCGTAAATTTTCATGCGCTCACTTGGAACGTCAGCTTGTTCATTTACGTTATCACCAGAGCGAAGGCCGATATAAGCGTCCATATCTTTCATTACGCTTGCTTCATATGCAGCGATTTGCTCGAAATGTTCTTCTGTTGCGCCCATCATTAAAGAGCGGTCTACTTGATGATCTTTTAATAGTACGAATGGATAACCACCAGCTTCATATGCAGCCTTTACAAGTGCTGTTACTAGCTCTTTTTGTAAACCGAAGTTTTCGATTAATACTTTTTCGCCTTTTTGTAAACGAATAGAGTAGTTAATTAAATTTTTTGCTAATGTTTCAATACGTGGGTCTTTCATATGTAAAGCCTCCCTTATATATGTATCCTTCCTTATTGTAACCTACTTGTTTGAATTTGTTTAATAATTTATGTTTTATTTGGCAAATAAATATGAAAATTGGCACGAAATATCACTTTAAATTGAAAAAGTCAAACCCCACTCTTTTAGGTGGACAAGAGCAACTGGCCATGCATAGTAGCAATCTAAATGTTGAAAAATTAAAATGGATGTATGTAGAACAATTAGAATGAAACGGAAAATGATTGTATAATAGAAAAAAGCATAAAAAGATAAAGGAGTGATTCGGATGCAAATTCTTTTATACGTCAGTGTAGCCATTATCGCAATTGCGTTTGCTGTATTAGTTGTTTATGTATGTCGAACATTACTATCTGTTCAAAAAACGTTAGAGAATGTAGCGAGTACGATGGAAGGCCTGGAAAAACAAATGCAGGGCATTTCAGTGGAAACAGAGCAACTTCTTCATAAAACAAATGCATTAGCAGATGATATTCAACAGAAATCGCAGTCGCTAAATAAAGTGATGGAAGGTGTAGAGGGAATCGGAACAACGATTCATTCCTTAAACACACGATTACGCGGTGTTTCTGATTCTGTTGCCCATCAAGTAGAAAACAATGCTGATAAAGTAGCACAAGTGGTGCAATGGAGTAATGCAGTCATTGACGTGTACAATCGCTTCCGTGCAAAAAAGAAAGAAGAGGAAGTAGAGCAGTTTGAAAGAACAGAGAAAAAGCCGAAAAAAGAAAAGAAATTACCGCGACTTCCGATTCGAATGAGAGGCGAATAATATGAGCATGACAAAGATTGATACAATGGAACAATTTGAAGAAATCCTAGCAAGTAAAGAGCCATATATCTTGTTTAAACATAGCACAACATGTCCAATAAGCCACGGTGGTTTCACGGCGTTTCAAGAGTACCTTGGTGAAGAGCAAGCTGTGCCAGCCTATTATTTATATGTACAAGATGCACGTCCAGTTTCTAACAGAATCGCGGAGTACTTTGGAATTAAACATGAATCGCCGCAAGTATTATACATAAAAGATGGTAAAGTGCTCTGGCATGCATCGCATTGGAACATTACGAAGCAAGCATTAAAAGAAAATGTGAAATAAGGAAAAGCAAGCAAATACGCTTGCTTTTTTTATTTTCTGAAAATAATATTGACGGGCTATATTTTTTACGATTAAATGAAGAGAAAATAACGATTCCACATGCAGTCTCATGCGATGTGTATGAAGTGACATCTGTATATGTATCATATATAATAAATTATCTTATGAATGGTATTTATATTTGTTAGTATACATATAAAACTTGAAAGAGGTGGCTTTATTATGGCATCACAGGAGTTAGATCGGTTACGTTCTCAAATTGATGAAATGAACTTACAAATCTTAAAGTTATTAAATGAGCGCGGTCGTCTTGTACAAGAAGTTGGCAAGTTAAAAGAAGTACAAGGTGTGAAACGTTTTGATCCAGTACGTGAACGCAAAATGCTCGATTTAATTGCGGACAATAACGATGGACCATTTGAAACATCAACGCTTCAACATTTGTTTAAACAAATTTTTAAAACAGGCTTAGAATTGCAAGAAGATGATCATCGTAAGGCCCTTCTTGTATCACGTAAGAAAAAGTCAGATGATACAATTGTTGATATTAAAGGTGAAAAAATTGGTGACGGCAATGCTCATTTTATTATGGGACCATGTGCAGTTGAAAGCTATGAGCAAGTTCGTCAAGTTGCTGAGGCAATGAAAGAACAAGGCTTAAAACTGATGCGAGGCGGAGCATTTAAACCGCGTACATCACCATATGATTTCCAAGGTCTTGGCGTTGAAGGGTTGAAGATTTTACGCCAAGTAGCAGATGAGTATGATTTAGCTGTCATTAGTGAGATTTTAAATCCAAATGATATTGAAATGGCGCTTGATTATGTAGATGTCATTCAAATTGGTGCTCGCAATATGCAAAACTTCGAGTTGTTAAAAGCAGCTGGTTCTGTGAATAAGCCGGTATTATTAAAACGAGGATTATCTGCAACAATCGAAGAGTTTATGTATGCGGCAGAATATATTATTGCACAAGGAAATGGCGATATTATTTTATGTGAGCGCGGTATTCGTACGTATGAGAAAGCAACGCGAAATACGTTAGATATTTCTGCTGTACCAATTTTAAAGAAAGAAACGCACTTGCCAGTTGTTGTTGATGTAACACATTCAACAGGACGCCGTGATTTATTATTACCAACTGCAAAAGCGGCAATGGCGATCGGCGCAGATGCGATTATGGCAGAAGTGCACCCAGATCCAGCTGTCGCACTTTCTGATTCAGCGCAGCAAATGGATATTCCTGAGTTCAATGCATTTATGAATGAATTAAAAGCATTTCGGATGAGATAGTAGGATAATGGCTTCAAAAATCTATGTAGCTGTGTGCTGCATAGATTTTTTTCTTAAAAATGGGTATTTTTCTATTAAAAATATGAAAATATAAGAAAAGGAACGAATTTTTTCGAAACTTTTTCGGGAAAATATTGTGTCAATCCTTATTTGTATCGTATCATTAGTGAAAGGGCTCGGAAGTGACATCTTTAAGTAGAGTGGATGTCTTTTTTTCATTCAAGTTAACTGATACATATTATATAGATGAATTTTATAAAGGAGTGTGTGAAAAGATGAACGTAACAATATATGATGTAGCGCGCGAAGCAAATGTCTCAATGGCAACAGTATCACGTGTTGTGAATGGCAATCCAAATGTAAAACCAACAACAAGAAAGAAGGTATTAGAGGCGATTGAACGCCTTGGTTACCGTCCAAATGCAGTAGCACGCGGATTAGCAAGTAAGAAAACAACAACAGTTGGGGTTATTATTCCAGATATCTCGAACACGTTCTATGCAGAGCTTGCGCGCGGTATTGAAGATATCGCAACAATGTACAAATATAATATTATTTTAAGTAACTCTGACCAAAATAAAGAGAAAGAATTCCATTTATTAAATACAATGCTTGGGAAACAAGTAGATGGTATCGTATTTATGGGGGAGGATATTACAGAGACTCACGTAGAAGAATTTAAAAAATCTCCTGTTCCAATCGTACTTGCGGCATCGTTTGATGAGCAAAATAATACACCATCTGTAAATATCGATTACACACAAGCAGCGTATGATGCGATGAAACATTTCTTAGAGAAAGGTCATACAAGAGTTGGTTTCGTATCTGGACCTTACGTTGATAAAGCAGGCAGTGCGAAAAAATTACAAGGTTACAAACGAGCATTAGAAGAAGCTGGCATTGCTTACGACGAAGAGCTTGTTGTAGATGGTGACTACACATACGATTCTGGTATGGAAGCGCTAGACAAACTATTGGAACTTGCTGAAAAACCAACAGCCGTATTCGTATCTTCTGATGAAATGGCACTAGGTGTCATTCACGCAGCGCAAGATAAAGGTTTAAACGTACCAAATGATCTAGAAGTACTTGGTTTTGACAATACACGCCTTGCCCTTATGGTACGTCCGCAGCTTTCAACAGTTGTACAACCAATGTATGATATCGGAGCAGTTGCAATGCGTCTATTAACAAAATACATGAACAAAGAAACGGTAGAAGATCATACTGTTATTTTACCGCACCGCATTCAGTTTAGAAAATCAACAAAATAATAAGAAGCTTGAGGAAATATATTAACAGCTCACAAAAATGCTCAGAGTTTTTATACTCTGGGCATTTTCGTGAGTTCAATAACAAACTAAATTGTAGATAGCTTTTGTATTTCTTTATTGTCTTGCCATTCATTCTTATGAAGGGTGTAATGGTAATGCTTTTGATTTTCAATTTCGATTTCCCCTACAAATGTAAATCCGCTTTTTTGAATCACTTTATTTGAGCTTACATTTCGTGTTAGAGCAACGGCATTTAGAAGTTCAACATTTGTTTTCTCAAATAAATAGTTAATCAATCCTTTTGCTGCTTTTGTTGTATATCCTCTATTCCTATAGTGTTTTGAAATAGCATAAGCAATCTCTCTATTCGGAGCGGGCAGTTCTTCTTTTATTCCAGTCATACAAAAACCAATGAACTTACCAGTTTCTTTTAAGATGATTCCTAATCTCAAGTAAGTTTGTTTATCGATATTAGGCACCGCTGCTAAAAACTCTTTGTTTGATGGTATTTCATAATTTGTTACCCAATCTAAACGCTGTTCTCTTGTTGATTTGAAATCTGGTAAGAACTCATAAACTTCAGGTTGTGAGGTAAGTTCATATATAGCATCAGCATCGTCAATCCTATATTCTCGTAGCAATATTTCTCCGCAGTCTATTGTGAATAAGTCGTCCAAATTGTTTCAGCCCCTATTGTTTTTTCTTTACATATTTCTATTCTTCTAAAAAAATCCCTTTTTAAAATAAACCGCTTCTCTAATGGAAATTTCGCTTTGCCACTATTTCTAATGTATAATGGCACTAAAGGCTATGTGAGGGGGAGATGAAATGATCATTCTTTGGGGAATTACACTTTGCGTGACGGCTCTATTTGCTTATATGACATTAAAACAGAGTGGTATGAGACGATTTATTCCTGGTAGTGCTTTGGCAGGAATAGCCCTAATCACATACGTTACTTCCATTTTTTTAGAAAGCGCTGGAGAACAAGTACATGAGAAATTTGTGTTTTTTTCTACTACATTATTTGTAGGCGCTATCATTATTTTACTTGTGGCAGGAATTATTTTGTTTATTCATACAAACTCAGAAACATTATAAAAAAGAGAGCAGGCATACAATACCTGCTCTCTTTATCTATTTTATTATGCATTATCTCGTGATGCATTTTGTTGTTTCAATAAATCGCGAATTTCTGTAAGAAGTACTTCTTCTTTTGTCGGTGCTGGTACTTCTTCTTTCTTTTCTTCTTCTTTTTTGAATGTTAGCTTATTAAATAGTTTAATAAATAAGAAGATAGAGAATGCGATGATGAAGAAGTCTACTACAGTTTGAATGAAGGCACCATATTTTAAAGTATCTTCACCAAGCGGATAAGCTAGCTTTGAAAAATTAATGCCACCAAGTAATAATCCAAGTAAGGGCATAATAATATCATTTACTAATGAAGAAACAATTTTACCAAACGCGCCGCCAATTACAACCCCGACAGCTAAATCCATAACGTTTCCTTTTAAAGCGAACTTTTTAAATTCGTTCCACATCTATAATTCCACCCTTTCCACGTTCACTATGAATTTTATTATTCCTATCAACACATTCTATATAAAGTTAAGATAGAAATAAAGGGTAGAAGAGAATGAAAATAAATTCAGAAAACTGAATGCGTTTTCCTTTTTTGTTATAAATTTGTAATTATTCATAAGCCAAGAAACTCTTTAATTGTTATATAAGTAATTCCATTTTGCAGCATTATAGATATTCACTGCCTTCCTTCAAAGAATGATAGAATGTTGTAATCACAGATGAAAATTTCTCTTCCTCTTCTAAAAATGGATAATGATTGCTGTGGTCAAAAGGAATAAAGGAGGAATTTTTTATACTTTCCTGTATTTGCAACGAATATGCAACTGGGCATTGCACATCATGGTTTCCGCAAATGATTAACGTTTTTGTTGTTACGCTAGCAAGTTGTTCTCGTAAATCAAAGCTGCGGAATTCTTTTGAAAAATAGTTCATACGACTTGCAGCCATCGTCTTATAAATTGGTTTTGAAAAGTATGTTTCATATTGGTCTGGACGATATAAAGATAACTTTGTACGCTCGGTTGATAAAGTAGTTCTTTCTTCTTTCGTAAGATGCGGCAATTTCAAATCTTCAATAAGCTGCTGCATATAGGAAAATTGCGGATGTTCTGGATGATAAATGCAGTCTTTTGTTTTTGTATAGTCACTAGCGGCAGCGCCAACGACTACTAACGATTGTAAGGACTGTGGATAATTTATAGCATATAAAAGTCCAAGCATGCCGCCAGTAGAATGCCCTGCAAAATGCCATGATGAAATGTGCAGTGCTTCTCGAATTGCTTCTAAATCTTGAATCGTTTCTTTCATACTTAATTCATCTTCTTGAAAAGCAGTCACTGAATTTCCTGCATCTTTTAAGTTAATTAATATAACTTTATGTAAGGATGTAAAGCTATCGGCAAAATAGTCGCCAGTTTCATTGAATTGGGAGTAAAGGTGTGTAATACAGAGCGGATCTCCTTGTCCTTTTGTAAATAACTCAAAGGTTCCGCGGTTTGTATGTATAAGTTGTTGATTCCACATGAACATATCTCCTTTTGTTTTAACCCTCGCATGTGGCAGAAAAAGGACCTGACCGCTACTATGCGCGGCCAGATGCTCTCGTCCCCCTTTAAAAAGAAAAGGGGTTTTTAATACAATACCTTTTTCATATTATTCCGAATTATCTCAAGGCACTTCGCTACAGTTAATTCGTTTTTCTCTTCAATTTCTTGTTTGCGTGGAATCGGGTTATACATGTTGTCTGGGTCTTCCCAGGTGAGCGGGAGATCTGTTTTAGCTTGTCCTTTCCAAGCTTCAATCCATTCTGGTGGGAGATGTCCTGAGATGTTTTGGATGTTGTTCATTTCGAGCCAAATGAGCGCCCAAGCTCTTGGAACGACGCGCCATATGTCATAGCCGCCGCCACCGACTGCAATCCAGCGGCCGTTGCAATATTTATGAGCGATCTCATGAGCGATTTTTGGAATTTCACGGTAAATTTGTATCGTTGAACAAAGATGTGTAAGAGGATCGTAATAATGAGCATCAGCTCCGTTTTGCGTTAAAATAATATCTGGTTTGAAATAGTCAGCGACTTCTTGAATAACGGTGCGATATGCATGGATAAATGAGTCATCTTCTGTAAAAGCATCAAGAGGAACGTTAAAAGAATAGCTATAGCCATTCCCTTGACCACGCTCATTTACAGCCCCTGTTCCTGGAAATAAGTAACGTCCTGTTTCATGCAATGAAATTGTGCATACGTTAGGATCGTCATAAAAGGACCACTGCACGCCATCACCGTGATGAGCGTCTGTATCGATGTACAAAACACGAAGACCGTATTTTTGTTGTATATATTTAATGGCAATCGAGCTGTCATTATAAATACAAAATCCAGAGGCTTTCCCGCGAAAGCCATGATGTAATCCGCCGCCGAGATTGAGAGCATGTTCCGCTTTTCCTTCAAGAATGGCATCGACCGCAGTTAAGGTGCCACCAACGAGAAGGGCACTCGCTTCATGCATGTTTGGAAATATGGGTGTATCTTCTGTTCCAAGGCCATAGGACATGGCAAGTGATTGTTCTAGTGTTCCTTCTCCAGCACGTTTTACCGCATTTATGTACTCTTCTGTATGAATCAAAGCAATTTCTTCATCCGTTGCCATTCGTGGTGGAATAACTTGTGAAGGCTGGATAAAGCCTCCTTTTTGCAGTAAATCATAGGTCAGTTTTACCCGAAGCTGATTAAAAGGATGATCAGGACTAAAGGAATAGCCCTGATAATCTTCTGAGTAAATGAATACATTTTTCATGATCCCATCCCCGCAATATTTGGCCATAAAACATGGTAGCCTTTTTGTTCTAGCTCTTCAATTGCTTTAAGAGGATTCATAGTTTGAATACGGAAAACAAGAACTTTGTCGCTCTCTTCTTTTGCTGGATAGACAAGAACGCTCACAATGTTAATTTTCAGTTCGCTGAAAACAGCAACAACTTTCCCAAGAATACCAGGTTCATTTTTTACTTGAATTTCAATTTGTGAACTTGGTTGATGAGCACCTGTTAATTTGACAAGTGTATGTAATACTGTTGATTCCGAAATAATGCCGACAAGCTGACCGCCTTTTGTAACAGGAAGGCAGCCAATTTTATTTTCAAAAAATAATGTGGCAATTTCTTCAACGAAATCAAGTGGATGACATGTCATAACGGGATGCTTCATAATACGTTCAATCGGCTCTTGAAGGGCATCCTTTGAAACGTGTTCATCAAGAATAGACGGACTTGCATCGCGAACGTCACGGTCGGAAATAATACCGAGAACTTCATATTGTTCATTTACAACTGGAATGTGCCGAATACTATGTGCTGCTAATGTTCTTAAAGCTGTTTCAATCGTGTCGGTTGGGCGCAGCGTTGTTACATTTTGATTCATGATTTCTTCAACAATCATGATGTAATCCCCCTTTTAGTACATGAAACGATTTTTGAAGCGTAAGCGGTCAAATTGTTGAATGGATGATACATCAACTCGTTTTCCGATGCGAACCATTAAGCAGTTTGCTGGATGTGAACAAATTTCCGGATCATCTGTTGCCATCCATTCCAATCCACCAGCATTCATCATTTTCTCCATTACTTTTCGATATTCCCAGACATTGAGTCCAGTTTGTTTTAAATCCCAGTGCCAATAATATTCAGTCGTTAAAATAATGTAGTCTTCCATATGGTCATCCATCATAGAAACTTCTAATAAGTTCTTTCCAACAGCGCAGCCGCGAAAATCAGGAACAACTTCAATTGCGCCAAGCTCAATCAAATTGTTCATTTTCCCTTCAGACCATCGTTCAAGAGGATCTGGATATAAATATGTTACATAGCCAACAATTGTATGTTCATGACGAGCAATAATAATCCGAGCTTCTGGTAATTTAGAAATCTCGACAATTGCTTTATACTGCTGAGCCGCAGGACGAAAGGCAACTAAGTCAGGATGAAACTCATACGTTTCTAAATTATGTGTCTGGACAGGACCTTCAATAACTAAAGTTCCTTTTGGTGCTTTTAAATTTCTTGCATTGTAAACTTTACTATGAATCAATTTTAGGCTCACCACCTTCAGAGCTTTGTGAATCTACTATCTATTTTCATACTACTGTACTCAGTATGCGATGTGAATCGAAATTTGTCAGTAAAAATTTGTCTGAAATTCTTAAAAAATACTGAAAATTATAAAATATATCTTTATAATGGACTTATACGGTACATAGAAGGGGGATGTAAAGAATGAAAGTAGAAACACTTCCAGTTATTCAAGGGGAAAATAATTTGTTAAATTACGATGAAGCATATCGAAATTTTAATTGGGAAGAAGTTAATCAAAATTTTTCTTGGCATGAAACTGGGCGAGTAAATATGGCTTATGAGGCCATTGATCGACATGCCAAATCCCACCGAAAAAATAAAGTAGCATTGTATTATCAAGATGGTGCGAGAAAAGAGAAATATACGTTTAAAGAAATGAAAGAATTGTCGAATAAAGCAGGAAATGTTTTGAAAAACTATGGGGACGTTGAAAAAGGCGATCGCGTCTTTATTTTTATGCATCGTTCACCGGAATTATATTTTACTTTATTAGGTGCAATTAAGCTTGGGGCAATCGTTGGCCCATTATTTGAAGCTTTCATGGAAGCGGCTGTATGTGACCGCCTAGTGGATAGTGAAGCAAAGGTGCTTGTGACAACACCAGAATTGTTAGAACGTATACCATTTAATGATTTACCAGCATTAAAAACAGTATTTGTTGTTGGGGAAGGTGTAGAAGAGGGCGGTAAAATTGTCGCATTTAATCCGCTTTTTGAACAAGCTTCTAATCAATTAAAAATAGAATGGCTTGGAAGAGAAGATGGGCTCATTTTGCATTATACATCTGGTTCAACAGGGAAACCAAAAGGGGTGCTGCATGTTCAAAATGCAATGGTGCAGCATTATCAAACAGCAAAATGGGTGCTGGACTTAAAAGAAGATGATGTGTATTGGTGCACGGCAGATCCAGGCTGGGTAACGGGAACATCATATGGTGTTTTTGCGCCTTGGTTAGTTGGAGCTTCTAACGTCGTTTTAGGCGGACGCTTTAGTCCAGACGCTTGGTATGAAACGCTTCAAGATTACGGTGTAACAGTTTGGTATAGCGCTCCGACAGCATTTCGTATGTTAATGGGTGCTGGTGATGATACGCTGAAGAAATATGATTTATCAAATCTTCGTCATATTTTGAGCGTTGGGGAACCGTTAAACCCAGAAGTAATTCGCTGGGCGATGAAAGTGTTCCATCTTCGTATTCATGATACGTGGTGGATGACGGAAACAGGAGGACAAGTTATCTGTAACTATCCTTGTATGGAAATTCGTCCAGGATCAATGGGAAAACCAATTCCAGGCGTGAAGGCAGCGATCGTCGATAATGAAGGTAATGAATTGCCGCCATACACAATGGGGAACTTAGCAATTGGAAAAGGATGGCCATCGATGATGCGTGCTGTTTGGAATAACCCACAAAAATATGAGTCTTATTTTATGCCAGGAGACTGGTATGTGTCAGGTGACTCTGCGTATATGGATGAAGATGGCTATTTCTGGTTCCAAGGGCGTATTGACGATGTCATTATGACGTCTGGTGAACGTGTTGGTCCGTTTGAAGTAGAAAGTAAATTAATTGAACATACAGCAGTTGCGGAAGCAGGTGTTATCGGGATTCCAGATCCTGTACGCGGAGAAATTATTAAAGCGTTCATCGCACTGCGCGCAGGGTACGAACCATCTGAAGAATTAAAAGAAGACATTCGTCAATTTGTAAAAAAAGGACTAGCTGCTCATGCGGCACCGAGACAAATTGAATTCCGAGATAAATTACCGAAAACGAGAAGCGGTAAAATTATGCGCCGTGTATTAAAGGCATGGGAGTTAAACTTACCAACAGGTGACTTGTCTACGATGGAAGATTAAACAAGAAAGGTCTGAACATTCTTCGTTCAGGCCTTTCTTGTTTAGAGTATAGTGAAGTTGTGTTCAAATTGTTCAGCGTTACATATAACTTATTAAAATACAGAAGAACATGGTTAATACAATGGTATAAAGAAAAGATTTAATCTGTGGAGGGATGTTAGTGACGCAATATTATCTTTTTGTTACTATGTCAATTTTTCTTATTATTTTGCCAGGACCTGATACGGGATTAGTAACTCAGAATACAATGCTGCATGGGAAACAAGGTGGAATGAAAACTGTTTTTGGTATTTTAAGTGGTTTAAGTATTCATACGTTAGCAGCTGTACTTGGGATTTCTGCAATTCTTGTTAAATCGGCATTTTTATTTTCTATTTTTAAGTATATTGGTGCTATTTATCTTATTTACTTAGGATGTGTATCATTATGGTCATTACGGAAGACTGGAAAACAAACAGAGGATAGTACAGTTAAAAATAAGTATCAAGGTGCTTCTTGCTTCCGACAAGGTTTTCTTACTAATTTGTTAAATCCAAAAGTAGCTATTTTCTTTCTAACGTTTTTACCGCAATTTATACAGCATGATGGGAATACGTTTTTTCAACTTTTTATTATGGGAATGACATATACAGTTTTAACCTTTTTATGGTTTATACTCTATATTTATTTAATCAATGCAATTCGGACATGGATGAAAAAGCCGTCTACAGAGCGGGCTATTCAAGGGATAAGTGGTTTTGTACTTTTGGCATTTGGGATTAAATTGGCGCTGGAAAAACGACCGTAATTACTTTTATAAGTAAAGCTCATCTCTTACTTATGGTTAGCTTTGTTAATCAATCCCCTGCTACACGTTAGGAGGGATAAAGCGAAACTAGGGAAATTAAAGGCTGGGTAATTTACCAATAGGCGACTGTCTACGATGAAAGATTAAATAAGCAAGTTCTGAATCAAGTATAGTTCAGAACTTGCTTATTTTAAGTAGGTTATTATAAAAACGAAAAAAGAAATAAAATAATTTTTTGAACCATTTGCCTCCATCATTTGTATAAGTTTATGAAAGAATAAATTAGGGGGCGCTTCATATGTCGAATAAATGGATGCTTTCATTCGTTTTGATCAGTATTACAATCGTAATTGCTTTAGGTACACTTTTGCCTATAGCGATAGGATTTAAAGTTTCAATGATTACGTTAGCGTGTATGATGATTGTTATATTTTCAATCCTTATCCCATTTGATAAGAAATATATTGTACGAAAAGCCGGGAATAAAATCGATTTTACAAAAACAAAAGTATACTTTCGTTGGAATGTATTTGATACCATATCTGTCTGTATTGCGGTGTACGCTTGTATATGCGTATATGTGTTATTTTTCTTAGTTTCAAGCGGATTAACAGTTCAAAATCCATATGTGCAATTTTTTACGAATCAAGCGCTGGTTTGGACATTAGTCGCAAGTATTTATTTAATTAGCCGAATCTCTTTAACGTTAAAGGGGATAAAGGAGATTAAACAACATGGCGCAAATTGGGATTGAGGAGGAGTTGATGCTCTCCTATCAAAAAGGAGATGAACAAGCAGGGGAACGGTTATATGTTTTAATCAAACCTGCGTTATATACTTTTTTATATCGTTTTAATCGTGATGAACAGTTGAGTCAAGATCTCGTCCAAGATACGTTCCTTACATTAGAACGTAAGAAGAAAATGTATGATGTTGAAAAGGGGAAAGTGAAAACGTATTTGTTTCAAATTGCATATCGGTTAATGATCAATAAGCTTAATCGTAGAAAAAAATGGCGTTCGCTTCTTCCTTTTTTTATTCCGATTGAAGAGAAGGAGATTTCAAAAGAAGATCGTTTTACGATTCGAGAAGCTATTTTGAAAGTTCCAGAAGAACAGCGAGCTGTTCTGATTCTTTCGTATTATCATGATATGCCTCATAAGGAAATTGCTGATGTATTAGGTATTCCGATAGGGACGGTTAAATCAAGATTGCATCATGGAATAAAAAAATTGAAGCAATTGCTGGAGGTGGATGAAATTGAACGAAAATCCCTTTGATAAAGAATATAGATTGAAGCAATGTTTAGATAGTGATCATGTGGAAGTTCCTGATTTTCCGCAAAAAGTGAATAGTGGAGATCGATTTTTACGCTTTCTTGCGTCTCCAGCTAAAGATCCTGTTGAAGCGACAATTGGTAATGATTTATCAATTGTGTTTCACATATCTCTGTTAGCAAGTGTTCCGCTTCTTTCTTTATTGACGATACTCATTGCCAACTAGTAAGTATAAGAGAAATTTTGGGCTGTATTTGACAGGCATATACAAATGATGTTATAAAGAGAAGTATATAAATAATCGAGCGTGGAAAGGGAACAGTAGTGATCATTTCCCTGTTTTAGAGAGCTGATGGCCGGTGAAAATCAGCACATAAATGATCGCGAATTACGACCCTGGAGCATCTTTCTTCGATTGGATTTCATCCGAAAGGGGAAAGACGGTGATGAGCCGTTATATGAATGAGGTGGCAGGTTTTTTTACCTGCAACTAGGGTGGTAACGCGATGATTAAAATCGTCCCTTATTGAGGGGGCGATTTTTTTATGTTTTTAATTCCGCGCACAAACTATTTTAAAGGAGTGAATAGGATGAATATTTTACAAGATCTTGAGTTTCGTGGCCTAATTAACCAGCAAACGGATGCAGAAGGTTTGCAAGAACTATTAGAGAAAGAAAGTGTGAAATTATACTGCGGTTTTGACCCAACAGCTGACAGTTTACATATTGGTCATATGTTACCGGTATTAATGTTACGTCGTTTCCAATTAGCTGGTCATCAACCAATCGCACTTGTAGGTGGCGGTACAGGTATGATCGGGGATCCAAGTGGTAAAAAAGCAGAGCGTACATTAAATACGAAAGATACAGTTGCTTACTACACAGAAAGTATTAAAAATCAGCTTTCAAACTTCTTAGAGTTTGAAAATGTAGAAAACCCAGCAACAATGGCAAATAACTATGACTGGCTTGGAAGCTTAGATGTAATTACATTTTTACGTGACATCGGTAAAAACTTCGGTCTAAACTACATGTTAGCGAAAGATACAGTTGCATCTCGTTTAGAAACAGGTATCTCATTCACTGAGTTTAGCTACATGATTTTACAATCATACGATTTCTTAAACTTATACCAAACACACGGTTGTAGATTACAAATCGGTGGTAGTGACCAATGGGGTAACATTACAGCAGGTCTTGAATTAATTCGTAAGTCAGAAGAAGATGCGAAAGCATTTGGTTTAACAATTCCGCTTGTAACAAAATCTGACGGTACAAAGTTTGGTAAAACAGAAGGCGGCGCGGTTTGGTTAGACCCAGAAAAAACAACGCCGTACGAGTTCTACCAATTCTGGATTAATACAGATGATCGCGATGTTGTGAAATACTTAAAATACTTCACATTCTTATCTCATGAAGAGATTCTTGAGTTAGAAAAACAAGTTGCAGAAGCACCTGAAAAGCGTGAAGCACAAAAAGCATTAGCTTCTGAAATGACAAAACTTGTTCACGGCGCTGAAGCGTTAGAGCAAGCAATTAAAATTTCAGCAGCATTATTTAGCGGTTCTGTTGCAGAATTAACAGCAGCGGAAATCGAGCAAGGCTTTAAGGATGTACCATCTGTAGAACGCAGTACAGAAGATACATTATTAGTGGATGTACTTGTAGAAAGTAAAATTTCACCGTCAAAACGCCAAGCACGCGAAGATATTACAAATGGTGCAGTGTATGTAAATGGTGAACGTACACAAGAGTTAGACTACACGGTAACAGAAAAAGACCGCATTGAAGGTAAATTTACAATCATTCGCCGCGGTAAGAAAAAATATTTCTTAATTCGTTACTAACATGCCAAAAAGCGTAAGAGTCCTTACGCTTTTTGTCTGTTAAGAGAGAGGAGTTCATGTTATGGATATTCAGGCAATTTTAGAAGAGTATGTATTAAATCCAGAGAAGTTAATGAAATTTGGGGGAATTATTCTTAAAATCATTCTTATTTTTATTGTGGCAAAAATGATTATTCGCGTCACTAATGTAGGAATTGAACAAATTTTTAAGATGAGCAGCAAAGCCCCTGTACGTACGAATGAAAGACGTGAGGCGACGTTAACGAAGCTTTGTCAAAATATTGTTCATTATGTTGTGTACTTCATGGTTGTTATGACGGTTTTAGAAACAGTAGGAATCGATATTAAAGCGCTTCTTGCTGGGGTGAGTGTTGCTGGTTTAGCAATTGGTTTTGGAGCACAAAACTTAGTAAAAGACATTGTAACAGGATTCTTCATTATTTTTGAAGATCAATTTTCAGTTGGCGATAAAGTGAAAATTAATGATATTGACGGTGTCATCGAAGAAGTAGGGCTTCGTACGACGCAGTTAGTTGCAGAAAACGGGGAGATTTATTTCATTTCAAACAGTTCAATTACAAAAGTTGCGAACTACTCTTTAGGTGAAAAACGTAAAGAGATAGCGTAAGAATATATATAAATACAAATTGAAAAAATGACATAAAAAAACCTTTTCTTTTTAGTGGGGATGAGAGCAACTGGCTATGCATAGAAGCGGTCAGTTCCTTTTCCTGCCACGTGCAGAGTTTAAAACAAAGAGAAAAAGAAAGTAGCTGTTATGGGGTATTTTCCATAACAGCGGTGTATATGGCGAAAAAATAAAACGGATATATATGGAAGTAAACAAAAGACTTTGGTATCATGCCGAAGTCTTTTGTTTTAAAATTTTCCGTATGTTCACTTCAAGTTCATAACAGGCGTGTATGCTGTAAGTATCAAAAGTGATAGAAAAGAGGGAGTTATCTATATGTCACTAGAAGCATTAATTATTTTTTCGTTACTAAATGCAGGCCAACTAGCAGAGAACGAACAAAATCAATTACAAAAAAATAATAGTGAACAACATGTTTATGTAGAGAAACAAGAAGTGAATCAAACGATGAATATAAAAATGAAATAAAGTGAAACTGCGAGATAAATATGTTTATACAACGAAAAAAGCCAATCCAAAAGGATTGGCTTTTCGTCATTAACGAGAGTAGAACTCTACGATTAACGCTTCGTTGATTTCAGCAGCTAACTCAGCGCGCTCTGGTAAGCGAGTGAAAGTAGCTTCTAATTTGTCAGCATCGAAAGTTAAGTACTCAGGTACGAAGTTGTTAACTTCGATAGCTTCTTTAACTACAGCTAGGTTTAGAGACTTTTCGCGAACGCTGATTGTTTGGCCTGGTTTAACGCGGTAAGATGGGATATCTACGCGAGCGCCATCTACCATGATGTGACCGTGGTTTACTAATTGACGAGCAGCGCGACGAGTGCGAGCTAAGCCCATGCGGTAAACTAGGTTGTCAAGGCGAGCTTCAAGAAGGATCATGAAGTTTTCACCGTGTTTACCCATCATTTTACCAGCTTGGTCAAATGTGCGACGGAATTGACGCTCAGTCATGCCGTACATGTGACGAAGTTTTTGTTTTTCTTGTAATTGTAAACCGTATTCTGAAAGTTTCTTACGTTGGTTAGGACCGTGTGGACCTGGTGCGTAAGGGCGTTTTTCTAATTCTTTACCTGTGCCGCTTAGAGAGATTCCAAGACGACGAGAAAGTTTCCAAGATGGACCTGTATAACGAGCCATGAATGACTCCTCCTTTAAAATGTTTTTATTTTTGTAAAATAAAAACAGACGTAATTGACATTTATGCGTATTTCATTTTCATGTATCCTCGCTCCAGCAGCAGGGAGTTACACGATACACCTCATCGTGAGGAACAAAATACAAACAATAAACTCACATTACAAGGCTGCCTTTTTATTTTACACAAAGGCTATTATATCTGTTTATTAGGAGAGAGTCAAGAACATCGAATTTCATTTTATACATTCAAATTTTGGAAAAATGCAAGAAGGAATTTTGTAAATGCTCATGGAAAGGATAGTAACAGATAGAAAACGCTTACATAAGATGGGATATAAGGGGGATGTTTGCATGAAAAAGAAACATATCGAAACGACGTTAATTCATCATGGGTATGATGCGGCGCAGCATAAAGGAAGTTTAACACCGCCGTTATTTCAAACATCTACGTATACATTTGAAACAGCGCAGCAAGGAGAAGCAAGCTTTGCTGGGTATGATTCAGCTTATATTTATTCTAGACTTGGAAATCCGACAGTTGAGTTATTTGAGGAAAGAATGGCAGCGTTAGAAGAAGGAGAAGCGGCACTTGCGTTTGGCTCCGGTATGGCAGCTATTTCAGGAACACTTTTTGCCTTTTTAAAAGCTGGAGATCATATTGTTTGTTCGAATGGCTTATACGGTTGTACGTATGGATTTTTAGAAATGTTGGAAGAGAAATTTACAATTACGCATACATTATGCGAAATGGAAACTGAAGAGGAGATAAAAAATAGTATTGGGCCGAATACAAAAATCATTTTTGTAGAAACACCGATTAATCCAACGATGAAATTGATTGATTTAGAACTTGTCGTCAAAGTAGCTAAGCAGCATGGACTGCTCGTTATTGTGGATAATACATTTTGTTCACCGTACTTGCAAAGACCGCTTACAATAGGCTGTGATATCGTCCTGCATAGTGCGACAAAATATATTGGCGGTCATGGTGATGTTGTGGCCGGTGTTACAATTTGTAAAACGAATGAGCTTGCCGAAAAAATTCGTCCGATTCGTAAAGATGTTGGCGGGATTATGGCACCGTTTGATGCATGGTTACTTTTACGAGGTTTAAAAACATTAGCAGTTCGAATGGATCGTCATTCTGACAATGCCGAAAAAATTGCTGCTTTTCTTCGAAATCATGAACTAGTAGAAGATGTTTGGTATCCGGAAGGAATGCTTGCAAATAAACAAATGAAGCGCGGGGGCGGTGTACTGTCGTTTACAGTAAAAGGAGGAAAAGCAGAGGCACAAGCTATAATGGATAACTTAAAATTAATTGCCATTGCAGTGAGTCTTGGTGATACAGAAACGTTAATTCAGCACCCAGCAACGATGACACATGCGGTCATTCCGAAACACGTTCGTGAGCAAATGGGTATTTCTGATAACTTATTACGCCTATCTGCAGGGCTTGAGTCCTGGGAAGATATTGTAAGAGACTTAGCGCAAGCACTGCAAAAAGAAAAAACGGCTTTATCGTAAGAAAAATACTGTCTACCAAATATATCGACCGTTCTTTGCAATATGTCGGCGATTTTCATAATATATCGACCGTTTTTTAGAATATATCGGCGATTCGACACGATATAAAGATTCTTCGGCTATGTTCGATACAACGAGTGCACTAAGAAGGAGCTGACCTTAAGGCAGCTCCTTCTCGTTATATATGTTTTAATAAAACCTCGATAAATTTCTCTAAATAGGTTTGATCAATTTCATCAAAGCGCCCTTTGTTTGGGCTGTCGATGTCTAATACGCCGATGACTTCATTATTTTTGATTAGCGGTATAACGATTTCTGAATTAGAAGCTGCATCGCAGGCGATATGCCCAGGGAACTTGTGGACATCAGCGACAAGTTGTGTCGTTTTCGTTTCTGCTGCTACGCCGCATACGCCGCGGCCAAATGGAATACGAACGCAAGCTGGTAATCCTTGAAATGGTCCAAGTACGAGCTGATTTCCTTCTGTTACATAAAAACCTACCCAGTTAATATCTTGCAAAAACACATTGAGTAAAGCAGATGCATTTGCTAAGTTAGCTACTACATTTGATTCGCCTGTTAATAGAGCATCGAGTTGTTTTATCACTGTGCTGTATTGTTCCTCACGTGTACCTGTATATTCTTCTGCTGTGAACATGGAAACGCCGCCCTTTCTGTAGGTTAGTGTAAAATCATTGCAAAATAAGCTATAATTCGCAAGACTTTGTCGATAGAAAATTAAAGGAATTTGTCTTAAAAGTCAAGAAATTTACATCAAGTTCAATTAATCGTGCTTTTATTGCCCGCGAACAGCGGGATGAAAAGGAGTGAGTGTATGACACAGGCGAGACAGAAGATCATCGACGCAGCAATTTCACTATTTTATGCGAAAGGCTATAATGGTACATCAGTGCGTGACATAGCGAAACAAGCAGATGTCAATGCTGCAAATATCTCCTATTATTTTTCCGGAAAACAAGGATTACTGGAACAGTTGGTAACAGACTTTTTAGAGGGCTATTTACGTATTGTTGAAATGAAATTTGAACAGCGAAATTTTTTGTCTGCAAAAGAAGTAATATTTCAGATGGTGAGAAATATTTTACAATATCAGTTTGAGCGAAGAGAACTTACTCGTTTTTTCTACAGAGAACTTTCGTTAGATAGCACATTAATTCGCGAAATCATGACGATTTACTTTTCAAAAGAGAGATACTATATGGAGCAACTCATTAGACAAGGGCAAGAAAATAAAGAATTTCAAAATGTATCATTTACGATGTTTATGACGCAGTTAAAGGGAATGATCAGTATGCCGTATTTATATCCACAATATATATCAGAAGTGCTGCATTCCTTTCCGTCAGAAATCTTTTTTATTGAAATGTATATGAAGGAAGTAGAGCAGTGGATGGAGCAAACTCTTTGTACAGAGCATTTACAATATCCTCTGCCGAGAGCGGCGTATGTATAAAAAAAATCAAAAAACGTAAAGCAGCTTGTTGCCAATATGTATGGGAATAAGCTGTTTTTATTTGTTTTTTATAAAGTGGTATCTTCTTTTTGAAATTCTAACATAGTAGTATAACTATAATGTGATATTAATGTTTTTGTTTTGAAAGAAAATAGAGGTTTTTAGTCATTATAATTTTGGAGTTTGAGTTGTGTACGGAATTGACTTAAAAATAGTAAATTCTTTCATGAAATTTTTCGAAAAACTAGGCCAAAAACATATAATTACATGGTATGATTAATACATTGCTAGTTGTTAAATATGGGGGATTTCCCTTTTCTTACATAACGCCTTCCATTTTTAAAAACGGAACGGACAAAAAACAGATAAATAGGAGGCATTTTGAATGGATTCAATCTTGACAATCGTTGTCATCATCGTGAGTGCTATCTTGCTCTTCCTCATCGTAGAGCTTGTGATGAGAAATCGTTTATATAAAGATATCGAAGCACTAGGGCAATGGCAAAAAGAAATTAAAGATAAGCCTGTAGCGGATGAACTGAAGCGAGTGAAAGAGCTGAAAATGACTGGACAAACAGAAGAGCTGTTTGAAAAATGGCGCAATGAATGGGATGAAATTGTCGCTAATATTCTTCCGAAAGCAGAAAAAGAATTAGAAAGCGCCCAAAAATTTGCCGCGCAATTTTCCTTCCGAAAAGCAAAACATTCAATTAATGAATCCATTAGTAGTTTAGATGAAGCAGATCATCGAATTATGGATATTTTAAATGAGCTGCAAGAATTGTTGGAAAGCTATGAGAAAAACAATTCAGAGATTGAGCAGTTACGTGATACATATCGCAGTTTGAAAAAGAGCGTGCTTGCTCATCGTCATATGTTTGGCGCAGCCGAGAAGAAAATTGAAGGGCTGCTTGATGATGGGTCAAATAAATTTCAAACGTTTGAAGAAGCAACACAAAATGGAGATTACTTAAAAGCGCGTGAAATTGTGGTGAGTTTAGAAGAAGGACTAGCGCATTTGGAAGTAATTGTGCATGAAGTACCAGAATTATTAGTAGAATGTCAAACGACACTTCCGGTGCAATTAGAAGATTTATCACAAGGTCACGACGATATGAAAAAACAAGGTTATGTACTAAATCATTTGGAAATCCCAAAAGAAGTAAGAGAGATGGACAAACAATTGCAAATGTGCCTTGCTGATTTAGAATCTCTACACGTAGTAGAAGCGCAAGAAAAAATGGAAGTTTTAAAAGGAAATCTTGATGCGTTATATGAACAATTAGAGTTAGAAGTAAGAGCAAAACATTATGTTGAACAGCAGTCGGTAACTGTATACGAAGATTTAGAGACAATTCGAGAAGAAGCGCTGGAAACGAAAGCAGAAACACAATTTGTGAAACAAAGTTATCAATTACAGGATAGAGATATCGAATCTCAAAAAGTGGTTGAAAAACAGATGCACATTTTAATGAAGCGTTTTGAAGTGTTGCAGCTTCGCATTGCAGAGCAAGATATCGCATTTTCTGTCATTCGAGAAGAATTAGAAGAAATTTATGAGCAATGTGAAACGTTAAAAGTAATTCATGATGAGTACAAAGACATGCTGCAAATGATGCGTAAAGATGAGTTTGAAGCGCGTGAGGCTTTAAAAGAAATGCGCCATACACTGATGGAATCAAAGCGGATGATGCAAAAATCAAATTTACCAGGTTTGCCAGATAGTATCGTAGCGGAATTGCAAAATGGACAACAAGCAATGCATAGTGTGTATGAGCAACTCGAATTAAAACCGCTTGATATGGGCGCAGTGAATCGCACACTAGAAGAAGCGGTAGCGATTGTAAATGGTGTTCACGAAGCAACGCAAGAGTTAATTGAACAAGCATATTTAGTAGAAAAATTAATTCAGTACGGTAATCGTTATCGTAGTCACGATGATATGCTGGCGAAAAGTTTAGATAACGCTGAGCAACTGTTCCGTGAATATGAATATGATGCAGCTCTAGAACAAGCCGCTTCTGTATTAGAGCAAATTGAACCAGGAATCGTGCAAAAAATTGCTGAATTTGTTGATTTAGAACAAACTCCTTAATTGATTAAGGGGTTTGTTTTTTGTGTAAATAACTTTTGTATGCATTATGGTGTAATATTGCTATAATGAATAGCGGAATATGGAGCGTTTTTTTTCGTTGAAAGCAGAAAAGCATACTTCCGCTTTAATGACGGAAACTATGAGCAGGCTTAGCGGAAACGCATGAATGTATGATATGATTATCCCGCTACGAAGATCTTTCTCGTAAAGTAAAGAAGTTTCACTTTAGGGGATTTCGATATCGGTGAAAGGGGAATAACGATGATTTACTTTGATAATAGTGCGACGACAAAGCCGTACCCGGAAGCCTTACAATCTTATGTGACAGTTGCAGGAAAGTATTTTGGAAATCCTTCTTCTATTCATTCCCTTGGAGGAGAATCAGAGCGTTTATTAACGCAATCACGTACGATTGCTGCTCAGCTTCTTCGCGTAAAGCCTTCAGAAATTGTCTTTACATCTGGAGGAACGGAAGGAAATAACCTTGCAATTAAGGGGATTGCGATGAGAAATCGCGCCCGTGGTAAACATATGATTACAACAAACATTGAACACGCTTCTGTGTTTGAAGCATATAAGCAGCTAGAAAACCGTGGTTTTGACGTTACATATTTGCCGGTAAATGAAAATGGTGTTGTATCAGTTGAAGATGTGAAACGTGCTCTTCGAGATGACACTATTCTTGTTTCTATGATTCACGTCAATAACGAAACAGGTGCGATTCAGCCTGTTGATGAAGTTGGAAAGTTATTAGCGAACTACCCGAAAGTACGATTCCATGTCGATCATGTACAAGGAATTGGAAAAGCACCGCTTGATTTGCATGAAAGTCATATTGATCTTTGCACAATTTCGGGACATAAGTTCCATAGTGTAAAAGGAACAGGACTTCTATTTGTTCGTGATGGTGTAAGGCTCGATCCAGTTTTATCGGGTGGTGGACAAGAGTTGCGTTACCGTTCTGGTACAGAAAACTTGCCAGGAATTGTAGCGATGATCAAAGCTTTGCGAATGACTTTAGAAAAACAGTCCGAAAATACGGTGCATCTTCGTGCGTTAAAAGAAGAACTCATTCGTATGTTTAAGGGTATGAAGGATGTTACAATTAATACGCCGAAAGAACATACGGCACCGCATATTTTAAATGTATCATTTGTGGGATTAAAGCCAGAAATTGTTGTGCATGCTTTGGAAGAACGTGATGTGTATGTGTCAACAAAATCTGCTTGTTCTTCAAGAGCAAACGAAGTAAGCCACGTTTTACTAGCGATGGGCTTGCCGCATGCGGTAGCAGAAAGTGCAATTCGTATTAGTTTAACTGCGGAAAATACGTTGGAAGAAGTAAAACAATTCGAAGGAATTATAAAAGAAACATTGCCAAAATTATATGAAGTGATGAGGTAAGGAAAGATGATGACATACGAGTACATTTTAGTTCGCTACGGCGAAATGACAACAAAAGGAAAGAACCGTTCTAAGTTTGTAAGCACATTAAAAGATAATGTGAAACATAAATTGAAAAAATTTACAAACTTAAAAATTGATGCGACGCATGATCGCATGTATATTCAGTTAAATGGTGAAGATCATGAAGCAGTTGCGGAAAAATTAAAAGACGTGTTTGGGATTCACAAGTTTAATTTAGCAATGAAAGTACCAACAGATTTAGAAGAAATTAAAAAAGGTGCCCTTGCTGCTTTTCTGCAAGTAAAAGGTGACATAAAAACATTTAAAATTACAGTTCACCGTTCTTACAAGCATTTTCCGATGCGAACGATGGAACTGCTTCCAGAAATCGGGGGATATGTTTTACAAAATACAGAGGATATTACCGTAGATGTTCATAATCCAGATGTAAATATCCGCATTGAAATTCGAAGTGGTTATAGCTATATTATGTGTGATGAGCGCATGGGAGCTGGCGGTCTTCCAGTTGGTGTTGGAGGAAAAGTAATGCTTCTTCTTTCTGGTGGTATTGATAGTCCGGTTGCAGCTTACTTAACAATGAAGCGCGGCGTATCAGTGGAAGCTGTTCATTTTCATAGTCCCCCGTTTACGAGCGAGCGTGCAAAGCAGAAAGTAATTGACTTAGCACAGGAGCTAACGAAGTATTGTAAACGCGTGACAGTTCACCTTGTACCGTTTACAGAAGTTCAAAAAACAATTAATAAAGAAATTCCATCTAGCTATTCAATGACAATTATGCGCCGTATGATGATGCGAATTGCAGAGCGAATTGCAGAAGAGCGCAACGCACTTGCTCTTACAACAGGTGAAAGTCTTGGCCAAGTAGCAAGTCAAACGTTAGATAGTATGCATACGATAAACGAAGTAACAAATTATCCAATTATTCGTCCTCTTATTGCGATGGATAAGCTAGAAATTATTAAAATTGCTAACGAAATCGGTACGTATGACATCTCAATCCGTCCGTACGAAGATTGCTGTACAGTCTTTACACCAGCAAGTCCGGCAACAAAACCGAAGCGTGAAAAAGCGAATAAATTTGAATCATACTATGATTTTACACCGCTTATTGAATCAGCTGTTGCAAATACAGAAAAAATGGTATTGCAAACAGTAGAAGTAGCAGAAGAAGAAAAGTTTGAAGATTTATTTTAAAACCATAAATTACCATTAAAAAATATGTATGAAGCTATATGGTTTATCACACTCTATACTCACAAGGAGGTGATACCATATGGCAAACACAAGTAAATTAGCAGTTGCTGGTGCGCAAGCTGCTTTAGATCAAATGAAATACGAAATCGCTCAAGAGTTCGGTGTACAACTTGGACCAGATTCAACATCTCGTGCTAACGGATCTGTTGGTGGTGAAATCACAAAACGTTTAGTTTCAATGGCTGAACAACAATTAGGCGGTTTCCAACGATAACAACTATATATAATGGCTTAGAGAGAGCGGGATTTCCCGCTCTTTCTTTTTGTTGTTTTCTGTCAAAAAATAAGAGAAAACATCTACTATTGTAGCCAATTGGTCAAAATATAAACAAATTTGTCAAAAGAAGATAGTTTAAAATTTACAGAAAATTCTATATTATTAAAGAGAGGATGGATAAAATAAAGGGGGAAGAGTATGAACCGGGAAGAGCTATTAGCGCCGCCGATGTATAATTTAGTCGAAGAAATGGAGCGTTATGCACATGAGCCAAATAGGCTTGCACTTATTTGGCAAGATGATCAAGGGAATAAAAGGGAAGTCACATACGGAGAATTGTTACAAGGAGCGAATAAAATTGGAAACGCTTTTATAAAAAGCGGTCTGCAAAAAGGGGACAAGCTTCTTATTATGATGCCGCGTCTTATTGAAACATATATGACGTATATTGCTGCGATTAAAGCGGGGTTTGTTGTTATTCCGAGTTCAGAAATGCTGCGCAAAAAAGATATTGAATACCGAATCGAGCATGGAGAAGTAAAAGCGATTGTAAGCTATGAACCGTATGTAGGACAATTCGATGGAATTGAAGCAGTGCATTCTCTTCATAAATTTGTATTAAGCGAAAAACCGCTAGAAGGATGGAAGAATATACAGTACGCGCTTAACACAGAGAGCGCTGTATTAGAAATGGCAGAGACAAAGTGTGATGATATGGTGTTCTTATCGTATACATCTGGAACGACGGGCAATCCGAAGGGCGTTGTACATACGCATGCTTGGGCGTATGCTCATCTTCGTACGAGCGCTGCAAATTGGTTAGCAATTGAAGAGAATGATGTTGTATGGGCAACAGCAAGTCCAGGGTGGCAAAAATGGGTGTGGAGTCCGTTTCTTGCGACGCTCGGTTCAGGTGCAACGGGATTTGTGTACCATGGGAAATTTGATCCGGAAACATATTTACAGTTATTAAGTGATAACAAAGTAAATGTACTATGCTGTACGCCAACTGAATATCGTTTAATGGCGAAAGTGGAAAACTTACAGCGGTATGATCTCTCTTCCTTGCATAGTGCGGTTTCAGCAGGAGAGCCATTAAACAGAGAGGTTATTAATACATTCCGAAATTATTTTCATATAACGGTTCGTGATGGATATGGTCAAACAGAAAATACATTGCTAGTTGGCGTATTAAAAGGAATGGAAATAAAACCTGGTTCGATGGGAAAACCGACGCCGGGCAATCAAGTTGATATTGTAGATGAAGATGGTAAGCCAGTTCTTCCGGGAGAAGTAGGAGATATTGCAGTACATGTGAAAACACCGGCTTTATTTAAACAATACTATAAAGATTCAGAGCGTACGGCTATGCAATTTCGCGGTGATTATTACATTACAGGTGATCAGGCTAAAAAGGATGAAGATGGCTACTTTTGGTTTGAGGGGCGCGGCGACGATATAATTATTAGCTCCGGCTATACAATCGGACCGTTCGAAGTGGAAGATGCACTAGTCAAACATCCATACGTCAGAGAATGTGCGGTTGTGGCAAGTCCAGATGAAATACGAGGAAATATCGTAAAAGCCTTTATCGTGTTAAAAGAAAATATTGATGAGAAAGACAGTACGTTAATCCCGCTCTTGCAAGAGCATGTGAAAGAATTAACGGCGCCTTATAAATACCCGCGTAAAATTGAATTTGTGAAAGAATTGCCAAAAACGATTTCCGGTAAAATTCGCCGCGTGGAGCTGCGAAAACGTGAAATGGAACTGGCTTCAAAGTAATATACACTTCACTCTGCCCAATTCTATCCGAATGGAATTGGGTTTTTTGTTTTATGGGAGAGAGTGTTTTATAATCTTATTATAAGAAAATTAAGATAATATTTTTATGATGGGAAAATTGGGGGTAGAGAGAATGTATGGCGTAATTGCTTTATTTGATGAAGCAGTAGAAAAAGAAATACATACAGTATGGGATGAATTGTGTAGAAACGACATTTCTTATTATTCTAAAGAGGTTCCTGATAGAAGACCACATATTACCATTGCTAGCTATCAAAATGTTGAACAAGAATCTTTTATAGAAGACATGAATCGAGTTTTACAAGAGACGAGTAGCATTCCTATAACGCTAAGCACATTGGGAACATTTTTAGCATCTAAGACAGTATTTCTTTCGCCTGAACCTACGAAAACGTTATTGGATTTTCATCGCAATTTCCATGAGAAAATGAAAACATATAGCGATCATTCATCTTCGTTATATCTTCCTGACAATTGGATCCCGCATTGCACAATTGCTAATCACTTAACGGAAGAAAAATTTCATGAAGCTTTTCGATATTGTACAAATAGAATAGAGAAAATACATGCGGTTATTAGGGAAATTGCTCTAATAAAAGTAGAATATAAAAATGAAAAATGTGTGAATGCACCTATTATTTTTTCGAAAAGGTTAAGGGGTGTCACAAGCAATGTTTATAGCTAATCAAAATGGGGGAGAAAAAATGGGAGAACTTTGGCATGGCGGAAAGATTTATACGATGGAAGAAGAATGCGCGGTCGTAGAAGCAGTTTACGTAGAAAACGGTAAAATTATTGCTGTTGGAAAGAAAGAAGAACTAGAGGCACGGTATCAGCCGAAACAGTTCTTCAATTTAGAAGGGAAAATAACGCTCCCTGGTTTTGTTGATAGCCATATGCATCTTATTGGACACGGAGAACGATTACTTCGCTTAGATTTATCAGCATGCACATCTTATCTGGAAGTACTAAACCTTGTCGCGGAGCGAGTGAAAATAACGAAGCAAGGAGAATGGATTGTTGGCGAGGGCTGGAATGAAAACAATTTTACAGATCGAAAAGATGTACATAAACGGGATTTAGATGATTTGTCACGCCAGCATCCTATTTTATTAAAACGAGTTTGCCGTCATGTAATGTTGGTGAACTCTTATATTCTTGAGAAAGCTGAAATTATGCAAGGTAGGGAAAATCCAAAAGGCGGGAAAATTGGCCGCGATCAACATGGTGAATTTACAGGATTATTGTATGAACAAGCGCAAGATTTAATCGCTCCTATTCTACCAAACATCGATGCAGATTATTTAACAAAGGCACTGCAAACCGCAATTCAAGATTGTTGGAAATATGGGCTAGTTGGCGGCCATACAGAAGACTTAAACTACTATGGTGGTTTTCAAAAAACATACAATGCCTTTACGGAAGTGATTCGAGATTTACCGTTTAAAGCACATCTTCTTGTTCATCATGAAGTAGCGCACGAACGTGAGCAATATGAGAATACACATTATATTGAATTTGGAGCGATGAAAATCTTTTCGGATGGTTCCTTTGGCGGACGAACGGCGCTACTTAGCGAACCGTATGAAGATGCAAAAGAAACGAATGGCGTTGCTATTTTTTCCCGTGCTGAACTTGCGGAACTCGTTAAACAAGCACGAGAATTTCGTATGCCTGTCGCAATTCATACAATTGGTGATCTATCACTTGAATATGTAATCGATGCGCTTGAAATGCATCCGCCAAAAGAAGGGCAGCGGGACCGCATTATTCACTGTCAGCTTGCGCGTGAAGAGTTAATCCAGCGCATGAAGAAGCTCCCGGCAATTTTAGATATTCAGCCTGTCTTCGTTTCTTCTGACTTTCCATCTGTTATTGAAAAGTTAGGAGAGCGGCGTCTTCGGTATGCATATGCATGGAAAACGCTCCTTGCTGCTGGTTTACACTGTGCGGGCGGTTCAGATGCACCAATCGAGCAGGTGAATCCGCTTTTAGGTATATATAGCGCTGTAACAAGAAAGAGCTTTGTGGATGGAAACTGTTACATGCCAAAAGAAAGGTTAACAGTATTTGAAGCTATTTCACTTTTCACAACAGGAAGCGCATATGCGATTGGAAAAGAAGAGAACCGCGGGAAAATTGCAGCGGGGTATGAGGCAGACTTCACTATATTGGCTAAAGATATATTTAACGTGCAAGAAGAGGGAATAAAAGAGCTAAACGTTATGATGACGGTTGTAGATGGTGAGGTAGTATACAAGAAATAAAGGCGGCACATGCCGCCTTTATTTCTTTATAAAAACGTTCTTTGCACTTTTTCCCAGAACGAATTATTTTTTAGTTTTACTGTTTTGATTTGCTTATCGCTTAAACGGACAACTGCTTTTTCGACTTGCTTAATGCTAAGTGCTTCGTTATCCATACCCATGACAGGATAATCTTTGTCATTATGAGTTAATTTTAATGTTAACGTACGACCGTTGCTTAAGATGAACGGAGAACCAAGTGTCCGGTACGTATTATTATTTAAGGAAGCAAGCTCACTTACTTGGAAACATGGAATTAATGGATCCACGACAGCGCCGCTTAGTGATTTATTATATGCAGTGCTACCTGTTGGGGTAGAAACAACTAAGCCATCCCCTCTGAATGTTTCAAAATATAAATCATCGATGTACACATCTAATACAAATGTTTTAATCACGCTAGAGCGCAGTGAAAATTCATTTAGGCAATAAAACGATGTGTCATGATCGACAATTACTTGGATTGTTGGATATCTTCTTACTTCAATTTCATTTTTTGTGATTTCTTGAAGGGCGCTATCGACATGGTCGATGTGGAAGTCACAGTAAAAGGAAATATCATCTGTTGTCGAAACCCCTGCGTATAAGCAATCATCACGAAATCCTGTTTTTCTAACAGCCTGCAAAAATGTACCGTCGTCGCCAACACTAATGATAGCGTTTGCGTGCTTTGGATGGTCTAGTATTGTAAATCCGTTTTCCTTTAAAATGTCGTATACTGGTTTCATTTTTTCAATAAGCGTTGCTTTATCATCACCGTAAAAGAAAAATAAATTGCGACGATCTTCCATTTTGTATCCCTCCATGCAGTAAATAATATGTTCAAATAGTATATTTCGATAAAAATATAAAAAATCCTTCTATTTTTAGAAAAATCTATATTTTCAATTTCGTTTATTTTTTTCATACCATGTCGATAATGGATATGGTATGAAAGGATGGTACGATGAAGTGGCTTGCGATTGGAATTGGAATACTTATTTTGTTTGTCTTACTTATTTTGTTATCGAAATTATCGCTAAAAATTAGTTTGTTATATACCGAAACAGAAAAACAATGTTTGTTTCAAGTGAAGATATGGATGATTCATTATACGTTTGATGTGTTAGAGCGTATCGAAAAGCAGCAAAGGAAAACAAATCAAAAAATTGACAAAGCAGAAGAGGAAGGCGGAACCGAGGAAAAATTTGTGGCATGGCTTGACAGTGCAGCGGAGATTATAAAAAGGCTGCAAGAAATCCATACTATGATTAAAGATTTTCTGCAAAAAGTGAAAATCAACAATTGGAGATGGTATTCGCAAATTGGAACAGGTGATGCAGCGAGTACTGGAGTTATTACAGGCTATGCATGGTCAGTAAAAGGAATCATTGTTGGCGTTGCCGGACAATATGCAGAAATTATTGGTGCGCCGCAACTTGAGATTACTCCAATCTTTCAAGGGAAAACTGTGGCATCACATTGTGAATTAACGGCTTCGTTTCGTATATATCGTGCAGTTAAGGCGGTAATTAAGCTGTTTATATTTTTGAAGAAGCAAGGAGTTATTACGACAGATCATGCGATGCAGCAATAAATATAGGGAGGATTATATGGAACATCCAATTCAAGGATTAATGACAACAGCGATGCAGCATTTAAATCATATGATTGATGTAAATACAATCATTGGTGATCCAATTCAGTCACCTGATGGAAGTGTCATCTTAACAGTTTCTAAAGTAAGCTTTGGATTTGCGGCAGGTGGTAGTGAATTTGGAAAACTGGAAAATAATAATCATCATCCATTTGGCGGCGGTAGCGGCGGCGGTGTTTCCATTAACCCGGTTGCTTTTCTCGTTGTAAATAGTGAAGGTGTGAAAGTACTTCATTTAGATAAACAGACGCATATACTTGATAAAATCATGGAATTAGCACCGCAAGCAGTTGATAAAGTGAAAGAAATGATGAACAAACAAAAAGATGAACAGCCGGAGTATGAAATATAGAAAATGAAATGCACCTTTTGTAAAGGACGTTAAAAAATGATGCTACATGAAGAAGATGATTTCTGTATTAACAGAAATCATCTTTTTTAGATTTATTCTGTTATTCGCGGGCAGTAAGACCCTTATAGAACGTATATATCATTTAACTCGGAAAATTAATTCTTTTTAATTTTATATTTATGTATAATGTAAAATATGGATTATTGTGGAAGGGGAGATCCAGCGTATGAATGAAGTTATAGTTTCAAAATCCTTTTTTTCAAGGTATAAAACAATTGCAGATGCCGTAAAGGGTGCCTCACCAGGTACAACAATAGTAGTAAAACCTGGTGTGTATCGAGAAAATATCCATATTGATAAAGATATTAACATAATTAGCGAAGATGATAAGAATGATACTGTAATTGAAACGTTTCAAACAGCCTTTTTCATTGAGAATGGGAGCAAAACATTTATAAAAGGCATTCAAGTTCGTCAGCTTGGACAAGATGATGCAGCTTTAATAAATTGTTCTTCTGGAACAATACAAATACAAGACTGCGATATTTATCCTCAAAATGGTTCAGGTGTATGGGTGAACCGACAAGGGATATTGTATATGCAATTCTGTCAAATAACTGGTGGGTATACAAATGCAATCAACTTTGGAGAGGGAAGTCAAGGGACAATAGAAGATTGTGAAATACATGGGATGAAGGGTGAAAAATATCCATCTCTGTTTATTAATAATAGTAATCCGATTATAAAAAATTGCCGCATTTATAATAGTGTGAGCAATGCTATTTTTATGAAAAATAATAGCAAACCATTTATAGAAAACTGTGACTTGTTTGATATACAAGATGCCATTCTGTATATATCTAATAGTGCTCCTACCATAAAGAAATGTAAAATACATGATGGACAAAGTAATGCTTTCCACATAGAAAAGGGAAGTAAACCGATAATAGAAAATTGTGAGATATTTAAGTTTACAAATACAATGATATATATTCATGAGAGTCAGCCAGCTATGAAGGGTTGCAAAATGTTTGATGGAAACACAAATGCGGTAATTTTTAAAGAGCAGAGTGAAGGATTAATTGAGGAATGTGAAATATTTAATTTATTAGGTGAAGAATATCCAGCGATTTGGATAGAAACGAGTCAACCTACATGGAAGAAATGTAAAATTAGTTATACTGCAAGTAATGCTTATTATATAAGTGAAGGAAGTAAACCGGTAATAGAAAATTGTGAGATTTATAAAACGGAAGGCGATGCTTTCCGAATTGTGAAGTCAGAGCCTAGCATTAGATTTTGTAAAATGTATGATGGGGAATCATCTGCTTTTTATATTCAAGAAGAAAGTCGACCTTTTATTGAAGAGTGTGAAGCATTTAATTTTAAAGATCAAATTGTAGTAGTAATTACTAGTAGCCCGATGTTTAGAAGGTGTAAATTTCATGATGGTGAAGCGAACGGAATATCATTTTATCAAAATGGCGGCGGCCTTTTTGAAGAATGTGAAATATATCAATTTTCAAATGAAAAATATTCTACTATATATGTTAACCAAGGTATTCCGGAGTTTAAAAAATGTAAAATTTATAAGGGTACTAGAGATGCAATCTATTTAGAAAATAACAGTGGTTCCATCATGGAAGAATGTGAAGTCTGTCAATTTCAAAATGAATCCTATGCAATGATTCAAGGGGTACAAAGTAATTTGAAATTAATAAATTGTAAATTATATGAGGGGAATAATAATGCTTTTAATTTTATAGGAAACAGTCAGTTGACAATAGAGGGATGTGAAATATTTAATTTTTCTAGTGATAACTATTCAATGATTTGGATAGAGGAGAGTTATCTAACACTTACAAAGAGTGAATTGTATAAAGGACAATATACGGCTGTAAATATTAATAAGAATAGCGTTGTTTCTATTGAAGATTGTAATATATCAGATTTCAATGAAGATTGCGTAGAAATTTATGAGGAAAGCGAAGTATTGCTCCAACGAAATAAAATGTATAACTCTTTAAGAGGGGTTGGAGTCGTAAGTGGTAGCAACTCAAAAATAATAGAGTGTGATATATATGATTGCCAAGGAACAGCTGTCTGGCTAAATCAGGGACAAGCTACAATCGAGAAAATTCAAATTAAAAATTGTGGTGGGAATGCACTTAATATGAAAAATAATAGTAACGTTGGTTTTGTAAATGGGAGTATTTCTCAATTTGAATATCCAATGATATATAGTGAAGAAAGTCAATTTGATGTAAAGGAAAGTAGTTTTAATCATTGTAAGAATCCAATATTTTTAGTGGAAAAAGAAAGTGAATTTTGGATAGAACAATGTGAAATGTCTCAAGTAGAGGAATCATCGGCAATTGAAATCAATTCACATGTAAAAGGTACTGTTCAAAAGTGTAACATTTATGATGCTTTTATGGGCATTAAGATTTCATCTGAAAGTCAAATTACTTTAAAGGATATCAAGTGTTTTGATATAGAAAAAACAGCTTATCAAATTACTGATGATCATTCAGCTACATTAGAAAATTGTAAAACGTATGTAGAAGTAACGCGTCAGAAAGTACAATCCACTAAAGAATCAAAAGAAGAAAAACAGGATGTAGAAGAAGTACAAGAACAGCAGGAAATTATAGAATCGAACGATATAATGACAGAGTTAGAACGTTTTGTTGGAATGAATAGTATTAAGGAACAAATTAAATACTTAATTAACCTTGTAGAAATTACTCGTTATCGAAAAGAAGCAGGTCTTGACTCCGGGGGAGATATTAAACCAAAACATACCGTTTTTTATGGGAATCCAGGGACGGGAAAAACAACGATTGCTCGTTTGCTAGGGAAAGTATATAAATCACTTGGACTGCTTGAAAAAGGACATGTTGTTGAAGTAAAGCGTGAAGACTTGGTGGGAGCCTATATTGGTCATTCTGAAGAGAAAACAAAACAGCGTATCGATGAAGCAATGGGCGGAGTTTTGTTTATTGATGAAGCATATTCGTTAAGTATTGAAGATGGAGCACGTGATTTTGGGAGACAAGTTATTGAAGTTTTATTAGCAGCTCTTGAAAATCATCGCGGAGAATTTTTATGTATCGTTGCTGGTTATGAGAAAGAAATGGAACGATTTATTGCTTCTAATCCAGGTTTGAAAAGCCGTTTTGTATCTTATATGAAATTTGAAGATTATACACCAGATGAATTGATGGAAATTGGAAATCGCTTGTTAGATGATAAGAAGTACCGCTTAACAGAGGAAGCGGAAAATTATGTATATGAACAATTTGTATGGCTGTATAGAAAGCGGGATGAACATTTTGGAAACGCACGTACGGTTCGGGAACAAGTAGATAAATGGATTACATTGCAAGCGAACCGAATTAGTACATTACCAAGAAGTGAATGGAAGAACAAAGAAGTATTGACGACAATTCGTTTGGAGGATGTTGAAAAAGCATTCCAACAAAGAGATGCAAGAAAAGTGGCTGTTCCAATTAATGAGAAATTACTACAAGAGCAAATGGACCGTTTGGATAGTTTAATCGGTTTAACAAAGGTGAAAAAAGAAATTGAAAGATTAATCCAGCTTGTTTCTTATTATCGAGAAGAAGGTAAGGATATAAGAGAGCTTTCCATGCATATTTCGTTAATTGGTAATCCAGGAACAGGAAAAACAGAGGTTGCGCGAATTATTGCAAAAGTGTATGAGGCATTAGGAATTTTAGAGCGCGGAGATTGTGTGGAAGTAGACCGAAAAGAATTGGTTGATAAATATCAAGGGGGAACGGAAGAGAAAACAGCGGGTGTATTACAAAAAGCAATGGGAGGCACACTGTTTATTGATGAGGCATATACATTGACGAATAAGGGGAGTAATGATTCTGGACATATAGCTGTGGAATTATTGCTAAAACAAATGGAAGATAAACGCGGAGAATTTATCGTATTAGTTGCTGGATATGAAGATGAGATGGAAGAGTTCCTTGATAGCAATAAAGGTCTTCGTCGTCGCTTTGATCGCCGCCTTGTATTTGAAGATTATACACCAGAAGAAATGATTCAAATTGCAAATTATTATATGACTAAAAAGCTGTATAGTATGTCAGCCGAAGCAAGACACATGCTTGTTGAATATTTTACTTATCTGTATGAAAATCGCGATAAAACATATGGGAATGCAGGTTTGGCTCGTAAGATTATTGAACAGGCAATGAAAAATTTAGATTATCGTATCGCTACCTTGCCAATAGAAGAGCGAATGGAAGAACGGAAATATACAATTAGTGTGGAAGATATACAGGCACTTTTACAACAACAGGAGCAATAAAAAAGTGAAATCAGGGAATATGTGCAAATTAAAATAGGCTCTTTTGTTGAAAAAATTATATAAATTGAGTTAGTTTCATTTGTATTTTAAGGGCATTATGACTATCATTAACACTGTACATACTTTGTTTTTAGAAAAGGGAGGATTTTCAAATGGCAAACGTAACGTTTAAAGGAAACCCAATCACTTTAGTTGGCACAGAAGTTAAAGTAGGCGATCAAGCACCGAACTTCCAAGTGTTAGCAAATGATTTATCTCCGGTAACTTTAGAAACATATAAAGGCGCAGTGAAATTAATTAGTGTTGTACCATCTATTGATACAGGTGTATGTGATGCGCAAACTCGTCGTTTCAACGAAGATGCAGCTAGCATTGAAAACGCAAAAGTATTAACAATTAGCGTTGATTTACCATTTGCTCAAAAGCGTTGGTGTGCAGCTAACGGTTTAGAGAATGTTGCAACGCTTTCTGATCACCGCGACCTTTCTTTTGGTGAGGCATACGGTGTTGTAATGAAAGAACTTCGTTTGCTTGCACGTGCAGTATTCGTAGTAGATAGCAACGACAAAGTTGTTTACGTAGAGTACGTAAGTGAAGGTACAAGCCATCCAAATTACGAAGCAGCATTAGAAGCAGCAAAAGCTGCGAAGTAATACGGGCAACAAAGAGCGACCTCTTAATGAAGAGGTCGCTTTTTTATGATAGCAAGTATTGATATATGTAAATTCGTTTTGATTTTTGAACATGAGTCATTGTTATGCAGAACAAAAAGTGATTCGCACTCGCTTTCTCTCTTCGTTTTAACCCTTTGCATGTGGCAGAAAAAGGCCCTAACCGCTACTATGCATGGCCAGATGCTCTCGCCCACCTAAAAAAGAGTTTTTGTTTTTTTACATTTTCATTTATATATTGTCGATTCAATATGAATGAAAAGAATTTAGAATATGGTATGATATAAGTTATGTGTATTTTAGTTTGAAGGAGGAATTTTAGTGAGTTCAACAGTAGAAACATTATTTTCTATTTTTGATTCTTCTGCCGTAATTTTACGTAAAGAATTAAATATAACGTATTTAGAAGCACTTGTAGAGACAGGTGATAATTTATTTGAAGGAACAATTTTACAAGAAGGCCTAGAACAACCAACAATTGAAAGATTAGAGCGTGAATATAGCAAGTTTAATGAAGAAAACTATAAAGGCGAAGAAATTCGCAAAGCGTTTCAACTGGCCATCTTAAAAGGGATGAAAGACGGCGTACAAGCAAATCATGAAATGACGCCTGATGCAGTTGGAATGTTTATGAGTTATTTGTTCCATAAATTTATGAAGGATCAAAAGGAAATAACTGTACTAGATCCTGCAATTGGAACGGGTAATTTATTAACGACAATCTTCAATGGTTGTCTAGAAGGTACAACGATGAGTGGCTTTGGAGTAGATGTGGATGACTTACTTGTTAAACTTGCACTAGTCAATGCGAATTTACAAAAACAAGCGGTCGAGTTCTTTAATCAAGATGGACTAGCTTCTCTTTATATTGATCCAGTTGATGCGGTTGTGTGTGATTTACCAATCGGCTATTATCCAAATGAAATCGGTGCAAGTGAATATACGTTAAAAGCAGACGAAGGTATGTCTTATGCACATCATCTTTTTATTGAACAAAGTGTCAAACATACAAAAGAAGGCGGCTATTTATTTTTCTTAGTGCCAAACTTCATTTTTGAAAGCGATCAAGCACCAAAGCTTCATGCATTTATTAAAGAAACATGTTTTGTGCAAGGTTTACTACAGTTACCTGTTTCCATGTTTAAGAATGAAAAAAATGCAAAAAGTATATTTGTTCTCCAAAAGAAAGGGCAAAACGTACAAATGCCAAAACAAGCGCTATTAGTAGAACTACCAAAATTCTCTAACATGCAAGCGATGGAGAACATTATGCAGCAAATTAATGGTTGGTTTGTTGAGAAAAACTAAAAAGGGTACGTATATAACAGATAGATACTCATATATAGTACAGTTTTATATTGTTTACAAAATTAAGTAATATATATAAGTGGCGAAATTAAAAACATTCAATCTGTAATATAAAAAAAATAATCGTGTTACAATTTTTTCACTTGAAATATATGTCGTACGATGTTTAAATTAAAATCGTGAGTATTAAATTTTTATCAGTGAAACGGTTCTGTTATCTGAAAAAAAATTAAAGACATAAAATAGAGCGGTTTGTGGAGAGATTCCACACAGCTAGAGAAAAAGGGGCGAAAGACTAGATGTCAAAAATCATCGCGATTAATGCAGGAAGCTCTTCCTTAAAGTTCCAATTATTCGAAATGCCAAGTGAAACAGTATTAACAAAAGGTTTAGTAGAACGTATCGGTTTAGACGATGCTATCTTCACAATTACTGTGAATGGTGAAAAACAAACTGAAGTAACAAATATTCCAGATCATGGAGTAGCAGTTAGTATGTTACTTAATAAATTAACTGAAAATGGAATTGTGAAATCTCTTGATGAGATTAGCGGTATCGGTCACCGTGTTGTACACGGCGGTGAAAAATTTGATGATTCTGCTTTAATTACTGATGAAGTATTAGCAGAAATCGATGCTTTAAGTGAGTTAGCACCACTTCATAACCCAGCACACGTTGTTGGTATTAAAGCGTTCCAAGCAGTTCTTCCGAACGTACCATCAGTTGCAGTATTTGATACAGCATTCCATCAAACAATGCCGGAAGAATCTTTCTTATATAGCTTACCTTACGAATACTATGAGAAATATGGCATCCGTAAATACGGCTTCCACGGTACTTCTCATAAGTATGTAACAGAGCGTGCAGCTGAATTATTAGGCCGTCCACTTGAAAGCTTACGTTTACTTTCTTGTCACTTAGGTAACGGTGCAAGTATCGCAGCTGTTGAAGGCGGAAAATCTATCGATACATCTATGGGCTTCACTCCACTTGCTGGTGTAACAATGGGTACACGTTCTGGTAACCTTGACCCTGCGTTAATTCCATACATTATGAAGAAAACAGGACAATCTGTAGATGAAGTTCTGAACGTATTAAACAAGAAAAGTGGTATGTTAGGTCTTTCTGGATTCTCAAGTGACTTACGTGATATTGAGCAAGCTGAAGAAGAAGGAAATCACCGTGCAGAAGTAGCACTAGAGATCTTTATCGGCCGCATTCATAAATATATTGGTTCTTATGCAGCTCGTATGAAAGGTGTAGACGCAATCATCTTTACAGCTGGTATTGGTGAGAACAGTGCACTAATCCGTGAGCGTGTATTAGAAGGCCTTGAGTTTATGGGCGTATACTTTGATTCAAAACGTAACAATATTCGCGGCGAAGAAGCATTCATCAACTTCCCACATTCTCCAGTGAAAATTATCGTAATTCCAACTGACGAAGAAGTTATGATTGCTCGTGACGTAGTACGTCTTGGAAATATTGGTTAATATATGATGAAAAGACGGGATGATTCCCGTCTTTTTCAGAGTGTTGGGAAACCCTTTGGGTTTCCCAACCTCTGATGACCTTTATTGTAACTATGTATAAAAAAATTGTACGAAACAATAAAAAATAAGA
>NZ_JAVBXD010000036.1 GCF_030756675.1 Bacillus multifaciens
CTATCCATCATTACTATTCAGTATAGAAAGGTTTTAGGTGTGATAAACCCATTTTCATGTAAGGGATGTGAGTGCAAAATCATGGATGTTTTTAGGAGAGGACAAGAGCATCTGGCCATGCATAGTGGCGGTCAGGGCCTTTTTCTGACACATGCGTGGTTTTAAACAAAAGAAGAAAGCCAGTAGCGTTCATGTCGTATTTTGTGTAACATCGATTTCTATGTCGAAAAATTAAAAATGATTGAACCAAAGCAACTCCCACTTCTTATATACCATTGAAAGACTCATTCAGTTTTTCAACTTCTTCCACTATTTTCTTCACATCAATCCGTTCAAATAACGGTGATACATTCAAAATACGAATTGGATTTTCACTTGTATAGTTCCATCCATTCTTTGAAACTCCTAACATTTGCTGTACTTGTTCGGACGAAAACGGAAGGAATGGCGCTAATACTTGCGCAAAATTCATGATGAGGTGAATACAGTTTCTTATCGTGTCATCGCACGCCGTCTTGTTTTCTTTTATTTGTTTCCACGGCTGCCTTTCATCAAAATATTTATTAGCATAGCGAATTTGCTCAAAGATTGTCTCCAGCGCTTGTTTAAAATGCGCTTTTTCAATGAATTCTCCTACTTCAACATATAATCCTTTTAGCTTTTCTTCAATTTCTTCATTTATTTGACCAGTTGGTACAGTGTTTTCATAATATTTTTCAAGAAACTTCAGCGTCCTGTTCACAAAATTTCCGTACGCTCCTAACAATTCACTATTATGGCTATAAATGAACTCCCGCCATGAAAAATCTGTATCTCGATTTTCTGGTGCATTTACAGTTAAAAAGTAACGAACCGAATCAGGATGATATTCTTTCAATATGTCTGGAACCCAGACAGCCCAGTTTTTACTCGTCGATAACTTTCTTTTTTCAACCGTTAAATATTCATTCGAAACAATATATTTAGGCAATGCTTCCACTTGTATCCCCTGCAAAATAGCCGGCCAAATGATTGTATGAAAGGGAATATTATCTTTGCCGTGCACATAATACGTTCGGGTATCCTCTCGCCAAAATGGTGAATCATCACTGTTTGTTTCTTGCGCCCATTGCTTACTTGCTGAATAATACCCAGACACAGCCTCTATCCACACGTACACCTTCTTATCTTCGTATCCAAAAACCGGAACACTCACGCCAATTGGTAAATCTCTTGAAACAGCACGGTCTTGTAAACCTTCTTGTAAATAACGCAGTGTTAACTGCACTGCATTCTCACGCCATGTTCCATTTTGTTTCACCGTTTCTACATACTCTTCTAACTGTTTCTGTAATGAAGTTAATGCAAAATAAAAATGCTCTGTTTCCTTAATTGTCGGTGCAGTGCCGCACAGTTTACATGTTTTCTCCAGTAAATCTAGCGGATCTAAAATAGCAGAACATGCATCGCACTGATCACCACGCGCACCTGCACCGCAATGCGGACAAATGCCTTCCACATACCGATCCGGTAAAAACTGCACACAAGTCTCGCAGTATGTTTGCTCTACTGTCTTTTTATAAATAAGCACCTTTTCTAAAAGCTCTAAGAAAATGTTCTGAACGACTTGATGGTGAGTTGCAGAGTCAGTGCGAGCATAATAATCATATGAAAACCCAAGCGCCTGAAAACATCGTTCAAATTCTTCGTGATAGCGATCCGCAATCGTTTTAACACTTCCCTCTTCCTGCTTAGCGCGAATCGTAATCGGTGTACCGTTACAATCACTTCCTGATACATATAACACATTGTCCCCTTTTAACCGATAATAACGTGCTAAAATATCCCCTGGCAGTAAACTAGCGATATGCCCAAGATGCAACGATCCATTTGCATATGGCCAAGCGCCTCCAATAAAAATATTCATCCTACATTCCTCCTTTAAAAATAGAAAAGCCCCGCCCTTATCTTCTAAAAAGATAAGGACGAGGCTGTATATACAGTCGTGGTACCACCTTATTTCATCAATTGCTCACACAATTGACCTCTGCAAGTACGGAGCAATCATTGCTCGTATACTGTGACTTTGATAACGAGAGTCAAGGCTCGTCGCCGCCTACTATTATCAAATGATAAGTTCAGGACGAAGCTCAGAGGCCATTGTTCAAATGATCATTCTTGCTTCTTTTCAGCTCCCGAAGCTCTCTGGAAAGAATGGAGTCATTCTACTTTTCCTCTTCAATGCTTTTCATATGTAACTTAAATTGTATAGATACTATACAGAAAAATCAAACTTTTTTGTAGATAACTAGAAGGATTTTATATTTTCGCAAAGAAACTATATACCTTCACGGAAAGGAGAGATTGTTTTGAATCAAGAGCAATTAAGCACAACGAATAAAACCGGCTGGAGTAAATCAGCTTATGAAGCTTGGACAAATCGCCACGGAACGCCGCAGTCTTACGGCAAGCGAATACAAGAAAATCCAGCTGCCGAGGTCACTCATTATTTACCTTATATCGGCGAAGTGCGCGGAAAACGAATTATAAATCTAATGGGATCAAAAGGAAGTAAAGCAGTTGCTCTTTCACTGCTCGGAGCAGATGTAACCGTTGTTGATATTTCAGAAAGCAACGCAAAATATGCAAGGGAACTTGCCGCATCCGCTGAAACACATATTGAATACATCGTGTCCGATGTGCTCCATATACAAGAAACAATCGGCTCATTTGACGTAGTATTACTTGAGCTTGGCGTGCTTCACTATTTTGTAGATTTAAAGCCGTTATTTACTATCATTTCTCAATTACTAAAACACGGGGGCACATTTATTTTACGAGACTATCACCCTATGTATACAAAACTGCTGCAAATAGAAGATGACAAAATAATTGCAAGCGGGAATTACTTTCAAAAAGATATAATCGAGGTAGATGTAGCCTACAGTATACTCTTATCAGAAGCAGAGCGTATCGCTTTACCCAAAAACATGATCCGCAGATGGACATTAGGAGAAATCGTAACAAGCATTTCCCAGGCAGGCCTTCATATTGAGGAGCTCACAGAAGAATGTGGCGCAAAGCAAAAATGGGTCTTTCCTCCTCATGCCCCGAAAGGAATGGAAGACTGTATCCCTGGACTCTATACACTCATCGCCAAAAATATATAGAAAAGCTCTCTTCAAAATGAAGAGAGCTTTTCTTCTGTGTATAGTAAGTATAAGTTGAGATAAGAGATTACCAAAATATTGTTAGATAGGACAATTTGTTTTTTGGGACTACACAACCCAAAAAGGTATAACAACACACACACCAATAATAATGATAATCATTATCAGTCAATTAGGATTATACAGCATCTATTTTAGAAATACAATACATTTTTCCATATTTATAAACCTCCAAAACTCCTATATATAAATGTATACATTTTCTGAACAAAAGCCCCTCTCTATGTCTCTCTTTTATACTGTTTGTTATAATTTTTACATACATGCTTTGTCTCATGACAATACCATCCCAGCAATTTGAGATAAAGTGTTTTTCTTTTTATAAATATACATAAATTCTAATAAAAAGATGAATAGTGGGATTATAAATGAAGTACGTTAGCATACGCAAACAACGCATTGCTGAATCTGCTTCTACTGTTGCAGAACTTGCTGTGACCACTTCGGAACAAGCTGATGTTGGTAGTCACGTAATCGAACAATCTATTACACAAATGGGTGCGATCCACAAAGCTGTTCATGCAACATCGGAAGTTGTTGAGCGCCTGATTTCTCATACAAAATCAATTGATTACGCTGTCCAAGCAATCTCTAATATTGCAGAACAATCAAAAACAGCTGCAACAGATATTAATCAGTTGCTTCATCATATTCAAAATGATACGAGCGCTGCAAACACAATGATGCTGCAAGTTCAAATAGAAGCTGCTGAAGAAATGGCTACGAGTGTAGAAGAAATGAATACCTCTCTCGGTAATATCGCTTCTATCTCTCATGAAGTAGCAACAGAAACTACCCAAACCGCAAGCTCTGCTGGTAAGCAAGTAAACGTAATAAACGACATGTCTATTATGTCTGAACAAATGAAACACGTTGTAGAAGAACTTGAGTCACTCGTTTTTCGTTTTAGAACCGAGGCTTAAACAAGATTGTATAAAAGCGACTTATATACAGAGGATACATATAAATTCTTATAAATAAATAATAAAATATTTTCTCACTTTCTACACTATAGTCTGCTATAATTTCTATAGGAACAAAAAGTGCTTTATTTCGATGTCACTCGGAATAAAGCACTTTTTAATCATAATATCAATTAATCTTCATAAATTAATTATCAAAAGGAGGATTTATCATTATGAAATACGTGAGCATTCGTAAAAAAATGATGTTTATGATGGGAACAATTTGTGCTTTATTTGGCATCGCATTAGCTTTTATTTTTTTCTTTGCCAAAAGTGAAAACAATGTAGCAATAACATTACAAAAAGATGTTGCACCAAAAACAACGCTTTTAATGGAACGTAATAAAGCATATCAAGTGCAACTTTCGGCTTTTCGAGGTTATCTATTAAAACATGATTCTGCCGAATTAGATAAGTTTTATGAGATGGATAAACAATTAGAAGATACAAAAGGACAACTATTAAACGACCCAAATATTTCGCAGGATCTCAAAAACACAATGGAGTCAGGAGCACAATGGCGCCATTTTATTATTGAAAAGGTAATTCCTCTTACTAAAGAAGACAAATGGGACGAGGCAATAAAAATTACCGCTGAACAAAATGGAACTATTTTTAAAGTAATAGGGGATTTCGACAAATATAGCAATGACGAAAATAAGAAGTGTGATCAACTTATCGAGCAAGTAAAAAATTCATCCTCACTCGTTAAATCTATTGTTCTTATCTCTCTTATCCTTTGTACAATTATTGGCATTATGGTAGCCTGGTGGTTCTCTAGTAAACTTGTGAAACCAATTCATGAAATTGATACAAAGCTCAAAGAACTCGCTTCTCAAGATGGGGATTTAACAGCACGTTTATCTGTAAAAAGCAATGACGAAATTGGTGCCATTGCCGCTTCCTTTAATCAAATGTTAGAAAACCTCCAATATATCATTGGACAAGTACAAAAAACATCGTTAAATGTACGAAGTGCTTCTGACAACATACTAAAAGAAACAAAGATTTCCATGGACGCAACAACTGATATCCAAATGACAATGTCTGAATTAGAAAATAATATTCAATCGCAAGTTTCTAGTATCGAAGAAAGTTCTACCGCAATGGATGACATGGCAATTGGTGTACAACGTATTGCCCAGTCTGCTTCTTCTATTGCTGAGCTAACTGTAACTACCTCTGATCACGCAAACGAAGGTAGTCGAGTAATCGAACAATCAATTACACAGATGACAACCATTCATGACGCAGTAAATGCTACATCTCAAGTTGTCGAACGTCTAATTACTCATACAGAGCATATCGATACAGCTGTTCAATCTATCTCTAATATTGCAGAACAAACAAATCTCCTTGCATTAAATGCTTCCATTGAAGCGGCACGTGCCGGGGAACAAGGAAAAGGATTTGCCGTTGTTGCAGATGAAGTACGGAAACTTGCAGAGCAATCGAAGGCTGCTGCAACAGGTATTAACCAGTTGCTTCACCATATTCAGGCTGATACGAAAACTGCAAATACAATGATGGAACAAGGTCAAGTAGAAGCTTCTCAAGGAATTACAGTCATTCGCGAAGCTGGTTCTTCCTTCGCAACCATTGTCGAACAAATCAATGAAGTATCTTCACAAATGCAAGAAGTTTCAGCGACTGCCGAAGAGATGGCTGCAAGTGCGGAAGAAATGAATGCTTCTCTTAATAATATTGCTTCTATCTCGGGTGAAGTAGCAGCAGAAACAACACAAACTGCAAACTCTGCTGGAGAGCAAGTACACATCATGAAAGACATGTCTGTTAAATCTGAGGAAATGAAACATGTTGTAGAGGAACTCGACACACTCGTTTCTCGTTTTAAAACTGAGTCTTAAACAGGTTTATCAGAATCGAAAATCAAATGTTTGAACTTCACACGATTACGAAGGTATTGAAACAATCTCATAATCGTAAGATAGGTTATGTGTGATAAGATGAAATGCCACTTTCAATAACTTATTCACACATGCAACGGATGCAACTTTATGACACTTGTTATAAGGTTGCATTTTTATTTATCGTAGTACTCCACGAAATGATTATTCCTAACGCGGTTTTGGTGAATCATATCTCGCATCATAAAATACAACATTTGTCGTAAATGTCTATTGCCACACTTAGTAATTTTATTCTTGTAAAACAATATGCTAAATTGAAAACATCTTATATTGAAGAGTGATTTCCACGTTTTAAAGATGATCTCTATTTGCCAACGCAAAGTGTATACTTGATGTATCTGGTACTAAGAATAAAGCTATACTTTATACAAATATCGCAGATGTAATTTTGAATATCACGTTTCTTCACACTATATATACCTTTAAACAATAATAAATTGTTCAATGCATATGGCAGGAAAGGCCCCAACCCCTTCCATGCACAACTAGATGCTCTCCCCTCCTCTAAAAAAAAGGGGTTTTTATGTCGTTTTTTAACTTGGATATATATATAAGAATGTAAAAAACTCATATCGTTATTAAAACATTATCTTTTTGGTATGTAAATCCCAAATTCTTATTATAAGTATATAAAAATTTCCGTATTAATATTTTACAAACAAAAAATAATTATATTAAAAAAATAATAAACCTTTTCTTTTCATAAACTCTAATCATTTTAACCTAATATTCCCACAAGAAATAGCAAAAAAAATGATTACAATATAATAAAATAGTACCCTACATGCCATTCATCTATATTTTCGTATGCAAAATTGCATACGAAACAAAGAAAATTTACAGTAAAATAAGAATACCTTCAAACAATTTACTATAAACTAACTTTCGATATTAATATATGAAAATAAGGATTATATTTTTTATAAATAATATTTTCTCCTTACTTTCCATACTACACTTTGCTATAATTTTCAATATTAGGTAATAATACCAAATCATTAATATTAATTAACCATAATAAATTAATATTAAAAGGAGGATTTTATACTTATGAAATACGTAAGCATTCGTAAAAAAATGATGTTCATGATCGGTACAATTTGTGCTTTATTTGGCATCGCATTAGCTTTTATTTTTTTCTTTGCCAAACTCGAAAATAACATAGCTGTAACATTACAAAAAGATGTTGCACCAAAAACAAACCTTTTAATAGAACGCAACGAGGCATATCAAATACAACTTTCAGCTTTGCGAGGTTATCTATTACAACGTGATCCTGCCGAATTAGATAAGTTTTACGAGCTAGATAAACAATTAGAAGATACAAAAGGACAACTATTAAACGACCCCAATATTTCACAAGATATCAAAAATACAATCGAGTTAGGAGGACAGTGGCGTCAGTTTATTAATGAAAAGATAATTCCTCTTACTAAAGAAGGAAAATGGGACGAGGCAATACAACTTACCGCTGAACAAAACAAAACTGTTTATAAAGTAAGCCGTGATTTCACCAAATATAGCAATGACGAAAATACGAAGTGTGATCAGCTTATCAAACAAGTAAAAGACTCATCCTCACTCGTTAAATCTATTGTCCTTATTTCTCTTATCCTTTGTACAATTATTGGTATTATCTTAGCCTGGTGGTTCTCTGGCAAACTCGTGAAACCAATTCAGAAAATTGATACAAGGCTAAAAGAACTTGCTTCTCAAGACGGTGATTTAACAGCAAGATTAGATGTAAAAAGTAATGACGAAATCGGTGCTATTGCCGCTTCCTTTAATCAAATGTTAGAAAACCTCCAATATATCATTGGACAAGTACAGAGAACATCGTTAAATGTACGCAATGCTTCTGACAACATACTAAAAGAAACAAATATCTCTATGGCTGCAACAACGAGTATTCAAACAACAATGTCCGGATTAAAACATAATATTCAATCACAAGTTTCCAGTATCGAAGAAAGTTCTACTGCAATGGACGATATGGCAGTTAGTGTGCAGCGTATTGCCCAATCTGCTTCCGCCGTTGCTGAACTAACTGTAACGACTTCTGATCGTGCAACTGAAGGTAGTCAAGTAATCGAAAAGTCAATTACACAGATGACCACCATTCATGACGCAGTAAATGCTACATCTCAAGTTGTCGAACGTCTAATCACTCATACGAAGCATATTGATACAGCTGTCCAGTCCATCTCAAATATTGCGGAGCAAACAAATCTTCTTGCATTAAACGCTTCTATTGAAGCAGCGCGAGCTGGAGAACAAGGAAAAGGATTCGCCGTTGTTGCAGATGAAGTGAGAAAGCTTGCAGAACAATCGAAAACTACTGCAACGGGTATTAACCAGTTGCTTCATCACATTCAAGATGATACGAAAACTGCAAATTCAATGATGGAACAAGGACAAGTAGAAGCTGCCCAAGGAATTACAGTCATTCGTGAAGCTGGTTCTTCTTTTGCAACCATTGTCGAACAAATTAATGCAGTATCTTCACAAATGCAAGAAGTCTCAGCGACTGCGGAAGAGATGGCTGCAAGTGCAGAAGAAATGAATGCTTCTCTTAATAACATTGCTTCGATCTCGGGTGAAGTAGCGGCAGAAACAACACAAACTGCAAACTCTGCTGGAGAGCAAGTACACATCATGAAAGACATGTCTGTTAAATCCGAGGAAATGAAACATGTTGTGGAAGAACTTGATACACTCGTTTCTCGTTTTAAAACAGAGTCTTAAACAAAGGTTTATATATAAATACAATATGAAAATAAAAATAGGTCGTATTTATTAAAACTCCAAAAACGAACTGCCCCTAAAATTATTGGGGGCAGTTTTTTATATTCTCAAAACCCTTGGTACCTCTAGGCTGAAGATTATACAATTCCTTCGTAATAAATCAACGAAAAAATTTTTCCTTACTTTCCATACTACAGTCTGCTATAATTCCTAATATCAGGTCATAATATCAAATCATAACATTAATTAATCTGTATAAATTAATTAATAAAAGGAGGGTTTTATACTTATGAAATACGTAAGCATTCGTAAAAAAATGATGTTTATGGTAGGTACAATTTGCGCTTTATTTGGCATCGCATTAGCCTTTATTTTTTTCTTTGCCAAACTCGAAAATAATATATCCGTAACATTACAAAAAGATGTTGCACCAAGAGCAACACTTTTACTAGAACGCGGTGATGCATATCAAATACAACTTTTAGCCTTTCAAGATTATCTATTACAGCATGACCCTGCCGAACTAGATGAATTTTATGCAATGGACAAACAATTAGAAGATACAAAAGGAGAACTACTAAACGATCCGAAGACTCCCCAAAATATAAAAAAAACAATGGAGTTAGGAGCACAGTGGCGTCAGTTTATTAATGAAAAAGTGATTCCTCTTACTAAAGAAGGAAGGTGGGACGAGGCACTAAAAGTTGCCGCTGAACAAAATAAAACTGTCCATACAGTAGTCCATGATTTCACCAAATATAGCAATGATGAAAATGCGAGGTGCGATCAACTCGTCCAACAAATAAAAGATTCATCCTCACTCGTTAAATCTATTATCTTTATTTCTCTTATCCTTTGTACAATTATTTCCATTATCGTAGCTTGGTGGTTCTCTAGTAAACTCGTGAAACCAATTCATGAAATTGATACAAAGCTCAAAGAACTCGCTTCTCAAGATGGTGATTTAACAGCACGACTAGATGTAAAAAGTAATGACGAAATTGGTGCTATTGCCGCTTCCTTTAATCAAATGCTAGAAAATCTACAATATATTATTGGACAAGTACAAAAAACATCTTTAAATGTACGCACTGCTTCTGAAAACATATTAAAAGAAACGAATATTTCTATGGATGCAACAACGAGTATCCAAACAACAATGTCCGAATTAGAACATAGCATTCAATCGCAAGTTTCTAGCATTGAAGAAAGTTCTACTGCAATGGATGATATGTCAGTTAGTGTACAGCGTATTGCCCAGTCTGCTTCCGACGTTGCTGAACTGACTGTAACGACTTCTGACCGTGCAAGTGAGGGGAGTCAAGTAATCGAAAAATCAATTACACAGATGACAACCATTCATGATGCAGTAAATGCTATATCTCAAGTTGTCGAACGTCTAATCACTCATACAGAGCATATCGATACAGCTGTCCAATCTATCTCTAATATTGCAGAACAAACGAATCTTCTTGCATTAAATGCTTCCATTGAAGCAGCGCGAGCTGGAGAGCAAGGAAAAGGATTTGCCGTTGTTGCAGATGAAGTGCGAAAGCTTGCAGAACAATCAAAAGCTGCTGCAACAGGTATTAACCAGTTGCTTCATCATATTCAAGATGATACGAAAACTGCAAATTCGATGATGGAACAAGGTCAAGTAGAAGCTACTCAAGGCATTACAGTCATTCGCGAAGCTGGTTCTTCTTTCGCAACCATTGTCGAACAAATTAATGCTGTATCTTCACAAATGCAAGAAGTTTCAGCGACTGCAGAAGAGATGGCTGCAAGTGCAGAAGAAATGAACGCTTCTCTTAATAATATTGCTTCGATCTCGGGTGAAGCAGCAGCAGAAACAACACAAACTGCAAACTCTGCAGGAGAGCAAGTAAGCATCATAAAAGACATGTCTGTGACATCTGAGCAGATGAAACACGTTGTAGAAGAACTTGACACACTTGTTTCTCGTTTTAAAACAGAGTAGTAACAAAAGCATTCCTTGTTATGGGGAATGCTTTTTTCCTATATGAAAATACTGTGAGCCAAATCACTGCATCTTTACTACAAATCCGCTATAATGAGAATAAATATCATTCATTAATAGAGGTGCTACTATGTCTCAAACTTTAGAAGATAAAGTATATGCCAACTTGGAAGCTGTTATTGATCCTGAACTTGGTGTCGATATTATAAATCTTGGGTTAGTATATGACGTTACAACTGACGAACAACAGAATGCTGTTATTACAATGACAATGACTTCAATTGGTTGTCCAATGGCTGGACAAATCGTATCTGATGTCAAAAAAGTATTAGCAACAAATGTTCCCGAATTAAATGAAATTGAAGTAAATGTTGTTTGGAACCCACCATGGACAAAAGATCGCATGTCCCGGCTTGCTAAAATCGCATTAGGTATTCGTGATTAAACGAGAAAAAAGACCTGATATGAGTCAGGTCTTTTCGTTTCTTATTTTACTCCTATTGCATCATATGCTTTCTTTACAGCTTGTACTTCTTTAGAATTTTGACCATATAAATCTGTAGCTGCTTGAATTGCAGCTTGGCGCATCATCTTAAAGTTTGAGTTTGCAGTTAAATATTTTGAAAGAGCGCGGTAATAAATCTTTTCTGTTGCTTCGCGGCCAACACCATTTACAGTAACGTCGTAATGCTTGCCACCTTCAGAAATTAAATATGCCGCTTTGTTGTTAATGCTGCTGTTAATATGAACTCCGCCATTATCAATTGATCCTTTGTAGCGCTTGCTATAATGATCCGGGTAGCCTTCACTTGGCTTTAATGGATTTGGAAGAGAAGCTGGATTACTTAAAGAACGCAATGCATCACCTTGTTTACCTGGCGTATAAATATCTTCTCCCATCTCCCAATCATCACGGTCTACCATTGCACCCATAATATCAGATAACGATTCATTTAATGCACCAGATTCATTTTTATACTCTAGATTTGCAGTGTACTCTGTTACTGCGTGAGTGAGCTCATGTGCAATAACATCAAGTCCTGCTGATAATGGAATGAATACTTCCCCATCACCGTCTCCGTACATCATTTGAACACCGTTCCACGCTGCGTTATTCCACCCTTCTCCTACATGAACAGTAGAAATCAGCTTCGCTCCCTCGTTATCAAATGAATTACGGTTGAATGTTTTCTTGTAATAATCGTATACTTTCTCAGCATTAGCGTGCGCATCAACAGCTGCTTTATCCTCGAAGAATTTATTTTTACTTTCTATTTCTTCACCAGTATATCCAAGCCATTGTGAGAATAAGTTGAACCAATTTTCATCCATATTTTTTGCATCAAATGTATGAACACCTTTTCCACGTTTTCCATCGAATAAATGAAAAGCCCCAGTTTTTGAGTCCTGTGCAATTTCAAAACTTGTTCGATTCCCTAACACACCATATCCAAACCCTGTGATATGATCAATCGCATTATATTTCTCAATTACATTTCCGTTTGTTGCATCAATAAAGTAATGCCAGTATCCTGGTGCTGGTTTTGAAACTGATGCTTTTACAAGATATGAAAGATAATAATTTCCATCTTTTTCATATACATATAAGTCTTTTTTAATGCCATCATAGTTATCTACTTTGCCAATTTCTTTCTCAATATCAGCCTTCGCAGCATTTACAGCCTCATCTTCTGAAATGCTCGCATTCGTTGGAATATTTTTATCTTCTAAATTCGGGATAACTTGCCCGAAAAACGCTTTTACATTATTATCTTTATCCAGTGCTACTGTTTGATCAGATCCATAAACAGGAACACCATTATGTTTTTCAATAAGCTTCACATGTGTCGTTTCTGCCTGTGCATCTTTTTCTTCACCAACGACTTCAAAATGTTTCTCAATATTTCCTGCTAATTTAAACATGTCTTTTTTACTCTTTAAATACTCAAACACCGTTTCTTTTTTATCTAATCCTTCCGGTGCTTTCCACTCTTCCCCAATAAAAGATGGTGTCTGAAACTCTTGGTTGTATTGAATCTTTTGTTCATCTGCATATGTACGTGACGTACCTAATGTCGCAAATGCTCCTAAAGCCATAGACAAAGCTACCGTTGAAGATAAAACCTTCTTTTTCAAAACCAACACTCCCCATCCCTATATTTTTGACACTTTTATACAATTCTAGGGGGATTAGTAATAACCTTCATTTAATTTTTTAGAAAATTTCGACAAAATATTCAAAAAAGTAGCGTCCTCTTTAGACGCTACCATTGGCATACACTTATTGTTTCTTCATCTCAATTACTAAATAATGAGCTGTTTCCGCTGCTTGAATGCGAATATCTTCTTCAATTACTTCTGCAGCATCTCTCATTACTAACGTTTCACCATTCACAACGCCGCTTCCCTCAATTTGAACTAAATAAGCTTGACGCCCTTCACCAACTGAAAATGTAATCTCTTTTCCTTTTTCTAAAGCAAGCGAGTACAAGTTTGCATCTTGATGAATTTCAATGGGTGCACCTCCATCAATTGGCGAAACCATGTGGAACCATGTATTCTCACGTTTACTCCAATCAAATTTAAATTCACCGTAATTTGGTGTATGACCAGCACGGTCTGGTAAAATCCAAATTTGCAGAAGACGCAATGTTTCATCGCCTAAGTTATGCTCACTATGGAAGACGCCTGTTCCCGCACTCATATATTGCACATGTCCACGCTCAATTGTTCCGCGGTTCCCCATACTATCTTGGTGTGTTAATGCTCCGTCCACTACGTAAGAAATAATCTCCATATCACGGTGCGGATGCATCTCAAATCCTGTTTGTGCTGCTACCAAATCATCATTAATAACACGAAGTGCACCGAATCTCATATTATTTGGATTATAATAATCTGCGAATGAAAAATGAAAATGCGTATTTAACCAACCATGATTTGCTCTTCCCATTTGTTTATGATTGACTTTTTTAAACATACTTCCCACCCCATATTATCTCGAATTCGAGATATTTATTTAAAATTTTTTCGAACTGTACTTAAAAAATTGTGCTGCTTATAAGCGGAACTACTACTGTATGCTCCTCTGACTGATTCATACTAATTCATTAAATTGTGTTGCTTAGCTTTACAACTTAAGTTTAGAACTTAACTTAATAATTGTCAATTACTTTATTTTAGTAAGTTAAAAACTAAAACATAGTACGAACTATGTTTTAGTTCACATACCTTCTTCTATATTCTCTCAGCTTTCTCTTCGCAAACACCCTTGCATCTTTTTCAATCCACCGCTTTTCATACATTTCATCTCCAACATACAATAACTTACGTTCATGCTGCATGTCGTGCCGAAACTCATGCAATAATGTTTCTAGAACACTCTCATACTTCTCCCACATACAAATAAAAATAAGCCTCTTTTCTTTATGGTAAAATCCGCTCAAAGGAAATAAAAATTCTTCTTCCTCTTCTCCTAATCGTATTAACACATCATTCGTTTCACACGTATCACAAAAAATAACAGGTACCTCGCGTCGTTCAATTAATGAGAAAACATCCCTCTTTACTTGATTTACATCCCATGGAAAATCATCATCGAGTACGTACCAGTTCCCAGCTTGTTGATATATCCTTTCAAATGGGAGCTGCATTTTCATTCTCCTTTCCCTTTACTCTCTGTTATTTATATGTCACATTGGCGCTTATTTTAAACATACATGTGTGTCACAAAATATTTAAAATTATATATGCAAAAAGGGTTGATTTCATACCCGTTATTAGATTATAATAATTATAAATTAACAAACAGTATAAAATAATAATTCAAAGGGGATTGATCATATGAACACACAAGTAATTGAAGCATTAAACAAACAAGTAGCAAACTGGAACGTTTTATTCACAAAATTACACAATTTCCATTGGTACGTTACAGGACCTCAATTCTTTACACTTCATGAGAAATTCGAACAATTTTATACAGAAGCAGCTACGAACATCGATGAAATTGCAGAGCGCATTTTAGCAGTTGGCGGCAAACCAGTAGCAACAATGAAAGAATATTTAACATTATCTTCTATTCAAGAAGCAGCTTACGGAGAAACTGCAGAAGGAATGGTCGAAGCAATTATGAAAGACTACGAAATGATGCTAGGCGAACTGAAAAAAGGCATGGAAATCGCACAAGATACAGACGACGAAATGACATCTGACCTACTACTTGGCATCTACACAGAACTTGAAAAACACTCATGGATGTTACGTGCATTCTTAAATCAATAAGAAAAGCGGAAGTGGCTCGCTCAGAATGTGGGGGGGATGGAGCTTCTGACGTAGAGGTGCTTTTTACCTCGCAGGAAGAAGCGAAGCCACCGAACATTCTAGCCGCTGGAGCTGGACAATAAGAAAAGCGGAAGCAGCGCCGATATATCGGCGCTTTTTCTAATATATCGGCGAAAGTTCAACATTTATCGGCGACTTTTATGATATATCGGCGCTTCGACACAATATAAAGACCATTAGACAACATCCGACAAGCTAACACATAAAAAAAACCGAGTGGGACACCCCCACTCGGTTTTGATCATGTTAACTGTTTCCACTTATTCCCCATAACTGGTCGTTTATAATTCTTCATCTGCACAAATAATTCATCAGCTGTTTGTGCAGCAACAAGCAATTCTTTATTTGATGGATTCATAAACCCTTCTTCTGCTGCACGTTCCACCATTTGTAATAATGGCGTGTAGAATTCTGCAATGTTCAGCAATCCAACAGGTTTTTCATGAATCCCGATTTGTGACCAACATACAACTTCGAACAGCTCTTCAAATGTTCCATATCCACCTGGCAATGCAATAAATGCATCAGCAAGCTCACTCATTTTCGCTTTTCTTTCATGCATTGTTTCTACTTCAATTAGTTCTGTTAAACCGTGATGGACAATTTCTCCTCTAAATAATCCACGCGGCATGACGCCTGTTACACGGCCACCTAGCTCTAATACTTGATTTGCCACTTCTCCCATTAATCCGACGCAAGAACCGCCGTATACAAGCTCTATATTATTTTGAACTAGTATTTTTCCAAGCTGACGAGCTTCTGCTTGAAACTCTGGACGCTCCCCAACATTTGATCCTGCGAACACACAAATTCGTTTCATCCTGCCACCCCAAAGCTATATATTGTTATGCTACAATGTAATCATACTACATATTGAAAGGATGAGGGAAGAATGAACACGAATGAATTTCAAAGTTGGGTGGAACAATTTTATCATGAACGCGGCTGGTCCCAATATAATTCTTTTATTCGCGTTAATTTTTTAGCAGAAGAAGTTGGCGAAGTTTCTCGCGTTGTACGTGCCATCGAAATCGGCCGTAATCGCCCAGATGAAACGACGAAGAGCGAAGAAGAATTAACAATAGAATTAAAAGAAGAGCTTGGTGATGTACTAGGAAACCTTATTATTTTAGCGCAAAAATATAACCTAGATTTGCATGATATTATGGAAACACATGTGAAAAAACTTTCTAAACGATTCGAATAATAAATGAGAATTATTTTCAACTATGATATGATTATATTGTAATAATATGAAAGGGGTCTTTTTATGCTATCTCCAAAATTACGTGAAGCACTAAATGATCAAATGAACTTTGAATTTTACTCAGCCCATGTGTATATGGCAATGGCAGCATACTGTACATCAGAGAGCTATGATGGATTTGCGAACTTCTTTCTTGTACAAGCAGAAGAAGAGCGTTTCCATGCTATGAAGTTGTACAATTATATTAACGATCGCGGTGAGCGTGCAATCATTACTGGATTCGATCATCCAAATAACGAATACGAATCGATTTTATCTGCTTTTGAAATCGCTCTTGAGCACGAACGCGAGGTTACAAAACGCATTTATAACTTATCTGATATTGCATGGGATGAGCGCGAACATGCTACCATCACCTTCTTAAAATGGTTCGTTGATGAGCAAGTAGAAGAAGAGGCTTCCTTCGATAGCATCATTCAAAAATTAAAACGTATTACAAGTGATTCAAACGCATTGTTTATGTTAGATGCCGAATTAGAAAAACGTACGTTTACTCCGCCTGCTGAGTAAACAGAAAAAGCAATGAGCCTGCTGCCCATTGCTTTTCTTAATTTTATCCCGCTATTCGTGGGCAGTAAGATCCCCAACGATAATTGCTGATAACACACTTACTAATGTTGCACCGTATACAAGTTTTAATCCGAAAGAAGATACATTTTTAAAGGAAAAAATGTACAAAAAAAAGCATAAATCAACCACTTTCGTCAATTTATGCTTCTTACATTGTAAACTTGGAATAAAACAACAGGTATATCGCCCTGTAAGTTCGTAGATTATAGTCATTAAAATCGAATGCTTAATAATCATTTTTATGTTAACATAGGTGTATTATAGTATATAATATACGTTGGTAGACAAAGTCTTTTACTGGACAAGTCCATAAGCTAGAGGAAGCAACTAGCCTTTGAAAATTTACTATTTCAGATTCGGTGATTACTTATAGTTCATTCGAATGTTGCAACGGTTTGAAAAGACATATTCACGGCAATAGTAACTTTAAGAGCATCTTGCTCTGAATCTTTGTGTAAAGTTTTACAAATTTCCTCAAGTTGTTACGGACGAAGAAATCTTACCTGTAATGGGAAATCTTCTTTCATTCCCAAAAATTTAAGAAGTATTGCTATCGTAAAGGAGAATTGGAGATGCCAGAAACAATCACTCAAACAAAGCCTGAACAAGAATCATTACAAATTTCTGCTAGACAAGAACAGCTTGATGTACTTGATCAACTATTAAAGCCTGAAGTTCAAGAGTCTTTAACTACATTAGTAGATCAACTTCCAAAATTAACTGAGCTCGTTAACATTTTAACAAAGTCTTATGATTTCGCTCAAGCAGTCGCTACTGATGAAGTATTAAAAAGTGATACTGTTGGAGCAATCCAAGAACTTGCAGAACCTGTAAAAGATACAGTGAAAACCATTGCTGCAACTGCTATCGAAGCGAAAGATCGCGCTGAAGAAAGCAACGAAGTTATCGGTCTTTTTGGCCTTTTAAAAATGCTGAAAGATCCTCAAGCACAAAAAATGTTTCGTTTTGTAAACGCTTATCTTCAAATTACTGCAGAACGCAATCATAAATAATTCTTTCTTACACAACAATTAGTAAAGACGGGGGATATCATACTATGTCAAAACAAATTGTCATCTTAGGTGCTGGTTATGGCGGACTTCTTGCAGCTTTAAATGTACGTAAACATTACAGCAAATCAGAAGCACAAGTTACAGTTATCAACCAATATCCAACACATCAAATTATTACAGAACTACACCGCCTTGCAGCAGGAAATGTTTCTGAACAGGCAATTGCTATGCCATTAGAAAAACTTTTCAAAGGCAAAGATATCGATCTTAAAATCGCAACAGTTGAGTCATTCTCAGTAGACAAAAAAGAAGTAAAATTAGCTGACGGCAATACTTTATCTTACGATGCTCTTGTAGTTGCTTTAGGAAGTAAAACAGCTTACTTTGGCATCCCAGGATTAGAAGAAAACAGCATGGTATTAAAATCTGCAAACGATGCAAACAAAATCTTCAAACATGTTGAAGAACGCATTCAAGAATACGCGAAAACAAAAAATGAAGCTGACGCAACAATCGTAATCGGCGGCGGCGGATTAACTGGCGTTGAGCTAGTTGGTGAACTTGCTGATATTATGCCAAAGCTTACAAAAAGCCACGGCGTAAATCCGAAAGAAATCAAACTATTGCTTGTTGAAGCAGGTCCAAAAATCCTTCCAGTATTACCGGATGATTTAATTGAACGTGCAACTACTAGCTTAGAAGCACGCGGCGTTCAATTCTTAACAGGCCTTCCTGTAACAAACGTTGAAGGCAATACAATTGATTTAAAAGATGGTCAAAAAATCGTTGCAAATACGTTTGTTTGGACAGGCGGCGTTCAAGGTAACCCTCTAGTAGGTGAATCAGGCCTTGAAGTAAACCGCGGCCGTGCGACTGTTAACGAATACCTTCAATCTACTTCTCATAAAGACGTATTCGTTGCAGGTGACAGCGCAGTTGTCTTCGGTTCAGAAGGCCGTCCATATCCGCCAACAGCACAAATCGCTTGGCAAATGGGCGAACTAATTGGCTACAATCTATATGCACATCTAGAAGAAAAAGCATTCGAAGAGTTTGCACCAGTAAACTCTGGAACACTTGCAAGTTTAGGCCGTAAAGATGCGGTTGCTATCATCGGAGCAAGTTCAACTCCACTTAAAGGCTTACCAGCATCTCTAATGAAAGAAGCAAGTAACGTTCGTTACTTATCACACATTAAAGGTCTATTCAGCTTAGCTTATTAATCTGAATGCTAGCCCGAATCATGTTTATCTATGATTCGGGTTTTTTATTTAATCAAAATTCTCTACATAACTTATTCGACAAGAAATTGATATACACCTTTCGAAATTTCTAAATATACTGTCTACTTTGTTACAGTTTTGTGCATTGTAAATAATCTACTCCTCTTTCTTTTTGCAGTTCGCCATGCCTAGGCGGGCACAGAGGTAGTAGAGTAGAAAACTGAAACAGATTGGGCTTTGCCATCTCTTTTCTGTTCCAGCTTCCCCTCATCAAACTGTATATGAGGCATACCGCCCTCCTTACCTCGAGGGATTCTTCGAGGTTGCATTTCCATGGTCTTCACCTATTAACAACTCCAGCCCTATTGCTAGGGTGTTCTTGACGAAGCGGCAAGGTTCACTTTATCCCGCTATTTGCGGGCAGTAATACTCCCACCTCAAAATTCAGCGAAAGCATTGTCCAGCTCCAGTGGCTAGAATGTTCGGTGGCTTCGCTTCTTCCTATGAGGTAAAAAGCACCTCTACGTCAGAAGCTCCATCCCCCTCACATTCTGAACGAGCCACTTCCGCTTTTCTTAAGTAGTTACTTTGTCACAGTGATTCAACCCTAGAATTTCTCCCCCGATTGCCTGTCAGCTACTAGGCGACTTGGTTCTTACCTAGACTGGCCTTTCATCAGTGTGCAGTACCTAACTTAGCTGGGTACGCAACAAAAAAAAAAGCAATGAGCCTTTTGCTCATTGCTTTTCTTACTTTATAACATAACCCCAACGATAATTGCTGATAACACACTTACTAATGTTGCACCGTATACAAGTTTTAATCCGAAAGAAGATACAACATTTGCTTGTTTTTCATCGATACTCTTCGTTGCACCTGCGATAATTCCGATAGATGAGAAGTTCGCAAATGATACAAGGAATACAGATAAGATACCAACTGTACGAGGTGCTAAACCGCTCGCTGCTTTTCCTAAATCAAGCATCGCAACGAATTCGTTTGTTACTAATTTTGTTGCCATAATTTGTCCAGCTGTTACCATCTCAGATGCTGGAATACCCATGATGAACGCTAATGGTGAGAACACATATCCTAAGATTGTTTGGAATGTAATACCGAAAATTGAATCAAATAGACCGTTAATTGCTGCCATCAATGCAATGAATCCGATTAACATTGCTGCTACTGTAACTGCAATTGAGAATCCTAACATAATGTACTCGCCTAGCATTTCGAAGAACGTTTGGTGCTTGTCCTCTTGTAACTCTAAAATATCTTCCTCGTCACTCACATCGTAAGGATTTAAAATGTGAATGATAATAAATCCACTAAATAAGTTTAAAACAAGTGCTGTTACAACATACTTAGGATCAAGCATTTTCATGTAAGAACCAACGATTGACATAGATACCGTCGACATAGAAGATGCACATAATGTATATAAACGATTTTTTGGTAATTTGCTTAGTTGATCTTTTACTGTAATGAAAACTTCACCTTGGCCAACAATTGCCGCTGCTACTGCATTATAAGATTCTAATCTTCCTAAACCATTTACTTTACTTAATAAGAATCCAATTGCTTTAACAATGATTGGTAAAATTCGAAGATGTTGCAGAATTCCAATTAACACCGCTAAGAAAATAATTGGAAGTAATACAGAAAGGAAAAACGTAAATTCTCCTTTATTTACCATTCCGCCAAATACAAAGTTAATTCCAGCGTCCGCAAATTTTAAAATTGTACTAAATCCATCAGAAATTCCTTTAACTAAATAGTATCCAATCTGTGTATTTAGTAAGAAATATGATAATCCTAATTGAATAACAAGCATAATAGCAATTGGCTTATATTTAATCTTTTTCCGATCGCTACTTACAAGAAACGCCATTATAAATACAGCAATTAATCCGACAAGAAACATGACAAATTTCATACTTGAATCCTCCATTTTGTAGTCTGATCTACCATGATGTGCCAGTTGTCTAACGATAGACGTCTGACAATTTAGATTAAAAAAATAATTCCCTTAAAAACAATTTACCACTTACATTAGTAAGCGTTTGCATTAACCAAAATTCTATACAGAATAGTTATTGTGGAATATGAGAATGATATCATTTTGTTTCATCCATAATCTGATTGTAAGCGTTGTCTTTACAAAAAGCAATACATTTTTTCAAGGGAAAAATAGACAAAAAAGGAACATAGAGTTCCGCCTCTATGCTCCTTCGCGTTACTAACCTACTTGTTGTTCCTTTTCAATCACTGGATCTTCCCAGCATTCTGCATTTTTTAATCCCGGAATAGAACTTGCATGGAATACAGGATCTTTCCCTTCTTTCTTCTGCTTCACATAGTCTTTAAGTGCAGCAAATGCAAATTTACCAAGAAGCGCAATTGCGATTAAGTTTGTGATTACCATGAAGCCCATGAATAAATCAGCCATATCCCAAACAATTTGGACAGCCGCAACAGAACCGAACATAACCATTCCCACTACTGCGAAACGATATAATGTTAGTCCAAGCTTGCTCGTCTTAATGAATTCAATGTTCGTTTCACCATAGTAATAGTTTCCTAATAAGGAACTAAACGCAAACAAGAAAATAATAATCGCTAAGAAACCACTTGCCCAAGATCCAACTTGTGAACTTAATGCAACTTGTGTTAACTCAATACCTGTTAAACCTGGCGTTTTGTAAGCACCAGAGCATAGTACAATAAATGCTGTAGATGTACATACTAAGAACGTATCAACTAATACACCAATCGTTTGAATGTATCCTTGCTTTGCAGGATGGGTTACATTCGCTGTTGCCGCTGCGTTCGGTGCACTACCCATACCTGCTTCGTTCGCAAATAAACCGCGCTTAATCCCCATCATAATCGCGGCACCAACGCCGCCGCCCACTGCTTCTTTTAAACCAAATGCATTCATGAAGATTTCTGTGAATACATCTGGAAGCAATGTGATGTTTTTAATCACAACAAACACTGCAATTCCAATATATACAATTGCCATTGGTGGTACAATCAGTTCTGACATACGTGCAATGCTCTTAACACCGCCGAAAATAATAACCCCAACTAAAAGAGAAAGTGCAATTCCAACTACATAACGCTCAAGACCAAATGCATTTTCAAATGCAAGTGTCACTGTATTTGCTTGTACAGAGTTGAAAATTAGCCCATAACTAATTGTAATTAAGATTGAGAATAAAATTCCCATCCAACGTTTATTTAAACCTTTTTCCATATAATAAGCTGGACCACCGCGGAACCCGCTGCCATCTTTTATTTTATAAATTTGCGCTAACGTGCTCTCTACAAAACTTGAAGATGCTCCAATAATCGCAATTAACCACATCCAAAATACCGCACCTGGACCTCCCATAGAAATCGCTAGTGCTACCCCTGCTAAGTTCCCGATCCCGATGCGGGCTGCCGAACTCATACAAAAGGCTTGGAAAGAAGAAACGCTTCCTTTCTTACGCGTTTTCCCTGTCAATCCATCCGTCATTAAACGTACCATTTCCCCTAGATGACGAATTTGAACAAACTTAAGTTTAAAAGAAAAATAAAGGCCTAAGCCAATTAACATTGCAATAATTACATACGTCCATAGAATATTATTCGTTGCGCCAACGAACTTTTCAAAAATGCTAATCATGTTGTCCCTCCCTTTTTTCTTACACAAATTCAATTGTAATTTAAATCCAATCAAAAATCAACATTTTTCGACAAAACAGCAACTTCATATCACATTACCTCTAAAATACTCTGTTTTTCTTTGAAATACTCACAAATGCAAACGCTTACACAAATCGTACTCATGTTATATTTTCTGACACGGAAATATAATCCATAAAAAAAGCACAATTCTCCCTAACCGAATTGTGCTTTTTTTATGGATTTATATAAGTTGCTGCTATACAGAACAAAATACGACTTGTGATTCTTCTCTCTATAAATCGTTTAACAGTCTAATATTATATTTTAGAGTCTACAATAAAATATTAGACTGTTAAAAAATATAAAAACCCCATCATTTTCATTTAAATAATATTAGCTACAATCTCTCGCGCGCGATTGTCCACTACTTCATAATAAATTTCTAACCCTTTTCGAGTGCCCGAAACAACTTTCGCAGCTTTTAATTTCGCCAAGTGCTGACTAACTGTACTTTGAGGCATTTCTAATTTTTCATACATCGTTGTTACATTCGTAGGTCCTTTTGTAATTAATGTTTCAACTAAATTTAAACGCACTGGATGTGCCAATACTTTTAATACCTCTGCAATATCTTCATAGTTTTCTATTGTTTTAGTCATATTTTATTTCCCCTTTATATATATATAGTGATTAAAATGATTCATTATATTATTCGAAGAGCCTCATCGTTTTATGTCCGTCGTTTGAAAAATTTTTAAAAAAATTTTAGAAATAAAATTAGCAACGTTTATTTTTAGCTCTGAAACGAGATTCGCTATAATAAGAAATATAGTAATGATTATGCGTAATTAGGTGAAACTAAAAGGCATATACAACAATTCTTATTGCAGATGAAATGGACGGTGATCACAAATAGAACAGCACTTAAATTATGTCATTTCGCATTATGGATATTTCGGACTAATCATGGCATTAGTTGGGGGAATTATCGGATTACCAATACCAGATGAAACGTTATTAACTTTTGTAGGGTATTATATATTTCAAGGGAAAATGCACTTCTTTATCGCCTTATTAAGCGCATGGTTTGGCTCGGCAGTTGGTATTTCACTGAGTTACGTATTAGGAAAAAGACTTGGGCTTCCCTTCTTAAAGAAATTTGGCCCTAAAATGCACATTACAGAAAGCAAAATTGCTCGGACACAAACTCTCTTTCAAAAAATTGGTCCTCCTTTACTGATTTTTGGCTACTTTATTCCAGGGGTGCGGCATGTTACTGCTTATTTAACCGGCATTTCCAATCTGCGTATTCGGACATTTTGCCTTTATGCTTATCTAGGAGCATTCATATGGAGCTTTACTTTTATTCAATTAGGATTACTATTCGGGAAAGATTGGCATCTAATCGCCCATTATGTTCACCGTTATGGGCTTATTTTATTAATTGTATTCATCGTTTTTGCCGTTCTTGCCGCTTTGGCTTTTCTATACATTCGTAGAAAAAGAACAAATGCAACGCAATGAAATCAACAAAACCCACCTTCCCAAAAAGGTGGGTTTCTTCTTTATTTATGCGTTTTATTTGGCTTCTTTTTGCCCGGATTTCCATTACCTTGACGCTTTTTATTACGTTCTGCTTTCTCCTGTGTATCGTGCAGTTTCTCTACAAAATTACTACTGTTATCCATGATTATAGCCCTCCTTGGTTATCGTTCTTTTGTTACTATAACCAATTGCAAGTAAAAACATGAAGTGTTGCTTTATTTTACTTTAATTTGAACAGGCGGTAATGGTTTCTCTGCATGATACGGTGACATCAGCATCTCTAATACGTAATCCTTTACACTGAAATTCTCCGCGCCATACTTCCCATCTAATTGGAACGTTTCTTCAAATTGAAGCTTTTCCTTATCTAGTGCTTTCACGGTACTACCTTTTACTTTATGTCCACGCGGCACAATATCTTGATCCATGTATGAAGAATCGGTTATATTCATTGCCTCACCAAAATTGATTAATTCATCCATAGATATATGTTTCGTATCGACATTTTGAAGTGTGTAATTCACAACTAGTCGCTGATTCTTATGCTGAATTTTATTCACAATTATTTTGAAATCACTGCGCGTGCTCTTAATTTCAAATGGTGTTTTTTCATCTAGCTTCACAATTGCTGGTTTTTCAGATAATCGGACAACAGGATATATCGTAATAAATTCCGCACTATCAGGAATTTTCTCGAAAATAGAACGTTCTTCAGACTCTACATGATCGCCTACTTTTTCTCTGCCAAATTCAATCCCTGAAGTAGACATATCAATTTCGTTCCCTTTATCATCTGTTATTTTGTGGATTCGTGCTAAGTCATTCTCCCCTACAAGCGGATAAATTGCTTTGTAGTCAATCGTTGTTACTCCTTTACCGATTGTAATATTTTCAAAGTTGAATGTATGTTGCTGATCCTCACTACTAACGGACTGCTGTGGGTTAATCTTTTTATTCTCTAGTTGCTTCACTGGAATATCAAACTTCCAGAATCCTCTCGTTTCACCGATGGATGTAATGGTAATTGGTAATGTTGTGTTTGGTGGTAATTCTTTTTCTGGATAGTCGATGCCGATATTACCAAACCAACCATTCTTCGTCACTCTCCCATCACCCGAAGCAGCTTTCATCCACTTTGGACTTCCATCAACAAGCTTATATGTATAATCAAAACGATTATGAGATACAGCGCTTTCCCCTACTTTATCCGGATTATCAACCGTAAATGTTATCCCAATTCGGCCCCCATCGTAATACACACTTTTCATCGTTACACTAACTCCATTGCTTACCGCTTGTTGGTTCAATTCTGTTACAAGTTTACTCGCAAACAAATTTCGTCCCATCGTATCATGAAAATAATCATACACTTTCCCTATAAACGGAACTTCCGCTAGTACACGATTCATTTGCGGGAAAACAAATCCTGAACCTAGCACTCCTATACATACTGATGCAGCAGCTAACCATGCAATCTTTCTTCGATTATATTTTCTTTTTACCGGTTTTTCTTGCTTTGCTCTATTCATACCTTTTGTTATGGCAATATGTAATTCTTCCCGCGGAACTTCGATTTTGTTTATTTCATCATTAACCCACTGTTTATCCAATTTTCATCACTCCCTCCTAATAATTTCTTTAACGATTTTCTCGCTCGATGCAAATACGTTTTGACAGTTCCTTCAGGTACATTCATATGCCACGCAATTTGGTTTATCGGAAGATCGTAATAATAATGTAAAATAATAACCGTTTGATAATTTTCATCGAGTTTTCCGATTGCTACTTGCAAGTCAATATTTTGCTCAATTCCGTTTGCTATGTTTCGTACATCCTTGTATTCCCTGCGATCCTCTAATTGTTGCACCTTCTTCTTCTCATTTAATACTTGGTAAGCATTATGTATTAGAATACGCGTCAACCACGTCAGGAAAAAGTTTGGTTTTTGTAATTGCTCTAAAGATACGTACGCTTTATAAACTGTTTCTTGTACGATATCTAAGGCATCTTCTTTATTTTGCACATACATGTAAGCTGTGCGATATAACTGGTCCTGATGAAGGCTAATGAGCTGTTCAAACGCTGCATCATCACCCTTTTTTGCTTTTTTCACTAATTTTATTTCATCCATCTTATCCCTCCTTCCACTTATTAGATAGGATATGGAATGTTTTGGTTTCAAAAATTTATATTTCTTGCATAAAAAAACGTCCCAATAAAAATTGAGACGTTTTTAAAGACAAATCAGTTCGTCTATTTCTCTAAAATTGCTTCTAACTGTTTCATTTGCTCTGCTACGGTATGTAACGCTTCAACGGACGTTTCATTACGTCTTCTTTCTTCTTCCACACTTGCGAGTACATCCTCTGTCGCAGCGGATGTTTGTTGAATGACAGTAGACGCATACGTAACATCTTGAACGATATTCGTCGTTTTCACCTGGAAGCTTTCTTGATGATGAACGATTTCTGTCATTAACTGATTAATAGAATTGATAAATGCACCAAGGTTGCTTACATTTGCTAGAACGTCCGACAACATTTTATTACACTCTTCTTGCACTTTTGTCCCTTTTCCGACTTGCTCTTCTATCCTATTTGCTTGATTGCTAAAATCTCTTAAAATGCCTTGAATACTTCCAGCCGAACGATTTGACCCTTCCGCAAGTTTTAATACCTCATTCGCTACAATCGCAAAACCTTTTCCATGCTCACCTGCTCTTGCTGCTTCAATATTGGCATTTAGCGCTAACAAACTCGTTTGATCTGAGATTCCTGTGATTACGTCCACAATCTCCGTAATCTTTTTCGATTGCTCTGTTAATTCTCTAAATATAAGCCCTGACTGTGTAAGAATTTCACTTAAGCTCCGCATATGCCTTTCAAAGTTTTGCAAGGTACCTACACTTATCTTTGAAACTTCTAAACTTTCATCAACGTTTGTCGATACTTCTCTTACCTGTGAAATAATGTGTTCAATATTTGTCTCCATATCATTCAGTACTTCTACAGAGTGTGACATCATCTCTGATTGAGAGTGCGCCCCCGTGGCTACTTCTTGGAAGGCAACATTAATTTCTCCCATCGATTTCATTGAAGTATTCACATTATTTTTCAAGCTATTGAAATTTTGATCTAAATTTAGAACGGTTTCTTCGATCAGCCTTTGCGTATTCTCTAATTCCTCAGCTTTTCTTATTACTTCTTGCTTTTCTTTATTTAGACGTACAAGAAGACTTTTTCCGATTTTCGTGACACCCCACATCGCCAGCGTCACAATCGCCAGTAAACTTGCGAAATTAGCTGCTTCCGAAGCGGCAGTATAAGCAAAAAACTGCTTTGGCCAGTAGTTACAAAGAATAAATGTCGTAATAACAGCGACTCCTCCAAGCATTAAAATAAGACGCTCACTTAAATAAATTAAGGAAACCGCTAATGTAAAATAGACCATTTGAAAAATAGCTGGACTTTCATTAAACGTTTGAACCATAATATACGACATCACTAATAACATAAAGGTCATAATATATTTATACACGGATACCATTTCCGGAACGAGATTAAGGAGAATCCCTACTATAAACAGAGAGGCACCGCATGTCCAAAACGGGATCGCTCTAGCCGTGAAGATATATCCGTAATAACTAATTGCAGCAATTCCCAAGAAAAAACTGAACATACTAATGAACAGTAATAAATGATTTTTTTGTGATTCTTGTTCAAGATTAGAAAAGCATTTTCTCTTTAACCACTCCATACACGAAACTTTCCTTTCTAAATAAAAGTTATCCGCAAAATAAAGCTTATTTTAATTTGAATACTGCACTTACTGGATTATGATCGCTATTTTCAAACTTCAGATCATTTCCATGTACATTTACAATTTCTACATTTGGCGAAACTAAAAATCCATCAATAATCGTAACGAAATTCTCACCTTCTACATATTTCTTCACATCATCGCGAACGGTCCAAACAGTAGGGTCTACTGCCCATTGGAACCCGCCGTCCGTGAAATCTTTTGGCAACTCTACTAACCATTCAGGCCATACTTTTTGAAACTTCGGATCTTTTAGCTGTACATCAGAAACTAGTTGATTCCAATCACCGCCGAGTATCACATAGTCACCGTTTTTATAGTGTTCGTTCATATACTTTTTCAAATAATCAACTTGCTGCCTTCTTATTTTTCCGCCTTTATCATAAGCAGATAAATGAAGATTGACGAGCCTTAAATATTTCCCATTACTCACAGGGATTTTATGCTCAACGATCGCTCGGTCTAAATCAAATAATTGTTTTGGCCAAGGCTCTTTCCCTGGCAATTGAAATCTTGTTGCTGTATCAATCTTATACTTAGAAAACGAACTCATTCCTGAATTCGCATATCCCATCGGATTTGTAATCGGAACGGGTACCCACTGTGCATGATAATTATATCCGAAAGAAGATTCATAGTTTTTCAAACCATTCTTAAATACGTCATATTCATTCACATCAAATGATCTTGAAGATTTTGTATCCACCTCTTGCAATAAGATGAAATCCGAACTTTCTTTTTGTAAAAAAGATACCATGTTGTTAAGATTCTTCTCTGTTTGTTCTTTACTACTAGAACGAGAGCCTTCTCCCCCATCCATAAAAAAATCTTGATCTTTATCCAAACCAGCATAGCCTATATTAAAAGTCGTCGCTGTAAATGTGTCTCCCTGTTTTAAGACCTTTTCACTTTTATTTTCTACATTTAATTTAAGAACGCTAACAGGTTTCTCATCCGTAATCATAATATAAGCTAAAAATATAGCTACACTAACGCCCACTAATGCTACTAGTAATAAAAACACTTTAAATATTTTCTTCAAATAAACAACCCCTTTTTATATCAAAATAAATGTTTCTCAAAAAATATACCGTAAAACTCCCTCTCCCTTCAATAAATAAAAATAATTCAGAATATTTAGTTTTGGTTTTTAATTAATAAACATTACTTATTCCATAAGGAAACAAAATTATTTTACCACATTAATCATTTTATATTACTATATTATGATTTACAAATTATAAATACAATCAATGTTTTTTATTCATTATATAAATATAAAAAACGCCTCTAATTTTTGAGACGTTTTTTCTTTAAATATGGCCATGCTTCGGTTTTTAAGTTGAAGCCATTCGCCATAATGACTGTGTGTTCTCTATTCAGGAAATCATTCGCTTTTTTAATAAAATTTCACTACATCTTCATAAGGTAAAAACGTTCTTTCACCTGGCTGCTCATCCGGCTCACCGAATGGCATTTGTGCTACTAGGCTCCACTCTGCTGGAATGCTCCAAGTTTGTTTTACTTCTTCATCAACAATTGGATTGTAGTGTTGCAAGGACACTCCAATTCCTTCTGCTGATAAAGCCATCCACGTTGCATATTGTAGCATTGCACTTCCTTGATGAGACCAGAATGGGAATTGCTCTTTATATAATGGTGCATTTTCTTGCATTGTCTTCACCGTTTCTTGATTTTCAAAGAATAACACTGTCCCTACTCCATCACGGAATCCTTGCAATCTTGCGGCAGTTGCCTCAAAATTTTCTGCTGGAACAAGGGCGCGAAGCGTTTCTTTTACGATATCCCAAAACTTTTCATGCTCTGCATCCATTAATACAACGAGGCGGCCACTTTGCATATTAAAAGCTGATGGTGCGTATAAAGCGGTTTTTAAAACCTCACTAATTCTTTCTTTCGTAATGTTTTCGTTCTTTTTCACTTTACGAATAGAACGGCGGTTCATAATAGCATCTTTTAAATTTGTTGTAGTAACTGACATGTTTCATTCCTCCAATACTTTATATGCTGATTATCATCCAATCTCTTATTAACAATATCCATCTACATTACATTGCATTCCATCTAACTCATTTTCTTTACTTTTTGTTAGCTCTTGATCGATTGCTTTTGCTAATCTTTCTTTGCTCGCTAGTCCTTGAATCACTTCATCGCCAATAACAAATGTTGGAACAGCCATAATTTGTGCTTCTTCATAAGCATGTCGCAATGCTTCTTCTTGTACATCTTTATACTTTCTTGATACTAACGCTTCTTTAAATGCTTCTTTAGGGAGCCCAACTTCCCCTGCCAATTTTGTTAATACTTCAATATCTTCAATGTTTTGTTCTTCTTGGAAAAAGGCAGCAAACACTCTATCGTGAAACGCATTTCCTTTTCCATGTTCCTTCGCAAAGTGGTATCCCTCAAAGGCAAGGTTTGTATATGGATGCGGAGAAACACGAGGTAATCGCATTTCCACTCCTAATTTTTTTGCAGTAGGAACAATAAATGAATCCCATGAACCAAGCTTGTCAGGCTCGTTCCATGGATCAATTTTTGGATACGGACTTGGACGTAATTCAAATGGCATCCATTCTACTTCTACATCTTTTCCCTTTACAATCTCATCCAAAGGAGCTTTTCCTAAAAAACAAAATGGACATATAAAATCAGAATAAGCTTTAATTTTTACAGTCATGTTTATGTTCCCTCACTTTTCTTTTCGTTGTAATTATTACGGTTACAACAAAGTTAAAAAAATTACTTTGCAGAATGTATTTGATTTACTAATGATGTAACTAATTTCTCCATTGTTATGCTTTCCAATACGAGCTCAAGCGCTTCTTGTGCCTGAACTAAAATTACCTCTAAAACGGCTTGTATATTTGCTCCTATCGGACAATCGGGGTTCGGCTTTTCATGAAAATGAAATAACTTTTCCTCTTCTACAACATCTACGGCTCGGTACACCTCTAACAAGGTAATCTCACACAACTCTTTCGCGAGGTAAGCTCCTCCTGCGCCGCGGCGTACCTCAACAAAACCTGCCTTTTTTAAATAAGATAGTACCTTACGAATAATCACTGGGTTTGTGTTTACACTTTCCCCCATATACTCTGAAGTAAAAATAGAAGGTGGATTAGTTTTTAGGAGAGATAAAATATGCACAGCAATTGTAAAACGACTACTAATTTTCATATTTATTACCTCCTTGTTGTAATCATTATAGTTACAGCTAAATTGAAAGTCAAGCGTGCTGTAAAAAAGATTTTTATTTAAGAAGCTTACGAAACTGTCATCTTTATGTAAGGTTATTAAATAGTTTCCGCACTGTTTCCATGTAATAATAAGTGCATAAGAAATAACAATAAACTTTTAAAGATTATAGGAGCGTGTTAATAATGATCGTAACAACAACTAATACTATTCAAGGAAAAGAAATTATTGAGTATGTAGACATCGTAAACGGTGAAGCAATTATGGGTGCAAATATCGTACGCGACATCTTCGCTTCTGTTCGTGACGTTGTAGGTGGCCGTGCCGGTGCATATGAGAGTAAATTAAAAGAAGCACGTGACATTGCAATGGAAGAAATGAAACAACTTGCTACGCAAAAAGGTGCCAATGCAATCGTTGGTATCGATGTAGACTACGAAGTGGTTCGCGACGGAATGTTAATGGTTGCGGTAAGCGGTACAGCTGTACGTGTGTAAATAGATAAAAACGAAGCACCTCAATTGGATTGAGGTGCTTTTTTTTAGTGAAATACTAAATGACCTAATCTTATTGCTGATGCCCCTTTTCTCGGTTCCCTACAGCCCAAGCTAAAAATAAAATCGAACTAGTTACTACAATCGCTGTGAAAATTCCCATTATCATTTCCCCTTACTTTAAATAGTATTAACTATATAAATCCAAATTAAAAAACCAACATAAAACCATTCTTTTTCGGTGGGCGAGAGCATCTGGCCGCGCATAGAAACGGTCAGTGCCCTTTCCTGCCACATACAAAGTAAAACAAAAAGAGAAAGCAAGTGCAGGCTCTTCTGTATAGCCGCAATCTATATGTCGAAAAATTAAAATGGATTCATATATATAATACCATTACATAGTTTTTCAAACACTTCACAAAATCCATATATTGCTAGATAAAATCAACTTTTGTATAATTATTACAATACAACCTAATTTGTACAGGAGAAAACCTATGAAACAAAGGCCGTGGTATTTACGAGATAAGTTTTTATATACAATCTGCATCATTATCCCCTTAGTAGGATATATAATTGTTCTATCTAACAAAAAGAAATTTGACCATGAAGAATGGATGCCCTTTCTTCTAGTATCTACAATTACAACTTCTGTTTGGGTATTGAAATTTCTTCCTGATCCTATCAGTCTTCCAGCAACAATCCTCGCACTATTACTAATATATAAACTTATTAAAGATTAAAGATCAGATCTTCTAAGCTTTTTCTAAAACGTGTTGGCTAAATTCTTTTGGGTGACCCTTAAGAAAATTGAATCACCCCATTGTCACCTTTTACTCCAATTCAAATAATCTACGTATGATTTTTATCCAGCCTAAGTAGGAAAATCCTAAAATAACAAACCATAAAAACGCTAAACGAATCCTTCTCGGAATTGATATCCATAACTTCAATATCCGCCAAGACACATCATCTTTGCTATCCTTTTTCATCAGCATCACTCCGCCACAACCGGCAATACAATTATAAACCGAACTACCCCGTTCTCATATTCCGCTCGAATTTCTCCGCCTTCTAGTTCCACAATACTTTTGGCAATCGCAAGTCCAAGCCCTGAGCCTTCTGACACCCTGCTTCTTGATTGGTCTTTTTTATAAAAACGTTCAAATAGATTCTCTAACTCTGCTTTCGTAAACTCTTCGCTTTGGTTCGCAATACATATGCGAATGCTACGTCGCTCTCTTTGAAGTGTAACGATAATTTCGCCCTCATCTTTACTATACTTAATGGCATTCATTAATAAATTATCAAACACACGGACCATTTTTTCTGAGTCCAGGGAAGCATATAAACGATCTTCAGGAAATTCTTTCACAAAGGAAAGACCATGTTCCTCTGCTTGCGGTACAAGTTCTTCAATTAATTGATCAAGAAGTTCGTTTACGCATACTTCTTGTTTTTCCAATGTAATCTTTTCATTTGTTAGCTTCGTGTATTCAAATAAATCTTCTATTAAATTCTTTAACTGCTCTGACTTTGAAAAGGCAATTCTTACATATTCATCGTATTGTTCTTTATTTTCGTATTTAGCATCACGTAATAAGCGTAAATATCCCATAATCGAAGTAAGCGGTGTTCTTAAGTCATGTGAGACGTTTGTAATCAGTTCATTTTTTTGCTTTTCAATTTTCCGCTCTTTTTCAATATTCACCATAAGTTCTTCTGCCATATGATTAATATTCTCTGTTAATAAGGCCATTTCATCTTTACCCTTTTTTTCAATCCGATATGCTAAATTCCCTTTTGCAATCTCTTTTACACCCTCTGCCATTGCTTCGATTTGCTTCATTTTTCGCTTTGTTATATAGAAGAAAGAAGCTAAAAAGACAACAAAACCAATCAAAAATGGGAATGGGCTATCATTCTGAACTTCTATAATATCCCCTTGCGGTATACCACTTGCAATTAAATACATGTTTTTTTCTTGAATTGTAACAGGATAAAAAGTTGTAAATTCCTTACGCTTACTTTCATGTATGACATCTTGATCTTCATAACTAGAGCGATTTATTTTAAAGCTCATGATATTACGAATGGTACTATGAAGATTAATCTGTTCTTCCTGAGCCCCTTTTGTCTTATAGACAACTTTTCCATCCTCATCTACAATTAAAACTTTCAATGTTCTCTGATACTCTGGCCATTCAAGAATTTCTTGTACGTTAATTAAAGCACCCTCTCTTGTAATAACCCCAACAAGTCTTTCTGCGGTTGCATCGATTCCTCGCATACCTGACGAATAATCAATAACAGCGTGCTTATTGACGCCTTGAAAAAGTGGAGACGATGCCCAACCTCCTATCACGCCAAGCAAAATACAAAAAGCAAAGGTCGTTATAAGTTGTACACGTATACTCTGTTGTACCCCTCTTACGATTTTATATAATATTTTGTTTACAGTTTGAATCATCCAACCAATCGGTCTAAATATGTTTTTAATTATCTTTCTCAATCTTATATCCCACTCCCCACACTGTTTTTATATAACGAGGTTTCCTCGGATTTTCTTCCGTCTTCTCACGGATTTTTCGAATATGTACCATGACTGTATTATCAGATTGAAAAGAGTGTTCCTTCCATACTCGTTCATAAATTTGATCCGCACTAAATACCATCCCGCGATTTCTCGCCAGTAACTCTAAAATGGAAAATTCCCTCGGTGTCAATTTCACTTCGTCGTTTCCGGCAATCACTTCATGCGTCGCAACATTTATTTTCATATCGCCAATTTCAATTTCATCTTCATTTTGCACAAAACCACCGCTCATTTTCATATACCTGCGAAGCTGTGATTTAATACGTGCAATCAATTCTAATGGATTAAAAGGTTTCGTAATATAATCATCTGCGCCGGTTGTTAAGCCTAAAATCTTGTCCATATCTTGCGTTTTTGCCGACAACATAATAATTGGCATCTCCGCTATTTCTCTTACTTTCATACACATATGAATACCGTCTAGCTTCGGCATCATAATATCTAATACTACTAAATGCACTTGCTGCTTTTGTAATATTTCTAACCCTTCTATACCATCACCGGCCTGAAGCACTTCATATCCTTCATTCTTCAAATAAATTGCAATCAAATCACGAATCTCTTTTTCATCATCTACGACAAGTATTGTTTCTCGACTCACAATCTCTCCCCCAACATTACAAATCTATTATAGGAATATTCTAACAAATAAATTTAATTTTTTGTTAAATTATTCCTTACTTTCTCTACCTATATAGTGCACGCCGAATATCACGACAAAAACACTCCCTAGAATGAAACCATACTTCGTTGTGAATTCTACAATGTGATTGATATTGCCTCCAAACATATACCCGAGCATAAAATAGCATAACGTCCAAATAAATCCTGTCATATACGAGTACAAAGCATACGTTTTAAATGACATATTGTTGATTCCAACTAAGTAAGGAACGATATGTCTCAGTATAAATAGCATTTCTTAACAAATAATGAGGAGGTTTCTTAAGTTTTTCTTAAGAAACCTCCCCTATAAGAATTCTCTTTATCTACCGCTTTACGCTACCGATCCATTCTTCCCAAATGAAAAAAATCCCCAAAAGATAATATCTTTTGGAGACTTTTTTAGAGAGGACGAGAGCATCTGGCCGTACATAGAAGCGGTCAGGTCCCTATTCTGCCACATGCAAGGTTTAAAACAAAAGGAGAAAGCAAGTAGCTGTCATGTTGTATTCTGCATGACAGTGGCTTATGTGTCGGAAAATTAAATTGGATATATAGAGACAATAACTCAATTACATAGATTATTAACCATCATTATACGACAAATATGTATAGAAAAACTATCTCTTAGCGCCCACTCTCTCTTAATTTCAAAGCGTTTGTCCATTATCAATCGTAAATATTTGTCCCGTAATCGATTCTTGCGTCAATTGAAATAGGATTGCCTCAGCCATTTCATCAGCGGTTGAAATTCTTTTCAGCGGGATGTTCCCAGCAAGCTCTTGCATCTTTTCCTCATGATTCGCCCACCACCTTGTATGAACCGCACCAGGAGCGATACTATTTACTCTAATCTGAGGTGCGAGTGAAATGGCTAACGATTTTGTCATCGTATGAATAGCCCCTTTTGTTACTGCATACGGAACAGATGAACCTAGCCCCGTTATTCCAGCAACGCTGCCTATATTCACAATCGCACCCGATCCTTGTTTCTTCATATAAGGAACAACGGCCTTTATACAATGAAACATCCCTTTCACGTTTACGTTGAAAAGAGAATCCCACACTTCATCTGTTACAGACTGCAAATCATCCATCGGTATTTGTGCTGTTATACTCGCATTATTTACTAAAGCATCTACTGTTCCAAAAGATTTCACCGTTTGCAGGACCATCTCTTCCACTTCTGCTTCTACTGCAACATCAGCTTTTACAACGAGCGCCGTACCTCCGCGCTTTTCAATTTCGTCCCTTGTTTCTACTGCCTCTTTTTCCGAACGGCTATAATTGATTACAACTTTCGCACCTGCATCTGCTAGTTTCAAGGCCGTCGCCTTTCCAATCCCAGTACCGCCGCCTGTTATCATGACTACTTTATCTTTTATCTCCACTGCCTATTCTCCTCTTCTTATCGTATTTGTTATCACTCATTGTATCCTTGCTCTTGCGAAAGGTATAATACTGAATAATAAGGTTGGTATCATTTCAAATGATATCAGTGGAGGGATCTATTTTGGAAAGTCATGACTTATGGATTTTTAAACACGTTGCCGAATTACAATCTATCTCTAGAGCGGCTGAAAAACTCGGATATGTGCAGCCAAATATAAGCCAGCGTATAAAAAGTTTAGAAGAAGAACTTGGCGTCAAATTACTAGTACGGAATAACAGAGGCGTAACATTAACGGAAGACGGAAAAATTTTATTGAATTATACAAACCAAATTATGATGTTAATGGACGAAGCAAAATCAAAACTAAACCCTAAAAAGTGGAGAAAATCTTTAATTATCGGAGCACCGCAAACGATTTCCGCTGTAAAAGTTCCACGTCTACTTGCTTCCTTTTTACAATCTAATCAGGGCATTGATGTAAAAGTAAAAACGGCAAATAAACTACAATTACAAGAAATGCTTGCTTACGGAGAAGTTGATGGGATTTTTATCAGTGGTACATATAATGAGTCACAGTTCGAAAGTGTTTACCGTTATTTTGAAGACATCGTACTCATCCCGCCAAGTGAACAACAGCATCCAACACTACTTGTAAATAGTGATCCAAGTTGTATATATAGAAACAAACTATTCGATTTCGCCGAGAAGCAGAATTGGAATCAACCAGCCATAATGGAATTTGATTCCCTTGAATCTATTCTCCAGGCGGTTCATACCGGACTTGGGATAACAATTCTACCAGCGGATGTTATAAAAGAAGTGAAAGACATACATCATAAAGAACTAGGTGACAAAATGAAGATTGATTTTATTATGAAACGCGGAAAACAAAGGTCGCAAAGTTTGGAGAAGTTCAATTTGTTTTTGAAGGAATTATAACGTTTACTCTTTTCTTGATTTGGAAATAATAAAATAAACAAGGCTAAAGGCGATTGTATACCATAGGGATCCTACATAAATCCATTTTACTTTTCCGCCATATAAATCACTGCTATGCAGAATACAACATGCCCGCTACTGGCTTGCTCCTTGTGTTTTAAACATCGCAAGGGGCAGAAAAAGGCCCTGACCGCTTCTATGCATAGCCAGTTTCCCTAGCCCCCTAAAAAAAGAAAAGGGGGGTTTATGTCGTTTTTTAATTTAGATGTATATAAAAGAATCCTTACAATATTGTAAGAATCTTGTTAGACAATTCGATGTTTCCTCTTCTTCATTCCATGTAAGCTAAAGTTAGAAAATATGACAAAGGAGCGGATTCTAATGAAGGAAAATCAAGATTTATTATTTACCCAAATTGTTACTGTTTCTTGCTTAGGCGGCTTTGTATTATTATCTTGTCTTGCTGGTTTAATCAAAGTCGCTCATCAATTTTTCATGTAATGATAGAAATCGCTTAAAGGAGTTAGACCTCGATGGTTAGAAAAAAGAAAACAGATTAAAAAGGATTACCTCTTATAAAGATAAAAGGTAATCCTTTTTCGTTTCTATCAATACTTTATGCCTTTTTCACAAATTCAGATTTTAATTTCATCGGTCCAAAGCCATCGATTTTACAATCAATATCATGATCGCCATCAACTAAACGAATACTTTTTACTTTCGTACCGATTTTTACAACTAATGAAGTTCCTTTTACTTTTAAGTCTTTAATTACTGTTACAGAATCGCCGTCTTGTAACACATTTCCGTTCGCATCTTTAATTACTTTCTCATCTTCACTATTTGCAGCTTCTAACGTCCACTCATGCGCACATTCTGGGCAAACAAACAGAACTCCATCTTCGTAAGTGTATTCTGAATTACACTTTGGGCAATTTGGTAAATTTGACATAAATTTATTTCCTCCACTCGCTATTTATACCTCTATATACTGCCATAGTCTTCTTTTATTGACAACCCTACCCGAGCATAACAAAAAAAGGAAGCCTAAACCCGCTTCCTTTTGTTAACTCCAAAAGAATTGCACTATTTTCATTCCAGCCCATACCCCTATGATTCCCATAATTGCTGAGAAAACGGGAGGTGCAGGAATTGGGAGTTTTAATAGCGTAAAGATTACTCCTACGATTAATCCCGCTAAAGTTGACATAAAGATTTCATGCATGTTGTCTTCCTCCTAGATGCTTGATTTACGAATATATCTTTTTATTACTATTCCCCACCTGTATTTTTTGAATTCCTCACAATACATCCCGCCACTCATTTTTAAAATATCGGCGACTTTTTGAATATATCGACCACTTTTCTTCATATATCGGCGGAATTTAAAATATATCGACGCTTCGACAAGGGATAAAGTGAAACTTCCATCAGTGATGCTCTTCTCACTGATGGTTAGTTGAACCAATCGGGCTTTTACGGGCAGTTTTCTTCCACGTGTTTCCCTAGCTTTTACTGCCCGTTAATGCGGGATAAAAACCATTCGACAAAAAACATCAAATTTCAAACAACAATTACTGAATTAGACTTGTTAAATCGTACTTTCTCCCCTTGTATTCACCTTTATAGGGCAAGTTCATTGCCCCAATTAACCTTTTTATTACTGAACTTGATGTAATGTGAAGAAACTCTTTCAATTCTTTATTCGTAACAGTTGTTCCGAGAAGGAGCGCATACTCTTGCAAAGCATCCTTGTGCGCAGACTTAGAAATATCATTACAATTTGAACAATACCATCCTTTCATCGTCTTAACCATTGGAAGATAGGAACACTCCGGGCATTGCACTCCTTTTAATAATTCATGTTTCGCAATTTGATATTGCTCAAGAATATTTCGGTGTAAAGGAGAATGATTCGTTATCATTTGAAAGGTAAGATCTTGTATCTCTTGCACTGATAGAATCTCGACATGCATACGTTCCAAATCATCAATTTTATGTGGAAGATTTGCGCTATGAATTACTTTTCGAGAAAAATCTTGCTCATGGGAAGAAGTTTTAATAATTGTGCGGGGCGTACTAATAACAACGAGGGATTCGATTGGGAGAGTTGAAAAGCCATATAAGTGTAACCATTTTTGAAGTTGTCTTTCTTGTCTCGTTATTTGCAAGATGGGGTCTGGAAATCCTTCAGACTTTTGTTCTGATATGCGAATCAGTTGATTAAATTCGGAGTCAAACAGTAGTGTACCTGTTATATTTTTAATTTCTAACAAGAGGATGAATCGCGTGGAAAGGATGAGAGTATCAATTTGAAAATAATGATCGTGATCAAACAATCTTATATCGTGTAAAATGCTGTACTTTTTATCTGGCAAAAAGCTTAGCGGATAATCAATAGCTTGTTCACCTTTATAACCGGCCTTGTGTTTGGCCAATGTTTCAGAAATCGCATCCCTTTTCGGATGATCAGTTGGCACTCTTCTAAATAAAGCTTCTAACTGCCGAAGATAAATCGGCATTTTCCGCTCTTTCACAATCATTCCAGCCACCCCTTTATAAAATATCGGCGCTTTTTTAAATATATCGACCGCTTTTCCTCATATACCGGCGGAATTTGAAATATATCGGCGCTTCGACAAAGAATAAAGACCATTCGACAAAAAGCGCCATCCACTCCGCATGAGAAAAAGCGGCCAAAATTAATTTTTCTTCAAATCCCTCATATTAGATATATATAAAGCTATGACTAAAATGAGAATAGCTCCTGCATATAATAATGTTTCAAGTGGCTCGTCATGAGGAACAATAATTAATCGAATTAAAGCTGTAATTCCTATATAAATAAAATATCGTAATGGAAAATGATAATTTGATTTAAAATATTTAATAATCAATGCAATAAACTCAAAGTATAAAAAGTAAACAATAATACTTTCAACTAAATCATAGGATGTGTATTTTTTTGCTGAAAATATGTATTGTATAAATGTGATTGTTTCATTAATTAAAAAGATAGATAGCACTAGAGATAATATGATAAGGGCTATATTTAATATCCATTGTAAGACGCCGGAAATAAACTCATCAACATTAAATGATCGCATTTCTTCTAGCACCTCCTTCATTAATAAATCATATTAACACATTATAACAAACCCACCTTACTATACAAACGATGACTATTTCGTAATCACAATTGTAAAACTGTTTTTTAACGATGCGTTTTTACAGATCATAAAGCAAGCCAATAATGAACATATAAATATCAATCGAGTAGGAGGAGGTGATTAACCTCCGACCTCTCACACCACCGTACGTACGGTTCCGTATACGGCGGTTCAATTAAGTCTGACGAATGAGCGAATATCTGTTACTCAAGCTTTTAAGCCCTAGACAATTCAAGAAGGAATTGTCTAGGGTTCTCTTTAGGATTGGACTATTAGAGACTCTCCAATATTTCTTCCGCGAGTTTCCCCATTCGTGTGCTTTTGCTTTGGGAACTCCTAATGATTGTAATTTCTTCACTCTTGTCTTAGGTGTTTTCCATTGCTTCCATATAATCATACGAAGTCTTCTTCGAATCCACATGTCTAATTCTCTGAAAACAGTGGGTGTGTCACATAACGCATAATATCCACACCAACCGATTAGATATTGGTTGAGTTTCTCAATTCTTTGTTCCGTTGACATGGATTTGGATCTCGCTGTGAGTTCTCGAATTTTCATTTTCACTCGTTTCTTACTCTCTTTGGAGATTCGAATCTTTACCTCTCTTCCCCAACTGAAGCTAAATCCAAGAAACTTCCGTCTCCACGGTCGGTCAATTGCTGACTTCTCTTGATTTACTTTTAGTTTCAGTTTCGTTTCGATAAACTTCGTAATCGATTCTTTCACACGAATTCCCGCTTTTCTCGACTTCACATAAATATTACAGTCATCCGCATATCTTACGAATCGAAGTCTCCTCTTTTCTAGTTCTTTATCTAGTTCGTCTAGTAGGATGTTTGATAGAAGCGGACTTAATGGACCACCTTGTGGTGTTCCTTCGTTCGTATCTCTTATTACTCCGTTTATCATAACGCCCGATTGTAGATAACTTCGAATGAGCCGAAGAATTCTTTTATCTTGTACTCTTTTTACGATAATCGCCATCAATTTATCGTGGTTTACTTTATCGAAGAATTTCTCTAAATCCAAATCTATTACCCATCTATATCCTTCCCTTATATATTCTCTAGCCTTCCTAACGGCATCATGTCCTCTTTTGTTAGGTCGAAATCCGAAGCTATTTACTGAGAAAGACGGGTCAAATATAGGAGTTAATACTTGAGAAATTGCTTGTTGGATAAAACGGTCTGTCACGGTTGGGATACCTAATAATCTTACTCCTCCATTTGGTTTCGGGATTTCGATACGACGGACAGGAGAAGGTATATACGTTCCCTCCTCAATTTGTGTGCGAATGGTTTGCCAGTTCTCATACACATGCCTTCGTAGGAATGTTACGGGCATATTGTCGATTCCATGCCCCCCTTTGTTCGCTTCGACTCTTTTCAGAGCCGTTATTAAGTTTTCCCGTGACAGTAATTGTTCCATCAACATGTTGATATTCCTCTCTTCGTGAACGTTACATTCTGTTTGTGCCATTCTTTACTTAGCCCTCTTGAAGTCCCACATGTATTCACCATTTCCTCCTTCAAGTAAGTCCGATTGGATTGTCTGCTTCTACATAAAGAATGAACGCCCAGTGTATCGTTCTTCCTAATTGTTCAGTCCTTCCCCATCTTTTCGCGAGAAAATAGGTACTATGACCTCTGCTGACTTCTGACTGTTCAGCTTACTTTCACAAGTAAGGTTATCAAGTTCACTTGACGTGTCAGTCAGACCTCCCCAGGTAAGCGTATATTCTTCCTCTCCATCTATCTGCTTCATTTACTTTGCATCACCTTTGGCAGTAAGGACTTTGATTTGTGTTGCAATCTCATCCAATGATACTTAGCCTTATATGAAGTTCGTGTTCCTCAGATCAGAGATTTGCCGCCGACTTCCTTCAGATTCCGCGTCGCCACGGACACCCTTGTCTTGAGCTAATCGCTACTACTGCCTTCACGATTCGGGACTTGAACCCTAGAGAATAAACGCATGCTGGGCACACAACAAAAAATCACCTTTAGAAAAACTAAAAGGTGATTTTTGTGAAACTATTAGTGAATATCGTGTTTTTTGAAATTACCGCCCTTTACTTCTGCTACATCATATACCGTAACAAAGGCATTTCCATCAATTTCATGAATGATTTCTTTCATTTTACTTTCTTCTAAACGGTTAATGACACAAGTGATTTCTTTAAATTGCTCGCGTGAATAACCGCCGTAAACTTCATTATACGTCGCGCTTCGACCTAAGCGATCTCGAATTGTCTCTACCATTAATTCAGGTTCCTTTGTGATAATTTTAAATGTTTTAGAACCACTTAAACCTACTTCAACGATATGAATGACTTTAGAGGCAATAAAGTAGGCAATTGCTGAAAGAATAGCTCCTTCAAGGCCAAATACTGTTGAGACAAAAATAAAGACAAACATGTTTAAAAATAAGATGAGGTCACTTGTCCCAAAAGGTAACTTTCGAGAAAGTAATACGGCTAGCATATCAATTCCATCTAATGCGCCGCCATTACGCAATGCTAGCCCCATACCAAAACCGATGATAATTCCCCCAACAACGGTAACTAACAATGTATCACCGTGAATAATAGTTGGTACTCCGTGCATAAGGACCGTACCGATTGCTAATGAAGCAATACCGATAATTGAATAAATAGCAAAATTTCTACCAATTTGCTTATACCCTAACCAAACAAACGGGATGTTAATGACTGCAATTAAAAGTCCTAATGGTAATCCAAATAGTTTTGAGCTAACGATACTTAATCCCGTCACACCACCATCTGATACATTGTTTGGGATTAATATCGATTCCAGTCCATATGCTGTTATAAATGCCCCAATAATAATCATTACTACTCGTAAAACGATTTTTAGTTTATTCGGCTTCTGTTTTTTGATTATGCTCATATAATTCCTCCGTTTCAAATTATTTTCTCTTTTTATTACTACACCTGTGAGAATCGTTCTTAATAACTATTCTAACATATTATCATCAAAATACTTCTTGATACGCCTTCCTTCTTTAAGTAGAATCTTAACAATCACTCCTAAAATTTGAAAATGGTATCATATTTTACTGTTATTCCTATAAACAGTTCCAAACATATTTCTCATGAAAAGTGGAAATATGAACTTACTACATACTCAGTATAAAAAATTTTGATTAAAATACGGACTTTTACAAATTACCATATTCAAAATTGTCCGACTCATCATTCCTTCTAAATGGTATAATTAAGGGAAGGAAGGTGAATGAGCTATGAGAAAAAAAATAAGCTGGAATAACCTGATGCTTTTAGTCTCTTTAGGAACTTTTGGAGCACTCTTATCGGGTATTGCTACGTCGATTCCTAACAATATTGTATCCTGGGGAATCCTTGCTGTTGGGATTGTACTTACATTTGGGGCTTCTCTTACAGGGCTTTACTTACTGAAAAAAAACAGAGTCTACTAATAAATCAATTTTTCATATAGGAAGCATAAGTTTGCCAAAGCAGCAATCTTATGCTTCTTTTTACATACATCCAAAAATCGCTATCGCTTAAGTTATAACATTGCCGTAAGTATCTAATTAACTTATATACTTCACACGCATATTGATGCACTAGCATTGCTAAAAGCTAAAAAAAACAAACCCTCCTATCAGAGAGTTTGTTCTCACGTACATTGCTATTGAAAAAACAGCTTAAGGGGAACTGTTTACACTATTTTATCATACAGGTAACAGAAGTGATGTTGAGAAAATTTAATTCTAGTTAACGTTATATTTATTTGAGTCAATCTCCATTATAATTAGGGCTGCTTATAAAAATACACAATAACCCTGAACCACATAATTTTTTAAGTGTCCACGATTCGGGATACAGTTCCGTTTCTCCAAAAAGATAATCGGCTACAGCATTTACATCGGCATGAAAAAATTATGGATTCGCTATAAACGTACTACATTTTGATGATGAGGTGACTTTTCGCGTGTTGAATATCGTCGAAGAATCTTTATTCCGTGTCGAAGCGCCGATATATTGTAAAAATCGCCGATAAATGCTACATTTGCGCCGATATATCGATGATGTATAAAAGTATGTGTAAGCATTTTTCTGGACAAAAAAAATAAGACAAAGTACTCTCAGGTTTGTCCAGAACCTATAAATGAGAG
>NZ_JAVBXD010000037.1 GCF_030756675.1 Bacillus multifaciens
AGAGGGTAATGGAAGAGCTTGCAAGCCTTTTTTTTATGCACTCATGCTATGTGCGAATTCTTCGCAATACTCTGTACTTTTATTTTGCATTAAACAATATACTCCCCCTAAGCAAGAAGAATATGTTGGTGATATGACGAAAGAAGAGATACTTACGAAAATGCTGAATACAGTTGATAATTTTGAAACTGCAAAAGGTGAGTTTAGAGTTTATCAAGCAAATGCTCCAGGTGAAAGATTAATAAACTATGAACTCAGTTTGCATAATAAAGCAGGGGGTTATAGTAAAACTACTAATGTGAACAATGAAATAGAGAAAGTAGCATCTCGTTATTACAAAAATGGTACAATATGGGACATTGAAGAAAATACAGGTATGTATAGAGAAATGAGAAATGCCCATGAAGAAAAACGTTCCAAGCCATTAAAGATTGAAAATGCATTTTCAGTAAATAGTGAAGGGGAGGATGTAACAAATTATCGGGAGAGACCTCCTATTGGTGAAGCAATGAGTTCACTATTCCCTTATGAAATAGCTTCAAACTATACAAGGAATTTGAATACTTGGGAGATTGAAAAACAAAACGAACAGTTATTGGGGCATAATACGCTTGTCATTAAAGGGAATATCAATAAAAGAATCAACAAATCCTTCCGTTTTTGGGTTGATAAAGATACGGGAATTCTAGTGAAGTATGAAACGTACGATGCGGCTGGTAAGGTGGCTGATTATTTATATCCCACAAGCCTAGAAATCAATGTTCCTATTGATAGTAAAAGATTTACACCAGATTTAAAAGGATACCAGAAAGAAGAAATGTTTAAAAAGAACCAGCCGCAAATGACGACTGGGAATATCGATAATCTCGTCCCTGAAGCAATTAAAGCACAATGGGAAGAAGCAAAGAAAAAACCAAATGAAACAACGACTTTGCAGCACGACGGTAAGTGGTATATTCATGCTAAAAAGGGGTATTTGGTTAACTATATAAAAGTTAATGGAAAAGAGGGGACGTTATTCTTAGCGAAAGTATCCCCGCAAAAAGAACACTCTACTTTCTCTGCCTTAGCGGAGGGATATAAGGTAGAGAGTCTTAAAATTGTTTACGAGTGAAGTGTAACCTTCTTTGAATGATAGGTAAAGAAAAAAACGCTCAGAGTTTTAAGCGGACTACTTACAAAGGATTTTAATTGTACCAGTAAAGAATCAAGCTGCTAAGATGCGAATAGATGGAATGGCAAGCATGTTAGATGCTTATGTTGGTCTGTTTGAGCATCATGATGAATTTTTAAGAGCTTTATAAGAAGTGATGATTATAGTGGCCACAACTCAAAAAAAGGGGCTATCTTCCTGGTGGGAAGTCGCCCCTTATTTAAAACACAACAATTGGCGTATTTTATCAAGAATCTATAGTTATTTTAATATTTCGAATTTCCCATGTTTATCCACGATAAACATGACATTATTATTACGACGATCATCCATTACTTCTGATATTTCATTAGGGCTGGAATAGATGGCCTTAACTGCTATGTTATAAATACCCTCTGTTAACACGTGGCTCTTTTCGAAATCATCCATAATATTTTGAGCATTGGGAACAGTTTCACTATTTTTGTAGGTATTGTAATAGTAACTAAAATTGATGACTCCTATATAATTAGCATGATCTCTAGGTGTACTATCTTTTAACGTTTTCATTATGTTGTCAGTGTTTATTTTTTGATCACGTTTGAAATTTTCAATTAATTCCTTTTCTTGTTGTTCATCTATATTTATATGTAAATAGTAATAGAAATTTTGTTTCCCTTTGTCATATTCGGTAGGAGATTCACTTAATAAGTTATACTTTTTTATCATCTTATCGGATTGTTTCAAAACATCACGATGCTGTTCGACATAAGCCCCTTTGAATATTTCTAGAAAAACATCATCGCTTTCATTTTTAACTACTTCATAATGGGAGTCACTGTTTACAATTAAATAAGCAACAGTGTGGTATGGTTTTTTTATTTCCACGTAAGTGTTATGATCAGAAACTCCAAACGCACTATCAGCAGAAAGAATTTTAAATTCCCCATTCTTTATCCCGTAGTTTTCGGACAAATAATCTCCTATTGGTTTTTCAAATAGTTTTGTGTCTGTAGAGCAACCATTTAATAGGAATAGTGGTATGCTCAGTAATAAGATAAAAACAGTTATTTTTAGTTTCCTCATTCTTCCCCCTCCTTAAACTACATTTTACCATTTTTAACTTAAGCTAGTAATATTTCTCGTTATTTAAAACGCAACAATTGTTGTGTTAACATCATTTTGATACAGGTATGTGTTTGATTGTCACGATTTCGGAAAGTGGATTAAACCAATGTTCAGTGTCCGAAAGGGCTTGGAGTTGTATTTTTTTAAGTAATGAGATTGCTTGAAAATATTGATATAACAGCCTTTTTGGTGCCTATTTCCTTCTATTATATATAGACCTTGATAGGCATAATGATGTAATATATTGAATGAAAAATACATGAAGGATGGACATAAAATGAGTGATTTATTATTGATGATGATTGAACGTGTTGGTTTAATCGTTATTTTAGGATATTTACTTTCGCATATTAAGACATTCCGTTGGCTGCTGCATAAGCAAGAGGGCTATAAAGGAAACTTTATGTTAATTGGCATATTTTCGTTATTTGCAATTGTAAGCAACTACACAGGGATTGAGATTTCTGGTAATACGATTTTGAATGATAACTGGCTGCGGGGCGTCTCTTCTTCTAGTACGATTGCAAATACGCGTATTATGGGAATTGGGATTAGCGGGTTACTTGGAGGTCCAATTGTTGGAATAGGAGTAGGATGTATAGCTGGTATTCATCGTTATGTGCTAGGGGGAACGACTGCATTGAGCTGCGCAATCTCTTCTATTTTAGCTGGAATTGTGACAGGTTATATTGGCTATTTATATCAAAAACGAAATCGTGTTGTAAGCCCTAAGTTTTCTGCAGTGCTTAGCATCTGTATGGTATCGCTGGAAATGCTTATGATTCTTGTCATAATCGATGACGGCTGGAGCATTGTGAAAACAATTGCAATCCCAATGATTATCGTAAATGCTTTCGGAAGTTTTATTCTATTGTCAATGATTCAGTCCATTATACGACAAGAAGAACATGCGAAGGCATTACAAACGCATAAAGTATTGGGCATTGCTGATAAAACACTTCCGTATTTTCGCCAAGGATTAACGGAAGAATCATGTATGAATGTAGCACAAATTATCTATCGCTTTACAGGAACAGATGCAGTATCTTTAACAGATACAGAAAAAATATTAGCACATGTTGGATTAGGGTCTGATCATCATATTTCTTCCCATAGTTTAATTACTGAATTGTCAAAAGAGGTGTTAAAGAACGGGGAGATTATGAAAGCAAAGTCGCGCGAAGAGATTAATTGTCAGCATGGAGGGTGTTTATTACAAGCGGCAATCGTGATTCCGCTCACATCTCGTGGAAAGACCATCGGTACGTTAAAGCTTTATTTTAAAAATCCCAATTCATTAAGCCCCGTAGAGGAAGAGCTGGCAGAAGGATTAGCGAAAATCTTTTCAACGCAGCTTGAGCTTGGAGAAGCAGAACTGCAAAGTAAATTGTTGCAAGATGCGGAAATAAAGGCGCTGCAAGCACAAATTAACCCTCATTTTCTTTTTAATGCGATTAATACAGTCTCTGCTTTATGTCGTACAGATGTAGAGAAAGCAAGGAAATTATTGTTACAGTTAAGCGTGTATTTTCGCTGTAATTTACAAGGTGCAAGGCAGCTTCTTATTCCATTGGAACAAGAATTAAATCATGTTCATGCGTTTATGTCGTTAGAACAGGCAAGATTTCCAAATAAATATGAAGTGAAAATGTATATTGAAGATGAACTGCATAATAGTTTGCTTCCACCGTTTGTGCTGCAATTATTAGTAGAAAATGCTCTTCGTCATGCATTTTCAAAAAAACAGCCTATATGTCAAGTTGAAATTCATGTTTATGCCAAGCAGGGCAGCGTGCATTTCAAAGTAAAAGATAACGGTCAAGGGATTGAACCGGAACGATTAGAGCGGTTAGGAAAAGCAATTGTATCGTCAAAAAAAGGAACGGGAACAGCATTATTTAATATTAATGAACGGTTAATGGGTTTGTTTGGAAAAGATACAACGCTTCATATTGTTAGTGAACTAGAAGTAGGGACGGAGATTTCCTTTACGATTCCAATTCAAAGAAAAGGAGGAAGTGATATTGAGAGTATTAGTAGTTGATGACGAAATGTTGGCACGGGATGAATTGAAATATTTATTATATCGAACGAAAGAGGTCGATATTATTGATGAGGCAGACAGTGTAGAAGAAGCGTTAGAGAAGTTGATAGAAAGTAAACCGGACCTTGTTTTTTTAGATATTCAGCTGTCGGATGAAAATGGATTTGAAATTGCTAATATACTAAAAAAGATGAAAAATCCACCTGCTATTGTATTTGCAACGGCCTATGATCAATATGCCATTCAGGCATTTGAAGTAGATGCTTTAGATTATATTTTAAAGCCGTTTGACGAAGAGCGCATTGTCCAAGCGATTAAGAAATTTAAAAAACGAAAGCAACATGAAATGGAGGAGAAACAAGAAGTACATGCGTCAGATGTATCTAGCAGAATGAAAAAATTAGCGCTGCCAATTGATGAATCGATTGTATTAGTGAATATAGAAGATATCGTATATGCTGGATTGGTGGACGGAAAAGTAATTGTGAAAACGATTTGTGATACGTATGTAACGTACGATACGCTTGCTATATTAGAAAAGAAATTGTCACAAATGAATTTTCTGCGTGTGCATCGTAGTTTTATCGTAAATGTAAATCATATCTCTGAAATCCAGCCGTGGTTTAATTCTACCTATAATTTAATTATGAAAGAGGATTCAAAAGTGCCTGTAAGCCGTACTTATGCAAAAGAATTAAAGAAGCTGCTCCGTATTTAACGGGCAGCTTTTTGCATTTCACCCTTCTTTTTCTGTAATTGATTTCATATATTTGACGCTCTGTGTTGTAAGTGCCTACACAATCGTTTACATCCTATACAATAAAGGCATCAAATCGAAAGAGGTGGAAGGATAGTATGAAAAAATCATCTATTAATCCATGGCTTGTTGTCCTCGGTACAGTCATTGTCCAAATGGGACTTGGAACGATATATACATGGAGCTTATTCAATCAGCCTTTAGTGAGTAAATACGGATGGAGTCTTAACGCTGTTGCTATAACCTTCTCAATCACTAGCTTTTCATTAGCATTTTCAACTTTGTTTGCGGGTAAATTACAAGAGAAATTGGGGCTTCGTAAACTCATTATGATAGCCGGATTAGCTTTAGGAATTGGCTTGATGCTTAGTTCACAAGTTTCCTCATTACCAATGCTTTATGTACTAGCAGGCGTTGTTGTAGGTTACGCAGATGGTACAGCCTATATTACGTCACTATCCAATTTAATAAAGTGGTTTCCAGAGCGTAAAGGCTTAATTTCTGGTATATCTGTCTCCGCGTATGGTGCGGGTAGCCTAATTTTTAAATACATTAACGCAAAGTTCATTGGGTCATTTGGTGTATCACAAGCGTTTTTATATTGGGGCTTAATTGTTGCAGTTATGATAGTGATCGGTGCTTGTTTTATTCATAAAGCGGCTGAACAAGATACAGTTCATGAAACAAAAAGTCATGACTTTACAGTAAGAGAAATGCTGCGCACAAAAGAAGTGTATCTGTTATTTATTATGTTTTTCACATCATGTATGAGTGGTTTATACTTAATTGGTATGGTAAAAGATATCGGTGTTAAACTTGTAGGTCTTAACGCAGCAACAGCAGCGAATGCTGTCGCTATGGTTGCAATCTTTAATACGGTTGGTCGGGTTATTTTAGGGCCGTTATCAGATAAAATCGGTCGTTTAAAAATTATTTCCACAACGTTTGTCATTATAGCTATGTCGGTTTTTGTTCTTAGTTTTGTGGATTTAAATTATGGTATCTATTTCGCATGTGTAGCGAGCGTTGCATTTTGTTTTGGTGGAAATATCACGATATTCCCGGCCATTGTTGGTGATTTCTTCGGTCTGAAAAATCATAGTAAAAACTATGGTGTCGTGTATCAGGGCTTTGGTCTTGGCGCACTCGCAGGTTCCTTTATCGGTGTAATTCTAGGTGGGGTTAAACCAACTTTTATGGTAATTGGCGCATTGTGTATTGTGTCATTTATTATCGCTATTTTCATTCGACCACCTAGTCAGCAAAAAGAAAAACAAAAAGATTATCGTAGTGCAGCGTGAGTATTCCAATCTTCATTGTATTCTAAAAAGAGACTTATTTAAAGTTTAAAGATAAAAGAAGAGGGATTCGCTTTTCTAATGAAAAGTAAATCCCTCTTCTTATGTTGAAATTTCAGTTGTGAGAGATTCTAATATACTACTAGTTTCCTCAAAGTTTTGATTATGTATAAGTTCTTCAATATAATCTAATCTAGTATTAATCTCACGTTGATATTCTTTTTTATCATTTAAATCTTTAAGATGCTGTTTCGATTTTGATACAATGCTATCTATGTTATTTTTATTATCTTTTAAATCATTAAATATGGATATGGCCGAATCAAATTCGTTTTGATCTTCAGCTTTTAAAGCATTTTGCATCTTTGTAATTTGCTCTTTAAGTGATTGTGCTTCTTTATTTTTTTTATCTTTTAAAGGTCCTTCTGATAAATTTATTGCTTTCTCATACTGTTCGCTTTGTATGAGACTTTCGACCTGTTTTAAAATCTCTTCTGACACCCTACTATTATAAGTAATAAAAAGATAGAAAAGATAAATCTAAGTGTTTTCATCTTGATTCCCCTATAAACATAATGAAGCCCAATATAAAATTATAGCAGAATAAAAGAGGGATAGAAATTGGATAGTTCCATTGATAACCAGTATGTATTAGTGGAATTATCAAGTCATTAGGATTAAACATTTTATTTCACAACACGTTATGTTTTTCTTATTTCTAGAAATGTTGAAAATTAATATATTTAAGGTTATATTATCAGAGGGGTTAATATTCTGATTTTTTAGTTTTTGGGAATTTGCCTTCTTATTTATATATTCATCTTTAAAGGAGCTACATTATGAATTATAAGATTGTATTTTTTGATGTTGATGGAACTCTTACACATCATGAAAATGGTAGTATTTCAAATAATACGAAAGAAGCTATAAAAGCATTGAAGAATAAAGGGATAAGGGTAGTTGCAGCAACGGGAAGACCGTTATCGATGTGCGATGAAATAAGAGAATTAGGAGTTGATACATTTATTACAGCAAACGGAGCTTATGTGAAGCACAATCAAGAGGTTCTTTATAAAGTACCAATGGATAAAAATATTATTCGAGAAGTGGTTGAATTTGCATATATCGAGAATACCGGGCTGTCCTTCTTTACAGAAGATTTTAGTATGAACGGTGTAGAAGATAAAGAAATTCTAACAGCATTGAACGAAACATTGTCATTGAATGCTTATCCAACTATAAATAAACATATTTATGATCAAGAGGTTTATTTGATGTGTTTGTATGCTTCTGATGAAACAGTAGAGAAATATATTCATAAGTTTCCACATTTAACATTTAGCAGATGGCATCCATTTGTATTAAATGTATTACAAGAAGAAGTATCAAAATCTTTAGCAATCAAAAGTGTTTTACAGTATTTTGGCATTGATAAATCAGAGGCTGTTGGGTTTGGAGATGGAGGAAATGATATAGATATGTTGGAATTAGTAGGACTTGGGATTGCTATGGAAAATGGGAATGAACAATTAAAAGCCGTTGCAGATTTCGTCACGAAAAAGTCAGGTGAAGATGGGGTCGACTTTGCTCTTAGAAAGTACGGGATTATTTAAGGATTAATAAAAAAGGACATATAAACTCTTTAGATAATTGTCTTCTGCCCATTCGAGTATGGAAAAAGAATATTATGTTTCTTCATAGAAAAAAGCAATTGGTTGAATTATAAAAGTTGAAATTAAGATCCATATGGCAAGGATAAGAAATGGATTGGTCATTGGACTTATAAAAATTAATAGACAAGTTAGTAAATGAAATAGGACATAGATGAGAAAAGATTTTTTTGTTGCATGTAATGTTGTATTGCAGTTTGGGCAAACAAGCTTATGGGTGTTATTTCGTAAAAAGAGGGTTGTCATTTTTATTTTGATACTGCATTTAGGACATGTTTTAATTTTTATTTCACCTCATCGCTTCCTAATTTGAAAACTACAAAATCCTTTATATAAAATAAGAAAAGGAGTAGAGCAATTCAATTTTTTTCTTTCACTATAAATTTACGTAAAAGAGAGTATATTGCTAGAAAAATGATGATATAAACCCCGAAATCTATTGTAAATAATAAAATGTCGAATTTATCTCGAAATACGTTGTAATTCAGGTCGATATAGGAATATATGAATTTGGAAATGAGATTGGAAAGCAGAATAGAAAAAAATATTACAATGAAGTCCCTCACAAGCAACCTCCTATAAAATTCCATATGTTTATAATTATTGTACTGAAAATTTTAATTATATTCAATAGATGAATAATGAACCTTTGAAGGGCTGACTTAACCTTAAATTTTTTCTGCTCAGTCTGTGACCAAATGAACTTAATATAAGTAGAATACATATAAATGATTTTTTATCTAATTGTGAAACAGTAAAGATTCCATTTGTCGGGAAAAATGGCTAAATTCCGTGTCATATCTTTGCTATATTTATAAAGGAGGCTTTAGTAATGAGGAAAATGTTAACCCTCTTTGGATTCTCCGGCAAGCCCTCTTATAAATAAAATTTGGGATATAAACGCCGAATTTAAAAAATAACCTCTTTGTTTGTATTGGTTTTCCAGAGTGCCCCTCATTCTTTGAATCGTTTTCGTCCCTCTTAAAGGCTTGCTTGCAATGCAAATAGCTAGAGATAGAAAAAAATGTTAAAAGGGTTTAAAAATCCTTTGTAATCGCTTACACATTGTTATACTATTAAATTATAATAATAAATTATCATGATGATTTATTATTATTGTAGTTAAATACAGGCGAGTATAGGAGTAATGAAGGATGAAGATGTTAAAAACATCTGAGCCAACTATATACTGTTATTTACAGAAGATTAAAGATAAAAACAATTTTTTTGCGAAAACTTGTTCATCATTTCACATGATGGGTAGTTGAAAGACAGGGGGACAATTTGTGAACAAGAATAGTATGTTACGTGTGTTAGAGAAAGAATTAGTCGTTGCTTTAGGGTGTACAGAACCAGTGTCGATTGCGTTAGCCGCAGCTACTGCAAGAGATTATATAAAGGGCGACATACAGTCAATCGAAGTATTTGCGAGTACAAATGTCATTAAAAATGCAATGGCGGTTGGTATACCAGGAATGAGGGCTACTGGAATTGACTTTGTGGCTGCTTTAGGGGTGTTAGCAGGAGATAGCAAAAAAGATTTAGAAGTGTTAGCCGGAATCTCAGAAGAAGATGAAGAACAAGCAATCTCTTTAGTAGAAGCGGGGAAAGTTTCTGTAGAATTAGCAGATACGTCTAAAAAGCTATACATTGAAGTGAAGGTTACGACAGACGAGGGATATGCAAGGGCTATTATTCGGGATAATCACACATTTATCGCATTAGTAGAAGCGAATGGGGAGCTTGTTTATAAGAATGGATGTGGAAATACTCACTTTGCCACTTCTGAAGAAGAACGTGATGAACTTACGATTCCAGAAATATATGAATTTGTTACGACTGTAGATGTAAAGGAATTGGCACTTGTAAAAAAGAGTATTGAACTGAATCGTAATGTGGCACTAGATGGTTTGTCGAATGAATATGGCTTACAAGTTGGAAAAACATTAAAGGCAAATGTCTTGAAAGGAATTTTATCAGATGATTTAACAACTCATGCGATGGCATTAGCAGCTGCTGGTTCAGATGCACGTATGGCCGGTTCGACAATGCCAGTAATGGCTAACTCAGGAAGTGGTAATCAAGGGATTGCTGTTACGATGCCTGTAGTAGCCGCAGGTGAGAAATTAAATGCTTCGGAAGAAGAGCTAATTCGTGCTGTTACGCTAAGTCATTTATTAGCGATTTATATTAAAAATCAGTTTGGACGTTTGTCTGCACTTTGCGGTGTAACAGTTGCTGGTGCAAGTGCATCGGCTGCTATTACGTATTTATTAGGTGGAGATATTGAAAAGATAAAGTATGCAATCCAAAATACACTTGGAAATGTGGCAGGAATGATTTGTGACGGAGCAAAAGCAGGATGTGCGATGAAAGTAGCAACTTGTTCAAGTGCAGCTGTACAATCTGCACTGTTAGCTTCACAAGGAATGTGCATCTCTGCTACAGATGGATTTATCGAAGCAGATGTTGATAAAACAATTGAGAACTTTTGCCGATTAGGAAATGAAGGTTCACCTAATATGGATAAGATCATGCTAGAGATGATGATTAATAAAAGAAAATAGTAGTTAACAAAGTAAGGGTAAGATATAAATATATAAAAGCTCAGATGATTTTTCTTATCAACTGAGCTTTTATATATATTTTATTTCATATAGAGGTTATAACAGCTGAGAGACCGATGAAAAAAGAACGTAAATTCATTGTTATTCTCCCTGCAGCTTATTTATATGCTAGTACGGCCCAGTGACATGGGGCTGTTTGTCTCCAATTTAAACTAGAAAAACCGCGCACTCTTAACATTGTATCAAGTTCATTGATTTGTGGGTAATCTTCAGTTGGATCCCACTGTTTTCCTATTCGTTGTTTTGCATCTTCCATAGCAGATTTGGATGCGAACATAATGTCTAATAAGAGAAAAGTCCCATTTGGCTTTAGGATGCGATATACTTCGCTGCATGCTTCTTCTCTTTGTTCAGGTAAAACTTCATGAAAACAAAAGCTTGAGATAACAGAATCGAAGCTCTCGCTTTTTTGTCCTGTATTCGTAAAAGTCCCAGTTTTCAAGTGGAAATTGGGATGTTTATTTTGACATTGTTCTAACATTTTTTCTGACAAGTCAATTCCAAAAATATTTGAATCATTTTTACTTACTAAAGCTGCAAAAGCACCTGTACCGATTCCGATGTCAAGAATGCTATCTTTATCGCTAGTATGAAGCAAATGCTTTGCTTCATTCAAACTGTGATTGTATCCGTAAAGTGGGCCATTTGGATTTTCTAAACTTTCATCATATGTTTTGGCCCAATCATTAAAAAGTTTTTGAGTAGTTTCAAACGTCCGTAGCAAATAAATTTCCTCCTTTATAAATGCGTTACCTCTGTTTCCAATGTATAAGTAATCTTCATGTTTATCATTGTTATCACTCCAATCAATATGTACTAAATGAATAACTTCGATTTGAAATTTTGAAAACCTTCTGCACTTGTGTTAAAAATCAGTTCAAGGATTTTGGGTTTTACACTCTGAAAGGGTTTATATCTCTTATAAAGGTGGAAATCTATAGTAACACTGGTGATACTATGTGACATAAATGTGCCTTCTTACATAACTTGATTTTACAATTTATAATGTAAGGAGAAGTTCAATTTTTAGTAAGCGGAGGAAATGAACATGAAAGCAGTTGGTTTATTAGAATATTTACCTATCGAAAATGAGAACAGTTTAGTCGATATTGAATTACCACGTCCAGTACCGACAGGAAGGGATATACTCGTAAAAATTCATGCTATTTCGGTTAATCCGGTTGATACAAAAGTTCGAGCACCAAAAGACAAGAAAGAGGAAGAGTATAAAATACTCGGATGGGATGCTAGCGGCGTTGTTGTAGAAGTTGGGGAAGATTGCACGTTGTTTCAACCAGGTGATGAAGTTTTCTATGCAGGAAGTATTATTCGACCAGGTACATATAGTGAATATCATCTAGTAGATGAGAGAATTGTTGGAGCGAGACCGAAAAATTTGACTCACGCACAATCAGCTGCTATTCCATTAACTGCAATTACAGCGTGGGAAGGAATGTTTGAACGCTTAGCAATTGATATTAATAATAAGGAAAAGAATAAACAGAAAAATATTTTAATCATCGGCGGTGCAGGTGGTGTAGGTTCTATTGCTATTCAATTAGCAAAATGGGCTGGCCTTAACGTGATTACAACTGCCTCTCGAAAAGAAACGAGAGAATGGGTGGGAAGTTTCGGTGCTGATTATGTTATCAATCACCATGAATCATTTAAAGAACAATTATCCCAAATGAAAATAGATGAAGTTGATTATATTTTCTGCTTAAATAATACAGATCAACACTGGAACAGCATGGCAGAAGTAATCAAGCCGCAAGGAAAGATTTGTTCGATTGTAGAAAATGAGAAACCGTTAGAGTTAGGGTTATTAAAAAGTAAAAGTGCTGCATTTGTTTGGGAATTTATGTTTACAAGAGCTATGTACCAAACTGAAGATATGATTAACCAACATCTTTTGTTAAATCAAGTTAGTGAATTACTGGATCAAAAAGTGCTTAAGACGACTTTAAGCAGGACGTTATCACCAATTCATGCGGCTAATATTAGAAAAGCGCATGAGATAATTGAAACAGGAAGTACGATTGGAAAGATTGTTTTGGAGGCATTCTAAAAGTATATAAGTGAATATTGATGAGAATGAAATATGAAGAATGGAGCTGTATGTACTACAGCTCTATTTTTATTATGTGTAGGTTTTAAATATTGTTATTAATTTTGATAAACTACCAAAACAAGCTTTTTCCATGGTAAATTAAACTGTTGTTTTATAAAAAAGTTGGACTGCTTTGTATTCCTTCTTCAACTAATATACTGACTGATTTAATATTCTACTTTAAAAGACTTGTGGTTTTTCAACATATAAACCTAAAATATATCCACAATTCAAACAAAAATGTGAAGATATTGGTGAAGATTGACTTCTTGGATTGTTATAGGAAAACATATGAACTACCCCGTTGCCTCCTTTTATAATCCCTTTCTCAATTTGATTACCATTACACTTAGGACATACTTTCTCTTTCAACATTTTTCACTCCATTCTTTTATTCACGTTCCATTTTATTTATATTTTAACAAAAATTTGAATGGGTAATATAAACTTTTATAAACCGAGAAGTATGATGATAATAACCTTTAGTCATAATTACGACTAAAGGTTTTTTTAGTATAAAAAATTAAACAAATATAAAATTACAAGGAGACAATTTTATGGAAAATAATAAGAATGTAATACTCGCTTTGACTGTTTTTGCTTTAGGTTTAGCATTTTTTGTTGGTGGTATGGTTTATTCATTATGGGGATCATTTTGAATACTTAAATGGTCGGTTTGAAACAAAGATGCATCGTTTTAAAGAAAGTCGTACCGTTTATTAAAAAGATGAACTGAAATAACTTGTCTAAGTGGCGAAGGGATTTTAGTTCATCTTTTTTATTGAACTAACTGGCAGTTTAGTTGAAGAAGGAAAACTTATAGTAAACATAGAAAATATTTATGAATTAAAGTTTTTGTGAGGTGAAAGTGATGGTAATAAAACAAAACGAAATTAAAGTAGTAGTTGGAGCTGGAGCATTTAACAATAATCCAGGTTGGGTTCAAACTCAAGAAGCTGAACTTAACTTATTAGTTGAAACTACCTGGGAAGAAAGATTTGAATATAATTCCATTTCAGCTATTTTAGCTGAGCATGTATGGGAACATCTTACTTTTGAAGAAGGTGTAAAAGCAGCTAAAATTTGTTATGAGTTTTTAAAACCATCAGGTCATATTCGTTGTGGTGTCCCTGATGCATTTTTCCCAGATGAAACCTACCAAAATATAGTTAAAGTAGGCGGACCTGGACCTAAAGATCATCCAGCTGCAAGCCATAAAATAGTTCATAATTATAAAACATTAACTAAAATGTTTGAAACTGCTGGATTTGAAGTAGTTTTACTTGAATATTGTGATGAAAATGGGCAATTTTATTACAACGAATGGGATGCGAACGATGGTGTTATTTTCCGTTCAAAAAGGTATGATTCTAGAAATCAAGGAGATAAACTTGGTTTTCCATCGCTAATTGTTGATGCGATTAAACGGTAAGTAATTCAACTAACGCATGCGTTAGTTCTATAAATTCATGAGTCGCAAATGCGGCTTTTTTTGTTTGTGCTGTAATTATTGCGGTAAAGATATCTTCATTCAATAAGGGGGAGGACGCACATTTTCCGAATTTCGTACGCTAAGCAATATTTCATAAAGAAAAAGCCTATTTCCTGTACGCTAAGGGAACAATCGGCTTCTTAATGTTAAGTTGTTTGTAGTGGTCGTAGGGAGTCTAATGGTGTAATTTCTTTTTTACTAAAAATGAAAACTTAAATCTGTTTGATAGAAATCCATTTTGATTAATCCTTTTTCAAAATGGATTTTCTTTACTTACCACAAAATAAGGGATTGGTAAGTACTTTTGAACAAACTTTATTTTTAAGAAACAACTAGAGCTAACAATCACAACTATGAATGGTAGCTTTGAAATATAAAATACTTCCAAGTGTTTAAAAGGGTATTTGTCTTTTGGTGGATGATATAATTGGAAATATAAAGAAATGTTTTAGTTGTGTTTTGCAATTTAGGAAGCAGTATAAGTACAGAAGGCGCTGTACAGTATATAGGAAACAGTAGACTTTTGTTCGTAGAAGAAACACTCTAACTATAAGTTTTAAACGATAAATATAGAAGGAGGAAACTTTTATCCTTCGCTACATCAGATTTTAAAGTTGAACAAGAATACGGAAAATATTTAAAACTATTAAACCGAAAATTATATAGTTTTGAACTTGAAGGAGAAATTGTTGGCTGTATAGGTATTGAAATTACTAGTGTAAAAGAGTGCGAAATTAAGCATATTGCAGTATCTTCCTTTCAACGAGGTAAAGGTATTGGTAGCACTATGGTTAATTATTTCTCTAATAAATATTCACTGATTTATGCTGAGACGGATAATGATGCAGTGGATTTTTATCGAAAATACGGTTTCGAGATAACAAGTTTAGGTGAAAAGTATCCAGGTGTAGAACGTTTTCTATGTGAATTTAGAAACTAATTATCTTATTGAACTTAATATTAAGCAAGAACATAAAAAAAGGCGGTTCCTTAGCGTACGTTAAGACAGAATCTCATCTTTGCTACTGTAAAAAAACAACTAGCCCTCGCAATAGGTGCTAGTTGACGTAAAATTCGTTAACGGTAGTAAAAAATCTCAATTCTTATCTTTTTTTAAATAAGGTTTTAGTAATCCATTTATAAGCATAATAACTTATTTATTAATTTGCTGTACTCTTTTTTGAGTAATATACTGAAAGTAAATTAAACTCCACATGCAAAAATATTGAAAAAATAATTGATAGTGAGTAATCCGTAATCATACCAAATATGATTCCCCCGAAAAATGCGAACAGCATAAATTTTATGCTAGTCTGATTAAAGCTGTAATATTGTAAGTGAGCTATAGCGAATAGAAAGGAAGATATTAGGATCGGTACTGTAACTGGTATGTACGCTATTTCATAAAAAGGGTATATTGGGAATGAATTGTTAAGTATTGGTATAATCATCCCTCTGAAAATTACTTCTTCAAAAATAGGATATATAATTACAAAGTTTAAGATATTCTTTTTCCCGATCGGCTTATATCCTGAGTATCGCGAAATGAAAATATTCGTTATCGCGGTAATCAAGATTAATAGAACAATTGGTTCGTAGTGAATTGGTAAACGGAATACATAATTATCTTCATAAAAATAACTAATTACTGTCAGCAGGGTTCCCCATATATAAATAATCTCATTTTCTATCTTTTGGTACAACGTTCTGCCAATAATAATGCCAACTGTAATATCAATAATTTTATATGAAAAAGCTAATAAAACAGCAAGTACCAAAGCAATAAGGTAGCTCATATCGATTTATCACCCCATCTCACAAGGAACTCCTTTGCAATTCATGCATTTGATTCACATCCAGTATTATTTGATTTTAGAATATTTTCCCTCTATTTTAAAATTTTACCATGTTATGATGGTTTGAGGTTAGAAAAATTAGTTGTATATCATATACATCTAAAGTGAACATAATGCAACATTATTAGTAGCATTCAAAAAATGTCACTTCTTATCCTTTTTCAGATAAGAAGTGACATTCTTTTAATGAAACTTTATTTCAAAGCTATAATATACATATTATTTTAAAGAAAGTTCTTGTAAGTAACGATTGATTGTTGCAAATGAGTAAGTTTCTTTATTTCTTAATGCGCAGGAAAATGAAGGGACGGTGTGAAAGAGTGCTATAAGGAACGAGATTCATAAAAAAGAAACGATTGCTTATTTATATCAAAGGAGGGAATTGTATGTATATTGTGATCGGGGGTGGACTTTTAATTGTAGTTCTCGTTTATTTATTAGCAGAAAAAATCACTCCAAACTCTGCTATGATGGTAAGTTTTCAAGGGAAACAATTGAAAAAGTTTCTTTTAGGATTATCAGCAATTGGTGTTCTTTGTACTGCTTACGGTATATATCATAAAATGACGTATAAACTTCCCTATATGGATATTACAGTAAGTAATGAGAAATATACTGTCTTTGGAAACATTGGGGAGTTAGGTTATTATTCTGATGAATTGATTAAAAAAGGAAAAGAAACGCACATGTATATAACACTTTGGGAAGATATTCGTCTAGCTCATGCTCGAATGGTTATCACTTATCCATCTGGAAAAGCAGAAGTTTGGGAGCCGCAAATGTCTTTGCTTACGGATACAGCGAAACAAGACGTGAATAAGAAGTTTAAAATCAAAGAAATTTATGAACTGTCTCCTTACACGTTTAAAGAATCGGGGAATGTAAAAGTAACTTTAAAAAATGGAGCGGATACGATTGGTAGTATGTCTGTGAAAGTGCAAGAATGATTTTCAGATAATGGTGTGTACATTTTGCTTTTTATGTAAAAGGATTCGATATACTTTTTGTTGAATTTACAGGAAATAGGTGGCGTAAATGTATGGTATTGCTAATTAAGTGTAAATAAGAAAGAAGGGGTTCGAATTGAATTATGTAGTTATACAAAAATATAGGACGAATTATCCGAATCCTATTAGCTTAGTTCAGGGACAGTCATTTATTATTGGGGATAAATATAATGGACCTGAAAAATGGGATAATTGGTACTTTTGTATAACAGTAGATAAAAACAGTTCAGGTTGGGTTCCAGCGCAACTTATCCAATGGAAAGGAACAGAAGGTATTGCGAAGGGAAATTATACTGCAAAAGAGTTGAATGTTGATGAAGATGAACATCTGGTCGGGTTAAAAGAACTTAACGGATGGATTTGGCAAAGAGTTCTTACTCTAGAAAAAGGATGGGTACCAAAAGAAAATGTAAAGCTTACTATATAAATAGAAAGAAGAGCCATAAATCAGAGAAAATAAAAATTTGCAAGTAACGGGGAGGCTGAAGCAGTGATTTATGTAGTTAGACACGGACAAACAGATTTGAACAAAGAAGGAAGATTACAAGGAAGAGCGGGTTTACCTGTCAACTACCCACCACTTAAACGCTAACATGTTTTGAAGTGGGGGCTTGAAAAAAGCCCTGGTTGTCTAGCTTTAGTCTTTGATAGACTCCGTTCGTAGGTTGCATACCCAAGAATGATTCCCTAGTTCTTGGCTCTATGGTGGCTCTGTAACAGTTCTGATTGGGAAGGAACGGTCAACCACATGCCTTCTTGTATAAGAAGTTGCCAACACCTACAAACATTGGCGAAGGGAAACAAACTCTTAGGAGGGACAAAACATGCGTGTATTTGTCAAGAATTTAAGGGGAGAACCGCTCATGCCATGCAGTTATCGTAAGGCGCGGCTTCTTCTCAAACAAGGAAAAGCAAAGATTATGGGATACACTCCGTTTACCATTCAATTGCAATATGCCACAGGTGAAGCGGTGCAATCCGTTACAATCGGTGTTGACAGTGGAGCAAAATATATCGGCATTGCGATTACCACTGAAGACAAAGTGTTAGCAAAAGGAACCATTGAGTTACGTCAAGACGTCAAAGATAATCTTACATTGAGAGCTACATTACGCAGAGGTAGAAGACAACGAAAAACAAGGTATCGCAAAGCACGTTTTCTCAATCGGAAAAAGAAAGAAGGATGGTTGCCACCATCGATTCAAAGCAAAGTGGATAACCAAATTCATTGGATTGAAATATTCAAGTCACTCTTACCTTCACCAAAAGTGATTGTTGAAGTAGGGAAATTTGATGCGCAAAAGCTAAAAAATCCTGACATACAAGGGATCGAATATCAACAAGGAGATGCTTTTGGTTTTTGGAATACAAGATATTACGTATTTGCGAGAGATAACTATACGTGCCAAATTTGCAAGAAACAAGGTGGCATCTTGCATACGCATCATATTATCGAACGCTGCAATGGTGGTTCAGATATGGCAGATAATCTTGTAACAGTGCATGATGAATGTCATCAAAAATTTCATCAAGGAAAAATCAAACATGTTTTTAAGAAACCAAAACAATATAAAGAGACCGCCTTTATGAATCTATTGCGTCTTCAGATCATAAAACGTTTGGATTGTGAAATTACGTATGGTAGTTACACCACGCCAAAGAGAAAAGAACTTGGATTAGGCAAAACACATATAAATGACGCAATTGCGATTACAAGTCCCAAACATTTGCAAGAATATGATCAAAGTGGTGAATTTCGCATCAAGCAATTTAGAAAGAAAAAACGGTCCCTACATGAAGCAACCGCAAGAAAAGGAAGGAAAACAAAGAATACAAGTGCAAAACGGAATAATAAAAATACACCGCATATAGATGGAATCTATTTGGGTGATAAAGTGAAAGTGTTTGGTCAAATAGGATTTGTGACAGGGTTTACAGGGAAAATGATATACGTACAAGATATACATGGGCATTATATACAAAATTCTTCCAAATCTTATAAACAAGTGAAGATATCGGATATAGAATGTATACACCATACGAACAATTGGAAGTTCTTACAAATCAGTTAGGCTATGCTTAACCGAAATTCATCCCCACCTTACCGCTGGGCTCTTGCCCGTCACGCGCTTGAAGATGGAAACTTCTTTCGGAAATATGTTAAATGAACATGGTATAGAGCAAGCGAAAGGTTTAAGAGAAAAATTGAAAGATATAAAATTTGACTACATATTTTCATCTCCGCAAGAAAGAGCAATTCAAACAGCGGGGATAGCAACAGGTATAAAAGTAATAATTGATGAAAGACTTAATGTTTTTGACTTAGGAGAAGCTGACGGACTAAAAAAAGGTGAAGTGAAAATAGCTGGAGCTGTTCCTGATTCTAGTGTTTATAATGGCGTTGAAGAGCCTAATAGCTATGTGAAAAGAGTTTTTGGTTTTATGAATGAACTTGAAAGTAAATATGGCAAAAAAGAGTTAAATATTTTATTATCCGGACATAGATGTACAACAGGTTGTATTGCTGCTTATTTTGAAGGGATACTGGAAGACAGTAATATTTTAAGAATTTCATCAAATAATGGAGAATATAAAGTATACAACTTCAAATAATCTCAAAATTTTGAAATAAGGAGAAATTTTATGATTAAAGCCGTTATTTTTGATTTAGATGGAACTCTATTAGACAGAGACCATTCTCTAAAACTTTTTATTAGAGATCAATATAAAAGGTATATCGATGAATTTAAGCATATATCTGAAGAACAATATGTAACTAGGTTTATTGAATTAGATAATAAGGGTTATGTGTGGAAAGACAAAGTATATGAGCAATTACTTAGAGAATATGCTATTTCCAGCTTAACTTGGGAGCAATTATTAGAGGATTATATAAACAACTTTCAACATCACTGTACACCTTTTCCTCATATGGAGAATGTTTTACAAGAGCTCAAAAATAGAGGGCTATTATTATGTATGATTACAAATGGATTTACTGAATTTCAATTACTGAATATTCGTTCTCTTGGGATTGAGAAGTATATGGATACCATATTAGTGTCCGAGCAAGAAGGAATGAAAAAACCACAAGCTGAAATTTTCCTAAGAGCTTTAGAAAGATTAGGTGTCAAACCCGAAGAAAGTATTTACATAGGAGATCACCCAGAGAATGATGTAATCGGGGCTAGAAATGTAGGCATGTATGCAATATGGAAGAAGGACACATTTTTGGGACAGTCTTTTACGGATGAACATGTTATTGAGGATTTACAAGAGTTGTTGTCCAAAGTTAATACATTCCAAGAAGTTTAATAAAGCAAAGGATACAGAGAAAAAAACGCTAAATTAAACAAAGTCGTATAGGGGGGGATTGAATTGTTCATAAGAGAGGCAACAGAAAGTGATGCAGCGGAAATTTTATGTATTCGAAGGAGCATTATTTCTCAAAATGAGTTTTTTATTCCTACAAGCGAAGAGTTTCATGTTGATATTGAAGCGCAGAGAGAGAAAACCATTACAAACAGTCAGCAAGGCGGCGTAACATTTGTTGCAGAAGACGGTGGACGTATTGTTGGTTTTTTAGTGTTTACAAGAAATTCTATGAAACGCTTAAATCATACTGGCTTATTTGGAATGGGAATTTTAGAAGACTATCGTAATCAAGGTGTAGGAACAAAACTGCTTTCACAATTAATAGGCTGGGCAAAAACACAAGAAGGTATAGAAAAAATTTGTTTAGGAGTTTTCTCAACAAACGAAAGAGCAATAAAAGTATATGAAAAATTTGGTTTCAAAGAAGAAGGAAGAGAGAAACGGCAGATTAAGTTTGAGGATGGACGATATGCGGATAATGTTTTGATGGCGTTGTATTTAAAGCAATAACTCAAAGATATAATTTTATGTATTTTTTATGATTTAGACAGTCATGATTCTAAAATTTATTGTTTTATAAAAATATTTCAAACTGAGCATCGATAATCTAATTAGATTTCTATATTTTTATTTGTTTAATTTCAATGAAATAAAATTAGTAGATGAGATAGTAGAAATAATAATAAATAGAGAGTGACTATTTTGATTCAAACTATCTCATTATAATATGAAATCTTAAATTGTAATTTTTATTTGTATTTCTTTTCTATCCAATTAATGAAAAGGTACGACATACTCAATTCAATTACCATTAAAAACAGATGAAATGAGTAACGATATTCAATAAAAAGATATAATGCGCTAAATGGAACACTTAAAAAAATACTGCCGTATTTATTTTTAGTAAAGAAGTAAATAGCCGCTCCGCAAATCATACCGATTAATAATGATTCCATGGCTATAAATAGAAAGGAGTCTCTGGAGTAGAAGTCTAGTATGTAAGTAAATTCTCCTGGAAAGTTTGCATAAAAAATCCAAAGTAATATAATCCATATATTCAAAGAAATGATGAAATCTTTTCCGAAATGTATTGTTATAAATGCTTGCCAATTACGATGCCGTATAACTCTTACGCTTCTTATTAAGAGAAAAATAAGAGCAAAGAACCCAGCCCAAGTAATTATTATTTGTGTAATCTCTGAAATGATAATCACTCCTTTAATTTTCATTATTTTTCTTTTGGTTTGATGATTGTATCGAAGAATTGGAATAGAAATGCGTATATGAAAAGTGGAATTGTAATATATAAGCTTATTGTATATGGTTTTAAAATAATTTTCCCGATTAATGGACAAAGAGCAAGTAAGAAACCAATATGCTGCAATATTTTTCGTTTTTTATCTCTAACACATCCTTTTTGAGGAATCTTACACTTTTAATATACAATTCACCAACAGAAAACTCCTGCATTTTCACGAGAATATGCTTTTCTTCCCATAGAGAATATTTCCATCTTTCTCCGTATAAGCTAAAATAAAGTAAAACTTTCATTTTTGAGGACCTGGGGGACAAAGATAAAATATAAGGAATGATGTAAATGTGGAGAAAATTAGCAATTGTTGTTGTGTTATTAGGTTTAGCTGGTTATGCAATTTATGAGCAGTTTGGGAAAGAGAAAGTAGAAGTAGCAGATGATCAGAAGCAAAGTACAGAGGATGAAAAAGAAGTAATTGCACAAAATGGCATTGAAATTGGAAAAGTGGCACCTGAATTTGAATTGTCCAAGCTTGACGGTACTAAGGTAAAGCTTTCTGATTTAAAGGGTAAGAAGGTTATTGTGAACTTTTGGGCAACATGGTGCGGTCCATGTCAGCAAGAAATGCCAGATATGCAGGAGTTTTATAGTAAATATCAGAAGGATGTAGAAATATTAGCGGTAAATTATACAGTGTCAGAGGGAACTGATGGGAAAGAGAAGGTTCGGAAATTTGCAGAAGCGAAAGGGATTACCTTCCCGGTTCTTCTTGATACAGATATAAAAGTAACAACTACTTATAAAGTCATTACGATTCCAACGTCATATTTTGTTGATACAAATGGTGTTATTCAAGATAAATTTATTGGACCAATGACGGTGCAGGAAATGGAGAAAAGAGTTGCAAATTTAAAGTAAAGATAAAAGTAGGAATGGAATGTGTACCATTCCTACTTTCTATTTAAAAGCTATATAAGGGAGTTAAAAAAAGACATAAAGGCCCCTTTCTTTTTATAGGTGGGCGAGAGCATCTGGCCGTGCATAGAAGCGGTCAGGTCCTTTTTCTACCACATGCAAGGTTTAAAAGAAAAGGAGTAAGCGAGTGCAGGTCATGTTGTAAAATGAAAATGGATATATATAATAGAGTTTCTTATATTATATTAAGTTATAATAGAAATAAAAAAGCTGAGGAGAAGGTTATGGGGAATTTTACTGGAGATTATGTTGTAATTGATTTTGAAACAACGGGGTTCAATCCTTTTCAAGATAGCATTATTCAAATGGCTGCAATTCGATATCGAAATCATATCTGTACGGATCAATTTGTTTCGTATGTGAACCCAGAGAAAATGATTCCAAGTCGTATTACAATGTTGACAGGGATTCGGAATTTTGATGTTGCAGTTGCGCCGACAATTGATATTGTTTTACCAGAGTTTGTTTCATTTCTTGGAGAAGATACAATTATTGCTCATAATGCTTCTTTTGATATGCGGTTTTTAAAGAGTAATATGGAACGATTAAGACTTGGCACACCGAAAAATACCGTGATTGATACACTTAGTTTAGCAAAACGATATATAAAACATGTACCGAATCATAAATTAGAAACTCTAAAGCGATTGTTACAAATTAAAGTTGCCTCTCATAATGCATTAGATGATTGTTTCACTTGTGCAGCTGTATATCAAAAGTGTGTAGAGCTAAAGGATGGAAAAGTAAAAAAAGTGATTTCTGAAGGAGTAACAAAGGAAGAAGAAAGAGCATATGAGATTGTAAAAGAAATATTGGAAAAGCATAATAAAGATATAACAGGCATTTGTCAAGCCAGTGTCGGGAATTATTTGGACATTAAAGCAATGAGTTCATTTGCAAGAATTAAGCTAAAGGGTAGAAAAAGATACGTATTAACAAATAAAGAGCAAGCTGAAATAGTAGCATTGTATCCGAACGTTTTATGTGAAGCTGCTACGAAAAGTGAATGGGGCCTTACAAGAATCATGATTGATCAGCCTGAAGATTTAATTGCTTTTGAAGCTGTGATTTTAGAGGCGTATGAGAGAGGAATGCAAACATTACAGCGCTCCTAAAGTGAAATTAGTTGCATTGTAAGTACGAAAAATAAAATTTTCTCATAAATCTGATTAGAGTGTTTTTTTACTGTTCATACTAGTAACACGAAAGTGAGGGTGAACAGTATGAGAAGAACTCGGCGAAAATCGTTTGAAGAGCTTGTGAAAGAAAATAAACAACAACTGCTCAATGATCGTGATGCGATTGAACGGATTGAAGAAAAATTAGAGAAGCGCTACGAAATACGTATTTTTAAGCAGGCTGAATAATTCTTACAACTAGAATGATACTAGTTGTAAGGAGGCGATATTATGGGTAATCCAAAGAAAAATCCAAAAGATTTTGCACCAAATCAGCTTGGGACGCAATCAAGAGCAGCAGGCGGTAATAAAGGGAAACAAATGCAAGATAAATCAGGGAAACAACCGATTGTTGATAACGGTTAGAAAGAGGGAGAATGGAATCATTCTCCTTCTTTTTTTGCATACATAATTAAAGGTTTTTTTTACAAACTAATGTTGTATGTAATTTCAATAAAGGAGGAAGACAGGATGCCAGAACAATATAAAACAAGTCCAAACCCAGATGATCGCAGTGATAATGTTGAAAAATTGCAAGAGGCGGTATATAACACAATTGAAAATATGAACGAAGCAAGGGAAGCTGCGGAGTTTTCTAATGAGAAAGACCGCGCGGCAATTGAAGCGAAAAATGAGCGCCGCATGGAAAGTATCGAAGGAATGCGAAAAGAGATTAAAGAGGAAGCTGCATATCGCAATCAGTAAGAGAAGGCTGACAATTGTCAGCCTTTTTTTGTAATAGAAAAGTTTTCAGTAAGGAGACGCCAATTTTGCGGGAAAGGTAAGCCGATTTTCCAATAACTGATACCGCGAATTCCTTGTTCTTTTATTAAATTAAATTTACTTTGAACAGACCGAGCATCTTCAAACCATACTTCATGTTTTACTCCATTTGCATCGAAATAATTGAAATGAGGAGCTTGAGAAGTGAAATCGTATTGAATTGGGACATTATATTTCCGAGCAAGTGAAACAGCAGCAATAGAACTAAGCGCTTTTGCCGGAGGATTTCCTTGTTTAAACGGAACAATCCAATCAAATCCGTATAAGTTTTGCCCCATCATAATTTTCCGCGGCGGCATTTGTGATTTTGCGTATTGAATGACTTGTTTGACAGGACCAATTGGAGATACTGCAAGAGGCGGTCCACCTTGCCATCCCCAGTCGTATGTCATAATGACAACGAAATCAACAATTTCACCTTGTGCCTTATAATCATGAGCTGCAGCTGGACCTTTTTGGGTTGAACTTGTTTTTGGGACGACAGTTGTACTGAGTGTATATCCTTTTGGTAGACGTGTTTTTACTTTGCGTAAAAACTGATTATATGCTTCGCGGTCTGCCGGTGCAAAGTTCTCGAAATCGAAGTGGATATCACGCATTCCGTATTTTTGAGCGGTTTGTAAAATGTTTGTAATAAACGTATTTTGAATGGTTTCGTTGCGTAAAATAATGCTTGCTAATTCAGAGCTAAAACTTCCATTTTCAAGATTTGTAATAACCAGCATTGGAATCGTCTGCCCTTGTTTGGCAATTGCGACAATTTCAGATGTTTGTGTAGGTTCTTTCAGTGTTCCGTCACGTTTGGCTTCAAAGCTAAAGTAAGCCAAATAGGTTAAATATGAATTGATCGCTTTGGTGGAAGCAATTAAGCTTTCTTTAATCGGGATTGTGGATGGCTGTAAGTAGGCAATCGATTCAATAATTTTTTTTGTCCCTTTTGGTACATATAGTTGCTGTCCGACTTGGAGATTGGATTTTAATGATAAATGATTCACTTTTGCTAAACTGGCAAGAGGTACGTTGTAGGTTAAGGCAATTTTATATAAGCTATCACCTGGTTGTACATAGTAGGTATTTCCTTGTGTATTCACAATTAATGCTTGCCCGACGACGAGTGTTTCAGCTGGGTTTAACCCATTATCCTTCACAATTGTTTCAGCTGTTGTTCCGTACTGCTTAGCTAATTTATACACGTTATCGCCGCTTCGTACAGTTATGATTTGTAGCATATGCTCACTCCTTTAAGGGAAAAAGATCCATCGCTTCTATTTTATTTTCAGATTCTCTGTATTATGATTAAAGGTGTAGAAAGAAATGCAAGCGAGAAGGAGTTAAAATAATGTTTATAGCAGAACAGGAGATTGACATCCGTTATGCAGAAACAGATCAAATGGGTGTTGTATATCACGCAAACTATTTAGTATGGTTAGAACTTGGCCGTACGAAATTAATTCAAGATTTAGGATTTTCGTATGTGGAAATGGAGAATGATGGGGTTGTATCTCCTGTACTTGATTTACAAATTACATATCGAAAAGCAATGCGTTACGGAGAAAAGGCTATTGTGAAAACATGGATAGAGTCTGTGAGTCCACTACGCGTTGTATATGGCTATGAAATTTATAATGGGAACGGTGAGCGTTGCATTACCGCGTTTACAACGAATATTTGTGCCAAAAAAGAAGGTTTTCGTCCGGTATCATTTAAAAAATTGTACCCAGAATGGTATGAGACGTACGAGAAAATTAAAAAGCAATAAAAAAACGTGGCGTAGGCCACGTTTTTTATTTTACATAATGAAATTGCGGGAACTCATCATCAGCGTTAAATGTAACAGATAAGTCATGCCCATCAAAGAACCACTCATCATCGCCTTCAATAAAGAAAATAATACCATCTTCTTGAAATTGTACAACAGGAGTAGCTGGATCATCTTTACGAATTCCTAATGAAAGACCTTTTTGCACGGTGCTACATCCACCATATTGTACGAAAAAGCGAAGGCTATCGCCGGTTTGTAAACCAAGCTCGTTTTTATACCAGTTTAGTGCTTCTTTTGATACTGAAATGTTCATCTAGTATTCCTCCAACATAATCGCGTTTTCTTTTAGTATAAAAAATAACGCAAAAAGACGCCATTTATATGCTTTGCGTTTTCTTTTTGCGTTATGTGGGTCGCAATCTTATTTTTGTTTTTTTGTTAATTTTGCTTTTGGTTCTGTTTTATTTATAATTCGTCCAATATTTGCACGGTGTCTATAAATAACCATACCAGCCAATAAGCACATGGCAATAATGAAGATTTTATCCCCGTTTATAAATGCTGCAATAACAGCGAAGACGGCTGTTATCATAGAAGAAAGTGATACGTATCTCGTCGTAAATAATAGGGTGAAAAAGATAGCCGCTAATATGACAAAGGAAAGCGGTGCGTAGCATAATAGTACACCAGCAGAAGTAGCAACTGCTTTTCCGCCGCGGAACTTTGCAAAGATTGGGTATACATGTCCTACCACTGCAGCTAATCCAAACCATAGGGGATGGATATTTAACCCGAACATGATCGGTAGGGCTGTAGCCAATGTCCCTTTTAAAATATCAGCAATTGTAACAATAAAACCTGCTTTTTTCCCTAGTGTACGAAATGTATTCGTTCCTCCTAAATTTCCGCTGCCGTGTTCGCGAATATCGATTCCGTAACCAATCTTTCCAACAACAAGTGCAGATGGAATCGAGCCAAGCAAATAGGCAACGATAAATAAAAGATATGTAAGCATAAGTTCAGTCTCCTTTATACAAATGTGTTGATAAAGGGTAAAAAGAGTTTTTCCCGTATATTGTACCACACATTTGTAAAGATCACATTTCTTTTTTTCTCAAATTTCAATTCAGAAATATGAGAAAAAAAGATTCGATAGATTTTAAAAAAACTTTCACAGGAATGTTACATTTTTCACAGATTCACTCTTACTATATGTTGTATCATTTTGAGAGTAAATGAACAAGATGTTGTTGGGGGTTAAGAAATGAATCAAGAAATGAAAAAAAACAGTGAATATGATGAGAATCTAAAGGGGATTTTTGCGAAAATTGTTCATGCAAATGAACAAGATTTAATGCAAGAAAATGCAAACGTTGATGGTAGATCTCCAATGGGAATGATGGGGAAATTTGCTTCTGAAAGTGCAAGGTATTATGCGATAGAACAACTGCTTTCTGAGAAAGTGAAACAAGCAATTGATCAAAATATATTATATCCGCATGATTTAGACTTTTATGCAACAGGTACGACAACTTGTTCGCAAATACCGTTAGCACAGATGCTTCAAAACGGGTTTCACACAGGTCACGGGCATATGAGGCAGCCGCAAGATATTAAAAGTGCATTGGCGCTTTCTTCTATTATTTTCCAAGCAAATCAAAATATGCAGCATGGTGGACAATCATTTGCGCTGTTCGATGTAGAATTGGCGCCATATGTGAGAAAAACGTTTGAACGGAATAAAAAACGTTTAGCAACATATCCGTTAACAGCTGAACAAATAGAAGAGTTTGCGTGGAAAGAAACAGAAAATGATACGTATCAAGCATGTGAGGCGTTTATTCATAATTCGAATAGCATGCATAGCAGAGGCGGGGGACAAGTTCCATTCATCTCCATTAATTACGGAACAGATACATCAAAAGAAGGAAGATTATTAATTAGACAATTATTAAAAGCGACTCAAGCTGGATTAGGAAAAGGAGAAACACCAATTTTTCCGATTCAAATCTTTAAGTTAAAAAAGGGAGTAAATTTTGAAGAGAAAGATCCAAATTATGATTTGTTTGAATTAGCAATAGAAACGACAGCGAAACGATTATTCCCTAATTTCTCATTTTTAGATGCACCATTTAATGCGGCGTATTATGATGGACGTCCTGAAAGTGAAGTGTGTTATATGGGTTGTCGTACGCGTGTCATGTCTAATATTCATGGGGAAGAAACTGCGATTGGAAGAGGGAATTTATCGTTTACCTCTATTAACTTAGTGAAATTAGCATGTATTAGTGGATCAAAAGAAGCGTTTTTTGAAGCTTTAAATTATTATCTTGATCTAGGTATTGATCAATTGTTAGAAAGACTTTCCTATCAAGCAACGAAAAAAGCAAGAGATTTTCAATTTTTATATTCTCAAGGAGTATGGCGCGGCGGTGAAAAACTGCAACCTGAGGATGCTGTTGCTGAAATTTTAAAACAAGGTACATTAAGTATAGGTTTTATAGGCCTTGCAGAATGTTTAGTTGCTTTAACAGGAAAACATCATGGGGAAGACGCAGAATCATGGAAGCTTGGATATGAAATTATCGAACATATGAGAAAGAAAATGGATCAAGCAACAGAGGAACATCAATTGAATTTCTCATTAATTGCAACTCCGGCAGAAGGATTATCTGGAAAGTTTATCAAACAAGATCGAGCTGAATTTGGAACAATTACAGGTGTAACAGATCATAACTTTTATACAAATTCATTCCATATCCCTGTTTATTATCCTATTCAAGCTATTGATAAAATTCGTTTAGAAGGACCATTTCACGAACTTTGTAATGGTGGTCATATTACGTATATTGAGCTTGACGGAGCGGCTGTTCATAATCAAAAAGCTCTGCAGCAAATTGTGAAGGCAATGGCTCAGTATGGCGTAGGGTATGGATCGATTAATCACCCGGTTGATCGCTGTAAATGTTGTGGTTATCACGGGATCATTGGAAATGAATGTCCAAGCTGTGAGAATAAAAATGAACATGACTTTGAAAGAATTCGCCGCATTACTGGATATCTTGTAGGAGACATGTCAAAGTGGAACAGTGCGAAACGTAGTGAAGAAAAGGAGCGGGTGAAACATTCATGAGAGTAATGAATATCATTCATGATAGTGTGGTAGATGGGGAAGGGTTGCGGACAGTCGTATTTTTTGCGGGCTGTCCGCATCGCTGTTTTGGCTGTCATAATCCACAGTCTTGGAATATTTGTAATGGGACTGAGATGACAAAAGAAGAAATAATAAATGAGATTGAAAACAACCCTCTTACTGATGTAACATTTTCTGGTGGGGATCCATTTTTCCAAGCCACTGAAATAAAAGAACTAGCAAAAAACGTGAAAGATTTACAAAAAAATTTGTGGATTTACACAGGCTATACGTTTGAAGAGATACAGAATTCGCAAAAAAATGATATGATAGAGTTGTTACAATATGCTGATGTGCTAGTAGATGGAAGATTTGAGCTAGAGAAGCGAGATCTCACCCTGCCGTTTCGTGGGAGCTCGAATCAACGTATTATTCGATTGAAAGAGTAAAAGGACGGGATAGGATTGAATAAAACAGTTTTACTTGTTGAAGATGAAAGAAGATTACGAGAAATTGTCAGTGACTATTTTCGTAATGAAGGCTTTGAAGTGATTGAAGCAGAAGATGGCAAGCAAGCATTAGAACTGTTTGCGGAGCATACTGTGGATTTAATTATATTAGATATCATGTTACCAGAAATTGACGGTTGGTCTGTATGTAGACGTGTAAGAAAGGAATCAGCCGTACCGATTATTATGCTAACAGCTCGCTCCGATGAAGATGATACTTTACTTGGTTTTGAATTAGGAGCGGATGAATATGTAACAAAACCGTTTAGTCCGAAAATTTTAGTTGCTCGTGCCAAGACATTACTAAAGCGTGCAGACGGTGCAGTAGGGCAAGCGGAGGAAAATATGCTTTCGCTTGCTGGTATTGATGTGAATCGTTTGTCACGTACGGTAACGGTAGATGGTGAAGAAGTAATATTAACACATAAAGAATTTGAGTTACTCGTTTACTTGATGGAAAATAAAGGGATTGTTCTATCTCGCCAGCATTTGTTAGATCAACTTTGGGGATATGATTACTTCGGAGATGATCGTACAGTAGATACGCATATTAAGAAACTTCGTAATAAGTTAGGCGATAAGGCAACACATATTAGTACAGTTATTCGTGTAGGATACAAATTTGAAGAGTAAAATATCAGTTCCCATTTAAGCAGCTTTATATTCATTGCATGTACAATTTTTTTTACTTTTATCTACAATGAATATGATAGTATTTTTTTGTTTGGATTTCACGATGAGTTCACAGTAAGGACACACATCGTGTATATACTAAAAATACGATATCAGCAGAGAGGGGATAAATAAATTATGGGATACTATGATCAACCAGAAACAAATGAAACTCGGACGGAAATTGTAAAAACACGCAGCAAAAAAGGATATTTTTTCACAGGAGTAGTCGGTGCTGTCATCGGTGCCGTTACAATTAGCGTTGCAGCTCCGTATATACCTTTGACAAATAACGGTATCGTTTCACAATCAAAAGTAGAGGGAACAGTGGTTCCAGTTGTGAATAAAACAAAAGGTGAAACGGATCTTCCTGGTATGATTGAAGGAGCGAAAGAGGTAGTTGTTGGTGTAATTAACTATCAAAAAACTGTAGATCCATTTTCCACCGATCCACAAGTGCAAGAAGCTGAGGCAGGATCAGGATCAGGTGTGATTTATAAAAAAGTTGGAGATAAAGCGCTGATTGTAACAAATAACCACGTTGTTGACGGTGCGAATAAATTAGAAGTAAAGTTAAGTAATGGAACAAAGGTTGAAGCGAAATTAGTAGGAAAAGATCCATGGCTAGATCTTGCTGTCGTTGAGATTGATGGAAAAAACATTAACAAAGTTGCCACTCTAGGAAATTCAGATAAAATCCGTGCTGGAGAATCTGCGATTGCAATTGGTAACCCACTTGGATTCGATGGAAGTGTAACAGAAGGGATTATTAGTAGTAAAGACCGTGAAATTCCAGTTGATATTAACGGTGACAAACGTCCTGACTGGCAAGCTCAAGTTATTCAAACGGATGCAGCGATTAACCCAGGGAATAGCGGCGGTGCATTATTCAATCAAAATGGTGAAGTAATCGGTATTAACTCTAGTAAAATTGCTCAGCAAGAAGTAGAAGGAATTGGCTTTGCGATTCCAATTAATGTAGCAAAACCAGTCATTGATTCTCTTGAAAAATACGGTGAAGTAAAACGCCCTGTAATGGGTGTTCAAGTAAGAGGTCTTGATGAAATTCCAAGCTATGCATTAGGTCAATTAAAATTACCGAAAGATGTAACAGGTGGAGTTCTGTTAGCGCAGGTTGAACCAGCATCACCGGCAGAAAAAGCAGGATTGCAAAAATATGATATTGTTGTTAGCTTTGATGATCAAAAAATAGAAAATGCAGTGCAATTCCGTAAATACTTATATGAAAAGAAAAAAGTTGGCGATAAAATCGAAGTAACAGCGTACCGAAATGGTGAGAAAATAAAGAAAACAGTTACGTTAGCTGATAAAGGTAGCTCGAATTAGTAAAGAAAGTCTCTTTCATGTTGAAAGAGACTTTCTTTATCGGCTATACTAAATGAACAGGAGGGATTACATATGACAATTGAAAATCCAACTCGAACGGAAATTGGTGAGATTTTGAAAAATAGTAAGACGATTGCTGTTGTCGGATTATCTGATAATCCAGAACGTACTTCGTATATGGTGTCAAAAGCGATGCAAGATGCAGGATACCGTATTATTCCTGTTAACCCAACGGTAGATACTGTATTGGGAGAAAAGGCGGTAAAATCGCTAACTGAAATAAAAGAGCCTGTTGATATCGTCAATGTATTTCGTCGTTCTGAATTTTTAATGGATGTTGCAAAAGAGTTTGTGCTGATTGAAGCGCGCACATTTTGGGCACAATTAGGTTTACAAGATGAAGAAACATATCACTTTTTGAAAGAAAAAGGCTATACTGTCATTATGGACCGCTGTATTAAAGTTGAACACGCAATGACAAGATAAAGTGAAACTTTAATCAGTGGGGTTTTCTTCATCCCCCACTGATTATTAGTTGAACCAATCGGGCTTTTACGGGCAGTTTATCTCCCACCTAACTTTTTTTGCTTTCGCTGAATTTTGAGGTGAGAGTATTACTGCCCGTTAATGCGGGATAAGTATAAATTGTGAAGTTTATTAGGCTCCTATTCATATAATAGGGAAAAGCAGATGGACGAGGTGTTCATCATGAAGTTTTTTAAAGGTTGTTTTTGGGGATTGCTGCTTGTCACTCCATTTTGGATGATTATCATTTTGTTGATTTTAAAATGGTGGAGTATGTAGTTGTTTTGGAATACATATCCATGTTTCGTTGACAAACGATTACTTTTCTGAAATAGTAGCGTAGAGGAATCCTTGTGACAAACAAGGATTTTTCTTATGAAAATAGTATATAAAAGACATAACGTGACTTGCCAAAAGTAAGGGAAAGGCGTTATTCTATAATAAGAAACATATGTTCTGATTTTTGGATAGGAAGGGGCAAGGAGTTTGGCTAAGCGTCAGTTTCAATATGATGAAGATGCAATTCAAGTGCTAGAGGGGCTTGAAGCCGTTCGTAAACGCCCGGGTATGTATATTGGGAGTACGGATAGCCGTGGATTACATCATTTAGTATATGAGATCGTAGATAATTCCGTTGATGAAGCATTAGCGGGTTTTGGCGATGAAATTAAAGTGATTATACATAAAGATAATAGTATAAGTGTAGTAGATAAAGGGCGCGGTATGCCGACAGGAATGCATAAGCTTGGAAAACCTACACCAGAAGTTATTTTAACTGTACTTCATGCTGGTGGTAAATTTGGACAAGGCGGTTATAAAACGAGCGGAGGCTTACACGGTGTTGGTGCTTCGGTTGTAAACGCACTGTCTGAATGGCTTGTTGTTACAATTAAACGAGATGGTTACGTATATGAACAACGCTTTGAAAATGGCGGTGTTCCAGTTACAACGCTTGAGAAAATTGGGAAAGCAAGAGATACTGGGACAACCATTCATTTTAAACCAGATCGAACAATTTTTAGCACAACGAATTATAACTATGAAACGTTATGCGAAAGATTACGTGAATCAGCATTTTTATTAAAAGGTATGAAAATTGTCCTTCAAGATAAACGTAACGATTTGGAAGATGTTTTTCATTATGAAACGGGAATTGAAGCGTTTGTTTCATACTTAAACGAAGAGAAAGACTCTTTACACCCGGTTGTATATTTTACTGGAGAGCAAAACGGTATAGAAGCGGAATTAGCTTTTCAATTTAATGATGGGTATTCTGAGAACATTCTATCCTTTGTAAATAATGTACGTACAAAAGATGGCGGTACGCACGAAGCGGGGTTTAAAACTGCGATGACTCGTGTCTTTAACGAGTATGCACGCAAAGTTTCTTTGTTAAAAGAGAAAGATAAAAATTTAGAAGGAACGGATATTCGTGAAGGGTTAGCTGCAATTGTTTCCATTCGTGTTCCAGAAGAGTTGCTTCAATTTGAAGGGCAAACGAAAGGGAAACTTGGAACAAGTGAAGGACGTTCAGCAGTTGATGCTGTTGTATCAGAGCATTTAGCGTATTTTTTAGAAGAAAATCCAGATGTGGCAACGCTTCTTGTAAAGAAAGCAGTCAAAGCAGCGCAAGCACGCGAAGCAGCAAGAAAAGCGCGTGAAGAAGCACGAAGCGGTAAGAAGAAAAAGCGTTCAGAAGGAACGTTAAGTGGTAAGTTGACACCAGCACAATCACGTAATCCGCAAAAGAACGAGCTATATTTAGTAGAGGGCGATTCTGCAGGTGGTTCTGCAAAGCAAGGCCGTGATCGTCGTTTCCAAGCTGTTCTTCCGCTGCGCGGTAAAGTAATTAACACGGAAAAAGCAAAGCTTGCGGATATTTTTAAGAACGAAGAAATCAATACGATTATTTATGCAATTGGTGGCGGTGTTGGAACGGACTTTTCTGTAGAGGATATTAACTATGATAAAGTCGTGATTATGACCGATGCTGATACAGATGGTGCGCATATTCAAGTGCTATTATTAACATTCTTCTATCGTTATATGAAGCCGCTAATTGAGGCAGGTAAAGTATTTATTGCACTTCCTCCTTTATATAAAGTGAGTAAAGGAAAGGGAAAAAGTGAAGTCATTGAATACGCTTGGTCTGATGAAGAGCTAGATGGTGTCACGAAAAAGGTCGGAAAAGGTTATATTCTACAGCGTTATAAAGGTCTTGGTGAAATGAATGCGGACCAATTATGGGAAACAACGATGAACCCAGAGACGCGCACGTTAATTCGCGTTAAAATTGATGATGCTTCACGAGCAGATCGCCGGGTTGCTACATTGATGGGGGATAAAGTAGAGCCTCGTCGTAAATGGATTGAGCGTAATGTTCAATTTGGTATGCAAGAAGAAGGTAACATTTTAGAAAATGAAATGATTATGGCAACGGAGGTGGAATAACATGCAAGCAGAGAAATTTCATGACCTCCCACTTGAAGACGTGCTTGGTGACCGCTTTGCACGTTACAGTAAATATATTATTCAAGATCGTGCGCTTCCAGATGCACGCGATGGCTTAAAGCCGGTACAACGTCGTATTTTATATTCCATGTATGTAGAAGGAAATATAAATGATAAACCGTTTCGTAAATCAGCCAAAACAGTTGGTAACGTAATTGGTAACTATCACCCGCATGGTGATTCGTCCGTGTATGAAGCGATGGTACGTTTAAGTCAAGATTGGAAAGTACGAAATGTATTAGTTGAAATGCATGGAAATAATGGTAGTGTTGATGGTGATCCAGCAGCGGCGATGCGTTATACAGAGGCTCGTTTATCACCAATTGCTTCTGAGTTATTACGTGACATTGATAAAGAAACAGTGGAATTTGTTTCAAACTTTGATGATACAAGTGAAGAGCCAGTTGTACTACCTGCTATGTTTCCAAATCTTTTAGTGAATGGATCTACGGGAATTTCAGCTGGTTATGCAACAGAAATTCCACCGCATCATCTTGGAGAAGTTATCGATGCGACGATGATGCGCATTGATCAACCAAACAGTACTGTAGACGATTTATTAACGCTGATTAAAGGGCCAGACTTCCCGACAGGGGGGATTATCCAAGGGCTTGATGGGATTAAGAAGGCGTATGAAACAGGAAAAGGGAAAATTATCATCCGCGGAAAAGCGGAAGTTGAGACGATTCGTGGTGGGAAACAGCAAATCGTAATTACTGAAATTCCTTACGAAGTAAACAAAGCAAATCTTGTAAAGAAAATGGATGAGTTGCGCTTAGATAAAAAATTAGATGGAATTGCTGAAGTTCGTGATGAAACGGATCGTACAGGTCTTCGTATTGTTGTCGAATTGAAAAAAGATGCAAATGCAGAAGGTATTTTAAATTACTTATATAAAAATACAGATTTACAAATACCATATAACTTCAATATGGTAGCGATTCATAATCGCCGTCCTACATTAATGACGTTACCAAAGATTTTAGATGCATATATTGGACATCAGAAAGAGGTTGTAACACGTCGTTCGCAGTATGAATTGCGAAAAGCGGAAAATCGTCAGCACATCGTGGAAGGTTTGATGAAAGCTTTATCAATCTTAGATAAAGTCATTGAAACAATTCGTGCTTCTAAAGATAAACGTGATGCGAAAAATAATTTAAGTGCAAGATTCTCCTTTACAGAAGCACAATCAGAAGCAATTGTATCATTGCAATTGTACCGTTTAACAAATACAGATATTACAGCGTTAGAAAAAGAGGCTGAAGAGCTACAAACGAAAATTACAGAATTACAAGCGATTTTACAAAGTGAAAAAAGACTTCTTCAAGTGATTAAATCGGACTTAAAGAGAGTAAAGAAAACGTATAGTGATAATCGTCGTGCTGTAATTGAAGAGGAGATTGAAGAAATTAAAATTGATGTGGAAGTGATGATTCCACATGAAGATGTCATCGTTACTGTAACGAAAGAAGGATATGTAAAGCGAACTGGTTGGCGCTCGCATAATGCATCGAACGGAAAAGACTTCGGTATGAAAGAGGGCGACATCTTACTCGAACGCTTTGATACAAATACAACCGCGACAATTCTCTTATTTACAAATAAAGGAAATTATATTTATCTTCCAGTTTACGAAATGCCAGATATTCGTTGGAAAGACCTAGGACAGCACGTCGCGAATATAGTCTCACTTGACCGTGATGAAACGCTCGTCTTTGCAACTGTTGTTCCGAATTTTGAGGAAGAAAAGCGATTTATTACGTTTGTCACTAGAAATGGCATGATTAAGAAAACAGAATTGAATCAATATAAAGTGCAGCGTTATTCACGTGCATTTGTCGCGGTTAATTTAAAGAAAGATGATGTAGTCGTCGATATTTTTGTTACAGATGGAACGCAAGATATTCTTCTTGCTACGCACGGTGCCTATGCACTTGTTTTCAGTGAAGAAGAAGTAAGCCCAGTTGGTGTACGGGCAGCTGGTGTAAAAGGAATGAATTTGAAAGAGGATGACTTTGTTGCAAGCGGTCTTCCTATAAATCATAAGAAAGATCAGCTCGTTCTAGTTACGCAACGAGGTGCGGTAAAACGATTAAAAGCAGCAGAAATTGAAAAATCGACAAGAGCAAAACGAGGTCTTGTTATCTTTAAAGAATTGAAAAAGAATCCATATCGCATTGTCGGTGTGGAAGTCGTTCGAGATGATGAAATTGTGTGTATGCGGACAGAAAAACAAATGATAGAAGAAATTGATCCGCAAACACTTCGGAATAAAGATCGTTATAGTAACGGAAGTTTATTAATAGATGTAAGTGATGTTGGTCTTGTTGTCGAAACGTGGCCGCAGAAAAAAGAACAGTAAGAAGACGCCCGACTTATATAATAAGTCGGGCGTTTTTGTCTAAATTTGTATGAGGAATAGTAGTTGTACAAATAAAACACTTCTATTATTATTTAACTAAATATTTTAAAAATTAAGAAAAATAAAAATTCGGAGGTGTATGAGTGAGAAAACAGAATAATTTCGCTTTCTTTCTATCGGCGGTGTGTATGTTTGGTTTATTAACAGGATGCAGCGATAAAACAACTGGTAATACCGATACAGCAAGTACGGGTGGCGGTGGTGGAAAAGTCATAAAAATAGCAACGCAATCACCGCTTTCTGGTGGTTCTGCAACGCAAGGAGAAGCAATTAAACTTGGTGCACAATTGAAAATAGAAGAACAAAAAGAAGAGTTTAAAAAATTAGGGTATGAACTAAAGTTTGTGCCATATGATGATCAAGCGGATCCGAAAAAAGGTGTTGCAAACGCACAGATTATTGGTGCCGATAAAGAAATACTCGGTGTCGTTGGACATATGAATTCAGGAGTTGCAATCCCATCTTCTGAAGTGTATGAAAAAAATAATGTTGTTATGGTATCACCTACAAATACTGCTGTTGAAGTAACGGATCGTAATTTGAAAATAGTAAATCGTATATGTACAAGAGATGATTTTCAAGGTCCTGCTGGGGCAGAGTTTGCATTGAAAACATTAAAGGCAAAAAGCGTTTTTATTATTGATGATAAAACAGCTTATGGAACAGGTTTAGCTAAAGCATTTAAAACAGAAGTTGAAAAATTAGGTGGAACCATAGCAGGTTATGAATCTATTACGGTTGGGGAGAAAGATTTTAATGGTGTATTAAATAAAGTACTCGCGAAAAAACCGGATTTAATTTATTTTGGTGGTCTCTATGCAGAAGGTGGACTGTTAGTGAAGCAAGCGCGTGAAAAAGGTCTTACGGTTCCGTTTATGGGCGGTGATGGTATGGATTCAGCAACGATGGTAGAAATTGCAGGTAATTCTATTGAGAATACGTATTACACTTCTATCGCTGCTGACCCGAAAACGACGGGAAAAGGAAAGAAGTTTGCAGATGATTATAAGAGAAAATTTAATAAAGAGGTAGAAGGATATTCGGCTTATGGATATGATGCTGCGGGTGTACTCCTGCAAGGAATGAAAGATGCGATTAAAGCAAATAACAACAAAATGCCAACAAGGGAACAAGTGCGTGACACTGTTCGGAAAACAAATAGTTTTGAAGGAGCGGTAACAAAAGTAGGATTTGATAGCAAGGGGGATAATAAGTTTGCAAAAGTATATATTTATAAATTTGCAGAGCAAAAATATCCAGGAAGACAAGAAGGAGAAGTAGAGAAAAAGTAAGGTGATATGGGTACGGTGCTTATGTTCCGTACCTTTTTTAGAGAAAAGTAAAGGGGAGGAATTTCTATGTTCGGAGAAATAATGCATACCCTTCCTCAAGTGCTAATTGACGGATTAACACTTGGTGCAGTGTATGCGGTTGTTGCATTAGGATATACGATGGTATATGGGATATTAGAACTTATTAATTTTGCTCATGGAGAAATTTTTATGACGGGCGCTTTTATTGGTACAACAATTTTTCTTGTTTTTATGGGATTTGGGTGGATGACGGTTATGCCAGCTCTGTTAGCATTGTTACTTGTTTTAGTTGTAACCTCTCTTATAACGGGTTTTCTTGGGATGGGCATTGAAAGGGTTGCGTATCGACCGCTTCGAAAAGCACCGAAACTGATTACGTTAATTACAGCAATTGGTGTTTCTTTTCTACTGCAAGATATCGTTCGCTTTATTGCTGAATTAAAAAAAGGAAATTACATTATAACAGGTCCTACTTTATTCAATGATCAAATTACAGTACAGGCTTCAGCAATTATGTCTTCTTTTAATAATGCCAAGCTTAAAACATCGTCACTTATTCTACTCGTTCTTGCGGTTATTATGATGCTCTCTTTAGACTTTTTCATCAATAAAACAAAATGGGGAATGGCGATGCGCGCTGTTGCACAAGATCGTGATACTACTTCATTAATGTCAGTAAATGTGAACAAGGTAATTTCTCTTACGTTTTTTATCGGTTCAGCACTTGGCGGAGCAACAGGTGTACTGTTTGCTGTGCAATATGGAACAATAGATCCGTATATTGGATTTATTTTAGGATTAAAAGCTTTTACGGCAGCTGTTTTGGGGGGGATTGGTAATATTCGAGGTGCGATGGTGGGTGGTATATTACTTGGACTGCTAGAAATGTTCGCGGCTGCAAATTTATCCATTTTATCTTCTGGAATATTGGGAGCTGAATATAAGGATGTTTTTGCCTTTGGAATTTTAATTCTCGTTTTAATTTTTAAACCAGAAGGCATTTTCGGCAAAGCAGTTGCCGAGAAAGTGTAGGTGATTATAATGACAAAACGGTTAGAAATGATAAGGAATAATACGAAGTTGCAACTTATACTGTTAGTCCTTTATTTGGGTATAACTGCTGCAAGTTTATATTTTGCACAAAAGTCAGTAACGGCATTTCTTCTATTACTATTGTCTCTTTTATTATTGTATTACACAAATTTACACAGTAAATGGAAGTGGTTAATAGGGTTATTTGTGTTAATTATATTACTTCCCTTCACAGCAAGCGGTGGCCCTGCTTATCAGTCTTATATGGAAGTGGCAACATTAGTTGGAATTTATATTGCAATGGCGCTGGGGTTAAATATCGTTGTCGGTTTTGCTGGATTGCTAGATTTAGGGTTTGTTGCTTTTTTTGCAATTGGAGCTTACACATATGGTATTTTTGCAACAGTGCAAGCAAATAACTTTATGCCATTTGGTCATTACCCATTGTCAGGAGAAAGTTTTTGGATTTTTATTTTACTAGGCGGTTTTATTGCGGCAGTGTTTGGGGTCCTACTAGGCATCCCGGTGTTGCGTGTGAAAGGTGATTACTTAGCGATTGTGACACTTGGATTTGGGGAGATTATCCGTATTATTTTTAATAATTTAGATAAACCGGTCAATATTACGAACGGTGCAATGGGTTTATCTTCTGTAAAACCACCTTCTTTATTTGGATTTACATTTTTGCAATCGAGTCAAGTGTATTACATTGTGCTTTGTATTTTACTACTCGTAATCTTTATTGTAAAACGATTAGAGTTTTCAAAAATAGGCCGCTCGTGGAAGGCAGTTCGTGAAAATGAAATTGCAGCTCAAGCGATGGGAATTCCGCTTGTGAAAACAAAGCTGTTAGCGTTTGCAATTGGTGCTTCATTTTCTGGAATGATGGGTGTTGTCTTTGCAGCAAAACAAACTTTTGTCGATCCAACAAGTTTTACATTACTAGAGTCGATTACGATTCTTGTTATGGTGTTGCTTGGTGGTATGGGGAGTGTACCAGGGGTTATTTTGGGAGCAGCTGTTATGACAATTTTAAATTTACAAGTACTTACTGAATTAACAAACTGGTTAAACCAATTAAATCTAAGTGGAACGATTGCAATTCCGGATGCACTTTCTCCAGCTAAAATGCAGCGCTTCATCTTTGGTGGAATTTTAATTTTATTTGCTTTATATCGACCACAAGGACTCATACCTGCAAAAAATCGGAAATTTAATGAAGAGCAGCTGAAAAAAGGCGGGATAAAACAAATCGAATCGCAAACACAAAAAGAGAATGTATTTGAAGCTTAGGGGTGAGAATATGACGATTTTAACAGTTCGAAATATTACGAAGCGGTTTGGCGGACTTGTTGCAGTGAAAAGTGTTGATATGAAAGTAAAAAAAGGATCGATTACAGCAGTAATTGGACCGAACGGAGCAGGGAAAACGACGTTTTTTAATATGATAACAGGTGTGTATAAGCCAGATGAAGGTGACATTCTCCTTGGAGAAGAAAGGATAACTGGTTTGAAGCCGCATGATATTTCAAAGCATGGTATTGCTCGTACGTTTCAAAATATTCGTCTTTTTAACAATATGACGGTACTTGAAAATGTAATGGTAGGACTTCACAATCATTTGAAAAGTAATCTTTTGGGGATTTTGTTGCATTTGCCAGGAGTAACAAGAGAAGAAGAACGAGCGCAGCAAAAAGCATATGGGCTTCTAGATTATGTTGGTTTAGCGCACTTATTAAATGAAGAAGCGCAAAATTTATCGTACGGGGCACAGCGTCGCCTTGAAATTGCTAGAGCTCTTGCGGCGAAACCGCAAGTATTACTATTGGATGAGCCAGCAGCCGGAATGAATCCAAAAGAAACGAAAGAATTAACAGCTCTTATTTATCGTATGCGTGAAGAGCTGGACATTACAATTGTATTAATTGAACACGATATGAAACTTGTCATGGAGATTTCTGAGCATATCATTGTATTAGATCACGGTGAAAAAATTGCAGAAGGAAGCCCGGAAGATATTCGTAACAATCCAAAAGTTATTGAAGCGTATTTAGGGAAAAGTGCCGTGTTAGAGAAGTAATACGGAATAAAATAAAAAATTGATAAAAAATCGTTCGAAAAAGATAAAAAAGGGGGGAGTATTTTGCTAGAGCTTACAAATATAAATGCGTATTATGGTGGGATTCACGCGTTAAAAGGCGTTAATATTTCTGTAGGAAAAGGCGAAATTGTAACACTTATCGGATGCAATGGAGCTGGAAAATCAACAACATTAAAGTCGATTAGTGGCCTTGTTATACCGAAGTCAGGAGAAATTTCGTTTGAGGGTAAACAAATTACGAAACAATCTCCGCACGTAACAGCTTTATCCGGAATTGCTCATGTACCAGAGGGACGCCGTATTTTTTCACGCCTAACAGTAAAAGAGAATTTGGAGATGGGAGCATTTTCAGTAAAGGATAAGAGAATAGTGAAGGAACGGATGGAGCGTACCTTTCACTATTTTCCAAAGTTAAAAGAACGACTAGAGCAAAAGGGCGGTACGATGAGTGGTGGTGAACAGCAAATGCTTGCAATTGGACGTGCGCTCATGAGCGGGCCGCATTTACTTATGTTAGATGAGCCTTCAATGGGGCTTGCGCCAATTATTGTTGAGCAAATTTTTGAAATTATTTCAGAGCTGAATAAAGAAGGAATGACGATTCTACTTGTTGAACAAAATGCGTATCAAGCATTGCAAATTGCACATCGTGGCTATGTGATTCAGACAGGAGAAATTAAAATGGTAGGAGAAGGGAAATCATTGCTGCATAATGAATTTGTGAAAGAAGCGTATTTAGCGTAATATGAGGGCTACCCTAGGTAGGGTAGCTTTTTGGCATGTTCATCTATGTTGCCATTATAAAAAGCAAAACATTATGTAGAAATAAGATAAGTTGATATAATAAAAATTCATTATAGTCTATACATAATTTGGAGGGGTTTTATGAACAAAATAGGTGTTGGGATTGTAGGTTACGGGTTTTCTAGTACAACCTTCCATATTCCTCTGTTGCAAACAATCGAAGACTACGAAATCCGTGCGATTGTATCTTCACAAGAAGAGAAAGTAAAAGCATCATTTCCACATGTAGAAGTTGTGACAACAATCGATGAGCTTGTTATGCAAGAAAACATTGATCTTATCATCATTACATCACCTAACACGACGCATTTTGAATTTACAAAAAAGGCAATATTGCATGGTAAACATGTTGTCGTTGAAAAACCTTTTGTTGTTTCTATTGAAGAAGGAGAAGAATTGATAGAATTAGCGAAGCAGCATGGCGTTGTGTTAAGTGTATATCATAATCGCCGTTTTGATAACGATTTCAGAACAATTCATAAACTGTTACAAGATAATAAAATTGGTAAAATTTTTACATATGAAGCTCATTTTGATAGATTTCGTCCACATGTTCGCGATCGTTGGAGAGAACACAAATTGCCAGGATCAGGAATACTGTTTGATTTAGGTTCACATCTTATAGATCAAGCGTTACATTTATTTGGAATGCCGGAAGCAGTTTATGCAGATGTTGTCAATCAACGTCCAGGAGCGCAAATAGATGATTATTTTCATATTATTCTTTCTTATGAAGAAATGCGTGTAATTCTTCATAGTGGTAGTCACGTTAAATATGCAGGACCGCATTTTAGCATTCACGGTGAGAAAGGATCGATTGTTAAATATGGAATGGATTCTCAAGAAGAACAGCTAAAGGCAGGAAAGAAACCTGGTGATGAAGGATATGGAGAAGATGCTATGCCTATGTATGCTGTTCTTTCTACAGAGGAACAAGAGATTCGTGTTCCAACAGAAATAGGATGTTATGAGAACTATTATAAAGGTGTCCGAGACGCAATAATGAACCGAGAAATGCCGCCTGTTACAGCAGAGGAAGCTCTAAATGTCATTCGTGTTATTACGGCTTGCTTACAAAGTAGTCAGCAAGGAATTATAGTGAAATGGTAGAGTCAGTGTATACACTGACTCTCAGGCTGTGGAGAAAGCCTTCTCCACAGCCTGTTTTTGTGTCTGAACATCTTTTTATCTGTCAACACTGATAAAAAAGATGCAAAGGAGCGATG
>NZ_JAVBXD010000038.1 GCF_030756675.1 Bacillus multifaciens
GTTCTGGACAAACCTGAGAGTACTTTGTCTTATTTTTTTTGTCCAGAAAAATGCTTACACATACTTTTATACATCATCGATATATTTGAAAAGTCGCCGATATATAAGAAGGAGTTGATTCAAAAGACATCTATATCTTTTTTGAGTCAGATTCTTTTTAAAAACGGACGTGTTTGTCTGTATAAATCAAGATCTGAACTTGATCCATTTATGAAAACATCACGAATAATTCTCGCGAACACCATGCTGTATACTAAGCCATTATCCCCATAAGGATAGATAAAATAGCAGTTAGGCATTTTCTCATATATACCAATCATCGGTAGCCCATCATGTGTGCCGCCATAAAAGGCACCGAAATAAAATTCAGGTTTTACATCGATATTGGGAAACAACTTTTGAAATTCTTTTAATAGTGTATCTCGTTTATGGATTAGCTTCGCATCACGTTCTTCGGCGATATCTGTATCTTCATCAAGCCCGCCGATAATAACGCGGTTGTCAGCAGTGGTTCGTATATAACTATATGGACGAGCCGTTTCCCAGATAAGTGTCCGTTTGTACCAGGAAGAAAAATCAGATACAGGGGTTGTGACAATTGCATAAGAACTGCTTAGTATTGCATTTTTGTCCTTTTTGAACTCTAATCCTTCATAGCCAGCAGCAATGATTACTTTTTTTGCAGTAATAGCATGACCGTTTTTTGTAAAAAAAGTGACTGTATCTTTTTCTAATTTCTGCCCTGTTATTTCAGTATCTTCGTATATTTGAACTCCTTTGTCTGACGCTTGTTTGATTAGGCCGTGTGTAAATTTATATGGGTTTATTTCACCATCGTTGTATGTATAAAGAGCGGCCCGTTTTTGAAAGGGATATTTTTGACCAAGCTGTTTTTCTGTTAGCCAAACAGCTTTGAAACCATGCTTTTGTAAGTAATACAGTTCTTTTTCTAGTTTCTCAATATCACTTTCACAGCTGGCATAGTACAAGCTATCACGGCGAATAAAATCAGATGAAATGGGTAAATTTTGAGAAGCAGCTTCAATGTCGCAAATGGCTTGTTCGCATAATTTAAAATGACGAACTGCATGTTCTTCTTCAAACGTATTTACAAGCTCAAAAAACATTTTTTCACCTAAATATTGAATGAGTCCCGTGTTCGGCAAATTGCTACCATGTCCAACTTTTCTTTTATCAACAACAACGACACGTAAATCTGTTTCACTTAAGAAATGTGAAAATTGTGCTCCAGAACTTCCTGCACCTATAATTAACACATCACATGTTATATCCTCTTGTAAAGAAGGATACGTGGGTGGACTAGGGAGAGTTGTCGTCCAAAAAAATTTACCTGTGTGTAAATCCATTCCTATGCACCTACCTGAAAGAAAATCATACTTTCTTCTAAAGTTGCCGATTTAATGGGGTTGTATACGTATTCAAATAAAAAGAAGGAATCTTATTATATTTGTCGAATTTCCGGGGAAATGATCAGAAAATGAGAGTGATACATATGAGAGAAAAAATTCAACTAGAATTAGAAAGAATTGAGAAAGAGAATGATGTGAAAATCTTGTTTGCAGTTGAATCAGGGAGTCGTGCCTGGGGATTTCCATCAAAAGATAGCGACTATGATGTACGTTTTGTATACGTACATCGATTGGAATGGTATTTATCAATTGAGCAAAAACGCGATGTTATTGAGTATCCAATTAATGATGCTCTTGATATAAGTGGTTGGGAACTCCGCAAAGCACTGCAGCTATTTTCGAAATCAAATCCGGCTTTGTTAGAATGGATCAGTTCACCGATTGTATACGCTAAGGCATCAGACCTTTCTGAGCGTTTGCAGGAGATGAGTAGTCAGTTTGATCCGAAAGCAACGGTATATCATTATTTACATATGGCATCTAAAAACTATCGCGCATTTTTGCAAGGTGAAGAAGTGAAGTTGAAGAAATACTTTTATGTATTACGTCCGATACTGGCGTGCAAATGGTTAGAAGAGAAAGGAATATTGCCACCTGTTGAGTTTGAAAAATTAGTGAATGGACTAGAACTGGATGCGGCACTTTTACAAGAAATCGAGGAACTGCTTGAGAAGAAAAAAGCGGGTATAGAGCTGGATAGCGGACCAAGAATTATGTTACTGAATGAATTTTTAGAAGAACAGATTACCTATTATGAAGAGTACGTGAAGAGTTTAGAAAAGAAACCGGTTATAGATATTGAAAAGTTAAATGTACTGTTTCAAGATATGTTACATCAAAATTGGAAAGAGCACTAATCACGGTAGTGCTCTTTCTTATATGAGAGAGGAAATTTTATATATAATTATATAAATTTCTTTATCGTTATCTAATTGGCGGCTATGCAAATACACCATGACCGCTACTGGCATGCTTTAAAACCTCGCATGTGGCAGGAAAAGGTCCTGACCGTTACTATGGCACGGCCAGATGCTCTCGTCCTCCTCAAAAAAGAAAGAGGTTTTTTATGTCTTTTCTAACTTCTATATATACAAGGATAAGTTTACAGCATCACATATCTTCAATTCTTTTTAACGCTTCATCCGCCGGCCCTTCGATTACCTCCCCTTCAATTGAAAAACGTGAACCGTGACAAGGACAATCCCATGTACATTCGCCGCTATTCCACTCCACTTCGCAACCTAGATGTGTACAAGTCGTATCGACAATGTGAAGTTTCCCATTCTCGTCTTTATAGGCACCGGCACGTTTCCCGTTTACATTTACAACAGCACCTTCTCCGTTTTCAAGATTTTCTGGTTTCCGAAGAGCAAACTCCAGTTTTCCTTCAATTAAATGTTTTGCTACATCGAGGTTTTGTGTAACAAACGTTTTTAAATCTGGATTCGTATGGAATCGTGACGGTGCATAGAGTTCTTTATAGGGGCTATCGATTTTCATAATGGATGCTTTTAGCAATAAAGCTGCTGCAGTTCCATTTGTCATGCCCCATTTGCGGTAACCTGTTGCGACAAAAATGTTAGGATTATTTTCATTAATGTGCCCGACATAAGGAATTTTATCGAGTGTAATTAAGTCTTGTGTTGCCCATCTGTATGGGATTTCTTCTATGCCAAAGGTTTCTTCGCCGAATGTTTGCAGTGCTTCGTAATGGTTCATCATGTTAATGCCTTGTCCCGTTTTATGACTTTCACCGCCAATTAACACGAGTTTTTCGCCATCCATTGTCGTATAGCGGAGAGATCGTTTTGGATTATCGACGCTTATATACATTCCTCCTGGATACTCTTGCTTTGTTTTCACGCCAAGGACATAAGAGCGTTCCGCATACATTCTTGCGAAGAAGAAGCTATTTGCATCATAAAAAGGAAAATGTGAACAAGAAATAACGTGACCGCAAGCGATTCGATGCCCATCTTTTGTGATTACTTGTTGATAAAATCCTTTTTCTACATCAATGGCAGTTGTATTTTCATATAGAACGCCGCCAGCTTTAATAAATTGTTCGACAAGTGCTGCTAGGTAGCGAAGCGGATGGAATTGCGCTTGATTTCTTATAACAAGTGCAGCCTTTACGGGAATAGGAAGTGGGATACTTTCTACATATTCACCAGGGATATCTAGCTGTTTGTATGCTTCTAATTCTTCTGTTAACTTGTGTAGATTGTCGATTTCATTTGTATACAGGTAAGCATCTTCTTCTGTGAAATCACACTGAATATTGTGCTCTTGTACGGTATCTTTTATAAATTGCAGTGCTTCATTGTTTGCTTCGTAATATAATTTCGCTTTTTCTTCCCCAAAGTGATTGATGAGCTCATTGTAAATAAGATCATGCTGTGTTGTAATCTTTGCGGTTGTATGTCCAGTTGTTCCATTTAAAATATTTCCTGCATCAATTAAAGCAACTTTGACTCCTTCTTTAGCGAGTAAGTAGGCTGTTGTGATGCCAGTGATACCCGCTCCAACAATGGCCACTTCCGTTCTTATGTTCTCTGTTAACTTTGGGAAGGTAGGCAATTGAATAGAATCACGCCAATACGGTTCTGGAAATTTTGGGAGCTGATTGTGTTCCAAGTGAATGCACCTCTTATTCTAATAAATTCTTATTAGTTATTTTTTCCAATCAGAGGGATTTCATGTATTTAAATTGAGTTTCTATAAATTATTTTTAAATAATTTTTTTAGAGGGAGTTTTATATACAGTTTTGTATTTTAAGTGAATGGGTAGAACGTAGAATAAATAAGATAAGTATAGTATTTACCGTGAAATGAAGTAATTAGCGAAGGGCCGATGAAAAGATAATAGGAAGTATAAATGTTGGTAAATAAACGTTTTTTCTTTAGTAACATAGAAAGTAATTATAAAAGTATAACCAACTTTTATTACTAGGTCATAAAAGTTATTGACAATACAGAAAGCGTACTGATATGATTCATCTTGTGGAAAGGTTGATAAAGGGTAAAAAGAGAAATGTTTTTCAATGAATAATAATTGTAAGAGTGAGTGAGCATAATTTTCTGTGAGAAAGAAAATTTATAATACTAGTTATTATCAATCTGGAAGCGATAATCGATGCAAAGTGCGTAAGCGCGGCATGAGAAAGGGGCACAAGTAATGAAGGATCTTCATACGTTTGGCTGGTATGCAGCACGTGTATCACCACATTTGCCAAAAAAGGCATTTAAACCAGTCCCAGCTCGTTTGTTTGGCGGACTAGCCTACTTATTAATTACGATAGCAGGTTTTTTGGCAATTGGCTTATTCAATTTGAATGTGTGGGCCAACCTTGGAATTGCAACCGTTTTAGGATTGTGTTTTGCATCTATGGGATTTCTTGGACATGAAATTTTACATGGTACAGTAGTAAGAAAAGCTTGGTTAAGAGATTTTCTTGGAGCAATTGCGTTTATGCCATTATCAACTGGACCGAAATTGTGGAGAAAGTGGCATAATTTAACGCACCATGTGCACACACAACATGAGGAGAATGATCCGGATGCGTGGCCAACGATGGATAAGTTTAAGAAAAGCAAATTTTTACGCTGGGTATATCGCCTTCCGTTACATGTTCGCTCTTTCTTTAGCTTTTTGTCGTTAACACTTCAATTTACATTGCATTCGTCTCGTATGTTTTTCCTTTTTATTAAGGAATTTAAACCACAGAATCAAAAATCTGTGTGGTTCCAGCTTCTTTTGCCGTGGACAGTATGGATTAGTTTATTGTTTATTATGGGTCCTGCAAAATGGTTTTTTGCTTATGTCATTCCATTGTTAATTGCGAATTTCATTGTAATGGGGTATATTGCAACAAACCATCGTTTGAATCCAATCGTTCCTGTAAACGATCCGCTTGCAAACTGTTTATCGGTAACAGTGCCGCGCTGGGTAGACGTATTACATTTTAACTTCTCATATCATACAGAACATCACTTGTTCCCGGGTATGAGCTCGAAGTACTATCCGTTAGTAAAAGAGAAAATTAAAGAAATGTGGCCAGAGCGCTATCATGAAATGCCGATGGAGAAAGCGTTAGCCGCTCTTTGGAATACACCGCGTGTGTATTATCAAGGTAGTGAGTTAGTTGATCCACATAAATCACATTTATACGGCTCTTTAGGGAATGGGTTAGATCCTGCGAATATTGAATATCGTCAGGAAAATATAGAAGACTCAAAAGCTGCGAAGAACGGCTAAAACATAAGATGAAAAAATGATATGAAAGCCTCTTTTTTTAGGAGGGCGAGAGCACCTGGCCGTGTGTAGAAGCGGTCAGGGCTTTTTTCTGCCTTAAAAACAAAGAGTGAAGGGTACGTTTTGTTCTGCATAGCAACGATATATATAACTTTCATATTTAATAATAAAAGCACGAGCTCGTAAAGAGTTCGTGCTTTTTACATAGGGATTTCTGTTTGTTTTGTTGATTGTGGATAATTTGTATTTTTGCGTGCCAGTCTTTTTTCAAGAAGATGTACAAAGTACGTAAATAGAAGGACAAGCGCAAGGTAATAGACACTGACAATCATGTATGTTTCGAGCTGCTGAAAGTTTGCGGCAGCTTCAGAAAGCCCAGTGCCCCACAACTCTGACATTCCTACATAGGCAACGAGAGAAGAGTCTTTAAGGCCGATAATGAACTGATTGCCAAGCGGCGGAATAGACAAACGAAACGCTTGAGGCAAAATAATACGCCGCATTGCTAAAGGGTATGTCATTCCTAAAGAGCGAGCTGCCTCAAGTTGGCCGCGGTCCACGGATTGAATAGAGCCCCTAAAAATTTCTGTAATATAAGCACCGTTATGAATAGCGAGAGCAATTGCACCTGCCCAAAACGGGGATAAGACAATAATAGATGTAATTCCAAAATAGAGGATCATAATTTGTACAACTAGCGGTATCCCGCGAATAATCGCAATGTATACATGGGCAATCCCATTTAAAAGCTTGCTATTGGAAATACGAAAAAAAGCAAACAGTAATCCAATTAAGGATCCAAGTAATAAGGATGTTATTGTTAACTGTAATGTAATGACAATTGCCTTTAGGAACGCTGGATATGTAGACATGAAAATATCAATCATAGTTATCACCTCTATATCGGTTTATTTTACTATGGTAACCATGCCCCACTGAAAGATGTGGGGCGCTATTTGTAAAAAATCTATTTTTCTTTTTCACCTAGAATGTTACGACCAAACCACTTTTTACTGATTTTTTCATAGGTGCCATCTTGAATGATTTCATCTAGTGCTTTATTTAATTTTTGCAGCAATTCTTTGTCGTCTTTGCGAACAGCGATGGCCATTTCATCAAGAGACAGTGGTTTCCCAGCATCTTTTATATTTGCTTTTCCTTCTTTCATCATGCGCAGGCCTACCATTTGGTCTGTGACAACAGCATCAATTCTTCCAGGTTCTAAGTCCATAAGAGCGGTAATATCACTATCGTATTCGGTAATTTGGTCTGTTTGTTTGGCAATAAGTGTTTTAAATGTACTTGCTTTCACAACACCTACTTTTTTTCCTTTTAAATCTTCAGCGGAAGAGATGGATTTATTCGTTTTTGACACGAAAATTTGGGCGCCGGAACGATAATACGGGTTTGTGAAGTTAACTGCTTTTAGACGATCTTCTGTGATGGCCATACTTCCTAAAATCACATCATATTTTTTTGCTTGCAGGCCTTGGATTAATGTTTCCCAAGGATTTGTAACAGGAACGGCCTTCATATTCATTTTCTTAGCAAGGGCTTCACCAATTTCGACATCAAAGCCGACAAGCTTGCTATTTTCTTTATAGTTAAACGGTTTATATAAACCGCTCATTGCGTAGCGAAATTCTTTCTTTCCATCGGTTGATGAAGTACTGCTTTCTTTACTACAGGCACCTAATACTAAAGAAGCACATAATGTAATCGCTGCAATCGCTTTAAACATTTTTCGTTTCATAAAAGCACCTCCAATTGTTATAAAATATTTCTTAAAAATTGCTTCGCGCGCGGGTTTGACGGAGCAGTGAAAAATTGTTCTGGGGGCGCATCCTCTACGATTTGTCCGTCATCCATAAAAATAATGCGGTCGGCTACATCGCGGGCAAATCCCATTTCATGTGTGACGATAATCATCGTCATCCCTTCTTTTGCGAGATCTTTCATAACTTGTAGTACTTCTCCGACGAGTTCAGGATCGAGGGCTGAGGTAGGTTCGTCAAATAACATAATTTTTGGATTCATTGCGAGTGCTCTTGCAATAGCAATTCGCTGCTTTTGACCACCTGATAAAAGATCGGGTGTTACGTTCGCTTTATCTTGCAATCCAACTTTTTCTAGTAATTCGTAGGCAATGTTTGTTGCGTTTGTTTTATCTAACTTTTTGACGTGAATAGGAGCTTCTATGATGTTTTCTAGTGAGGTCATATGAGGAAATAAATTGAAATGTTGAAAAACCATGCCGACATTTTCGCGGACTTTGTTTAAGTTTGTCTGTTTCGGATGAATTTGTTCTCCCTGTATCGAAATTTCTCCATTATCATACACTTCCAGGAAGTTTAAACAACGCAGTAATGTACTTTTTCCAGAACCGCTTGCACCGATTAAGACAACAACTTCTTTTTCTTGTACGTGTAAATTGACGCTTTTTAACACGTTTAAAGAGCCAAATGATTTTGTAAGATTTTGAACTTGTATCATGCATCCCCCTCCAAAGAAATGTAGATGTATAAAAATAACTTATTTTTGTTAATTAGTCATAAATTGTCTAATTCCTTTATTTTTATTAAAAATTTAAAGGAGTTATAGGTCGTATGTTAATAGAAAACAGGAAAAATTGTTATCTTATATATATCCAAATTAAAAAATCGACATAAAAACCTCTGTCTTTTTAGGGGAGGGCGAGAGCATCTGGCCGTGCATAGAAGCGGTCAGGGCCTCTTCCTGCTACATGCGATGTTTTAAAACAAAGGGAAAAAGCGAGTACAGGTGGTGTTGCAGTCCGCATAACAGCAACTTATATGTCGAAAAATTAAAATTGATTTATATATCTTAAAAGTTCAAATTATGGATATGTAATATTACATAAAATAACAATAGTTTATATGGCTATAATATAAGAGTAAAATGATTCCATATTGTGGATCTCATATATAACAAAATACCCTAAGATTTCATTACGGAAAGGCGAAGAATGTTTATTATTCTTCGCTTTTTTGTATCCTTTACACATATTGTCATGTAAAGGAAGATCTTATAAGTTGAATTATTTATTTTAAAAATCATTATATCTATTTATAATGAAAATAGGGATAACAATATATAGAGTGTATTTATATCATTTAGATGGGGGAGCTTGGGATGGAAACAGAAAAAAGGCCTTTTTCTTTTGGGCTACGTATACAGCTAATGTTGTTTATAACGGTATTAGCACTTATTACGTATTCAACAAGTGTAGTTTTTATTTATGTTGTACATGATTATGTTCATGAATATGTAAATCAAACTATATACAATATTGTTGTGATGATATTAGGGGTTATTTGGTCAGGGGTTTTGGCGTATTTTGCAGCGGATTTTCTTATTAAGCCGCTTCGAAAGCTTGAGGAAGCGGCTCATAAAGCGGCGAATGGGGATATTCGTGAAGATGTTTCGCTTCCAAAAGCGGATGATGAAATCCGTTCTTTAAGCGTTGCTTTTAATGCAATGCTTGGAAATTTGCGGACAATGGTGAAAAACATTGATACGACATTTACATATACAAACCACCAAGTGCAGCAAATTCGTGAGCAAACGGGAGAGGCGACGAAACAAGCACAAGGTGTATCGGAAACGCTTACTGAAATTTCTGTAGGAGCAGAGCAATCAGCTGTTTCTATTCAAACAATTGTTTCTACAGTCGATGCGACAATTTCGATTGCAAGTGAAGTAGAAGAAAAAGCGAAGCAATCTGATGAATTATCTTCACAAATGGTGCAGGCGCTCGGGCAAAGTACACGTGTTTTTGTATCGCTTATTGAAGGAATTCAAATGCTTGCGAAAGAAAATGAACAATCGATGAAAAGTGTACAAAAGTTAGAAGAACATACAAAACAAGTAGGGCATATCGTCTCGTTAGTGAGTGAGATTGCTAGTCAGACAAATTTATTAGCACTAAATGCATCGATTGAGGCAGCTCGTGCTGGGGAGCATGGGAGAGGGTTTGCAATTGTTGCTGAAGAGGTACGTAAATTGGCAGATGAAAGCGCAAATTCAGCACAAAATATTTCAAAATTGTTGCACGATATGCAAAACGAAGTGAACCGTGTTTCTATGCAAATGACAGATCAAGTGAAAACAGCAAGGGAAGAAGCGAAACGAGGAGAAGCAACGGAGTTCACTTTGAAAGACATGACAGCGAGTATTATGGAAGTAGCAGATGCGATTCAAAAAATTAGCGGTTATATGAAAGAACAGATGAATTATATCCATGAAACGGGTGTACAAACGAAGGAAGTGGCAGCAATTGCTGAAGAAACCTCGGCAGGGGCACAAGAAGTTGTTCGTGTAACGATGAAGCAATCTGAAAATATGATATTCATTGATCAGTTATCGAAAGATTTAGAGAAGCGGGCAGTAGAATTAAAAAGGACAATTGCACAGTTTATGGTGTAGGGAAGAACGATGATCGTTCTTCCTTTTTCATTTGATATATTATATAGAAAAAATAAAAATATGAACGTTTCCGTAACATTTCTCTTTATCTCTTTCAGATGGAAATTATAGCAAGATATAATAAAGCTATAATATTAGAGGGAGTGTCTTTCATGAAAAAAGAGAAAAGACAACAACTAATTAAACAATTGGTGAGAGAGAACGAAATAGAGACACAAGAAAAATTGGTAGAGTTGTTAGAGGAACGCAATGTATCTGTTACACAAGCAACGATTTCTCGAGATATTCATGAATTAAATTTAGTAAAGGGAGCTTCTTCAAAAGGACCCGTAATATATAAGGTTTTCACAGAAGAGAACCAGCGAGCGGATATACAGCTAAAGAAGAAAATAAGAGAAGTTGTTATACAAATCGATTATGTAGAACAACTGACGATTATTAAAACTTTGCCTGGGAATGCCCATGTTATTGGTGCTTTATTAGATTCTTTAGATTGGAAAGAAAAAATAGGATGTATATGTGGGAATGATACGTGTCTTATCATTTCTCCATCAAAAGTAGATAGGGAGATTTTAAAAGGTAGATTGAATTTGATTATGTAAATACGAATTAAAAAAACGACATAAAAACCCCTTTCTTTTAGAGGAGGATGAGAGCATCTGGCCATGCATAGAAGCGGTCAGTGCCTTTTCCTGCCACATGCGAGGTTTAAAACAAAAGGAGGGAGCAAGTGCAAATCATGTTGTATTGCTACATAGCAACGATTTACATGTCGAAAAAATAAAATGGATTATATAGATGGATGAGAGCATCTGGCCATGCATAGAAGCGGTCAGTGCCTTTTCCTGCCGCATGCGAGGTTTAAAACAAAAGGAGGGAGCAAGTGCAAATCATGTTGTATTGCTACATAGCAACGATTTACATGTCGAAAAAATAAAATGGATTTATATAGATGGACGAGAGTATCTGGCCATGCATAGAAGCGGTCAGTTCCTTTTTCTGCTATATACGAAGTGAAAACAATGGGAGAAAATGAGTACAGGATCTTTTTTTCTACATAGCAGCAATTTATATGTGGACAAATTAAAATGAATACATAAATGAGAAGGCTGTTTCTAATGAATGTTAGAACGGTCTTTTTTCATTTATATAAATTAAAAAGTCCTTTTTTTAGGTGGGCGAGAGCATCTGGCCATGCATAGGAGCGGTCAGTTCCTTTTATTGCCACATGCGAAGTTTAAACAAAAGGAGAAAGCAAGTAGCGGCTTAGATGTCGAAAAATGAATTGATACATAAAAGTTAACTATCCATTAGAAGGAATGTCTTTATTTTTGCGAGTACGAGAAAAAATTTTTAATCAAAAATAGAGGCTATTATACAGCCAATATACGTTATATTTTACCTTGTTAGTTAATTATGAGATGAAATATCTTATAAAAATACGATTACATATATGTTTTAAAAAATAATTTGTGAAATATTCCACTTAGTATTGTTAGCGTTTTCACAAAGCGGTATGTGCATTCTGTTTATTATGTACTTGTAGACATCAAACAAATTTAAAAGGAGGAACAACAAATGAAACATCCGATCCATGTTACTTCAGAAATTGGGGAATTACAAACGGTTTTATTAAAACGTCCAGGTAAAGAAGTGGAAAACTTAACGCCAGATTATTTGCAGCAATTATTATTTGACGATATTCCATATTTACCAATTATTCAAAAAGAACATGATTATTTTGCGCAAACATTACGCAATCGGGGTGTTGAAGTTCTTTATTTAGAAACACTAGCAGCTGAGGCGTTAGTTGATAAAAAACTTCGTGAAGAATTTGTTGATCGTATTTTAAAAGAAGGACAGGCTGACGTAAATGGTGCATATCGCACTTTAAAAGAATATTTACTTTCCTTCTCAAATGAAGAAATGATTCAGAAAATTATGGGTGGCGTACGTAAAAACGAAATTGAAGCTAGTAAAAAAACCCACCTGTATGAATTAATGGAAGACCATTATCCATTTTATTTAGATCCAATGCCAAATTTATATTTTACACGTGATCCAGCGGCTAGTATAGGTGGCGGTTTAACAATTAACAAAATGAGAGAACCAGCACGGAGACGTGAATCATTGTTTATGGAATATATCATTAAACATCATCCACGCTTTGCGAGTCACAATGTACCAGTTTGGTTAGATCGTGATTATGATTTTCCAATTGAAGGCGGCGATGAGCTGATTTTAAATGAGGAAACAATTGCGATTGGCGTATCAGCTAGATCATCAGCTAAAGCAATTGAACGCTTAGCAAAAAATTTATTTAGTCGTCAAAATAAAATTAAGAAAGTACTAGCAATAGAGATTCCAAAATGTCGTGCGTTTATGCATTTAGATACAGTATTTACAATGGTTGATTATGATAAATTTACAATTCATCCAGCTATTCAAGATCCAAAAGGTAATATGAATATTTACATTTTAGAAAAAGGAGAGAGTGAAGAAGTTCTCAAAATTACGCACCGTACATCTTTAACTGAGGCTTTAAAAGAAGTGTTAGGTTTGAGTGAATTAGTTCTTATTCCTTGCGGAGGAGGAGATGCGATTGCTTCTGCTCGTGAACAATGGAACGATGGATCCAATACATTAGCAATTGCACCGGGTGTAGTCGTTACATATGATCGCAACTATGTATCCAATGCTTTATTACGAGAGCATGGTATAGAGGTTGTGGAAGTATTAAGTTCGGAATTGTCTCGCGGTCGTGGGGGTCCACGTTGTATGAGTATGCCGATTGTTCGAAAAGATATTTAATTTAAATACAAGAGAAAGTAGGGACGAATGATGATGATGACAAAACCAAACTTAAAAGGAAGAAGTTTTCTTGCTGAAAAAGATTTTACAGAGGAAGAATTATTATACCTTATTGATTTAGCGGCAGAGCTAAAAGAGAAAAAGAAAAATGGTATCCCGCATCATTATTTAGAAGGTAAAAACGTTGCCCTATTATTTGAAAAAACTTCAACTCGTACACGTTGTGCATTTACGGTAGCATGTACAGATTTAGGGGCAAGTCCTGAATACTTAGGTAAAAATGATATTCAGCTAGGAAAGAAAGAATCGGTTGAAGATACAGCAAAAGTGTTAGGACGTATGTTTGATGGTATTGAATTCCGCGGATTTTCACATGCAACAGTAGAATCTCTAGCAAATAATTCAGGTGTACCAGTATGGAACGGCTTAACAGACATGTGGCATCCAACACAAACACTTGCAGATTTGTTAACAATAAAAGAGCATCTCGGAAAATTAAAGGATGTTAAGCTCGTCTATGTTGGAGATGGACGTAACAATGTGGCGAATAGTTTATTAGTTGGTGGTTCAATGGTAGGAATGGAAGTACGCATTTGTACCCCAGAATCATTATTCCCAGCACAAGAAATCATTGATACTGCTAAAAAATATAGTGACCGGGTAATGGTAACGAGCAATGTAGAAGAAGCTGTTGCCGGTGCCGATGTTATTTATACAGATGTATGGGTATCTATGGGCGAAGAAGATAAATTTGCTGAACGTATTGAACTTCTTACTCCATATCAAGTGAACATGGAAATGATTAAAAAGACTGGAAATGAAAATATGATTTTCTTACATTGTTTACCTGCATTTCATGATGTAGAAACATTGTACGGAGAGGAAATATATGAAAAATATGGCATAAAAGAAATGGAGGTAAGTGACGAAGTATTCCGCAGTAAGCATTCAAAAGTATTTGATCAAGCGGAAAATAGAATGCATACAATTAAATCGGTTATGGCAGCTACTTTAGGAAATATGGAATAAAGAAGGGGGAGATTCCTCCTTCTTTATCCCTCTATTGATAAAAGTTTCACTTTATTCCTATCTGACAAAAGAGAGGTGAGTGTAATGGGGGATGAAAAAAAATTAGGACTGTTTACTTTGACCGCGCTTGTTGTAGGCTCCATGATCGGTGGCGGAGCATTTAACTTAGCAAGTGATATGGCAAAGGGTGCAGGTGCAGGGGCAATTATTATTGGTTGGATTATAACAGGTATCGGAATGGTGTCACTTGGGTTGTCGTTTCAAAACTTAACAGTGAAAAGACCGGATTTAGATGGTGGAATTTTTAGTTATGCAAAAGCCGGATTTGGTAATTTTATGGGGTTTAATAGTGCTTGGGGATATTGGTTATCCGCGTGGCTCGGAAATGTAGCTTACGGTACGTTGTTATTTGCGTCAATAGGTTATTTCATTCCAGCTTTTGAAGGTGGACAAAATGTAGCATCAATTATTGGAGCAAGTGTATTGCTATGGTGTGTTCATATGTTGATTTTACGCGGTGTGCAATCAGCGGCACTTGTGAATTTAGTAACAACAATTGCAAAGTTAGTACCTGTCTTTGTATTTATCGTTGTAGGGATATTCGCTTTTCATATTGATATTTTCTTAGATGGATTTTGGGGACAAGGTGCTACTTTTTCTTGGGCGGATGTAGGAAGCCAAGTTAAAAGTACAATGCTTGTAACACTTTGGGTATTTATTGGGGTAGAAGGAGCTGTCGTCTTATCAAGTCGTGCAAAAAGTCGAAGTGATGTTGGGAAAGCAACTGTTATTGGATTAATAGGAACTCTCATTATTTACATTCTTTTAACACTATTATCATTAGGAATTATGAAGCAGGCTGATGTTGCAAATTTGAAAAGCCCAGCAATGGCATATTTATTTGAAAGCGTTGTCGGAAAATGGGGAGCTATCTTTATTAATTTAGGTTTAATTATTTCTGTATTAGGTGCTTGGTTAGGGTGGACGTTACTAGCATCTGAAATTCCTTACTTGGCTGCGAAAGACGGCGTATTTCCAAAATGGTTTGCGAAGGAAAATAAAAATAAAGCTCCTGTTAATTCATTATGGTTAACAAATGGTCTGATTCAAATTTTCTTGTTAACATTTGTTGTTTCAGATCAAGCTTATCATTTTGCATTTTCGCTCGCTTCTTCGGCAATTTTAATTCCTTATGCTTTTTCAGCTTTCTATCAATTTAAGTATAGTTTGCAGTCTCAAGAGAAAGATCGTACAAAAAATATTGTCATTGGTTTAGTGGCGAGTATGTATGGGGTTTGGTTAATTTATGCAGCCGGTTTAAATTATTTATTGCTGACTATGACACTATATGCACCAGGAATCTATATCTTTTACAAAGTTCAAAAGCAAACAAACTCAAAACAAATCTTTACTCGTGTTGAGCTTATATCCTCAATAGTCATTGTAGCTTTAGCACTGATTGCAATTTATCAATTGGCTACAGGTAGTATTACTCTTTAAAAACTTTTGTGAAAAGGAAATGGAGGGTTACAAGATGACAAGAAAAAAAATCGTTGTTGCACTAGGAGGAAATGCAATACAATCTGGAGATGCTACTGCAAAGGCGCAACAGGAAGCGCTAGAAAGAACGGCAGAACAACTCGTTGCGATTATAGAAAATGATGTAGATATTGTCATTGCACATGGAAATGGTCCGCAAGTAGGGAACATTTTATTGCAGCAAAAAGCAGCAGAAACTGAAAAAACACCTGCCATGCCACTAGATACTTGTGGTGCAATGACCCAAGGAATGATCGGGTATTGGATGGAAAATGCAATTGAAAAGGCTTTGAAAAAGCGGGGTATCGAAAAAGATGTAGTAACAGTGATCACCCGGGTTGAGGTAGATGAAAAGGACGCGGCGTTCGAAAATCCAACAAAACCAATCGGTCCCTTTTATACAGAAGAAGAAGCACGGAAGTTAATGGAGACAACAAAAGCTGCATTTAAAGAAGATGCAGGACGAGGCTGGCGACGTGTTGTGCCATCACCAAAACCGGTAAGCATTCACGAACATAAAGTGATTAATGCATTAGTGGAGGACGGTGATATTGTCATTGCTGTTGGAGGCGGGGGTATCCCAGTTATTGATTCGGAAGATGGATTAATAGGAACAGAGGCTGTTATCGATAAAGATTTTGCTGCTCAAAAATTAGCTGAATTAGTAGATGCTGATATTCTCGTTATTTTAACTGCAGTTGATTATGTGTATGTAAACTTCAATACACCAGATCAGAAGAAACTAGAGAATGTTACAGTTGCTGAACTAGAGCAATATATACAAGAAAATCAATTTGCACCTGGCAGTATGCTTCCGAAGATTCAAGCTGCCATTAATTTTGTGAATACAGATTCAAAACGAAAAACGATTATTACTTCATTGGAAAAGGTATATGAAGCGTTAGAAGAAAATGCAGGTACTATTATTTCCAAGTAAGCCCTATAAATAGTAGTCAGATTATATAAGTTGAAAACATGACATAAAACCTCCTTTCTTTTTAGAGGAGGGGACGAGAGGATCTGGCCGTACAAAGAAGAAATTTGTATATCGGAAATTTAAAATGAATTTATAGAAAAAGAATGAAGTGACAGACTTCATTCTTTTTTTGTAAAAGTAAGTTCATAAAGTATTCATGAAAAAGGAAAAATTTAACGTTTTATTATGATAAGATAATTTTTGAAGGCGCTTTCTTTATGTTACATGATTCCCGCTATTTGTGGGAAGCCTCACCTCAAGATTCAAAGAGAAGCGAAAAAAATAGGCGGAGGATGAAGAATCTTAAGCTGATCGAAGTTTCACTTTATAGAAAGAGAGAGGACATTTCATGCAAAGAAGAAATATAGTGGAAGACTTAAAGCAATTTAAACTATTTGCTAATCTATCAAATAAGAAATTGGAAAGTCTAGCACAGTTTGTTTATTGGCGAACCTATAAAAAGGGCCAATTTTTATTTTTAGAAGGTGATTCAAGAGAAAGAATTTACTTTATGCTAGATGGATTTGTGAAATTAGAGCGAGTGAATCAAAGCGGCAATTTGTTATATGAAGATTACATAAAGCGTTTTTCTATTTTTCCTTATTGCGGTATGTTTACAGATGCGTCATATAATTATACGGCTATCGCAATGACGGACGTCGATGTGTACTATATTCCCACTTCTATTTTTGAGGATATGGTGAAGTCAAACCAAAAGCAGCTTATGTATATTGTTCAGGAGCTGTCTTCTATATTGAAAATAAATGAAAAACGCGTCCAAAACATTACCATTCCAAATGCCCAAGATCGCGTCATACAAACATTAGGTTACTTGATGAACGATTTAGGAGAAGAGGCAGGAAAAGAAATATTAATTTCATGTCCTCTCACAACAATTGAAATTTCTAAAATATCCGGGACATCTCGTGAGACGGTTAGCGGGGTATTAAAGCAACTAAAAAGTGATTGCATCGTCACAATTTTAGATAAAAAAATTACAATACATGATCCAGCTTATTTTGAACAAAGTTCGATGTGAAAAATAATGAATCGTAAAGAAATGTGAAATAAGATTAACAAAATTAATTATTAATCTTATTTATATATAAAACCACTTTGATTTTTTAACACACAAATCGCTACTATGCAGAATACAACATGTCCGCGGCTTGCCTGATTCATTTATTTCAAACCTGGCATGTGGCAGGAAAAGGCCCTGAACGCTCCTACGCGCGGCCAGACGCTCTCTCCCCCCTAAAAGAGGGGGTTTTTCAATTTGTATTTATATATGTGTATAAAGGACTTCTTTGTTATTAAATATAAGGATTTTATAGTGGATGGCAAATAGCGGGATAAAAGTTTCACTTTGTTTCAGACTAATCATACATATATACATTTAGTAATAATGTAAAATTTATCGTTACAAACTCTTTATATTTTGTTATGATAGTGTTACGAAAACGTTTGCATAAACTTGTGCAAAAAGGAGAGAAGGAGTTATGAACAAAACGTGGTGGAAAGAAGCTGTAGCTTATCAAATTTATCCGCGCAGTTTTATGGATTCAAATGGTGATGGTATCGGAGATTTGCAAGGAATGATCTCAAAGTTAGACTATTTAAAAGATCTGGGCATTGACGTAATTTGGATTTGTCCAATGTATAAATCGCCAAACGATGATAACGGCTATGATATTAGTGATTATCAAGATATTATGGACGAATTTGGTACGATGGCAGATTTTGATGAATTATTAGCAGAAGTGCATAAGCGTGATATGAAGCTGATTATTGATCTTGTTATTAATCATTCAAGTGATGAGCATCCATGGTTTATTGAATCGCGTTCTTCTAAGGATAATCCAAAGCGTGATTGGTACATTTGGCGCGATGGAAAAGATGGAAAAGAACCGAATAACTGGGAAAGTATTTTTAACGGATCTGCTTGGGAGTATGATGAGGCAACAGGCCAATATTACTTGCATCTGTTCTCACGTAAGCAACCAGATTTAAACTGGGAAAACGAAGAAGTGCGCCAAGTTTTATATGACACAGTGAATTGGTGGCTTGATAAAGGAATTGACGGCTTCCGTGTTGATGCGATTAGTCACATTAAGAAGGAAGATGGATTCAAGGATATGCCGAATCCGAAAGGCTTAAAGTATGTGCCTTCTTTTGATAAACATATGAATGTGAATGGCATTCAGCCGCTTTTAGAAGAGTTAAAAGCAAACACGTTTGCTAAATACGATATTATGACTGTCGGCGAAGCGAATGGTGTGAAAATTGAAGATGCTGAGCTTTGGGTTGGAGAAGAGCAAGGGAAGTTCAATATGGTATTCCAATTTGAGCATTTAAGCTTATGGGATGCAGAAAAGAAAAAAGAACTTGATGTTGTAGGGCTTAAAAAAGTGTTAACGAAGTGGCAAAAAGGTTTGGAGAATAAAGGTTGGAATGCGCTGTATATTGAAAATCATGACAAACCGCGAATTGTCTCTACTTGGGGCGATGATAAACAATATTGGCGCGAAAGTGCAACAGCTTTAGGGGCAATGTATTTCTTTATGCAGGGCACACCGTTCATTTATCAAGGTCAAGAAATCGGGATGACGAACGTTCAGTTCCCGCGTATTGAAGATTATGATGATGTGGCGATTAAGAACTTATATCGTCAAAAGATTGAAGAGGGAGTACCTCATCAAGACATTATGGAGATTATTTGGGCATCTTGCCGCGACAACTCACGTACACCAATGCAGTGGAATAGCGAAGAAAATGCTGGTTTTACAACAGGTACGCCTTGGTTTGGAATGAATCCAAATTATAAAGAAATTAATGTAGACGTGCAGCAAACAGACGCAAATTCTATTTTGAATTTCTATAAAAAGATGGTTGCACTGAAAAAAGAACATGAAGTGTTTACGTATGGAACGTACGATTTACTTTTAGAAGATCATCCACAAATTTATGCATATACACGTACGTTACGTGATGAAAAAGTTGTTGTAATTAGCAATATATCGAAGAGTGAAGCGGTATATGAAGAGACTTCATTCGAGTTAGAATGCAACCGTTTGCTTTTAAATAACTACGAAGTAGAAGCTCATAATGCAGCGACAACAATTACTTTACAACCATTTGAAACAAGGATTTATCGTGTTAAATAATAGGGAAAGATGCTGATATAGCATCTTTTTTTATATGAAAATTAGCATTTTTTATAAAATTATTATTGCAATATGAAAACGCTTTTATTAAAATAGATTTATGAAAACGATTGCGTAAAAAAACGTTTTCGTAAGGGGAGAAGCAATTATTATTTATACATGAGGGACTAAGTTAGAAAAAGGAGGAACAAAAAATGAAGAAGCTTGCATCTTTTGATTTTTGGCAAAAGTTCGGAAAAGCTTTACTAGTAGTAGTTGCGGTTATGCCGGCTGCTGGTTTAATGATTTCCATCGGTAAATTAATCGGTATGTCTGCTGGTGATGTAACTGCAGTACAAACGATTGCTAGAGTTATGGAAGATATCGGTTGGGCAATTATTGTAAACTTACATATTTTATTCGCTGTAGCAATTGGGGGATCTTGGGCAAAGGACCGTGCAGGCGGTGCGTTTGCGGCATTGCTAGCATTTATATTAACAAACCGAATTACAGGAGCAATTTTTGGTGTAAACGCTGTAATGTTAGCGGATTCAAAAGCGAAAGTCTCTTCCTTATTAGCGGGAGACTTACTTGTAAAAGATTATTTTACTTCTGTTCTTGGTGCACCAGCACTTAACATGGGAGTTTTCGTAGGGATTATTTCAGGTTTCTTAGGAGCTACGCTATACAATAAATATTATAACTATGATAAATTACCGCAAGCATTAGCTTTCTTTAACGGAAAACGTTTCGTACCATTTGTAGTAATCGTTGGTTCTACAATCACTGCTATTATTCTATCATTCGTATGGCCGTTCATTCAAAGTGGATTAAACGAATTTGGACGCTGGATTGCAGCTTCAAAGGATAGCGCACCAATTGTTGCACCATTTGTATACGGAACATTAGAACGTTTATTATTACCATTTGGATTGCACCATATGTTAACGATTCCAATGAACTATACAGCGCTTGGCGGATCGTACACAATCTTAACAGGTGCCAAGGCAGGACAAGTTGTAGCGGGACAAGATCCATTATGGCTTGCATGGATTACAGATTTAAATAACTTAATTACTAAAGGTGATATGAATGCATATCATGACTTATTAAATAGCGTTGTTCCTGCACGTTTCAAAGTAGGACAAGTTATCGGTTCAACTGCATCATTAATTGGTATCGCATTTGCGATGTACCGCAACGTAGATGTAGAAAAGCGTCATAAGTATAAACCAATGTTCTTCTCAGCAGCATTAGCAGTATTTTTAACTGGGGTTACAGAACCGATTGAATTTATGTTTATGTTTGTCGCTCCAGTACTATATGTTGTGTATGCGATTATTACTGGTGTCGCGTTCGCATTAGCAGATGTTATTCATTTACGCATCCATGCATTTGGTTTTATTGAGTTATTAACTCGTACACCAATGATCGTAAAGGCTGGATTAACAAGAGACCTTATTAACTTCTTTGTTGTATCAGCGATCTTCTTTGGATTAAACTTTACAATCTTCAACTTCTTAATTAAAAAGTTCAATTTACCAACACCAGGACGTGCTGGTAACTACATTGAGAATGAAGATGGTGCTGAAGAAGCAGCAGCAAGTGTAAAAGTAGGTTCATTAGCAACAGCGGTTATCGCATTGTTAGGCGGGAAAGACAACATTGCCGATGTAGATGCTTGTATGACACGTTTACGTGTGACAGTAAAAGACTTAGATATTGTTGCAAAAGAAGCAGAATGGAAGAAGAACGGAGCACTTGGATTAATTGTAAAAGATAAAGGTGTACAAGCTGTATATGGTCCAAAAGCAGACGTATTGAAATCAGATATTCAAGATATTTTAGGGATATAACAAATGAAAGTATTAACACTAAACTGTCATTCGTGGCAAGAAGATGAGCAGCTTGCAAAGATTCATTATTTAGCAAAAACGATTCAGGAAAATGACTATGATGTCATCGCACTGCAAGAGGTAAGTCAGTCAATTGCGGCTCAAAATGTATCCGGGAACATAAAAGAAGATAATTTTGTCCGTTTATTACAAGCGGAGTTGGAGAAGCTTGGCGCGGTAAAATATGACGTTGTATGGGACTTTGCTCATATCGGATACGATGTGTATGAAGAAGGTTTAGCCATTTTAACAAAGCATTCTATTAAAAAGAGCGACTCATTTTTCATATCAGATAGTACAGACACAACGTATTGGAAAACACGAAAAATTGTAGGCGTAACGGTTTCTTATTACAATCAGCCGGTGACATTTTATTCTTGTCACCTCGGCTGGTGGAACGATGAAGAAGAACCATTTCAGAACCAAGTAGATTGTTTATTGCACCGCGCGGAGAATAACGAATTGGCGTTCTTAATGGGCGACTTCAATAACAATGCACGTTTGCAAAATGAAGGCTATGACTATCTCATGCAAAAAGGTTTATATGACACATATCAATTAGCAGAACGAAAAGACGAAGGAACAACGGTACAAGGAAAGATTGCTGGATGGGATGAGAATAAGCAGAATTTACGTATTGATCTTATTTTAAGCAATCAACCTGTACAAGTTACTTCTTCCAAAGTCATTTTTAATGGGATAAACCGTGAAGTAATATCGGATCATTTTGGTGTTGAGGTTCAAATTAACATGTAATAAAAAGGCAACCACCGTGCAAAAATACGGAATGGTTGTCTTTTTTATTACATTTGATATGTAATCTTTAATATTGAACGTAAAACCAAAACGGTCATTTTGTTTGTATATTTTATTAAAGTTATCATATAATGATGTGTACAGTTTTTTAGGAAGATATACGGTTCATCACAGTAACATAGGATTGATTTTTTGAAAATGAATCATTTTTCATACACTTCACTGTGAGGGGCGACTCCCGCGGAAAGCGTCCACTCGGAGTGGAGTGTACATCTATATATCATTCCTGTCTTTTGGTGATGAACTACATATGCATCATTTCAGTTAAATTTTTCTAAGAACAATGTTATAATGGCGAAATGTATGTATGAATTTTGCAGAAAGAAAAAACATATGATTAGGTGATTAATAATATGAAACAAATATGGCGTATATATACGACAGACATAAGGAATGTAGCAAGGCACTGGGCTGCAATTGTGATCATCATAGGGCTTACGATTTTACCATCGCTCTATGCGTGGTTTAATATTAAAGCCTCGTGGGACCCTTATGGGAGTACGAAAGATGTTCCCATTGCAATAACTAATGAAGACAAAGGTGCAAATTTACGAGGGAAAGACATTAATATAGGGAAAGAAGTTGTCGATTCCTTAAAAAAGGATAAGAACCTCGGTTGGAAATTTGTTGATGAGAAGGAAGCCATACATGGTGTGAAGCATGGTGATTATTATGCAAGTATTACCATTCCAAAAGACTTCTCAGAAAAAATTGCAACGGTATTGGATGAGAATCCGCAAAAGCCAGAAATTCAATACTATGTAAATGAAAAAGTAAATGCCATTGCACCAAAAATTACTTCAAAAGGTGCATCTGGTATTGTTGAAGAAATAGGCAAAAACTTTGTCAAAACGGCAAATGGTGAGATTTTTCAAATCTTTAATGAGCTTGGAATTGACTTAGAAACAAACTTACCAAGTATTGAAAAGATAAAGGATCTCGTTTTCAAACTAGAAGCGCAAATTCCAGAAATCAATAAAGTGGTGGATACAGCATTAACAGATGCTGATAAAGCACAAGGTCTTGTAACGACAGCGCAAGATACATTGCCAAAGGTTGAAAGTATTATTCAGGATGGTCAGCAGATGTCGAAGGATTTAGATTCGTTCTTTGCAGCAAATGATCAAGCGTTGGATGAGGCACCAGCGGCGATTAAGAGAGATTTAACGTATGCGAAAAAGGCTGCCGATGATGCGGCGCAGATTACGGATTTTATAAAAGATCCATTGAAAAATGTAGATAAGGAAATGATTAAAGGGCAGATAAAATCCTTGCAAAGTACAGCAAATGGAGTAAAAGACGCTTCGCAAAAGATTTCTGGTTATACAGATAAGGCGAAAGAGTATTTAAATACAGCTGATGCAAAAGCTGAAAAATTCAAACCACTTGTTGAATACATTGAGCAAAAGTCTGCAATGGGAATTGAAGATACTAATTTACTCAAGAAACTTGTTCAAGATTCTAACATATCTGAAAAAGATACTCTTGTAAGTGAAATAGAGGTTCTTAATAAAAAGCTTAATGAAATCAACAAAAATGCAAAATTGGCAATAGAAGCAACAAACGATTTGAATAAGAATAAGTCGGCTATTGAAGGTTTATTAAATCAAATCGATAGTTTAGCAAAAGATGTTGAAAAAGGCTCAAATAATTTTATTAATGGTACAAATGATTTAATAAATAAAGTTGATAATGGTATAGGTGGTAATGTAAATCTAGAACCGGCAAAACAAGGATTATACGACGTTCAATCTCAGCTTCAAAAAGGAATTAATATAATAGATGGAATTATTCCTGTATTAAATAGCGCAGATAAGCTTGCTGGTGATGCAGGAAAAACAACAAATATTCCTGAGACTGTAGCACAGTTAAATGATGCAAAAGGAAAAATGCAAAAGATAATTAATAAAATAAATAAGGCGCTTGATGTCATTAATAGCGGGAAGATACCATCAAAAGATGATATAGATGGTATAAATGCAGCTGCTAAAGATGCATCCAACACATTAGGTAATATTTTAGCACGCTATGACTCTGAAATTGTCCCAAGTTTTAACGATGCAATTGCGAAAACGAAAAGAATGAACAAAAATGCAGCGGATGTTTTAAATACAGCGAATCAAAGTCTACCTGATGTGAAGAAACTGCTAGAAGATGCATCAAAAGGATTAGCCCTTGGCAAAGAGGACGTAGCTAAAGTAAAAGCAGAACTTCCTGAAGCTGAGAAGAAAATTAAAGAAATTGCTAATAAAATTCGCGAATTTGAATCACAAGAAGATTTAAAAGACATCATTCGTTTGCTAAAACATGATGTTGAAAAGCAAAGTGATTATTTCGCAAATCCAGTAAACTTAAAAGAGAATAAATTATATCCAATTCCAAACTACGGTTCAGCGATGTCACCGTTCTACACAGTGTTAGCATTATGGGTAGGAGCATTGCTCATGGTGTCGTTATTAACAGTAGAAGTACATGAGGAAGATGCGGAGTATAAAAGTTATCAAATTTACTTCGGCCGTTTCTTAACATTCTTAACGATCGGTCTTGCTCAGGCATTTATCGTAGCAGTGGGAGATATATTCTTATTGGGCACCTATGTAGTTGATAAATTCTGGTTTGTTCTATTTAGCATGTTTATTGCTGGAGTATTCGTTTGTATTGTATACTCACTTGTTTCTGTATTTGGAAACATCGGTAAATCCATGGCAATCGTGTTACTTGTATTACAAGTTGCTGGTTCAGGTGGAACATTCCCAATTCAAATGACGCCAAAATTCTTCCAAGCAATTTACCCATTCTTGCCATTCACGTATGCAATTCGTCTTATTCGTGAGACAGTTGGTGGTATGCTTTGGGGTATTGTATGGAAAGACCTTCTCGTATTATGTATATGGGTAGTTGTAATGCTCGTTATTGCTCTGGCCTTGAAAAAGCCAATTAATAAGTCGAGTGAAAAGTTTGTAGAAAACGCAAAAGAAAGTAAGTTGATTCATTAATAATAAAAGGTTCCTGCCGATTGGTAGGAACTTTTTTGTTTGTAGAGAGCGTTAAGTGTGTCGAACATCGTCGAAGTGTCTTTATATTGTGTCGAAGCGCCGATATATTGTAAAAATCGGTCGATATATTGTAAAAATCGCCGATATATTACAAAGAGCGGTCGATATATGGTGGGCATGAAAAAAAGGAGTTGGCAAGCCAACTCCTTTAATCAAACTTCAACCCTTTTAATGCTTCCGCGAACGCATTATTTAGAGGTTCTTCCTGCTGCTGTTGTTGTTTCATGTATTTTTGAACGGCACGTTTATCTGCTTTGTTACCTGATTCTTTCTTACGGCGTTCTTGGAATGAAGAAAGTTTCTCACGGTAGCCACATTTACATGCGAAGATTTGGCCTTCTCCTTCACCGCGAAGTTCTAGTTTTTTCTTACATTGCGGGCAGCGTGCGTTTGTCGTGCGGGATACATTTTTACGATGACCGCATTCACGATCTTGGCAGACAAGCATTTTTCCTTTTTTACCGTTTACTTCTAGCATTGGTTTGCCGCAGTCTGGGCAAGTTTTTGTGGAAATGTTGTCGTGCTTATATTTTTTATCGCTTGATTTAATTTCAGAAACAATTTCTTTTGTGTAGTTTTTCATTTCGGAAATGAATACTTCTTTTTTCAACTTGCCATTCGCAATTGCTTCAAGTTTTTGCTCCCACTCAGCGGTTAGGGTAGGGGACTTTAACTCTTCTGGTACTAAATCAAGCAACTGACGGCCTTTTGATGTAATGTGAATGTCTTTGCCGCGTTTTTCAATTAGGAATGAATTGAACAATTTATCAATAATATCAGCGCGTGTCGCAACTGTACCTAGTCCACCTGTTGATTTTAATGTGTCTGCAAGCTGTTTATTTTGTGTGCCCATATACTTTGTTGGGTTTTCCATTGCTGAAAGTAATGTCGCTTCATTAAAGCGTGCAGGTGGCTTTGTTTGCCCAGACGTCCCTGCAATTAGTTTTACATTTAATGTATCGCCTTTTTCGATGCGAGGTAAAAGCTGTTCTTTTAAGTCATCTACTGCATCGTCATCTTCAAAGCGATTTTCATATACTTCTTTCCAGCCAGAATTCACAATTGTTTTCCCGCGTGCGACGAAGTTTTCATCACTGATTTTAGCGCGTAACGTTAGTTGTTCGTACTCGAAAGCTGGGAATAAAACTGCTAAGAAACGTTTAACAACTAAATCGTAAATTTTGCGCTCTTTATCTGTGAATGCTGAGAAGTTCACATAGCTTTCTGTTGGAATGATGGCATGGTGATCACTTACTTTACTATCATCAACAAAAGATTTGGAAGCTTTAATTGGTTTTGTTAAGACTTTATTAGCTAAAGAACGATACTCACCAACTCCGCAAGCTTTCAGACGTTCTGGAAGTGTCCCAACGATGTCGGATGAGATATAACGCGAATCTGTACGCGGATATGTTAATACTTTGTGCTGTTCATACAGCTTTTGCATAATATTTAACGTTTCTTTTGCAGAATAACCAAAGATTTTATTTGCATCACGTTGTAGTTCTGTTAAGTCATAAAGACCAGGAGCAAACGACTTCTTAGGTTTTTTCTCAATTTCCACTACAGTAGCATTTTGGTTTCCTAGTTTTTTCACAATCGCATCAATTTTTTCTTTATCAAAGCTGCGGCTATTACCTTTCGCATCTTGCCAAGTTAGTTTTAATCTATCTGTTGTTTGCACTTCGATACCGTAGTATGTTTGTGTTTTGAAGTTTTTAATTTCATCTTCACGTCCTGCAATGATCGCGACAGTAGGCGTTTGGACACGACCGCAGTTTAATTGTGCATTGAATCTTGTAGTTAATGCGCGTGTTGCGTTAAGACCGATATACCAGTCCGCTTCTGAACGGGCAACAGCTGAAGCGTATAAATTGTCGTATGCTTTACCCGGCTTCAAGTTGGCAAAGCCATCTTTGATCGCTTTATCGGTAACAGATGAAATCCATAGACGTTTAATAGGTTTATTAATTCTCACTTTATCAATAATCCAACGAGCTACCAATTCTCCTTCGCGTCCTGCGTCTGTAGCTACGATAATTTCATTTACATCATTTCGAGTTAGCTGATTTTTCACAGCATTAAATTGTTTGCCAGTTTGCTTAATCACGGTTAATTTTAAGCGTTCCGGTAGCATTGGAAGATCTTCTAAATTCCACGTTTTATACTTCACATCATAACTTTCTGGGTCTGCTAATGTAACGAGATGCCCTAAAGCCCACGTAACAATATATTTACTGCCTTCAAGATAACCATTTCCTTTTTTATCACACTTCAATACACGTGCAATATCACGTGCAACAGAAGGTTTCTCAGCAATTACAACACTTTTTGCCATATTTCAAACATCCTTTCAATTTCCGTAAGTTAACTATAGCATACATCCCTTTTGGATTCAGTTATTCCGAAGATTCGAATCCGTTGTTATGAAATATAAGCGTTACATTTTGAACTAGTTTGCTTGTCCGTGGCAGGAAAAGGTTCTGACCGCTCCTATGCGTGGCCAGTTGCTCACGTCCACCAAAAAAGAAAGGTGTTTTTTATGTTTTTTCTTCATGTAAATTTCGGCAAAGAAAATAAAATATACCCAGCACTCGCTTCCTCCTTTTGTTTTAAACGTTGCCCGTGGCAGAAAAAGGCCCTGACCGCTTCTATACATGGCCGGTTACTCTCTCCCACCGAAAAAAGAGGTTTTTATATCTTTTTTCAACTTGTTATTTCCATAGAATCAGAGTAGACTCTGAAGTAAATGAATAAGAAAACACATGGGAGTTTGTGGATGCAAACTGAGAGTACGGCTAATCCGTCGTTGACCATTTGAACCTGTTGGGTAATGCCAGCGTAGGGAGAGTGTAAAAGCACATTTTGAAGACACTTTGCATGCGCAAAAGTGTCTTTTTTGCTATATCTCCCATAATAAAAAAAGGAGAGATACATATGAAAATGAAAGATATTGCACAAGTAATTGAAACAGTACGTGAAAGAAATCCGCTCGTTCATAATATTACAAATGTAGTGGTGACAAATTTTACTGCCAATGGATTACTAGCATTGGGTGCATCGCCTGTGATGGCATATGCAAAAGAAGAAGTAGCAGAAATGGCAAGTATTGCGGGAGCGCTCGTGTTAAATATGGGGACACTTCGCCAAGAAGAAGTAGAGGCGATGCTTATTGCTGGAAAGTCGGCAAATACGCACAATGTACCTATTATATTTGATCCTGTCGGTGCTGGGGCAACTTCGTATCGAACAGAAGTAGCAAGGTATATTCCAAATGAAATAAAGTTGGCAGTCATTCGTGGTAATGTCGCAGAAATTGCTAATGTGATTGATGAGAAATGGGAAATTAAAGGTGTTGATGCAGGGGAAGGAAATGGTGATGTTGCGTCAGTTGCAAAATATGCAGCTTATCAGCTCAATACTGTTATTGTTATTACAGGAAAAGAAGATGTGGTAACAGACGGCGAAAGAACGTTCATTCTTCGCAATGGCCATCCGATTTTAACGAAAGTAACAGGAACGGGTTGTTTATTAACATCTGTTATCGGAGCGTTTACAGCAGCCGAAAACGATTATGTAAAAGCAGCTGTTGCGGCGGTAACATTTTACGGTGTAGCAGCAGAAATTGCGGCAAGTAAAACGGCCGAACAAGGGCCGGGAAGTTTCCAAGTTGAATTTCTGAATCAATTAGCAAACATCACGGCAGAAGACGTTGAACGATATGGAAATGTCGAGGAAGTTTGTTAAGAAAGGATGAGAGAAATGGCACGCATCGATAAGCAACACATGTCTGAATTACTACAAGTATATTTTATTATGGGCAGCAACAATTGCTGTAAAGACCCATTACAAGTTATGAAAGAAGCACTTGATGGCGGAGTTACACTTTTTCAGTATCGTGAAAAAGGTGACGGAGCGTTAACAGGAGAAAACCGCTATGCATTCGCAAAACAGCTGCAATCTTTATGCAAAGAATACAATGTTCCATTTATCGTAAATGATGATGTGGAATTCGCACTAGCGTTAGATGCTGACGGTGTTCATGTTGGGCAAGATGATGAAAACATTCAGATCGTACGCGGGAAAATGGGGGATAAAATCATTGGTGTATCTGCTCATACAATAGAAGAAGCTCGTTTTGCGATTGAAAATGGTGCGGATTATTTAGGAGTAGGACCGATTTTTCAAACAAGCACGAAAAAAGATGCAAAAGCGGTACAAGGAACGGCAGGATTACGTGTTTTTCGTGAAAATGGTATTGAAATTCCGATTGTCGGTATTGGTGGAATTACCGCCCACAATGCTGCTTCTGTCGTGGAAGCAGGGGCAGATGGTGTTTCTGTTATTTCAGCGATTAGTTTAGCGGATTCTCCTTATGAGAGTACGAAAAAATTAGCGGAGTTAGTAAAAAAATAATGAGTTGATAGATGAAAAGACCGATTTCTCATATGCAGAAATCGTTCTTTTTTTGTATAAAACAAATTGTATCGTTTGAAACTAAAGTGTATGAATATACTGTTTCGGAGGCGACAACATGATTACGTTACAAACGATTATAGCCGCTCATGAAAAAATGAAAGGGATTGTCCATACGACGCCGTTAGATTATTCGAGTACATTTAGTGAGCTAGCTCATAATGAAATCTATTTAAAGCTTGAGAATTTGCAAAAGACGGGTTCTTTTAAAGTGCGTGGTTCTTATAATAGAATGACTTCACTTAGTAAAGAAGAATTGCAAAAAGGAGTTGTGGCAGCATCGGCTGGTAATCATGCGCAAGGTGTTGCTTATTCTAGTAATATGCTCGGGATTCCATGTACCATTGTTATGCCAAAAGGAGCGCCGCTTAGTAAGGTGCTTGCAACAAAGCGTTACGGAGCGAATATCGAATTGCAAGGAAATGTGTTTGATGAAGCGTTAGCGTATGCGCTTGATTTAAAAGAACGAACTGGAGCGACATTTGTCCATCCATTTGATGATGAGCATGTGATTGCTGGACAAGGAACAGTTGGATTAGAAATTTTGCAGCAGCTTGATGATGTTGACGCGGTCATTTGTCCGATTGGAGGCGGTGGCTTAATTGCAGGCGTTGCGATGGCGATTAAAGAACAAAAGCCATCAGTGAAAATATATGGTGTTCAGGCGCTAGCGTGTCCGAGTATGAAACAATCTTTACAGGAAAAACAAAGGGTGACGGTACAATCAACGCCTACAATGGCCGATGGAATTGCGGTGAAAAGACCAGGTGATCTCACTTTTCAGCTTGTGCAGCGTTATGTAGATGATATTTTCTGTGTGGATGAAATGGAGATTGCGCGGACAATGCTTATGTTATTAGAACGTAATAAATTACTTGTAGAAGGATCGGGTGCTACTTCATTAGCAGCGCTGTTATATGGAAAAGTGCCTGAGCAAGGGAAAAAGATTGTCTCTGTAATAAGTGGCGGTAATGTTGATGTTAATTTTATTTCTCGTATTATTGAACACGGGATGGTGGAAGCAGGACGATTTGTCCATATTTCAACTATGATTAAAGATAAGCCAGGACAATTGCAGCAAGTATTACAAATTATCACCGATTTAGAAGCAAATGTTCTTCACATTCATTTAGAGAGAATTGGATCGAAAGTATTCCCAGGTTATGCACAGCTTCATCTTTCTCTTGAGACGAAAGATAATGAGCATATTGAGCAAGTGCTAACGGGAATGCGGAAGAAAGGATATAGTATTGAAATTATTGAATAAATATTTAAACAAACGTTTGATTAAAAAGAGCTAGCCCTTGTAAAGGCTAGCTCTGTCTTAATTAAAACATCAGTGAAACGAGAAGCATTCCAATTCCAATTGATGTAATTGTTGCAACAAGACCCGGAATCATAAAACTATAATTTTTACCGATACGCGTTGTACCCGTACGGTCAAAGTTAATTGCCGTAACAATGGTTCCATAGTTTGGAATAAAGAAATATCCGTTTACAGCTGGGAACATCGCGATTAATAGTGCCGGTGAAATGCCAAGTGTTAATCCAAGTGGTACTAACGCACGTACCGTTGCGGCTTGGCTATATAACAAGATTGATAGTACGAATAGTGCAATTGCAAATAACCACGGTGCACTCGTTACGAGATCTTGAATAGAACCTTGAATTGTTTGTAAGTTACCATATATAACACATTAAAAATGTGACTTACTCTTTTTGTTAACATTATGTTACAAGAGGAAGAGGGTTATTTTGAAATTTTATATTTATATGTACAAATAAGTGGACAAATTGATTTAGATGTTGTAATCTGTGGACAGAGAATTATTTAATTCTCATAAAACTCCCATATCGTTCAACTCGTTCTCGAGAAAGGCAAACTTGTGGAAACGCAAGGTCGCAAAGCTATAGGAGCTAAGGTCAAATAAGACTATGCTAGCCAGTTACCGGACTGATAGGGTTGGTTTAGGCCAATGTTTTTATAACATTGGTCCTTTTTTTTGTGTAAAGATATTAATAGAAAAAATAATAAGAGTAAGAATGCCGCTATCAGCAACAAATGGGATAGCGGCGTGATTTTGATAAATTGCAAGTGGTGATTAAAAATAAAAACCTGTCGTTTTTGACAGGTTTTTATTTTTAAAAGGGAATTTGTATTCTGTGTCGTATATGAAAAAATCTGTGCTATATTCTCTTTTATTTTATCTTTGCACCAGAACTGATTTTTACATACTTTCTAAAGAACTTGTTTATTTTAAATTTGCTACTCATTTGTTCAATATGTGGATTAGCAGTTAACTAATCTAATAACTTACATTTTTATTTAAAGTAACGCAAAAAGTAATTCTTCGCTTTCTCGTTATGGATATCAAAAATAACTCTATAGAAATGACACTCTGAGACTGGAATTTTATTCATTTGTGTGAAGAACTTTTTTACTTTTGTTTCATAGGTTGGATAATCATAATACAACCCAACCAAAATACTAATAAATTGTAACTGGATGCACAGTGTCATATTATCTGAGCCTTGAATTGCCAGTGAATACTCATTGAGTACTTCTTTTGAACTTTTTACATCGTTCAGTATCAATAAACTTTGTATTCGATTAAAAAAGAGATCCGCTAACTCTTCGAAATATACTTTGTTGTCAAATATTTCATATTTAGTTAGTTCTTGCTTTATTCTTGTAAATAGTTTATTTGACCTATCTAATTCTTTTTCAGGTATAGACAAAAGAACTAGCTTAGCTAATTTTATTTCATTTAAAGTCCACATCTTTGCATTTTCTAAATCCGCTAAAATCTCAATAAATGGGTCTCTTGAAAGTTTATGGAAATTATTATGGGTGATTAATACGAGTAAATATGCTTTTGCAGCCAAATATCGAATTTCCTTTACATGATTAGAAAAATGTCTTTCATAAATAGCAAATAACTCGTCAAATTTTCCTTTTTTGTATAATTCATCGATTTTTGCGTCTAATTTTCGACTATCAGATAAATCGTTTTGATGGTAAAAATACATAAACTCATCAAATGAAATATTTAGGTTTTGTAATAAGCCTTCAAATTTTTCAATACTCACGGAGTATTTACCCGCTTCAAAGTCACTGTAAAATGATTTTGACACGACACCTGTATAGATTTCTTTTTGTGTAAATTTTTTCATTTTTCTGATTTGTTTCATTGTATGTCCGTACATTCTATAACCCTCAATTCCTGTATACAGGAATTTTAGCAAAAAACAATTATTAATTCCATGATAAATTATAGAAAATTGAATTTGGAGGAAGTTTAAATGAAAAAAACATTCTATATAGAATTAGTATTGTACAGTGTGTCTTTAACAATTGTCGTCTCACTTTTTTCGGCAATTGGTGTTATGACAAATGCAAGTGAAGATGGAATGATTCTTTATCAAATTATGGCATTCTTGCTTATGGGAAGCATCTTTACCATATACATGAAAAAGAGTGATCCATCATTAGAAAAATTTGGTTTCGCAATTAAGAAAGTTGATTATCGAATTTGTTTAATTATGGGCGTTATTGTTTTAGTACAACCACTAATTCTAGAAATTAATTTTTCGATTCCAGTTCCAACCATTATGTTACTAATTGTTCAAATGGTATTGGTTGGTTATACCGAAGAAACGCTATTTCGTGCAATCTATTTTGATAAGTTAAAAACAAGAAATCCAATGGTTTATATTATTTTCTCATCTATTATTTTTGGAATTTTACACAGTGCAATTGCAATCAATCCAGAAGCAACAACCATTTTAGTTGTACTTCAAATTACTAATGCTTTGTTATTAGGAATTGTTTTTTCAACGATTTATTATTTGACGAGAAATATTTACTTATTGATAGCTACTCATGCACTATTTAATATTTTAGCGTCTATCACTTTAGCTAGTTCAGTTGAAGCGAATATTTTTTCTGTCTTAGTTTTATCAGCAGTATATACAATAGCTATTATCATTCTTTATGTTCAAAGAAATAATCTAAAAAATTGCTAAATAATAACCCCCTACTTTTTCGTTTTTGTGAAGAATGTATTTCTTAGCTTGATAGCGATGGGGTGTACCCCTAACCCTATTAAAAAAGAACACATCTCAATTATCTTTGATAGAGAATTATTTTTTGTGAAATAATCAACCTTTATCACAGCCAGACCCGCTACAATTATCATGATTAGAAGCTCAGCCGAGACGTAATAATTGAATGTATGTCACTTCATACAAAGTTAAGGGATATTAACATCATATATCCCTCAAACTCTAACTCCCTACATCAACCCCGTCTGAAGAGTACCTAGAAATAGTATTTACAGGAAAAAAATAAATTTGTTTGTTCATAAAAATAATCCGTGCTACAATGAAAACGAATTGAAACAGGGGAGCCTATGTGGCTGAGAGGATGTAACAATACATCGACCCTTAACCTGATCTGGATAATGCCAGCGTAGGGAGTTGTATCAAGAATCGTAGCGACTGTTATTCTATGATAACTTGTATATAAGGCTTTCCTGCTTCGCTGCAGGAAAGCCTTTTCTTTTTATATGAAATTCAAGGAGGAATTTAGTATGTCACAGCAAGTTACAGTTTCATTTTCAGTTGTACCACAAGCAAAGCATAAAGATGTTTATGCGGTTGTAGATAAAGCAATTGAGGTTGTTCAGCAATCAGGTGTGCGCTATGAAGTTGGCGCGATGGAGACGACAATGGAAGGAGAGTTAGATGAACTTTTGGACATTATTAAGCGTGCGCAGCAAGCTTGCATAGATGATGGGGCAGAAGAAGTTATTACTTCTATTAAAATTCACTATCGTCCAAGCACAGGCGTAACGATTGATGAAAAAGTGTGGAAGTATCGTGAAGATCATGAAAAAACAGAAGAGATCTAACATAGCGATTACGACAATTTGGCTTTTCCTTCTCATCGCAATATGGGAAGGAGCTGTTTCAATATTCCATATTGAACCGTGGATTTTGCCGAAGCCTTCTGCAATTGTACATGAACTTATTGAAATGAAAGATTTATTACTTCCTAATACAGTGCAGACTTTACAAGAAGTTTTCATAGGATTATTTTTTGCGATTATACTCGGAACGAGCATTGCAATAATTATGGATGTAATTCCATTATTCCGTGTGTTAATAAATCCATTATTAGTGATTTCGCAAACCATTCCGATTGTTGTACTCGCACCGTTATTTATTATTTGGTTTGGCTACGGGATGCTGCCAAAAGTAATGGTTGTGATTCTCGTATGCTTCTTTCCGATTACACTTAGTATTTTAGAAGGTTTTCAAACGGTAGACAAAGCGATGTTAAAGTTGCTGCAAACAATGCGAGCAAGCAAGTGGCAAGTCTATCAAAAAGTGAAGTTTCCAGCAGTACTGCCATACTTTTTTTCAGGATTAAAAATTGCCGTTACATATAGCGTAATGGGGGCCATTATTGGAGAATGGCTTGGGGCAAGTGAAGGTTTAGGGGTTATGCTGACAAGAGCGACGAAATCTTTTTTAACAGCTCGGGTGTTTGGAATCGCTGCTGTTATTGCCTGTGTGACGCTACTCTTGTATTTTATTGTTGAATTTATGGCAAGACTAACAGCACCATGGGTTTACAGAAAGGATGGAGAGAAATGAAAAAAGGGTTAAAAGCGTTATTAGCAGCTTCTTTATTATTTACATTTGCAGGCTGCTCAGCAGGGAAAACAGAAGAGAGTAAAGAGCAGAAAGTAAAAGTAGTATTAGATTGGTTTCCGAATACAAACCATACTGGTTTATATGTAGCAAAGACGAAAGACTACTATAAAAAACAAGGCTTAGATGTAGAAATTATTCAGCCAGGTGAAAACACTTCTGCTGAACAAATGGTTGCATCGGGAAAAGCTGATTTTGGTGTAAGTTATCAAGAGAACGTAACAACAGCAAGGGTGGAAGATATTCCTGTTGTATCAATTGGTGCTGTTATTCAACATAATACATCTGCATTTGCATCTTTAAAAAAGGATAACATCACATCTCCAAAAGCATTTGAAGGAAAACGATATGGCGGTTGGGGAGCACCAGCTGAAGAAGCTACTTTAAAAACAATTATGGATAAACATCAAGCAGACTATAATAAAGTGCAAAAGGTTGTACTTGGACAAACAGATTTCTTTAAATCTATTGGCCGTGACGCTGATTTTGAGTGGATCTATTATGGCTGGGATGGTATTGAAGCAAAAAGAAAAGGCATTGAGCTAAACACGATTATGCTAAAAGATTTAGATCCAGCATTAGATTATTATAGTCCTGTTATTATTACTAGTGAAAAACACGCAAAACAAGATAAAGACTTTGTGAAGAAGTTTATGAAAGCAACAACGGATGGCTATAACTTTGCGATTAAGGAGCCGCAAGCATCAGCGGATATTTTAATTAAAAATGTACCAGACATTAATAAAGAGTTAGTACAAGAAAGCCAAAAATGGTTAAGTACGAAATACCAAGATGATGCGAAGGCGTGGGGAGTACAGAAGGAAGAAGTATGGACGAATTATATGAATTTCTTATATGACAATAAAGTCATTAAAAAGAAAATTGATGTGAAAGCGGCCTTTACGAACGAATTCCTTCCGAGCGAAAAATGAACGGACTACAAGTAAAAGACGTTACGAAAACATTTGATGGGAAAACAGTGCTAGAGCATATGAATGTCTCGGTTCAAGAAGGTGAATTTGTTTCGTTTGTTGGACCAAGTGGGTGCGGAAAAAGTACGTTATTAAACATTATCGCTGGAATTGAACAAGCAAATGATGGAGATGTACTTTACGAAGACCAATCCGTTATGAAACGTGATATTGTTAGCTATATGCCGCAGCAAGATCTCCTGCTTCCATGGCGTTCTGCTCTTCATAATATTGTATTGCCTTTAGAAATTGAAGGGCAATCGAAAAGAAAACGATTAGAAGTTGGTATGGAAGCGCTAAGGCAATTTGGACTTGATGAATATGCAGATCATTACCCAGATGCGTTATCAGGGGGAATGCGGCAGCGTGTTAGCTTTTTACGGACGTATTTATGTGATAAACCGATTATGCTGCTTGATGAACCCTTTGGAAAATTAGATGCATTTACAAAAATGGAAGTGCATAGCTGGTTACTAGAATCATGGCAAAAAGGGAAACAAACAATTATTATGGTTACGCATGACTTAGACGAAGCGATTTTGTTATCAGATCGTGTTTTCATTATGTCACAGCAGCCATCAACAATTGTTGGCGAAGTGAAAGTGAACTTGTCGCGCCCTAGAACAATGGACATGTTAACGTCAGAAGAGTTAAAAGAAGATAAAACAGAGATATTGAAAATATTAGCTCCTTATATGAGGAAATAAGACATTGCTCCTTAACGGTTTTTGATACAATTACTGTTAAGGGGTTTTTTATTATAAAAGTATGAAGGGAAAGTGTTATGCAAAAGGTTGATTATGAAATTCAGTATGCAAAAACAATAAAAGAAAGTTTGGAATATAAACAGTCGCCAAAAGAAAAAAACTTCTTTTCAATTGGTGCGAGGGGTCATTATGAAAATCCTATTAGCGATATTATGGCTTTTTTTATGCATCCGAGAGAAGAACATGGATTTCAAACACTGTTTTTGCAAAGTTTAGCGAAGTGTTTAAGCATTAATATAGATGTATTGAGCTTTTTATCAATAGAAAGAGAAGTAGTAACAGATGAAGGAAATAGAATAGATATTTTAATTGAAGGAGAGGACTGGGTAATTGTAATCGAAAATAAAATTTATCATCAAGTTTTAAATCCACTAGATGAATATATAGAGTTTATTAATAATACATACCAAAACAAATCTTGTTATTTTATACTTCTCTCTTTAGAAAAAAAGATGATTAATCATGATAATTGGATGAGTCTTTCATATGTTCATTTTATTAATGAAATTGAAAAAGGATTAGGTAAATATTTATTGAAATGCGGAACAACAAAGTGGGTGGTCTTTTTAAGGGAGTATGTAGTGAATATTAAAGCTTTAATAGGAGAAGAAACCATGGATCAAAAAATGTTGAGCTTTATACAAAATAATTATGCGCAAATCAATGAGATTATAAAAATGAGATCACAATATTTAAATTACATATCTAAAGAAATACAAGCAATTATGCAAGAATTAGGACATGAAAAAGTTACACATAAAATTTATGAGGGATGGGGAGAAAAGAAAGTTGGAATTAAGTTTTCCTCTAAGGAACGTTGGGGTCCAAAGACGAATATTGTGTTTGTTGTAAGAGAAGACGGAGAGTTCGAAGTAGATTATTACATATATGGCATTGAAGAAGAAGAATGGGATGCTCTAGACCAACATTTCTTGAATGAAAAATACGATGCTTGGATAGAAGGAGATACAATTTGTGCTTATGGTTTAAAAGAAGAATATAGTTCTCTTACACTAGGACAAGGTTTACAGGAATTTAAAAGTGTGCTCCAACTAATGGATGGATTTTATAAAAATAAATGATGGTATAAATTACTTATAAGCAGGAATTTTAACAAATTTGTAGAATTTAGCATATGATAGAATAAATGTATAATTTTTGTTTATTCTATATACAAATAATAATTTATAAAGAGGTGAAAGGATAAGATGACTTTATCAACTGTTCTTCAAATGGTTTTGGCTTGATAAGGGAGTAGTCTGCCCAATTTTTGAGTAAAAGCCAACCGAAAGACAGTAGATAAAGAACCTTATTCCTTTTTTACGATAATAATTTGTAATGGATAAGGTGTGTTTGCCTTATCCATTTTTACGTTTAGTAAATTGAATATTGTTTTTTTTGTACTGTTCTCTCGTTTGGCTTTAGATGTAAAGCGAAAAGGAGAGAGTAAAATGAGTATGTTATCAGTTGAAAATCTTACCCATATGTATGGGGATAAAATAATCTTTCAAAATATTGATTTTCGATTACTTCGAGGTGAGCATGTTGGTCTTGTAGGGAGTAACGGAGCAGGGAAATCGACGTTACTGCGTATATTAGCGGGAGAGTTACTTCCTGATGAGGGGACGATTGAGTGGTTTCCTCATATGAAGATTGGTTTTTTGCAGCAACATATCGATTTGCAGGCCGGCACAACGATTATGAAGTATTTACAAAGCGCCTTTGCCAGCTTGTACGATACCGAGAATAAGATGCTACAAATAGCGGAGAAAATGGCAGCAGGTGATAATCTTGAACAATTGCTAGTGCAATACGGAGAGCTGCAAAGTGCACTAGAGCATTCTGACTTTTATCATATTGAGGAAAAAATCGAAATGGTCGCTGCAGGATTAGGAATTTTAGAACTTGGGATGGATCGTGATGTGGAACAACTAAGCGGCGGTCAACGAACAAAACTGTTGTTAGGAAAATTATTATTAGAAGAGCCGCATGTTTTGTTACTTGATGAACCAACAAACTACCTTGATAACGTTCATATTGAATGGCTTATGGGGTATTTGAGAAATTACGAACATGCTTATATTGTCGTTTCGCATGATGAAAGGTTTTTAAATGAAATTACGAATGTTATTTATCATTTAGAATATAGAGGGATGAAACGCTATATCGGTAATTATCAAACATTCCTAACAAACTATGAGCAAAATAAACAGCAATTACAAGTAGCGTATGATAGGCAGCAAAGAGAAATGGAAAGACTAAAGAATTTTATTCAAAAGAATAAAGTTCGTAAAGCGAAACAAGCAAAAAGTCGTGAAAAAGTGTTAGCAAAAATCAACCAAATCGGAAAGCCAACTTCTGCGCTGCAACCGCGTTTTATGTTTCAGGTGCATTTTGATTCTGTTAGCCGAATTTTAGAGACGAAAAATATGCAGATTGGTTATAAAGAGCCTTTATTCAGCCCAATTGATTTACAAATAAAGCGCGGTGAAAAAATTGCGATCGTCGGTTATAACGGGATCGGGAAAACAACAATGTTAAAAACATTGCTTGGGTATTTGCAGCCTTTAAGCGGCACGGTGCAAATAGGAGAGCGAGTAAACCCGGCTTATTTTGCGCAAGAAGAATTCGCCACTGAGCAAACACCGCTTGAGGAAGTATGGTCACTTCGGCCGGATATGACGCAAAAACAAATTCGGCAATCATTAGCAAGGTGTGGTTTAACAGAAGAGCATATTTTGCAGCCGCTTTGCTCTTTAAGCGGCGGGGAACAAACGAAAGTACGTTTATGTGAATTAATGTTAACAGAAAGTAATGTACTTGTTTTAGATGAACCGACAAATCATTTAGATGTTCGGGCAAAAGAAGCGCTTAAGCAAGCTCTTATGGAATATGAAGGCACGATTTTGCTCGTTTCTCATGAACCAGATTTTTATGAAGAATGGGTGACGCAAATTTGGACGGTACAAGATTGGTGTAAACGCGCTTAATAGTGAGGAGATTTTTTCCTGTTAATGGAATAAACTATAGAATAGAGGTGGTGGTGGAGTTATGGAGATCTTTTCGATTCTTGCTGAGGAACGTATTCGGCAAGCGATGAAAGATGGTGAATTTGAAGATTTGCCAGGAAAAGGGAAACATCTTCAGTTAGAAGATTTATCGATGATTCCAGAAGAACTTCGTATGAGTTATAAAATTTTGAAAAATGCTGGTATGATTCCTGAAGAAATGCATCTGCAAAAAGAGATGTTAAAAATTGAAGATTTACTGGCGTGTTGTCATGATGAGGCAGAGAGAAAACAATTACAAGAAGAATTAACAGCGAAATCACTTCGTTTTCAGCAACTGCTCGAAAGACGCAAATGAAAAGAAACAGCTTCATTTGGTTTATACCGCGATAAGATATTTCAAAAATTTCTATAAGAGAATTTATATAATTTCAAAGTAAATAAGAGCTAACAATTGCTATCTGTACTATTAGTTTGAAATTCATCCTAATATAGGTAAAAATGTAATTTTATTAGAGGATATGGAGGGAGTTTTGGCGAAATATTTAGTTGTGATTGTTTTCCCTGAAAAATATAAATCACACTCTAGTTGAAGAGTGAAAGGGGGATTTTAGAATGGACATGGAAATGGTAGTAGGCGTTATATTTTTTGCTTTACTAGTTGCAATTATTGTAAAAGTAAATGGATCAAGTGGGAGAAAAAGGGGACGAAGCCGATACAATTCCGATTCAACGGATAGCTATAGTGCACCAATATTTTTTGCAGGATCTAGTGACAGCTCGGGAGATTGCGGAAGTTCTTTTGGCGGAGATGGTGGCAGCGGCGGTGGAGATTGACATAGAAATGCGCCTGAAAAGGCGCATTTTTTTATTGCTTTGAAATTTAAACAAACGTTTGATTAGTTGGGGAAAAGTCTTGGAAAATGTATTAAACAAACGTTTGATTAATGGGAGTAAATCGCTGTAAGAAATTAGAGAACCGACATAAAAGCCCTTTCTTTTTAGATGGGCGAGAGCAACTGGCTATGCATAGAAGCGGTCAGGGCCTTTTTCTGCCACGTGCGATGTTTAAAACAAAAGGAGCAGGCCAGTAGCGGGTATGTTGGATTTTGCATAGCAGCGATTTATGTGTTGAAAAATCAAAATAGATTTGTATAAATAAACATTTGATTAACAAGAAACCTTAATAAAGAGATAAAGAGGGAATAGAGAATGGAAAAAAAGCCGAAAGTAAAAAACAAAGGGAAAATGATTGCATTTGCTGTAGTGGCGGGTGGCGTTGTTCTATTTAAGATCGCGTTAAAAATAGGAAAACTGTATGCGATTCATAATTGGATTGATAAGATATTTTCATAAATAAGGAAATTGCCTCTTGTAAGAAAGAGGCAATTTTTGTTAAAATTAGACTGAACGGTCGGTTTAATGAGGTGCAATGATGAGAAAAAGTGCTGAAGAAATTAAAAGAGAAATTGCTTATAAAGCAGAACAATTATTTTCAAAAACAGGGTATGCAGCAACATCTATGGAAGACATTTGTGAAATTACTGAGCGAAGTAAAGGTAGTATTTACTATCACTTTAAAAGTAAAGAAGAATTGTTTTTATTTGTAGTGAAGCAGCATACGTACGATTGGTTGGAAAAATGGGCAGAAAAAGAAAAGCAGTACCAGACAAGTACAGAAAAGTTATATGGCCTTGCTGAATATTATGTCGAAGATGTCCAAAATCCAATTTCTAGTACAATTGAAGAATTTCTAACGAGTCAAGTTGTAAGGAAAGATATAATGGATGAAATGATCGCCTTAACTCGTGAATCGTATAGCATTTTTAAGAAGCTAGTCGAAGAAGGGATGGCATCAGGTGAATTTCGCCAAGACGATGTAAATGATCTTATGTACGTTGTGAACGGTCTGTTAGCTGGGCTTGGACCATTATATTATGAAATGAATGCAGAAGAAATGACACGGATTTATAAAAAGGCAATTGATGTTTTATTACAGGGAATGGCAGCTGGATCGTAATATCAGCAGCTTTTCTCTTGAAACAAATTAGACTGAACGGTCGGTTTAAAAAAGGGGAGATACGATGAATGCTTTGTTAAAAAATCGAGTGTTTCTACTTGTAATTGCTTCTGATATTTTACAACAATTTGCGATTTGGATCCGAAATATGGCGCTTTTGTTTTTTGTTATGGAACAGACAAATAATGATCCCGTTGCTGTTTCTATATTGTCCGTTATGGAATACGCACCTATATTTATCTTTTCGTTTGTTGGAGGTGCCTTGGCTGACCGGTGGAATCCAAATCGCACGATGATTACAGGGGATATATTAAGTGCACTATCTATCGTTATGATCGTTTTCTTGTTGAATATTGGGTATTGGCAAGCGCTATTTGCTGCAACATTTGTGTCAGCGGTCGTCAGCCAATTTTCACAGCCAGCAACTTCACGCGTGTTTAAACATCATGTCGAAGAGGAACATGTGAGTGCAGCTATTGCCATATCTCAAAGTTTACAAGCATTGTTCCTTATCTTTGGTCCAGTTGTAGGAACATTCGTGTATACACAGCTCGGTTTATTTGCATCACTCTACAGCTTAATCATTATTTTTGTTTTATCAGCTCTTTGTCTTTCATTTCTACCAGGATGGATGAAAGAAGTAGAGGCGCGGCAATCTTCATTATGGAATGATATAAAAGAAGGTTGGTTGTATGTGCTACGTTCGAATCCCCTGCGAATGTTGGCTATAGCTTTTTCGATTATTGGCTTAGCGGCAGGTTTAGTACAACCGCTTGAAGTCTTTCTCGTTGTGGAACGATTAGGAATGGAGAAAGAAGCTGTCCAATATTTAACTGCAGCCGATGGCATTGGGATGTTAATTGGGGGCGGTGTGGCAGCTGTTGTTTCTAAAAAAGTAAAGCAGAAACATTTACTCGTTTTTGGGATGATCATTTTAGCTGTTTCATTTGTTGTAGAAGGGTTTTCGACTTCGTTTTGGATTACAGTGTGCATGCGTTTTATAACAGGTATTTGTTTAGCTTGTGTAAATATCGTAATTGGAACGTTTATGATTCAACTTGTAGATGAAAACATGATTGGCCGGGTAAATGGAACGGTATTACCGCTATTTATGAGCACGCTGTTAATCGGTGTTTCGCTAGGAGGGGTATTGAAGGAGACAACTTCGCTCGTGATCGTATTTAGCATAGCGGCGGTATTAGGATTAGCAGCTATTTTACCAGTACTTCGAATGAAAATGACACAAAAACAAGGAGGAGTCTGTTAACTCAAAGAATTCATTCGACACAACAAAACAATCCATCAATATACCACGACATTTAAGCGCATTCGGATTCTAGATTCTACAACATTGCAGCTTTCAGATAAGTGTTTTCTTCACATTATCAAGGTACAGGGGGAAGTAGCCATACAGTAGGAGTTAAAATACAATGAGCCGTCATATGGACGGCTCATTTACATAATTCTCGAAAGCGGAAGTTAAATCGTTGGGTCCGTTAGGTATCAGAATTTGTATTAAGTTTCAAATGCTTATCACCTAAAATAGTAATG
>NZ_JAVBXD010000039.1 GCF_030756675.1 Bacillus multifaciens
AACACGTGTATTCCTTAAATAAACGTTATTGTGAAGATGCAGTTTTACAAGCACAAACCATCATTTCCTCTCAAAAAGAACTCCTTCCTGTTTATCTAGAAAATAATCAAAAAAAGTTAGAACAAACCATACAAAAAATAGAAGAATATGAAAGTGGTCGAAAAAGACCAAAAAAAATCACATTAGACGTTTGTTTAAACGGTTTACGAAAGCGAAAACAAAAATTAGAACAAAAAATTATGATGTATGAAACGCATATTGCAAACGGTACATTACCGCCTGTTATTTTCGGTGGTCGAAAAGCCTTTTATGAACGCATGAAACAAAACATTTCCAATCAAGAATGGAAAGATTTACGGACACGACAATTGTATTCAAGAGGTGATAAAAGTAAAAAAGGAAATTTAAATATGCGGATCACAATTGATGATAACGGCCAAGGTTGGTTAGAAATTGCCAATCCGTTAGGTTTGACTTCAGGAAAAAGAACAAGTCCTCGTATTGTAGTACCGATTACAATTCCGTATCGTTATTACAAGGAAATCACAGATGTCGTCATGGGTACACAAACAGGTATGAATCCAAAAGGAAAACCAATGATTGACCATCAAACATATAGTGTAGAATTACTTCGTAAAAAAGGTGAATTCTATGTAAACATTACATTTGAGGAAACGGAAATAGGTCGTATGTTAGACTTCAAAGAAGTCCCAATATCTGATTTGATTGCAGGGATCGATGTCAATCCTGATCGTATAGCTGTTAGTTTATGCACGAAGCAAGGGAATTTCAAAGGATCAAAAATCTTTTATTTACACAATCTAGATACGTTTTCTACGGATAAACGAGCTACTGTAATCGGGCAAATGACACAACAAATCAAAGATTGGTTATTTTCTCAACATGTTGGCGGCATTGTGCTAGAAGATTTACATTTTCAACAATCCCATGATACAGACAAATACAGTAATCGCAAATTTCATCAGTTTACTTACAAGAAGATGTTAAGTAGTTTAATCAGAATGGGGCTTCGCAATGGATTTTCCGTCAAAACGGTGAACCCTGCTTATACAAGCGTGATTGGAAAACTAAAATATAGTAAAAAGTATGGGATTAGCGTTCATGAAACGGCTGCGTTTACGATTGCACGTCGTGGACTCGGACTACAAGAAAAACTACCAAAAGAAATGATTTCTTTGTTACAAAACCAAATCTCAACGAAACTTCGTATTCTTATTGCTTCATTGGAAGAAAGCAATAAGAATACAAAAAAGGTATATAAGAAATGGTTACAAACCATCGCAACATGGAAAGACCATCACAACTGGAAATTATGGAGTATCCTTCATAAAACAGTGTATATGAGTAATCAACAAATTTTATTTCAAATCAAGAAGGGAGGGAATCTGGTTTAAAACTTATATCCCTTTGCGTATAGTTGACTTGGATGAATGATTATGCGCAAAACAAGACCGTTCCTAACAGGAACCTGCCGTTATTCTTTCACAGTAGGTGAATGAGAAGGTGATAGCCTTGCGGACAGGAAAAAGGTGAGATTCCTTTTCGGTAGTTGGCTTTTGTCTTGGTTCTCCAACGTTTTGATAGATTTTTATAAGTTTTTTAAACCAGGTAGAAAATAGAGGGGAATTGGCATTTTTTTCTTAGATATGATTTCACCAGCCGGGCATGTTCGAACAACACCACTAGCTGATATTTATCGAAACTCCCCCATTTTCCAAGACTTGCGTAATCCAGACAAGTATAAAGGAAAGTGTGGGGTTTGTGAGTTTCGATATGTTTGCGGAGGATTTCGTTCCAGAGCTTTTGCCATGACAGCCATTACAAAGCGCATGAAACGGTCCTTCTAAACGAACTTTATCAAGCGCTTGAATAGGATAATAAACCGGGTTGTGGAATGAATTTGTGTAATAGTTATGATTTGTTACACCACTAATTGTTCCAAATTCAGCTCGATCTTTTTTTTATAAACTTTCCTGATAATCCTTCTGCAGAGGTTGCGACTAATGAAAAATTCAACTGATATTCTTCCGTTGCTTGATCCATCTTTCTTCTCATAAAGGCAACAATTTTATTCCCGAGATTCCACGAATTTTCATCTTCTCCATGAATATTAGCCATAACACGGGTACGACAGCCCATATAGCACACTTTACTTTCAGGGCGCCCATCATAATGCAGTGATTTCACTCACAGTATCCTTCCTCAATATAGTTTATCCTTAATAAAAAGCTTATCCCTAGTAATACTCCCGCCTCAAAATGAAGCGAAAGCAAAGAAGTTAGGTGGAGGATGAAGAAAATCCTAACTGATAAAAGTGTTACTTTATTCTATATAGATATTGTTCTCAAGCTCTTTGTTTCATTCGGTAGCAAAGTATGTTAAAAAACTATTGGAAATATCATTTTTATATTTTATGGGAAGTACGTTTTATGTGAAGACGATGATTCGTGAGAAAAAGAATCCAACGTATCGCTTTGTTTCATGGGGGTATCATTCTTTACTTGTGATTGTGACTTTAATTGTATCACCGTGGTTTACCATTGCCTTTATACCAAGTTTGATACGATCTATATTACTTTATGGTAGAAATATTTCGATTCTAAAAGTGGGTATTTTAGAGAGTATAAATTCTATTTACTTCTTTGTTTCAGTAGTATTATTAGCCAGAGCATTACTGTAATAATTATATGAATTCATTTTGATTTTCCGACATATAGATTGCTGCTATGCAGAAAAAAAGGAGCTTCCACTCGCTTTCTCCCTTTGTTTTCACTTCGCATGTGGCAGGAAAAGGCACTGACCGCTTCTATGCATGGACAGATGCTCTCGCCCACCTATAAAAAGATGGTTTTATGTCGGTTTTTTAATTCGTATTTATATATTACAGTAAGTTTGTGAGTGTTTAGTAATATTTTGATAAGGAAACTAACTCAAATAGTTTCTTTACATTTCATAAATATTATCCTGCTATTTGCGGGTAGTAATTGATTATGATTTGAATGCTAGATCCTGAAAGGACTGTATAAATAATGATTTTCTATCAAACGTTAACGCCATATTATGATGAAATTTTTCCTGCAAATGAGAAACAAATAAATTTTATAGTCTCTTATTTACAAAAAGGTAGCTCTATACTGGATGTGGGCGCAGGAACAGGTAATGTAGCCCAAGCACTAGTTGAAAAGGGGTTTACTGTTACTGCGATGGAACCAGAGGAGACGCTAGCTGCAAAAATTCGGGAGAAAGCTGCAGTTTACGAAGGGATATTTAGTGTAAATACATTTGGAATGCAACAAATTGAAAATGTGCCTGGAGTATTTGATGGTATTTATTGTATTGGAAATACACTTGTTCATTTGGATAATTCGAAAGAAATCTTTAATTTTATCTGTGGATCTTATGAAAAATTAAAAGCAAACGGAAAACTAATTATTCAAATTGTAAATTATGAAAAAGTATTAGGTGAAAATAATTTCAAATTTCCGGTACTGGAAAAGAAACATTTCTCGTTTAAGCGTAATTATACGATAGAAGGAGAAAAAGTGTTATTTACTGCAACATTGAATGTGGATGATAAAGAACTATCAAATAGTATTCCGTTATATCCTATTACGAAAAAACAACTATTGTCTATGTTAAAAGAATGTGGTTTTCGTACTGTAGAAACTTTCGGTAATTTTAAAAAAGAAGTGTATTTACCGAATGGGCCAGCTTTCGTTCTTGTAGCTACAAAATAAATATGTAATAAAAAATACTTTAGTAAAGAAAAATTTTCATTTACTAAAGTATTTTTTTTATTTGTTTTTCCAAAATGTGATTCAAGTCCTCTTTTTATCTTAGGAAAATTTTTATAATAAATTTGTTGTTAAGAGATAGCAATCAGGAGGAATTAAAAAATATGAATAGAGAAATTAAGCTAACTGAAGATATATATTGGGTAGGGAAAATTGATGATAGGGAAGTTCCGTTTCATCGTTTAATCTTAGGAAAAGGAACAACTTATAATGCGTATCTTCTAAAAACTGAAAAACCGACAGTGATTGATACAGTTGACATAGAGTTTGGAAGAGAATTTGTAGAATATTTAAGTGAATTCATTGGTCCACAAGAAATTCAATATATCGTAATAAACCATACAGAACCTGATCATTCAGGTGGACTGGCAGCATTAGCATCAAGAGCTACAAACGCTACAATCGTATGTACAGAAATTGCAGTACCTGAGTTGCAGGAAATGTATAAATTGCATCATAGAAACTTTTTAGTTGTAAAAGATGGAGACACATTAGATATTGGTGGGAAAACGTTGAAATTTAAAGAAACTCCATATCTTCATACAGAAGAAACAATGATCACATATTGCATAGAGGATAAAATTTTATTCCCATGTGATATTTTCAGTACACATGTAGCGAATTATGAATTCTTTAACGATGAAGCGAATGAAGATATTACGGAAGATTTCATAGGCTACTATAATGCGATTATTCACCCGCATAGAAGATATGTCAGAACGTTAATGGAAGCATTGAAAGACTTAGATGTTCAAATGATTGCTCCGTCTCATGGGTACATTTTACGCCAAGATGTCCAAAAATATATCGATTTATATGCAGAAATGAGTAAAGATACAACACAAGGAAAAAAGGTAACCATTGTATATACAACCATTAAAAATAACACGAAAAAAATCGCGAGTATCATTAAAGAAACATTCGAGGCAGATAATATTAAAGTAACAGTATTTAATGCTGATAAATCGGATAAAGCTGAAATTCTAGAAAGTATTCAAGACGCAGATGCAGTCTTCGTCGGATCTTCAACTAAATACGCAGATATGATTGGAAACTTAGAAGAAATTTTAATAGAAATGAAGGGAATGAACTTAGAAGGGAAAATAGCAGCTGCATTCGGATCATACGGTTGGAGTGGTGAAGCAATTGAGGTAGTACAAGATTACCTAAATGAAACAAACATGAATGTACAAAGTACATCAAATGTTATTAAGTCTACAGGTATGACTCATGTTGAATTTCCTATTCGTATAAGATTCTCTCCAAAGAATGAAGAAAAAACACAACAAATCAAACATGCAACAACATTTGTTACGGATTTATTACTAAGCTCTATTTAATAGAAAAACGTAGGTGAAAATATGGAAAAGAATTTTGTAATTATCGGAAGTGGAGTAGCCGCTGTAAATGCTGCAAAGACAATTAGAGATCATGACAAGGATTCAAATATATTCATTTTTGGTGAAGAATCATCTTTACCCTATAACAGAATTAAACTATCAAAAGAGCTATATTCAGATCTACACAGTGAAAAAGTTTTAATTAAAAAAGAAAAATGGTACCAAAACAATAATATATCGGTTTTCACAAATACAAAGGTAGTAAAAATTGATACAGAGCAGCAATATATTGTTACATCAAATTATAAAAAAATTTTGTATTACAAATTATTAATTTGCACGGGTGCAAATAATAGACGGCTACCAGTAGATGGTATAAATAAAAAAAATGTCTTTACTATTAGAGACATGCAGGAAGCGGATAACTTTAAAGCATGTTTAGAAGATAAAAAGCATGTTGTAAACATTGGTGGAGGCGTACAAGGATTAGAAACAGCTTGGTCTATGATGAAAGCTGGTAAACAAGTATCCATTGTAGAAGTTGCCGCTACACTAATGGGAAGACAATTAGATGAAAAAGTTTCTCTTCTATTAAAACAAAAAATTGAAAGTGCCGGAGTAAAAGTATATGTAAATACGACTATTGATTCTATTCTTGGAGAAGAAGTAGTAACTGGAATGAAAGTGAATGGTGAACAACGAATAGATTGTGACAGTGTTGTTTATTCAATTGGGGTCACTCCTAACATTTCTTTAGTAAACAATACTCCTATTCATGTAAATAGAGGTATTGTTGTCAATGAGAAGATGGAAACGAATGTGGAATCTGTATATGCTGCTGGGGATGTAGCAGAAGTAAACGGTGAAATTGGCGGACTATGGGGACGAGCAATGGATCAAGGGAAAATTGCAGGAAGTAATATGGTTTCTGATCCTGCAATTTATAAGAAGGCAATTCCAACTACTATCTTTAATGCGTTCGATGTATCTTTATTCTCAATTGGATTCGTTGATGAAAAACAATGTGATACAACTATCGTTGAAGAAGATGGTAAAGAGAAGTATACAAGGTTATTTATCAAAGATAATAAAATGGTAGGTGTCATCTCATTAGAAGGAGTTGCTGCATCTATCCCTTACAAGTCTGCTATTGAAAAGCAGGTATTATTAGAAGAGATTGATATGAAAAATACGAATGTAAGTGAAATAATGAGCAAGGTAAAAGAGAAACTGAAATCTTAATATAATAATAGAAAGAGGGCATTATAATGAAAAAATATATTTGCTTACCATGCGGCTATATTTATGATCCAGAAGTTGGAGATCCGGATGAAGATATAGAACCAGGAACAAGTTTTGAAGATTTACCAGAAGATTGGGTGTGTCCAGTATGTGGAGAAGATACTGAACATTTTGCACCGGTAGAGGAATAGCAAAAGAAAAAGTAACGAGAAGATTATATAATTTCTCGTTACTTTTTTATATGAAAAGAATTTTTTGATGTGATTTGGGTCACTGGTTTCGCTTTTAGGAAGAGATATAATAATTTAGGTATCATAAGGATACTTTATTACGTATTAATGCCCATAAAAGCCTGATTGGTGAGGGCTAATAATGAAAAGACACTGATTAAAATTTCATTTTATATAATATATGTAAAGTTAGGTGAGGTAATATGAAAGAACATTGTTATCATAAAAATGCAGTAGAGCCTTGTCCAAGAAAAGTTCTCATTTTTAAATCTCTATCTGATGAGGAAATTTTAAAAATAGCTTCAATGTCAAAACATAAGCAATTTAAAAAGGGACAGCCATTAATTCATGAAGGAGAGAAATCAGATACATTATTTATTATTAATAAGGGGCAAGTAAAGTTATCTAAGTTAACCCCTCAAGGAAAAGAGCAAATCTTGCATATTTTAACAAACGGTGAGTGTTTTTGTGAATTAAACATATTTAATTGTGATGAGAAGAGTAATTTTAGTGCGTATGCTATGGAAGATACGAAAATTTGTATGTTAAAAAAAAATGATATGGATAGTATAATAGAGCGAAATCCAGGTATTGCATTAAAACTGTTAAAAACTGTTACAAAACGGTTAGCGCATACAGAAAATTTAGCTCATAATCTTGCAACAAATGATCCAGAAGTTAGAATTGCCTATATTATTCTAGAGTTTTGTGAAAAGTATGGTAAGGATACTGATAAAGGAATAATTATAAATTTACCGTTAACACGGGAAGAAATTGCAAGTTATATAGGGGTGACACGGGAAACAATTAGTCGTAAATTTAGTAAATTTGAAGACTTAGGGTTTATAACATCAATTGGAAATAAGCAACTAATAATTAAAAATAAGTTAGCCTTTAGAAAATATATAGAGTAGATGGATAAGTGATATTGAACTATATAAATCCAAATTTAAAAAACGACATAAAACTATTTTTTTAGGTGGGCGAGAGTATCTGGCCATGCATAGTAGCGGTCAAGTTGTATTCTGCGTAGCAGCGATTTATATAGAGTTTTAAAATGTCTTAATAAGAGTAACAAAACTTTAGAGGTGAATTGTACGAAAGGCAATCATATTTCATCTGCATTATGTTCATCTAGCATTTTCTTTGCACTAGTAGGAATATATGACTTCGTTTGGAAAATTGTTAAAGGTGTAGAGAGATATTGAAAGCAGTATAATATGTAGGAAAGGAGCAATCGAATACGATTGGTTCTTTTCATGTATCATTGTGTTTTAAGCATATCGTTTGTCCGTATACAAAAAATGTGATATTTATTAAGTATTCAGATTATAGGAGGTAGGATATTGTGAATGAAATAATACATACAATGGAACAACATGTATCAGTACGGAAATATAAGAAAGAGTCCATTCCAAAGAATATAATCGAAAGAATGATTGGAGCAGCACAGCATGCAGCGTCATCACATTTTGTGCAAGCCTATTCAGTTGTATATGTAACAGATGAAACGTTGAAAGAGCAATTAGCAGAGCTATCTGGAAATCGTCACGTAAAAAATTGCGGAGGATTCTTTGTTTGCTGCGCAGACTTAAAGCGGTTAGAAGTGGCATGTAAAAAACAAGGGACAGAGATAAAAGCTGGTACAACGGAGAATTTTATTGTGGCAACGGTAGATGCTTCTCTCTTTGCTCAAAATTTAGCACTTGCAGCGGAATCTCTCGGATATGGTATTTGTTATATTGGAGGAATCCGTAATAATCCAGAACAAGTAAGTGAATTACTACATTTGCCGGATAACGTGTACCCGGTCTTTGGAATGACAGTTGGTGTACCGGATGAAAAACATGGCGTAAAACCTCGTTTACCAGTTGAAGCTATTCTACATGAAAACACATATGATGAGAAAAAATATAACGAACTACTAGATGAATATGATCGTACGACCAATGAATATTATAAGGGAAGATTGACAAATCAAAAGGATGTGACATGGACGGGATCAATGAGCGCGTTTATGTCACAGGAGAAGCGATTGTATATGAAAGAGTTTTTGGTTAAAAAGGGATTTAATCAAAAATAATGTAGAAAAAGCAAATCTGTTCACACAGGTTTGCTTTTTTGTATGATTAAAAACAAGGCGAATGTATTTGAAACAGTTTTGTACACAAAGAAAGAAGGGGATTATGGGATATATGAATTAGAACAGGACCAGTTTATTCGATGTAAACATCTTGTACAACAAGAGAGACATCTTGATGTACAAGCCATTATTGAAGGAAATAATCCAGGGCGCGTGTTTGTTGATCATGTTGATTTACCGCAGTCAGGTCTTGTTTGGTTCGGTAATTTGGATGGATTTGTATTTATTGGTAATCCGAATAATGAATCGTTTAATTGTGAAATAAAGCAGTTTTTAAATGAAGAAATTGCACAAGAAGCAATTGAATTGGGTGTTCATTGGTTTGAGGGATTTGGTCACGGAACAAATTGGGATGACACGATTAAAAAGATATTGAGCGGCTATTCGTATGAGGAATTCAATCAGAAAGTATACAAATTATATGAAAATCAGTACCAAATTCAAAATGAACCGAAAATGGATGAGGGATATACATTATTGGAAATAACAGAAGAAAATGTAATTACCAATCGCCTATATGATAATTCATTTTTTGTAGCACAGCTTTCATTATTTTGGAGTTCTATGGAAGCGTTCTTTGAAAAAGGAATTGGGTATGCGGTTATGTATAAGAATGAAGTAGTGAGTATTTGTTTTTCAGGATTTGTTAGTGGAAATACACATGCAGTAGCAATTGAAACAGTAGAAGAGCATCGTGGAAAAAAATTAGCTCAGAAAGTTGCGCATGTATATGTACAGGACTGTTTTACAAATGGGTATACTCCATATTGGGATTGTATGGAAGGAAACATACCTTCAATTGCGATTGCAGAGAGTTTAGGATTTGTAAATATGTTTAATTATATAGTATATGACTACCAGTTTTTATCTAAAGGACGAGAATAGTAAGAATAAAGTAAAACTTCCATCAGTGAGGGGGCTTCTTCCCCCCCACTGATGGTTAGTTGAACCAATCGGGCTCTAACTGCTTACAAGCCTCAACGTCAATTCCAGCAGCAATTAATTTTTGTTCTCCTTCTTTCTCAATAATCTTTTGTAACTTTGATAAGAATGAATCAAAATCTGTATGCTGGGCAACTTGGAATGTCATTTTATGTTCAATAGGAAGCCATGTATCAATGTCTGCTTCATTATGCTGAATTTTTACTTCTAGCTTATCTAAAGCATTTGCCACTTTTGCTTCATATGTTTCTTTTTCTTCAAACTCTATCCATAGTTCATATAATTCTTCTCCAAGTGGGCCTGACAGTGTATGTTTAATATTTAGAATTGCTTGTTGTTCTTTTTCTTGTTTTTTTCGTCGCAATTCTTCACTATTCATCGTATCGAATGCAGGGATATCACCAGCCTCAGCTTCGACTAAATCGTGGATGATTACCATTTTAAGTAACTTTTCTATATCGACCTTTTTATCTAAATAAGGATGAACGAGGATAGCCATGAGTGACATACGCCATGTATGCTCTGCTACACTCTCTTGACGACCATTAGAAAGCCAACTGTGCCGCATTTCATATTTTAGTTTTTCTGCTAGTGCAATAACTTTTAAGATATTATATTCCATATAAATTCCCCTCCGTATATTTTAATCTTAATAAGAAAGCAGAATGTGTCAATTTTATGCATACATTGTTATATATAGATTTAAAAAGTATAATAGAGAAGTATGAAAGAGGCAATATATATTCATTTTAATTTTTCGACATATAAGTCACTGCCGTGCAGAATACAACATGACCGTTACTTGTTTTCTCCTTTTGTTTTAAACTTTGCATGTGGTAGGGAAAGGTCTTGCTCGTTTCTATGTGTGGCCAGATGCCCTCGCCTACCTAAAAAAAGAGGGTTTTTATGTCGATTTTTTAATTTGTATTTATATAAATGAAGTTGTTATTCTTATAGAAAATGAAGGGGAGGATAGTGAAATGAAAATTGTCCGAAAACAAAGAACAAGAAGATTTGATATTTCCAGTCCATTTGGTATAATAATTGGATTTGTGCTTATTGCTGGCGCTATTATGCTCGAGGGAGGCGGGATGAAAGGCTTTAAAAATTTTCTAGACATTTCTTCAATTTTTATCGTATTAGGTGGAACAATCGCAACTGTTATTGTTGCATATCGTTTCAGTGAGATCAAAAAGTACACAAAAAGTATTTTTTATGTGTTAAATAGAAAAGAAGATAATTTGGAACAATTAGCTGATTTATTCGTCGATTTTTCGAAAAAATCAAAAAAACATGGGCTGCTATCATTAGAGGAAGATGGAGAAAAAATTGATAATCCCTTTATTCAAAAAGGCATTCGTTTGATGCTTAGTGGGTACGATGAAGAAGAGTTGAAAGAAGTGCTAGAACGCGATATTGAGACAGAAATAAATGAACTGAAAAAGGGCGCTATATTACTTGATAAAGTTGGTGAATTTGCGCCATCTTGGGGAATGATTGGGACGTTAATTGGACTTATTCTTATGCTGCAAAACTTACAAGATACTTCAAAAATTGGTACTGGTATGGCAGTTGCGATGTTAACGACACTATACGGTTCTGTTCTTGCAAACTTAGTGTTTATACCACTCGCGGAAAAAATGTATCGTGGTATTGAAGATATATATTTTGAAAAGAAATTTGTTATTGAAGCCATTTCAGAACTATATTGCGGTCAAATTCCTTCTAAACTAAAATTAAAACTTGATGCATTTGTTTATGAAAATAAGGTGAAAAAAGCAGCTTAGTTTTAGGGGTGGTATAATGATAAAAAGACTAAAAAAAGGCTCGCCAAGATGGATGACGACTTTTACAGATTTAACAATGCTATTGCTTACCTTTTTTGTATTATTAGTTGCGACATCAAAAACAGATGTAGGGAAATTCTCGAAAATGCTAGAAACATTTAATAATGAGAATGAGCAAGAACAGGTAGTCCAAAACACAATACCAGATATTTCACATGATAAAAATAAAGAAAAGGTAAATTCAAAAAAAACGTTAGATGAATTGTATAAAAAGTTAAGTACGTATGTAACAAATAAAGGTCTTAGAGACGTCAATGTGTATCGAGAAGATACAGGTGTAAGTATTGTTATTGTTGATAATTTATTGTTTGATACGGGAGATGCTGTAATTAAGGAAGAAGCAAGAGGAATTGTCGGTCAGTTAGTTGGATTCTTTCAATCTATTCCGAATCCAATTGTTGTAGAAGGCCATACGGATAGTAGACCAATTCATAACGAGAAATTCCCCTCTAATTGGGAGCTATCATCTGCACGTGCTGCAAATATGATCCATTTACTAATAGAAGACTATGGAGTTACACCATCACGTTTAGCGGCAGTTGGGTATGCGGATACGAAACCAGTTGCTGAAAACGACTCTCCAGATAATTGGCAAAAAAACCGCCGTGTTGTAATTTACATTAAAGAGTTGTAATATTATGTAGTAAAATGTTCTATTTTTATTCTTATTTCCGTTGGATTTAAAAAAAAAATATAAAAATATGGGCATTCTAAAAAAAAATATTTAAAATGTATCGTTATTTTTTGTATAATGAATTAGAAATGAGAACATTTAATATTAAGATATCTTTATAAATAGAAGGAGAGAATTAATAACATGGCACACAAAATTTTAGTAGTAGATGATGCAGTATTTATGAGAACGATGATTAAAAACTTATTACAAAGTAATTCTGATTTTGAAATAATTGGTGAAGCAGAAAATGGAATTGAAGCAATTCAAAAATATAAAGAGTTGCAACCAGACATCGTAACACTTGATATTACAATGCCAGAAATGGATGGATTAGAGGCGTTAAAGGAAATTATCAAAATTGACGCAAATGCAAAGGTTGTTATTTGTTCTGCTATGGGACAACAAGGTATGGTATTAGATGCAATTAAAAGTGGAGCAAAAGATTTTATTGTGAAACCGTTCCAAGCTGATCGTGTTATTGAAGCATTAACAAAAGTAGTAACAGGTTAACATACATACCAATTAGGAGGTACCAATGAACACATAAGTGTAGGACTGTATATGTAAGGAAAAGGGTACCTCCTTTTTGTATCCTTTCTATTAGTTTATGAACCATTAAATTGATATACATAAATAATAGGTTTACAGGACGGACAGGTAGGGGATTGATATGCAAACAGACTTATTAAGCATTTTTTTTGAAGAGTCAGAAGAACATTTACAGGCGTTAAATGAAAATGTGCTCACATTAGAACAAAATCCAGAAGATATGGAAGTTGTCAGTGAGATTTTCCGTTCTGCTCATACGTTTAAAGGGATGTCAGCTAGTATGGGATTTACAGAGATGGCAGATTTAACGCATAAAATGGAAAACGTATTAGACGAAATTCGTCATGGTAATATAGCGGTAAATGCAGATATTATTGATGTCATCTTTGAATGTATTGATAATTTAGAGAAAATGGTTGCGGATGTACAACAAGGTGGTATGGGGAATATTCATGTCGCTAGTACAAAGCAAAAATTAGAAGCATTGCTTCATGCTGAGCAAGCTGTAGAACAGATAGAAAATGAAGGAAACTTAGATGATGTGATGTATGCTGTGCATATTTCTGTTCAGCAGCAGGCAATGTTAAAAGCAGTACGAGCAATTATGTGTATAGAAGCATTGCAAAACATTGGGGAAATTACAAAAACAATACCAACTGTAGAAGAAATTGAATCAGACACTTTTGATTTTGAATTCACTGTGCATATAAAAACCAAATCTAGTGAAGATGAAATTCAACAAACTGTACGTAGTGTATCTGAAATTGAGCACGTAAAAATCAATAAATTAGAGGTACAAAAAGAAGAAAAGCAATCCGTCTTAAAAAGTGAAAAAAAGATAGCGACTTCGCAACAATCACCAGTAAAGGAATCTACTAAGTCACAAGCAAAAAATAAGAATGTAAAAGTTGAAAATCGTTCGATACGTGTGCAATTAGAAAAAATTGAGCGTTTAATGAATATGTTTGAAGAAAGTGTTATTGAACGCGGAAGAATTGATGAATTGGCGGAAGCGATTCAAAACAAAGAATTAATCGAACATTTGAACCGATTAGGAGATATTTCAAAGGACATCCAAAATGTTTTATTAAATATGCGTATGGTTCCAATTGAAACAGTTTTTAATCGTTTTCCACGTATGGTTCGTATGGTTGCAAAAGATCTTGGTAAGAAAATAGATTTGCAAATTACTGGTGAAGAAACCGAAGTTGATAAGATTGTTATCGATGAAATTGGAGACCCGCTTGTACATATTATCCGTAATGCAATCGACCATGGTATTGAAACTGTTGATGTAAGACGTAGTGTAGGAAAAAGTGAAACAGGAACAATTAAACTTGCGGCATTTCATAGTGGTAATCATGTTGTCATTCAAATTTCTGATGATGGTAATGGTATTAATAAAGGAAGAGTCTTGAAAAAGGCGATTCAAAACGGTGTTGTGACAGAAGCAGAAGCAAGTAAGTTGACAGATCGTGAAGTGTACGATCTTATCCTTGCACCGGGATTTAGTACAGCGGAAGTGGTTTCTGATTTATCCGGCCGCGGTGTAGGGCTAGATGTTGTGAAACATACAATTAGTAGTTTGGGAGGACATGTAATCATTGAATCAGAAGAAGGAAAAGGAAGTAAGTTCCGTATTGAGCTTCCATTAACACTTTCTATTATTCAATCTATGCTCGTTCAAACAAATGAAACACGTTATGCCGTACCACTTGGAAATATCGTTGAAGCAATTCGTGTTAAAAAAGAAGATATTCAAACACTGCAAGGAAAAGATGTTTTGAATTATCGTGATCAAATTATTGAAGTAAAGCATTTAAGTGTTATTTTCGGCGAGAAGACATTAGAAGAAGCTTTAGATGCGTATGAGGGACAAATGGTTCCAGTGTTAATTGTTCGTAATTCACATCGTAGTTATGGATTGTTTGTAAATACGATTATTGGTCAAAGGGAAATTGTACTAAAATCGCTAGGAGACTTTTTTTCTGATAGCGTAACATATTTTTCAGGTGCAACGATTCTCGGTGACGGACGGGTAGTCCTTATTGTAAACCCAGAAGGTTTATAATACGAATCAACTCCTCAACAGACATAGTTGGGGAGTTTCAATTTGTATATTCGTTGTTTTTGTAATAATTTTTTAAAAATGTATGAAATATAGTTGTTTTCTTTTGAAATTTTGTATTTAATTTTATATAAGTATAAAAATATTGAAATGTAACAATTTTTTATTGATATAAAGAAAGAACGATATGAGGGGGTTTAACAAATGTCTGAACAGCATAGACAAGGAGAAAGTGATACTCTTGTACTAGAGAAAGATCACTCCCATTTATTAACACAACAAGAACGTGATATTCTTGGAGAAATTGCCAATATATCATTTGGATCAGCTTCTACGATATTGTCTACTTTATTAAATCGTCAAGTAAGTATTACTGCGCCTCACGTAGAAGTAGTTGAATTATATGATGCAAGAGATGTTGAAGTTCCACACGTTGTATTAAATATTCACTTTATAAAAGGGCTTGAAATGGAAAACTTGCTTGTTATTAAGCAAGATGTTGCCTTAGCGATTGCTGACCTAATGATGATGGGGTCAGGTAAAGTTGACGCAAATAAAGAACTTTCTGAATTAGAGTTAAGTGCTGTTAAAGAAGCAATGAATCAAATGATGGGCTTTGCAGCAACTTCTATGTCGGAGTTCTTTAAAGATGTCGTTGACATGTCTCCTCCAACAATTCAAGTTGTAACACTTAAGGATGAAATTAAGAAAATTTCTGATCTTGATAATAGCGGGGCAATCATTAAAATTGCATTTGATTTGAAAATTGATGATTTAGTCAATTCGAAGCTTGTACAGATTGTTTCGATAGAGAGTGCAAAGGGAATGATCAACAAGATTCTACAAGTATCAGGGAATATAGAGGAAAAAGATAATCCTTCAGAAATAGAAGTATTGAACCAAGAAGAGAAAGATGCACTTGGAGAGATTGCGAATATATCTATTGGATCAGCTTCTACTGTATTGTCGACTTTGCTAAATCAACCTGTATCAATTAGCATACCAAAGGTTGAAATTATTAATGCGCATCATTATGATAGAGAATCTATTCCTTTTGTTATTATAAATGTAGATTTTATTGAAGGCTTACAACATGAAAATATGTTTATATTTTCAAAAGAGGTTGCCTTAACAATGCTGGATTTAATGATGATGGGCAATGGCGAGATTGATCTAGAACAAGATTTAACTGATTTGGAATTAAGTGGTGTGAAAGAAATTATGAACCAAATGATGGGGCATGCAGCAACAGCAATGTCCGAGGTGTTTGGAGAGAAAATGGATATTTCAACGCCAAGAGTTAAATTTGTCACTATTCAAGAAGAAATGGAAAGTATGAGTGCAGATAGTATGATGGATGAACTCGCTCAAATTACGTTTCAAATTGAAGTTGGCGATTTACTAGATTTGAAAATGTATCAAATCTTACCGATACCAAAGGCAAAGGGAATGGTAAAGCGCCTAATTCCTCAAGAGGTAAATGAAGTAGAGGTTAAGAAGCAAGAAGCAACTACAGTGGAATCTTTACAGCGACAAAATCATGCTTCTACTACAAATCTAGAAGAGGATATATTACAAAATGTGGAAGTGGATTTAAAGTTTGTATTTGGTAATACAATGAAAACAATTGAAGATATTTTGGGTTTACATGAAAGTGAAACAGTAGTATTAGATGAGAGTATCGAAGAACCAATTCAAATTTATGCGAATAATGTGTTAATTGCTTATGGAGAACTTGTAAATGTAGACGGCTTTTTTGGTGTTAAAGTAATTAAATCACTATAAACTCATCATATAGGAGTTTGAAATTAAACATGAAAAATATGAGGAATCTTCTCAGCGGCTGGATCGTCTTACAACTGCTCATCTGTTTTCCTGTATATGGGAAAGCGGAAGTGATTGAGCAAATTCCTGCTGTCAAACAGGATAATAATACACTGGTGAAAGAATACAGTGTAAACACAGAGATAGGATACGTTACTGTAAATACAAAAAAAGCTATTGTTGGAGAAACAATTCATATTGCGATTAAACCAAAAGAATTGGGTGGACAAGCATTAATAGGTTGGCTTCGATTGTTGAAAACAGAAAAACAAGTAGAACAGGAACGCCAGTTGATTTTTACATATGACGCAGAGAAGCAACTATGGACGACGAATTATACAGTTACTCCGTATGATTTAGAAGGAGACTGGCAGCTTGATCTCCTTATGAATGGTGATAGAGAACCTGTAGAACAGAACGTTGATCTTGTTCATATTGAAAATAAAGAACCTCTGCCCGATAAAGAAGGGCCAAAGGTAGAAGAATTTTTGGTTCAGGATCATCTAGAGAATGCATTTGAAATGAAGAAAGGTGAATCGCTAAATATTCGCGTTAAGGCAAAGGATGCAGAATCATCTGTTAAACAAGTTGTGATTCGTCTAGAAAATAAAGAAACGAACTTTACTGTCCCGCTCCAATATGAGAAAAAAGAAGGTACTTGGATAGGGAAATATGAAATTCCTGATGGAATCTCCGCCGGTACTTACAAAACTATAATTGAATTGGTCGATGGAGCTGGGAATAAAAGCTTCATGGAAAGTAAGTATGTCATTTCAGTTGTAGCCGAAAGTAAAAAAGAAGAAATAGTGAATCCACCAAAAGATACAACAGATGAGCAAGGGAAGAAAGAAGAAGGGGAACCTGTAACTCCTTCGAAAGAGGCAATTATTACAATAACAGAACCGATAAAAGCGGTAACACAAAATCAGGATGAGATGACTTCTGACCAAGGTGTGACAATGAAATCGAAAGAAAAATTAAAAACACCACCTGATCAAGAAGTAGCTGAACAACAGAAAAAACATGTTGATGAAAAAAAGAAACAGCAGACTGGCGTACAGTCATCGGATTTATTCGCTATTATATCTGGAGGATTTTTATTATTCTTTATATTAAAAAGTAATAAAGAATGGGGTTTATAAAGTAAAACTACCATCGGTGAGGGAGCATTTCTCATTGATGGTAGTTTTAATAAAGAGACATAATGAGAAAAGGGGGCATGTATATGGAAATCAATCGAGTTACAATGGGACAGAAAACGCTTGAACCATTACAACAGCCTTCAAGTTTTACTGAAAAGGAAGTAACCATAGAACAACAAAAACATACAGTATCGTTTGCAATTGACCGTCATATTGTTACAAAGGGAGAGCAAATTGGAATTCTATTATCGAGTATTCAAGATGGAGAAGTTGCTCTTGGTAACATTTCAAATGAATTAAAGTCAGTCTTACAATTGCTGCAGCAGTTATCGATGGTGTTAGAGGAGAAAGATGGACAAGGTGAGCAAATGTACCAAGAAATTTTAAACAAAGTGCAGGAGCTTGTGAAACATGTCCATGTTCGTCAAATTCCTTTATTAGATGGCACATATGACTTTATTGAATTACCGATCCCTTTTCTACAGCATGGAAAACAAGTGACGATTCCCTTGCTAGATGTGACGGCCCTTATCCATATGTTAAGACAAGATCCATCTAAAATAGATATGGTTATTCAAGTGATAACAAATTACATTGCAAAAGTTCCTAATGAAAATACAGTTGTTGATACATCGTCTATTTTTTCAAAAGAACGTGATGTTAGTATGTGGCGAGCATTAGCTGAAATGAGTATGACACAGTTTCCGCAGCAGGTGAAGCAATTAGTAGGGCAACATAAATGGTCTGTTACAGGCTTTTTCTTAGTTATTTGGCTAATATGTATATATATTATTTATGGGTAATCGTAATATAAGCTTCGTTGATTGGTTTCAATAAAAACAGGTTGCTATTCAATAATGAAAGCAACCTGTTTTTGATTTTAATTATATTTTTTCATAGAAGAAAGTATCAAATCGTTGTAAGTTATAACGCTCTGGAGTTAAAATTTGTTCCGTACTTCCGACAAATAACACTCCGCCTTTTTTTAGTGAGCGGCTAAATTTTTCGTATATTTTTGTTCGTGCTTCCTCCGTAAAATAAATCATAACATTTCGGCAAATAATTAAATCAAAATTTATATCGAATGGTTGTACTAATAAATCGTGTTGTTTAAATGTAACTTGCTGCTTTATATCAGGATGAACGCTATATTGATCATTTATTTGTGTGAAATATGTATGTTTTACAGTGCTTGGAACTTCTTTTAAAGAACGGCTAGAATAAGTTCCTTGTTTTGCCTTTTCTAAAATATTTAAATCAAGGTCAGTTGCATGAATTTCAAATCGATATTTTGGTAAAATGTTCGAAAGAATAATTGATAATGTATAAGGCTCTTCCCCTGCAGCGCAAGCAGCACTCCACATTTTTAATTTATTTTGATTTTGTTGAATAAGTTTCGGTAATACTTTTGTTTCAAGAGCATCCCATCTTTCACGGTTTCGGTAAAATTCAGATACGTTTATTGTTAAGTGATCAATGAACTCAGCGAATAGGGAAGAATCGCGTTGTAATTCATGTAGGAAGTTTGTATAACTCGAATATCCTTTTCGTGTAATAAAAGATTCGATTCTTCTTTTCATTCTATCTTGTTTATATAAAGAAATATCGGTACTAAAATATTGTTTAAATTGTTTAATGAAATAATTATAGTCCTGTTCTAAGCTCATTATAATAATAGGCACAATATACAATATTGTATATTGTGCCTCCTCCTTATTTAATTATTATTTTACATCATGCGAATCTTTTGTTTGAAATTTTTGTTGTCTTGCTTATCTTGCAAACCAGGTAAATCAAAAATAACAGCATTTTTTCTCGCTTCTTTTGCAATATCTATCGGTATGACAGCTGTATGTTTGTCACCGTTATAAAAACAAAGCACTAAATCGGACTCTTTGACAATTTGTTTTACGAAAAACATGTATTCAGAGCGATAAACGGCTTCGTTTGGATGATTGAAAGAAATGAATTCTGCTCCTTGAACTTTTAAATATGCTACAATGTCTTGAAATTCATCTGATAATACATGTAAAGGATGTAATGTATATATAGATAAATTAGGAGCAAGATGCTCATTCTCAACGAAAAAGCGAAGGACTTCACTTTCAATTGATTTGTAGCATAATACATAGATTCGATGTTTATAAGCATATTCAGATAAAAAGTTTTTTATTTCCGTTTGATCTAATGTTGTTAATTGATTGGAACCACAAAGGAATATATTCATAAAATCTGCCACCTCATCGTAAATTGTAACATAGATTGTGTAAAAAATAACTGCAAATTATCGTTTAACAAGTTATAATTATAAATAAATAGATTTTACGATAAAACGATAAAGATTAAATAGGTGATGTATTATGTTACGTTTTGTACCAACCAGTCCAATTTTATCCCATATGCCAACCCAGTTACCAGCAGCGAAGGATGCGAAAGAAACAATGCGTCCGTCTTTTTCGGAGAAATTACAAGCTGATCCGAAAAACGAAAAATTGCTTGAACAAATCGAGGCACTTGTTGATAACATCGGCGAAATAAAAGAAAAAATCGAACAAGAATTAACAGTTGATAATATTATGGAATACAGAAGTACAGTGAAGTCATTTTTGAATTTCTATGTAGATAATTTGATGCAGTATAAAGATGTATTATCACGTCATCCACGCTACGGTTATTCACAAAAAATGACCGTTATAAAGCAAGTAGAAAATGGATTGAATGATTTAGAAGATGTTATGAATTTAGTAAATACAAAAACTGGCCACTTAGAAATATTAAATCAGATTGGAGAAATCCACGGTTTAATTGTTAATTTAGTGTTGTAGAAGGAGGGGAGATAATTTGTACCAAAATCTATATGAACAACTTACGAGAATTAAAGATACGTATGAACATATTGGAGCGCTTGGAGAACAAATTTATGAGCATCTGCAGCAAAAAAAGTTAGCAGATGTGCAATCTTTGCATACGAGACAGCTTCAACATATTGAACAAGTTAAACAATTGACACATCGTTTTCAAGAAACGATAGAGATGTATTGCAAAGAAAAAGGGATAGAGACAACGAAAGTTCATTTTTTATTTTCTTATTTTTCTAATGAGGAAATTAAAAAAATAGAAGAATTACAAAAAAACATGATAGAATTAGAAGAGAACATTAAACTGGTACTTTTAAAAAATCAATATTACTTAAACGTACTATTAAAAACTACAGAAAGTATTGTGGATTCCGTTTCTGAATTTAATCTTGAAAGAAACCATAATTCACAAATTTTCATGAATGAATTATTGTAGATAAGGGAGAAGTGAAAAACATGAAATTAACGGATTATAATACGTCCTTGTCTGGGATGTTAGCAGCACAACTAGGTCTTCAGACAACAAGACAAAATCTTACTAATATGCGAACACCGGGTTATGTTCGTCAAGTAGTGAATTACAGCGCTGTTGGGGGAAGTCGAGGAGACACACCTGAACAACGCATTGGTTACGGTGTAAAGACAGTAAGTATAGATCGTGTAACGGATGAAGTGAAAACACGTCAATATAATGAGCAGTTATCACAATTCTCATATCATTCTTATATGAATTCGATATTATCACGAGTAGAAACAGTGGTAGGATCTCCAAACAAAAATTCATTATCAAGTTTAATGGATCAATTCTATAACTCGTTTCGTGAAGTGGCAAAAAATCCAGAGCAACCTAACTATTATAATATGTTAGTCGCTAATACAAATAAATTTACGAATCAGTTAAATAGAATTGCAAAGAATTTCGAAGAAGTAGAAGCACAAGCAGGGGAAGAAGCAGCGCAGCATGTGAAAGCATTCAATCGACTGGCTGATAGTTTAGCGGAGACAAATTGGAAAATTGGTCAAGCTGGAGAACATGTACCGAATCAATTACTGGATGAGCGAGATAAAATTATTAGTGAAATGTCACAATATGCAAATATTGACGTTTTAAATGAATCTATTAATCCTAATATAGTGAGTGTAAGAATTAACGGGGTATTACTTGTAAGCGGTCAAGATATCATCGGAGATCCAAGAACACAAAAAAACATAGGGAATGCGCAAAATAATGGACAAACCGTTTATCCGTTAGACTTAATTAAAAATAATAATAATACAATGTCTGTCAAAGTTTTAGGTACGGACGTTCAATTACAGGGCGGTACGATTCAAGCAGCGCTAGATGCGAAAAAAACAATTGCAGGATATAAAGAAGACTTAAATAACTTAATGATGGCGCTAAAAGGCGAAATAAATGGTGTTATGCAGAAAGATTTCTTTGTTGGAACTGATGCGAAGGGGATGCGAATCAATCCTGATTTTGAAGCAGATGTTACCAAAATGAAGATTTCTGTCGATACAGCAAATGCATTGGCTGCAGTTGGTGATCGCCAATATGCTGTTGGACTTACTTACAAGCAAACGTTAGATAAACAAATTGTACAAGTTGCAGCGGATACGAATGCGTTTGAGGCATATAAAACGATTCATGGGGATCTGTTAAATGGAATCCAGCAAGAAAAATCAAGTTTAGAAGGCGTAAATATGGATGAAGAAATGGTCAATTTAATGGCCTATCAAAAATATTTCGTCGCGAATTCAAAGGCAATTACTACATTAAACGAAGTCTTTGATAGTTTATTTTCAATTATTAGGTAAAAGGTGCTATTAATGATGAGAGAACATTGGTTCAATCAGAGTTATAGAATAAATAAAGCTCATGTAGAAGACTTATAAATCCAATTGAAAACCAACATAAAACTCTTTTCTTTTTAGGTGGGCGAGAGCATCTGGCCATGCATAGGAGCGGTCAGGTCCTTTTTCTGCCACACGCAAAGTTAAAACAAAAGGAGAGAGCGAGTGCGGGGTATGTTTTGTTCTGTATATTTATATGTTGGGGGATTTAAACGGATTTATAGAAAACGTATATCTACGAAATTGAGCGAGAGTGAGAGGGAGATTTTATGAGAGTATCAACGTTTCAAAGTGTGAATTGGGCCCAAAGTGAATTAATGCGTCTAAATTCTCAGCAAATGTATCATCGTAATCAAGTGACATCTGGTAAAAAAAATATTCGAATGAGTGAAGATCCACTTGCGGCAAGTAAATCATTTGCAATTCAACATTCTTTAGCAAATATTGAGCAAATGCAAAAAGATTTAACAGATTCACAAAGTGTTTTAAAACAAACAGAAAATTCGTTGCGCGGTGTTACTAAAACGTTATCACGAGTAAATGAGCTTACGATACAAGCGTTAAATGAGACAAATGGTCCGAAGGAATTGAAGGCAATTGGGGCGGAAGTAGATCAACTATTAAAACAAGTTGTGTATTTGGCAAATACAAAGGAAAACGGACGTTATATATTTGGAGGGGAAGTTACAACGCAGCCTCCGTTTGCTGATGATGGTACATATCGCGGTGGAAATCAGGATGTGAAGTGGACGCTGAATGATGGGTATACAGTACAAGTGTTTCGAAATGGAAAAGACTTATTCACTCCAACGATTGAAACTTTAGTGAAACTAAAGGATGCATTGCAAAGTGGCAACCAAAAAGCGTTAGAGCCATTAAAACTAGAAAATAAAGATAATCTAGATAAAATTATCGATCGTACAACAGAGGTCGGTGCGACGCTGAATACGTTAAGTGCATTTGAAACAATTTTAAATGAGCACAACTTAGCATTAAGTGAAAATCGCAAAGAAATTGAAGATGTCGATTTAGCAGTAGCTATATCCGATTTGGCGTACATTAATGCGACGTATGAAGCAACGTTAAAGGCAGTAAGTACAATGAGTAAAATGAGTATTTTAGATTATATGTAAAAAACATATGTATATAGGTTGAAAAACAGACATAAAATCCCTTTCTTTTTATAGGAGGACGAGAGTATCTGGCCGTGGATAGGAGCGGTCAGGGCCTTTTCCTGCCACATACCATGGTTTAAAACAAAGGGAGCAAGTGCAGGTCATGATGTATTCTGCAGAGCAGCGACGTATATGTCGAAACATGAAAACGGATTGATATAGAATGAGGAGTGAAATAGTATGGCAGGAACATTAACAAATATTGGTGGGAAGCAGCAAATTTGGAATATAGGTGGTGGTAATCTAATAAACACAGCAGACCTTGTGCAAATGGAGTTACAGGCGTTAGAGGCGAAGAAATCCCCTTATACGAGTTCAAAACAGAGACTAGTAGATGAAAAGAATGTATATGCTAGTGTAAAGAAACAGTTTAGTGATTTTACAACAGCATTTACAAATTTGTCATCATTTAAAGGAAATGAAAAGAAAACATCTACGTCTAAAGATGGATTTATCACTGCGGCAGCAGATGGGTCTGCGTTTGCAGGAACATATAATATTACTGTTCAAAAATTAGCGCAACGACATCTAATTACAAGTGTGAAAGATATAAATATAAACGATACAATTGGTCAAGCTGGTACTTTTAACCTTAATGGTAAACTATTAGAAGTTAAAGCTGATATGACATATAAAGATTTAATTAATAAAATGAATAATGGCGGTTATGGTGTATCTGCCTATACATTAGGAACTAAAATGTTTGTAACAGCCGCAACAGCAGGAACAGACGGGGAAATTAAATTAGAAGAAGTAAATGGAAATATATTACAAACAATAGGGTTGTTTAATGCAGCTAACCAAATTGCTCATGTGGAAACACCATACCAAGATGCTGAATATACAATTAATGGAGTTACTCAGACAAGTAAATCTAATACAATTAATGCACTTCCTGGTGTAACAATTAAATTAGAAAAAGAAACAACAGAAGCAATTAGGCTGACGGTTGAAGATTCTAATGTAAACGCTGGTATGGACGCAATAAAAAAAATGACGGAAGAATATAATAAGGCTGTTTCAGAATTAGACCGGTTTGCAGGTAAGGAAGGTTATTTACAAGGAAACAATGTAGCATTTTCATTGCAAAATGCAATGACGAGTATGTTTTCCTATTCTAAGGACAATAAATATGTATCCTCTTTCGGTATTCAAGTTGAGAAGGATGGAAGAGTGAAACTTGATGAGGAGAAGCTAAAAACGGCTTTTAGAGAGAATCCAGATGGAGTAAATGCTTTTTTCTTTGGTTTTAATGGTCTTGGACATGAAATGGAGAAAAAATTAGATGGTATATTCGGTGTTACGTCATTCATGACAGAGCGGACTAAAAGTATTGATAAAGAAATTGGTAAAATAGATGAAAAGATTAACAGTATTGATTCTTTTAATAAACTGAAGCAACAAGCTATTGTTGATAAATATGCAAAATTAGAACAGCAATTAGCTATGCTAGATATGCAGTTGAAACAAATGAAGGCAATGACAAAACAAAAGAGTGATGATTAAGGAACGCATATAAATGCAAATTGAAAAACCAACCTAAAAATTCCTTTCTTTTTAGGAGGATGAAAGCATCTGACCGTGTGTAGAAGCGGTCAGATCTTTTTCCTGCCATAGCAAGGGTTAAAACAAAGGGAGAAAGCGAGTAGGGCGCATTTTTTAATCTGCATAGTCCCGGCTTATATGTTGGAAAATCAAAGTGGATTTATATAGAAGGAGTTAATGGTATGCAAGCGTGGCAACGATATATGCAACATAACATTATGACAAGTAATCCAATTAAAAATACAATTTTTATTTATGAAAGATGTATTGTAGAATTTCGAAAACTAGAAGAACTACTAAATAATTTTCAGTTTGAACAAGCTGATGAAGTAGTAGATAAATTGGATCGTATTTTTGATGAATTAAAGCTACAGTTGAATCCAGACATTAGTAAAGATTTATATGATAGCTTATATTCGCTATACGATTGGATTAGTCAGCAAATTGGAATGATGAAAATGACACGTACAGTTGCAGATATGGATGGGATTGTACGAGTGTTGCAAGATTTAATTGAGGGATATCGTGGAGTGTTAGCGGATGAACAATAACGCGTATGAAAAATTTGTGAGTTGTTTTAATGATACTTACGATGTGATTGTATCAGAAGAGGAATTAAAAACACGAATGGCAGAATTTAATACGTGGTTTTCAACATTAGAGGAATCAATGAATAATCAAGTCGCTAATGAAGTTATTCCGCTTATTACGAAGGCAGCAGAAAAAATTCGTCATAATCAGCACTTATTAGAAGAAATGATTATGGTGAATGATGGCAGAATGAAAGCAAATTCGTATTACGGTAAGTATTGAAAGTCTTGTATACAAAGGAAGGGCGATCGTATTCGAAAGGATCATCGCTTTTTCTTTTGCTATATTTGTAAAACTGTATTTATATAGAAATACAGTTTGAAAAAACGGCATAAAAACCTCTTTTATGGGAGGACGAGAGCATCTGGCCATGCGTAGAAGCGGTCAGGGCCTTTTCCTGCCCTGTGCGAGGTTTAAAACAAAGAGAGAAAGCAAATAGCGGTTATTTTTTTTGTATAGCAGCAACTTATATATGTATATAAGTTAAAAAACGACATAAAATCCCTTTCTTTTTTATGTGAGGAGACGAGAGCATCTAGCCGTGGATAGGGGCGGTCAGGATCTTTTCCTGCCACATGCGAGGTTTAAAGCAAAGAGAGAAAGCAAGTAGCAGTCATTTTTTTCTGTATAGCAGCAACTTATATATGTATATAAGTAAAGAAACCAACATAAAATCCCCTTTCTTTTTTATGTGAGGAGACGAGAGCATCTAGCCGTAGATAGTAGCAGTCAAGGCCTTTTCCTACCACATGCAAGGTTTAAAACAAAATGACAAAGCGAGTGCAAGTCATGTTTCGTTCTGCATAACAGAGACTTATATGACGGAAAATTAAAATGGATATATAGGTTGAAAATTTAAAAACATTTATATAGAAGAATATTTTTATATTTTTTTTATTTTTTTAAAGACAATATTGTAAAAATGACATAAAATATTGAGAGATACATAATAATATATTATTTTAATAAATGTATGCGTTTGTTGATAATATCTAAATATGAAAATGAAATGATAGAGAGGGGTTGAGAATATGACGAATTTTATTAGTGATGTTAGTCATTATATGAATTATTTAGTGACAAAGAGAGATGCTGTTTCTAATAATGTTTCTAACGCCAATACGCCAGGCTTTAAAGCGCAAGATGTTGATTTTGCTGAACAACTTGTAGGGAGTAATGAACTGTATAAAAAAAATGAGCTAGATTTACAAAAAAATAGGCAAATGTATCAAACGAATGTAATGCATTTACCATTAACGAACGAAACAAATACATATGCAAAGATTCGAACAAATAATTTGGCTGTTAAAGAAGATGGCAATAGTGTTGATGTGACAAAAGAAATGATTGATCTTGTAAAAACGAATCAGTTATACGGTGTATCTATTAATGCAATTAATACGCAGTATACAATAGATCAAGCAGCTAGAGGACGTTAAGAAAAGAGGGGAAATATATGTTTCAAGCAATTAATGCCAGCGGTTCTGGTTTAACAGCAGCAAAGAAATGGATGGAAGTTACTTCTGATAACATTGTAAATGCCAATACAACGGTAGGAGCTGATGGAGGACCATACCATCGCCGCAGCGTAGTGTTAGCGCAAAATAATAGTTTTGCAAGCATGCTACAACAACAACCTAACACAGGTGTGAAAGTAGAATCTATTGAAACCGATCCAAATGAGAATTTGATTTACGATCCATCGCACCCACAAGCAAATGCAGAAGGGTACGTACGTTACCCGAATATTGATATGACTGCGGAAATGACAAACGTAATGGTCGCTCAAAAAATGTATGAAGCAAATACAAGTGTATTTAATGCGAATAAAAAAATGCTTGATAAAGATTTAGAAATCGGGCGAGGTTAAGAGTGTAAAAGGAGAGGAAGATAACAGATGAAAATTCAATCGATTGTTAATACACAGCCGTTTAGCGGAATTCAGCCGCTCGCAGCGCCGAAAACTTCTTCTGTACCTGTAGAAGGAAAAACATTTATCGATTTGCTTGAAGGTATGAATCAAACACAAAATCATGCACAAACAGCAGTATATGATTTGCTTACAAAAGGTGTAGGAGAAACACATGAAGTAATGATTCAACAAAAAAAAGCAGAAGCACAAATGAAAACTGCAGCTGTTATTAGAGATAGTCTTATCGAAAATTATAAACAGCTTATGAGTATGCAAATTTAGAAATATGGACGGATGTGTGTGAAATGGAAAAAATAAAAGGTGTGTTCCAGTCGTTAAAAGCGTGGCATAAGATGGTGATTGGAGCTGCTATTTTAGCTATTATTACAGCTGGATTGCTATATTACACGATGCCTGATAAATATGTGACTGTTTACCAAAGTTTAAGTGATAAAGATAAACAAGATATAACTGTTGAATTATCGAAGTTAGGGGTTGACTATAAGCTGAATCAAGACGGTTCTATTGCTGTATTAAAGAAAGATGCCCCTATGATTCGAAAAGAGATGACAGGAATGGGTTTACCGTTTAATTCGAAAAGCGGTGAAGATATTTTATTGGAAAGCTCGCTTGGTTCTAGTGAACAAGATAAAAAGATGAAACAGCTTGTCGGAACGAAGAAGCAATTAGAGCAAGATATTGTAAGAAACTTTGCAACAATTGAAAGTGCAAATGTACAAATTACTTTACCAGAAAAAGAAACAATTTTTGAGGAAGAGAAAGCAAAAGGTACAGCAGCTGTGACAGTTGGCGTGAAAAGAGGCCAAACGTTAACAGAAGATCAAATTATGGGTATTCAACATATGATTAGTGCTGCTGTAACAGGGGTAAAATCAGAAGAAGTAAGCGTTATTGATAATAAAAAAGGAATCCTTTCAAAAGGCACAAGTGAATCACAGAATAAGGGTTCATCTTCTTATGACAAAGAAATAAAACTTCAAAATGAAATTGAAGATAAATTAAAGCAAGACATTGAATCGACGTTAACGGGTATGTTTAAGTTAAATGATTTTAAAGTGAATACGAAAGTATCTGTGAACTACGATGAAGTAACAAGACAGTCTGAGAAGTATGGTGACAAAGGTGTACTTCGTAGTAAACAAGATCAACAAGAGAAATCGACAGCACAAGAGGGAGCACCGCAGCAAAGCGCAGGGATTACTGCAAATGGTGAAGTTCCTAACTATGGCATTGATAAGAATAAAAATGGAAAAGTTGTCTATGATCAAAATAGCGGAAATAAAATCGAAAACTATGAAATTGATAAAACAGTTGAAACAGTTAAGAAACATCCAGAATTGACGAAAACGAATATCGTTGTTTGGGTAGATAATAAAACATTAGCAAAAAGAAATATTGATATGAATGCCTTTAAGCAAGCGATTGGAACGTCTGCTGGATTACAAGCAGATCAAAATGGAAACTTTACAAATGGTCAAGTGAATATTGTGACTGTTCAATTTGATGAGCCGAAAAAAGCTGAACCGAAAGCAGAAGAAGAAAGTGGCTTTAATTGGTGGATGCTTGGAGGTTCTTTAGTAGGCTTATTACTAATAGGCGGTGCACTATGGTACTTCTTGGCGAAACGAAAAGAAGAAGAAGAAGAAGAGTTTGAACCAGAAGTAATCGAAGAAATAGCAGCTACCGAAGACGTTATGGAATATAAAGAGAAAATAGAAGTACCAGAATCGACAGAACCTACATTAGATGAACAAGTACATCAAGTAACAAGAGAGCATACAGAAGGAACTGCAAAAGTAATTAAAAAATGGTTAAACGGACAGTGAGGGACATAAGTGATGATAGAAGGAATCTCTTCAAAAGAAAAAGCTGCCATACTTGTTCGTATGTTAGATGAAGATGTGGCGACACAAATTATTGAATATATGAACGAGGAGGAAAAAGAGGTATTATTACGCGAAATTGCTAAGTTTCGTGCATATAAAGCCGAAACGTTAGAAAACGTATTAGGAGAATTTTTATATGAATTAAATGTAAAAGAATTGAATTTAGTAACACCAGATAAAGAATATATTCGCCGCATTTTCAAAAATATGCCGGAAGATGAGTTGGAAAAGTTACTAGAAGACTTATGGTACAATAAAGATAATCCGTTTGAGTTTCTTAACTCACTGACGGATTTAGAACCATTACTAACAGTATTAAACGATGAATCACCACAGACCATTGCAATTATTGCGTCGTACATAAAACCACAACTTGCTTCAAGGTTAATTGAAAGATTGCCAGATTATAAAAGAGTGGAAACAGTTATGGGGATTGCAAAGCTTGAACAAGTTGATAGCGATCTTATTGCACAAATTGGTGATTTATTAAAATCGAAATTAAACATGATGGCGTTTAGTGCAATTAACAAAACAGATGGCTTGAAAACAATTGTAAACATCTTAAATAACGTTTCTCGAGGTGTAGAGAAAACGGTATTTGAAAAACTTGATGAAGTTGACTATGAATTATCTGAGAAAATTAAAGAAAACATGTTCGTCTTTGAAGACTTATTACGTCTTGAAGATTTAGCAATGCGCCGTGTATTAGAAGAGATTTCTGATAACGGAATCATTGCAAAAGCATTAAAAATTGCGAAAGAAGAAATTAAAGAGAAGTTATTTACATGTATGTCTAATAACCGTAAAAATATGATCTTGGAAGAACTAGATGGTCTTGGTCCACTTAAGATGACAGATGCTGAGAAAGCACAACAAACGATTACAAGTACTGTGAAAAAACTAGAAAAAGAAGGTCGTATTGTTATTCAAAGAGGTGAAGAAGATGTCCTTATTTAAAAACAGAATTCCGAAGAATTCTGTTTCTTTTTCTCATCAAACATATGAATTACAATTTCCACAACCGGAAATAGAAGAGGTAGTAGACTGCGAAGAAGCATCAGAAATAAGTGAAATGAAAAGAGAATTATTTGTTCAAAAGGAACAGCTGCAGTCGCAAACGCTTCATTTGCAACAAATAGAGCAAGAGTTAGAGGAAGAGAGAGCAAAGTTGCAGCAAGAAAGAGCACAGTTTGAAGTGTTACGAGAAGAGCACAAAAAACAAATAGTAGCAGATCGCCGTGCTTTGCTTGAAGAACAAAAAGAGATCGCAACACAATGGTCAGAATTACTTTGGGAGCAGTCGCTACACTTAGCTCAAAATATTGTAAATCAAGCCATTGATGTTCGGCAGCTGGATTTGTTACCGATTTTAAACGGTATTGTTCAAACGTTACCAACATCGTTCGAAAAGCTTTCTATTACTGTTCACCCAGAAACATTTGAGCAAATTGAACGAGAAAAAACGGTAACAAAAGAGTATTGGCTCCTTGAACTTGTTGAATGGAAATATGATTTTTCTTTACAGTTTGGTGAATTTATTTTAGAAGAAGAAAAAGAGTTTTTTGAATTTAAGTTCAGTCCAATTTTTGAAACGCTTCGCGAACAGTGGAAAGAAAAGCAATTACTTGAGGGGCAACCAGTATGAAAGAATGGCTTATAAAAGAACATGAAAAATGGAATGCGCACATGGAAGCACCGTTTTATATTAAAAGAGGGAAAGTACATAGTGTACAAGAGCAATTTTTTGTTTCAAAAGGGCCGAAAGCAAAAATTGGTGATGTTTGCCTTGTTGGAGAGCATAATGTCTTATGCGAAGTAATTGCGATTGAAAAAGAAAATAATACGCTTCTTCCATTCGAGCAAACTGAAAAGGTCTGTTATGGGGATGCCGTTACACTTATTAGCGAAGATGTTACGGTGCCGCGTGGTGAGCATTTGCTCGGAAAAGTGTTAAATGCAAATGGCGAAATCTTAAACGAACAAGAAGCAACTACACCACTGCAAAAAATAAGGCTTGATGCACCGCCGATTCACGCGTTTGACCGTGAAGAAATTACAGAAGTGTTTGAGACAGGTATTAAATCAATTGATGGCATGTTAACGATTGGTGTTGGTCAAAAGATTGGGATTTTTGCAGGCTCGGGTGTTGGGAAATCAACATTGCTTGGGATGATTGCCAAAAATGCAAGTGCAGATATTAATGTAATTAGTTTAGTTGGTGAACGAGGACGTGAAGTAAAGGATTTTATTCGCAAAGAGCTAGGCGAAGAAGGAATGAAAAAAAGCGTTGTTGTTGTTGCAACGTCTGACGAAAGTCACCTTATGCAGCTTCGCGCTGCAAAATTAGCAACTTCAATCGCAGAATATTTTCGCGATCAAGGTAAGAACGTGTTGCTCATGATGGATTCTGTAACTCGCTTTGCCGATGCTCGAAGAAGCGTGGATATTGCAGTGAAAGAGTTGCCAATTGGCGGAAAAACATTGTTAATGGAAAGTTATATGAAGAAATTACTTGAGCGTTCTGGAAAAACGAAAGTAGGTTCGATTACAGGTATTTATACGGTGCTTGTTGATGGTGACGATTTAAATGGTCCAGTACCGGATTTAGCACGGGGTATTTTAGATGGACATATTGTATTGAAGCGTGATTTAGCGACATTAAATCATTATCCAGCTATTTCTGTGTTAGATTCTGTAAGTCGAATTATGGAAGAGGTTGTAGCACCGGATCATTGGAAGATTGCGAATGAAATACGGAAGACGCTATCAATTTATCAAGAAAATGAATTGTACTTTAAACTTGGTACAATTCAAGAGAATGAAGAGAATGCATATATTTTTGCATGTAAAAATAAAATAGATGATATTCATACATTTTTAAAGCAAGGTCGAACGGAAAGCTATCGTTTTGCCGATGTAATTCAGCAAATGGATGGTGTTATGTAAAGACCTCAATTTTGAGGTCTTTTTATTTAATAAATATATTAAGATTCTAGAATATTTAGCGGATTTTTTTCTAAAAAAACTATATAATAAGAATAAGTAAAGGTATAATAGAAAGGGGTTTAAAAAGCAGGTGAAAACAAAACAGTATGAAACGATAAAACTACAAATGAATCAAGAAAAAGAACATGTCTTAAAAGAAGTGTATGAATTAACAACGGAAAAACGAAAGATAGAAGCAAAAAAAGCGCATGATTTGAATGTTTTTCAATCACGTAGTAAAGTGATGCAAGTCAATGAAAGTATTCATATTGGCATGTTGTCCTCTCATACGTTTTCACCTGAAAGAATAGAGGAATGGAATAGGAAAATAGAAAAAATTGAAGAGTTTATTTTGAAAAATAAACTCCTTCTAGAGCAAATTCAAGAAAAAGAACGCGTTATTGATGAAATGTTCCAGCAAGATTGCCAGAAAGCTGCAAAGGAACAAGGAAAACGCGAAGAAAAAATGTTGCTCGACTTAAGAATGTGTATGAATGGGTGATGTGAAAGAGATGATTGAATCTGTCTTACCAGTGCAATTGAATTTGCCGCAACGAAAAGAAAAACCATTGGAAGTGCAACCGAAAGAAGAACAGACTTCATTTTCAGAGAAAATGAATGAAAAGTCGGTGGAGAAGCCAAAACGATCAACGATAGAAAAAAGCGAACAGCCAAAAGAAATGAAGGCAAAGAGTTATGAAATTGAAAAGAGTAAGTTTGTAAAAAAGGAATCGCTTGTTTCAAAAGAAGAGAATGAAGAAGACAAGCCGATAGAAGAGTTACTGCTAGCCATTTCAGAACAGATGCTAGGAATTGAGCAATTACGTGCACAACCAGAATCGTTATATCAATACATACAAAAAATACAAACGATATACGAAACGTATGGAAATATAAAATTAAATGAGCTTCCAGCAACAGAGCTTCAATCGCTTATGGGATTTTTGAAAGAGAATAATATTCAAAATACAATATGTTTGGAAGATACAATAGGGATGGCGTTAGAAAAATTAACAACGCCAGAAAATATGACTGACTTTGCAAAGATCATACAAAGTGAAACATGTGATTTAATGAAAAAAGAACAAGAACCAATTGCAACAATAAGCAAGCATGAGGTGGAAAAAACTTCAGAACTTGGAGATACGGATGTGCAACTTCCAACAGGCGAAACCAATGCGAAACCATTTCTTGTAGGAAATGATTCAGTTGTAAAACAAGATATGTCAGCGCAAAAAGTATCACTTCCTGATTTAGGAAAGAAAATGGAAGCACACGTTGAAGCGTTGCAAAAGTTTGTCGTGAAACAAGAACGCGTTCTTTTTCAATTAAATCCTGAAAAGCTTGGCACATTAACGGTGTATATGAAAAAGCAAGGTGATCAAATTCAAGTTCATATTGAAATGGATAAACACGATGCGAAGAAGAAAGTCGAAATTATTTTTGATGAATTAAAAAATAAATTAAAAGAAAAAGATATTCAAATTGAACTAAGCTATACAGATAAAGATCAAAAACGTGAACAGCAGGAAAGAGGACAACAATATAAGCAAAAACAAGTAGTTGTCAAGAAAGAACAGAAGGCAGAGCAAGACTTTGCTGGATTATTGGAGGAATAAAAAGTGCCAACGGTTGGACTCAATACAACAAGTACAAACCATATTCCAGTAGGGCAAACACAGCAAGTACAAAATAAAAATGCTGTAGCAGCTACTCAACAAAAAACACCTGGGATTATGGGGAAAGATGATTTTTTAAAACTCTTTTTAGCGAGTTTTCAACATCAAGATCCAATGAATGCAATGGACACAAATCAAATGATGAATCAAATGTCACAGCTGTCACTTATGGAGCAAGTGCAAAATATGACGAAAGCTGTTGATTCCTTGAAAGAAACGATGTATACAACAGCACTAGATGGTGGGATGAAGTTTCTTGGTAAATACGTAAGAGGTGTAAACGGCGAAGGGAAGGAAGTAGTAGGAAAAGTCGATACGATTCGCCTTGGAGCAAATAATGATGTACAGCTTGTAATAGGTGATCAAGTTGTATCACTTCGTTTCGTTGTAGATGCGTCTGATAAAGAAATAATGCCAACAGCAACAACAAAATAAGCAATATAAACAAACATTAAACAAAATTTTAAGGAGTGTACAAAGAATATGATTAAAGCATTATATACAAGTATTACAGGTATGAACGCAATGCAAAACGCATTAAGTATCACATCAAATAACATCGCTAACAGCCAAACAGTGGGCTACAAAAAACAAAAAGCAGTGTTTGATGATTTGTTATACAACAATACAATGGGTGCAAGAGGCGATGAAAATTATGCTGGCACGAACCCAAAAAGTATTGGTAATGGTGTGAAATTAAGCGGAACAACAACAGATTATTCAACCGGTCCTATTACGCTGACAAATGGAAAAACACAAGCAGCAATTGACGGGAATGGATTTTTTGTTGTAGGTGATTCAAAAGGTGGAAATGTACAATACACACGTAAAGGGACATTTAGTGTATCTGATGATCATTATATTGTAAATTCTGAAGGACAATACGTACTTTCGTATCCGACGAAACCTGGAAAACAGGACATTGATTTTTCTAATGCACCGCAACCAATTAAAATTCCAATGGGCAGTGCAATTCCTGGAACGCGTACTGATCATGCAAGTCTTACAGGAAACATTGCAAGGAATATCGGGGAAACTGCAGAAGAATTTACAGTGTATGATGAAGAAGGAAATAATTTTACGATGCGTGTAGAACTGAAACAAGTTACAGACGCCCAAGGAAAGCCGGTAGATGGAGAATATAAGTATAAAGTATTAGTACGAAATGATGCGAAAAAGGAGAAAACTTTTACTGAACTAGCTAATAATAAAGATTTGAAGTTTAATAATCTTGGTGAATTAATCCAAACGGATGCAGCTATAGTTCGTGATCCAGTTACGAATAAAATTACGCAAGGCGGAAAAGTGACAATTCCGTTTGGCGCTGGAGTAGAAGTAGACTTCAGTGGTGCAACAAATTATCCAACTGACGACACATTCAAACCAACAGAGGTTACAGGTCGTCCTGCGACAACAGTGAAAGATTTCGAAATTTCTGATGGTGGTTATATTATGGTAAGATATGGAGATGGAAGTAGTAGAGTTGGAGGACAACTTGCAGTAGCGGCATTCCCGAATGAAGAGGGACTTATGAAAATAGGAAATGGTAACTATGTATCGACACCATCTGCTGGTACCCCTGCTTTAGGTGTTTCTGGACAAAATGGAACTGGTGCAGTTCGTGGAAAATCACAAGAAGGATCGAATGTTGATTTAGCTGTAGAATTTGTTGATTTAATGGTGTATCAAAAAGGATTCACTGGAAATACAAAAGTAATTAAAGTAGCAGACGATGTGTTAAATGAAGTTGTAAACTTAATTCGCTAAGAAAGCTGAACCTCTATCAGTGGGACTTTCATCTTAACTGATAGAGGTCTTACTGCCTGTTAATGCGAATAAAAGATATAGATTCTATATCTTCTCATCATGAATAGTGAGGTTTATATAAATATGACAAGAGAAGAACGAATTTTGCAGTTGCCGTTTTTTCAAGATAAACGAGAGCTAGCACAGCAAATTGTAAATATTGAACAACAAGAAGGTAAATATTTACCAAATCAATTTGTTATTAAACAGGTACCTCCTTACACATTTGGAGAGAAGCAAGCAGTAATCGGTCGTGTTCATGAATTTTATTTTATTGGGATTTATGGTGGTAACAAATGGAAGTACCAAGCGTTTGCGGATGTTATGCAATGTCGTTCTTTCTTTATTGGTTTGCCAGGTATTATAGATCAGCAGTTAGCATTTTGGTTTAATAATCTGGAATTACTTGCAGTTTCGTAAAATGAAGTTTCTATAACATGTGAGGCTGTTATATAAGTAAAAAATGACATAAAAACCTCTTTCTTTTTAGGGGGACGAGAGCATCTGGCCGTGCATAGAAGCGGTCAGGGCCCTTTCCTACCACAGGCAAAGTTTAAAACAAAAGGAGATAGCGAGTGCAGGTTATGTTGTATCTTGCACAGCAGTGGCTTATATGTCGGAAAATTAAAATGAATATATAGTAAATGCCAATAAGGGAGGAAATGAATATGGCGCAAAATAAATACCGTGTAACGTTCATTTCGCCGAGTGAAATTGAGCAGCGGACGATTATGGTAGCGAATAGTTTGCCTGATTTAATTCGTAAGGTAGAGAGTGTAATAGCAGATCCAAACGGTTATTTTATCAATGACAAAAAAAATAACTGTTATTTCCAAGTTGTAAAACAAAATGTCACATTTATTCAATATGAACTCCTATTTTCTGATAAAGCGATTCATATTGAAAAAGTGAAACATGTTGCACCCATTATTATGAAGAAATTATTTCAAACGGTGCCAGATCCAGAAATATATGGACTTGCATTACTTGATGTTGATGAAGAAACAAAGACTTTTCTCTTAAAGGAAATGGATGATTCCTTGCGCGTACAAGTTGAGAAGGAAATTATGCAAAAGTGGGAAGCTTCGCCGGCAGAAATATCAGGGGCACAAGAAATATTACTTGATACGCTCGTTTCACTTACAAATGAGTAAAGTATATATAAAATATATATAAATACAAGCTAAAAAACGACTTAAAAAACATTTCTTTTTAGGTGGGCGAGAGCAACTGGCCATGCATAGAAGCGGTCAGTTTCTTTTCTTGCCACGTGCAACGGTTTAAAACAAAGAGAGAAAGCGAGTGCTAGTCATGGTTTATTCTGCATGGCAGCGACTTGTATGTTGGAAAATTAAAACGTATTTATATATAGAAAAATAGAGAGGAGCATTACCCGTCTATGTCACAAGCACAAAGTATTTTACTAGAAAGTGGAACAAATGAGTTAGAAATCGTAACATATACAATTGGGGAAAATTTATTTAGTATAAATGTTATGAAAGTACGTGAAATTATCAATCCGTTTCCGGTAACACCAGTTCCAGAAGCAAATGCAGCAGTTGAAGGTGTTGTCCAAGTACGTGGTGAAATTTTACCTGTTATTAACTTAGCAAAAGCATTGAACTTAAAATCCAGTAAACCACTAGACCAAACAAAGTTTATCATTGCAGAATTGAATCAAATGAAAGTGATTTTCCGTGTAGATGAAGTGCATCGCATTCAGCGTATTTCATGGGAACAGATTGATGAACCAACTTCTTTATCGATGGGATTAGAAGAAACAACATCCGGAATTGTTAAGCTGGATGAGAAAATTATTTTATTATTAGATTATGAAAAAATCGTATGTGAAATTAGTAATGTTGGTTATGAAACACAAAAAATAACTGGACTAGTAGAAAAAACAGATCGTGCTGAAAAAAGTATTTATATTGCAGAAGATTCTGCGATGCTTCGCCAAATATTAGAAGAAACATTAACAACAGCTGGATATACAAAAATTAACTTCTTCAGTAACGGTGCAGAAGCATTAGCACAAATTGAAAAATTGGCAGAAGAACAAGGAGAAAATATGTTCCAACATATTCATCTGCTTATTACAGATATTGAAATGCCAAAGATGGATGGACATCATTTGACGAAAGTGATTAAAGATCACAAGGTAATGAACCGATTACCAATTGTTATTTTCTCTTCTTTAATTACAAATGAATTGTATCATAAAGGCGAATCTGTTGGAGCTAATGCACAAGTAAGTAAGCCAGATATTCAAGAGTTAATCGGGCTGGTAGATAAGCTTGTTTTATAAAAAATATGGTAACGACTCAGTCACTCTATGAAAAACCGATAGAAAAGCATTTTTTTAAGTGGCCCTGAGGGACTGGTGATGCATAGGAGCGGTCAGTGCCTTTTCCTGCCACGCGCAAAGTTTTAAAACAAAGAAAGGCAGCGAGGTCTAGGTCTATTTTTATCTTCATGGCAGCCATTGTACTCCTTACCAAACTAAATATGTAAGGTTTTGTTATAGACTATTGAGAAATTTATTTTAAGTAATGAAACAATACACACATCCTAATGAAAAAAGAAGGTAATGATCTATTATATAGAGAATTATCTTCTTTTTTTCGTAACTATTCAGTTACTATATGAAAAACCGACAGAAAAGCATTTTTTTAAATGGGCGAGAGGAACTGGCGATGCATAGGAGCGGTCAGTGCTTTTTCCTGCCACGCGCAAGGTTTGAAAACAAAAGTAGACAATAAGTGCAGGCTCCTGCCCTTGTTGGCATGACAGCAGTTTATATACCCAAAAATGAATTTATAAGTAATAGAGAGACACATCTTCACTAGAATCATACACTTTTCTAAAAGGTATAGTTGAGTAGTTACTTTTTTCTTTATAAATTTAAAAATGACTTGAAAAACCTCTTTTTTAGGAGGTCGAGAGCGTCTGTCCATGCATAGAAGCGGTCAGGGCCTTTTTCTGCCACGGGCAATGGTTAAAAAAAAGGGAGAAAGCAAGTGTAGGTTAGGGTTTATTCTGCATGACAGCGACTTATGTGCCCGAAAATCAACATGGATTTATCGATATTATATTTTTATACTTTTTATATATTTTTTTATGTTAATTATTTGACATATATTTTACATATATTATATGATTAACATGTAAAATTTTCTATTTTTACAAGTGATAAGGGAGCTATTTAAGGCAATAAGGGGAGTGCGATAGGAGATGGCACAAGACAGCGCAGTTTTAGTTTTAAAGAAGTTACAAGAATTACTGAAAAAGAAAGATAAAATTAAAAATATGGAAGAAGAATTTGAAAAAATAGCAAAAAAATTTCATGTGAGATTTGAAGAAGTATTGGATTTGTATAATAAAATGTTTCTTTTTCAAATGGATGTAGAAAAATTTGGTGGTTTTGAAGTATACGAACAATCAGATATAGCATGGTTGAAGTCTGAGCTAGCCTTATTACAAGAAGTTTATCAATTTTGTCAGCAGAACGGTATGAACATTTTGGAGATTTCTGATTGTATAAGTAAGGAAAAGCTACAACTGTTTTTTAAAACACCTAGTCAATTGCAAAATACGTATTATAAATTAAGAAAAGAAGAAATTGGCTTAGAAAATATAAAAAAACAAAAACCAGGTAGAAAACGAAAAACTACTTTTATAAAACAATTACATTTTAATAAGGAAGAGTATAAAAAAGAAGTAAAAATAAAAGAGGAAAGTCCAAAAATAGATAATAATCTTGTTACTTTATTATCTGGAATTGTTAATAATTTTCAATTGATAGATGAAAAAGATGAACAAAATGCAACTGGGTTGTATCGCTTTATGGATGGAATTTATAAGTTGTCTAGCATGGCTGCAGAGTATGTTCAAGATGCACAAGATATTGCTGGATTTAGAAAAGAGATTACGGCGTTATACAGTGAGACAGAGCGCTTACGAAGAGAAAAAGAAGAGCTTGTAGCAGATATGAGAGAAATGACTAATCATATGATTCGCTTTATCACAAGTTCTGATGTGGAACAAATTCGTACTTTGCCGTATTTCGTACATATGTGCAAACAAGACTTGTATAAACTTGGACTATATAGTGGTATAACAGAAGGGCAATTAAAAGTCATGATTGATCACAGCGGACAGGTTGTGTCAGTGGTGAAATAAGAGAAGTCATCCGGAATGAAGTGGCCCTAAAAGGTTAGACAGGTTATTTCATTAGGTAGCTTCTTGGGCATGAGCTCGGTATTGTATGAAGCCACTGAAAAAGTCCACTTCATAAGAAAAAAGAGATCCATCATCTACTATATACTGGTAATGGATCTCTTTCTATTTTCAGCATATTGATAAAATGCGTGTTATTTTTTCTTTTGAAGAGAATTTGACTATAAAAAAAGTGCACGACTTCTTTTTATTATATAAATACGAATTAAAAAATAAAAACCCTCTCTTTTTGGATGGGCGAAAGCATCTAAAGCGGTCAGGGCCTTTTTCTGCCACGTGCAAGGTTTAAAACAAAAGGAGAAAGCAAGTAGCGATCATGCTGTGTTCTGGGTGCCCAGCTAAGCTGGGCACTGCTTATTGGTGAAAGTCCAATCTAGGTAAGAACCAGGTCGCCTAATAGCTGACAGGCAACTGGTGGAGAAATCCTAAGGTTGAAGCACTGTGACAAAGTTAAAATGATAAACTGAAAGCCAAAGAAAGAAAAACATCGGAAAGCCGTATGAGGGAGAACCTCACGTATGGTTTTCTACTCTACGCATAGCAGCGATGTATATGTCAAAAAATTAAAATGAGTGAAATACGAGGGAGGGGAAAGAAGGGTCTGATTTTTCTTGGGTTTAACGATAGTAAATTTCAAAAACTTGTGAAAGGCGGGAAGAAGATAGGGGAGCGTATTATGTAGAAGTTATAAAGAAAAAACACACCTCAATAAGAGGTGTGTTTTGTCAGAGTGTTGGGAAACCCTTCGGGTTTCCTAACCTCTGATGACTTTTATTGTAACTATGTATAAAAAAATTGTACAAAACAATAAAAAACAAGAAAAATAGCCTTCCACCTGACCCTTTCTGGTCAGGTGAAGGGCTATTTTTTTCATGTTTTGGCAGGCTGCGGTGAGATATGCCTGCATTTGGACAGATTTCACCCCTCGGAACCGAGCGTATCGATAGCCATGTAGCTCTTTCGCATCGGCAAAACTTCGCTCAATTGTAGAACAGCGTACTTTATATAGTCGTTTTCCAGTTTTCGTTCGCTTGTATGCTCGTGCAATATCTTTATAATCTTCCCAAATATGACGCGTAATCTCTCGACGCTTTTGAGTCGTTGAAAAACAATCAGGACGCAAAGGACAAACTGCACAATCTTTTGCGTCCGCTTTATAATGACGATATCCTTCTCGATCGGTTGTCGCATACTTCATAATACATCCCATTGGACATGCAAATACATCACTTTCAGAAACGTAATCAAATAATCGTCGCGGAACTTCTTTATTTTTATTGCCAAATCGGCGATATCCCATCACCATAAAAATATTTTGTTCTGATAGTTTCTTACAGATATGTCCTGTAAAATACCCTGCATCCAGTGCTATCGCTTCTACTTGAAAATGGAATTTTTGAATTTGAGCTTGAAGGCGTGCCAAATACACCTCGGAATCTGCCACATTTCCAGGTGTAATATATGTATCCGTAATGATATTGTATTTTGCATCAACTGTTCGATGATCTAAATAGTGAAAGCCATTTGGTTTTCCATCTCTCATTAAAAAACCACTGTCTGGATCTGTTGTACTTTCGCGAGTTTTATCTTTTGTGGCAACACCTTCCTTTTTAGGCTTTAAAGCTTTTTTCCATGATCCTCACGATCTTGTGTGACTGCCGCTTCCAATTCTTCCATATAAGATTTAGGTTTTTCTTGTTTTACTTTATGAATAAACTTATTTTTATTGGCATTCGCTTTGATATGAGTAGAATCTGTCATCAATGCACGACCACCTACCATGCGATGCTCCGTAGCTTGATGTACAATTTCATCAAAGATTTCTTCAAAAATATTTGTATGAATAAAACGAGTCCGACGATTCCAGCTAATTGTGGAATGATCTGGTACAGTATCAGATAAAGAAAATCCTAAAAACCAACGATAGGCAACATTCATTTTAATTTCTTTTTCTAATTGGCGTTCAGATCGAATTCCGTAAAAATAACCGATAAACATCATCTTAAATAAAACAATTGGATGAATCGAAGGTCTTCCGTTGTTTTCGCAATAATAGGGACGTAGTTTTTCTTCTATGAAATGAAAATCAATTGTTGCCTCAATGGCACGAAGGAAATGGTCTTGTGGAACTAACTCTTCTACAGAAATTGTTACGCGCTCATCACGATGATTTTTCAGTGCTCCCATCATGGGGCATCGCTCCTTTGCATCTTTTTTATCAGTGTTGACAGATAAAAAGATGTTCAGACACAAAAACAGGCTGTGGAGAAGGCTTTCTCCACAGCCTGAAAAAACACACCTCAATAAGAGGTGTGTTTTGTATATCACACAAATGAATTATTGTAATAATTTGCTGATCATTTGTGGAGTTTGGTTTGCTTGAGAAAGCATGCTGATACCAGCTTCGTTTAAGATTTTGAATTTAGTCATTTCAGACATTTCTTTAGCCATATCAGCGTCTTCGATTTGAGAAGCAGATGCAGCCATGTTTGTAGATTGGCTATTTAAGTTTTCTACGTTAAAGCCTAAACGGTTTAATGTAGCACCAAGTCCTGCACGTTTTTCAGCAACTTTTGCTAGAGCATCATCAACAGCCTTAACAGCTTTTAAAGCTTCATCTGTAGTGCTGATAAGGGCTACACCAGCACCCGCAGCATCACCTTTTTTAACGAGTAATTTCTCTGCATTAGATTGATCTAATTTAACTGTGATTTGTTGAGCAGCTTGGTCACTATCAAGTGTTTCGATAGCGATATTTTGGCCGTCAGCATTTAATAATTTTTTACTGTTGAATTCAGTATTATCAGCAACGTAATCGATTTGATCTTGTAGAGATTTAAACTCATTGTCTAGAGCTTTTTGGTTGTCAG
>NZ_JAVBXD010000003.1 GCF_030756675.1 Bacillus multifaciens
AAGAGGCCCTGACCGCTTCTATGCACGGCCAGATGCTCTCGTCCTCCCCTAAAAAGAAAGAGGTTTTTATGTCGGTTTTTTAATTTGGATATATATAAATCACTACTTTACAATGTGAATTTTATATCTTGATCAGTTTGATCGTTATCAGATACATTTGAGGTACTAACCCCATTAAAGATTTTCAGTGTCCTTGCTGCATTTGATGCTCCAGAGCCATGATATTCTTTATTATGGAATTGAGGATTTACATTGTATTTGTCTCCTAAGTTTACATTTCCGTTACATTTTGAAATGACAATACTGTCAACAATTGCAGGCATGCTCTTCACCTCTTTTTTACTTTTAGTGTATGCTGCTTATTTTGAAAAAAAGATTGTTTATGAAAATAAGTAACCTAATCCCGGGGATGGATTGTAAATTTATGTTAAAATATACATGTAGATTAACAGGTAAATTTAGTCGCTGTCGGTATTGATTTGTATACTGCTATAACACATTTTCTTCTCATTATCTGATCTACTAAACTGTTTTTTCAGCTATGAAAAATAATATGAAAGCAGGGAGATAGAGATGAAAAAGATTGCGCCAAGAACAATTCTTGAAAGATGGTTGGACGGTTTGTCGCTTATTGGGATTGTTGTGATGCTAATATATATTGGCTTCATATGGTTATCTTTACCGCATAGGATTCCAACTCATTTTGGATGGAATGGAGAAGCGGATGGATTTGGCGGGAAAGGGAATATTTTTATTCATCCGATTGTTGGGTTAGGATTCTATATATTATTTCATGTTTTAAGTCGTTTTCCTCATTTATTTAACTATCCTTCGCATGCTACAGAGGCGCAAAAACAACAATTATATTTACATTCCCGCACATTATTAGGTTGGTTACAATTTGAGATTATTACATTTGGTGTATATAGTACGTGGGAAAATGCACAAATTGCAATGCAAAAAGAAGTCGGATTTTCTACAATTTCACTTATCATATTTCTCGTTATATTATTTAGTACAATGATATTTCATATAGTTAGAAGTTTACGGATGATAGAAAAATAGAAGAGTAATTTTCATATGTATTGAAAAAGGTGACAGAAAGTCAGTTTTTTATTTTTTATGAAAAAATTTTGTCTGACCCCCCTAAAACTCATTTTCCTTCCGAATATGTATAGCAAAGAAAGCAAATGGAGGAAAGATGAGATGAAAAAGGTACTATTAAAAGGAACTATGATAACAATGATGGCATGCAGTCCATTTTTAATGGGGACGGCGGCGTATGCTAGCAGCAACACAGATGCAGCAAAAACAACAGAGACAGAAAAGCCGACTTTAGTGCAAGGGGATTTCTTTTACTTTGTAAAAACGATGGTAGAAGATATTAAAATGGCGCTTGCGAACAATGATTTAGACAAGGCAAAGCTACTATCTGAACAAGCGGCAGAACGCATTGCTGAAGCGGATGTGTTAATGAAAAAGGGGAAAGATGATTTCACACAAGATACATTAGAAAAAGCAGCTGAAAACTTAGAAAAAGCGGATGAGCTTTCAGGAGAAACGAAAACAGAAAAGACTGCTGAGGTAAAGAAAGAAGAAACAGAAAAAGCAGCCGACGAAACGAAAACAGAAGTAGAAAAGACTACTGACGTAAAGAAAGAAGAAACAGCAAAACCAGCTGATGAAACGAAAACAGAAGTAGAAAAGACTACTGACGCAAAAAAAGAAGAAACAAAAAAGCCAGCTGACAAAGAAAAAACAGAAGTGGAAAAAGTAAAAGTACATATTGGACACAATATCGAAGCATTAGCAAAAGCGCTTGATAAAGTGAAAAATCCGAAGGCGAAGGAAGCAATTTCCAAAAATATAGAGAAGAGTTTTGCAAGAATTGCTGTTAAAATAGAAAAAGTACAAGAAAAGCAAAAGCATGTTGTTGCACAGGAAAATAAGCCAGTAGATCAAAATATAGAAGAAACTTCTGAAAAAATGGAAGACACAAATAAAGTCGAACAACCATCACAAATAGAGCAGTCCGCACAACCAGCACAGCCAGCACAACCAGCGCAACCAGCGCAACCAGCACAACCAGCACAGCCAGCACAACCGGCACAACCAGCACAACCAGCACAACCAGTACAACCAGCACAACCAGTACATAAAGCTGCTGTTTCTCATGAGAATCATGAAAAATCCAAACAAAAGGAAAATCATGAAGAGAACGGTAAAAAAGTCGGTCAAGAAAAGCGTGAAGAAAAACATGAGGAAAAACAAAGAGAGAAACATGAAGATAAGCACTAAGAAAAGTATGGAAATACTGTAGTGAAATGGTCACTTCTTTAGTGACCGTTTTGCTATTTTAGCAGAGGGGAGGAGAGGGACTACCTGTGTTAAGTTTATTGATGAAAGTCGTAAAAAAATCGACAATAGAAGACGTAGTATTTAAGATACAAAAAAATGAAGAAGATAAGGAAGCTTTTATCGCTCAGTATCGACCTTTTATTCGAAAATCGATTTCGGCTGTCTGTCGTCGTTATATTACGGAGCAGGACGATGAATATAGCATTGGACTGTTTGCATTTCATCAAGCCATTGAACAATATTCATATAAAAAAGGGAAATCTTTTCTTTCGTTTGCTGAACTTCTTATAAAAAGAGATGTAATTGACTATATTCGTAAGGAGTCTAGGCATAACCTCGTCTTTTTAAAAGAAGACCAGCAAGAGGAAACATTAGAAATGCAAGCAGCCCTTACGGAATATATGAAAGAGATGGAAAGCAGCAACCGGAAGGAAGAAATTCTTCATTTTCAAAACGTGCTATCTGAATTTAAAATATCGTTTGCTGAGCTTGCTAAAGAGTCTCCGAAGCATCGTGATACGCGGGAGCATTTAATAGGAATTGCAAAGATTATTGTAAAAGAAGAGAAAATGATAGAAGAGCTGTTCCGAAAGAAAAAGTTACCTCTCAAACAAATTGAACCACATGTTAGAACAAGCCGTAAAACGCTGGAGCGGCATAGGAAATATATCATTGCTATGTGCATTATTTTTGTAAACAATTACGTATACATTCAAGAATATATAAGAGGTGGGCAGGGTAATGAATAAAGGGATTGTGATGGATATAAAAAAACGCAGCATAGTTGTGTTGACACCGGACGGAGAATTTATTAATTGTAAGAAAAAGTTGAACTCTTACGTGATCGGACAGGAAATCGTATTTCCTGAACAAGAAAAGAGACAAGTGTCTTTTTCAGTTCCTTCTATATTAAAACCGGCATCATTAATTTTTACTTGTTTTCTATGTGTCTTTTTGTTTTTATTCAATCAGCCAGAAGAAAAAGCACTTGCCTATGTTTCTATCGATATTAACCCAAGCATAGAGGCGAGTGTGACAAAGGATCTTCGTGTTACGGAATTACGAGCTTGCAATGAGGATGGCAAGCGAATTTTAAAAGAATTAAAACGGTGGAAAAATGAGCATTTGCAAGACGTAGTGCGTGCAATTGTAAAACAAAGCAAAGAGGATGGATACTTAACGAGTGACAAGCAAGTTACGTTAACATCTGTTGCAAAAGAAAAATCATTGGAACCAGAGCTGCAAAAGACTATTCAAGAGTTAAAAAGTGAGTATGACGCAAAACATGTTACAGTCATATTTCAGGAAAGTACGATGCAGATGAGGGAGGATGCCCAAAAAGCAGGAGTCAGCACAGGGGTTTATCTGAAACAAGAAAATGAGAAGAAGAAATCACCTGTTTCCCCTGCGCCGCAAGTACAAGAGGAACAACCTTCTGAAGTAGATTCGCAGCCGGATTCATCGTCTCATTCAGATTCACCAGCGAATTCTTCGTCTTCTGAGCAACAAGACAGAACTGAGCAGAAAGAAGAAAACGAACAACAGCAACCAGCTCATGTACAGCAGCCGCAGGAAAGAAATAACGGCCATCGAGAAGAAAATAAAGAACAGAAAAAAGAAGATCACGAACAGAAAAAAGAGGAACAAGAGCAAAGAAAAGAACAAAAAAAAGAATATCACGAACAAAAAAAAGAACAGCAAGAGTATGAAAAAGAGCAACGAAAAGAAAATAAGCATGGAAATTCTTCAAAGCATGAAGAAAAGGGAAACGGAAAACATAATCGGTAAAAAGGTATAATATTGTATACCAAATAGTTCCGTTAATACGGGATAAATCGCATACCTAGTAATAAATCAACGCTCAGAAATCTATCATTCTGAGCGTTGATTTATTACTTCGCTTATTCAGTTAAAGCACCAGCTAGTTTAGTAAACGATTTTCATTTGAGGCAATATTGTTTTTAACTCTATTAAGTCATTTATCACTAAATCAGCCTGAGCAAGTTCCTCTTCTTGTGCAAAATCAAAATTACATCCAATTGCAATTAAACCATTATCTTTAGCTGCGTTTATATCAGATAACCGGTCTCCAACTACTGCTGCCTTTTTTATATCATATTTATTTATAATTGTTTTAACTAAATCTCCTTTATTGAGCGTTTGTATTTGTTGAATACTAAATGTTTCAGTAACCCAATTATCCAAATGATAATACCTCACAATTGCTTGTAAATATTCCGTTAAACCATTACTTGCTATGTAAATGGAACAATTATTTTCTTTTAAATAACTGAAAACTTCTTTTACATTAGGATATAGAGCACCTTTCCCACTTCTTATGTTTTCAATTAATCTTTCCAGAAAATAAGCATCTGTTTGTTCCCTTATTTCATTGGAATGATTAGGTAACAAAGCTTCCCAAACTTTTGGCAAAGGTACACCCATAATTTCACGGTATTGATCAATAGGGGTTACTGCATCCCATAAATTTAGTGACCGTAAATGGTTAAAAGTATCATCGAGTGATAATTCTAGAATTTTTTCTGTTTGAAATAGAGTTCCATCCATATCGAAAATCAGTGATTGTAACATTTCTTTCTCTCCCTTTTTAGCGTTGCTGAATAACTTATCACTATTCAACGAATCCCGTTTAGATAGATTTTAACATAAATTTACAATGATAATGACTATTGTCACGCAGTTATTCGGTACGCCCTTTACAAGGAATGTGAAAAGTACATATAAACCAATTTTGCAATATTGTTAAAAAATTCTAAAAAATCCTTCCCTTTTGATTTTTATGTTATATAATATAAACATAAAAATCAAAACTGTTATAAAACAGTTTGTGAAAAGGAGAGGCTAATATGTCGACGCAAACTTCGCGGGTTACACTCGTTGGAGAAGTATTACCGGCGTATTTGGAGATTTTGACACCGGAAGCACTCGCATTTATAAAAGAGTTGCATGAGAATTTTAACGGACGCCGTAAGGAATTACTACAGAAACGAGTAGAAAAGCAAAAGAGAATTGATGCAGGAGAGTTGTTACACTTTTTAGAGGAAACTGTAAATGTTAGGGCGGATGATTGGATGATTGCACCGCTTCCGAATGATTTACAAGATCGGCGCGTAGAAATTACAGGACCGGTTGATCGTAAAATGGTTATTAATGCCCTCAATTCAGGAGCGCGTGTGTTTATGGCGGACTTTGAAGATTCGAATGCACCAACATGGCAAAATGCAATGGAAGGGCAAATAAATTTACGAGATGCAGTTAAGGGAACGATTTTATATGAAAATGAAAATGGTAAAAAATATCGTCTCAATGAACAAACAGCTGTATTAATGGTGCGGCCTCGCGGGTGGCATTTACAAGAAAAGCATGTGTTAGTAGATGGTGAAGAAGTATCTGGGAGTTTATTAGATTTTGGGTTGTTCTTTTTTCATAATGCAAGGGCGTTAATAAAAAAAGGGAGCGGTCCATACTTTTACTTACCGAAAATGGAAAGTTACTTAGAAGCGAGATTATGGAATGATGTGTTCGTATTTGCGCAAAAATACGTTGGCATTCCGCATGGAACAATTAAAGCAACGGCACTGCTCGAAACGATTCATGCTTCATTTGAGATGGATGAAATTTTATATGAGCTTCGTGATCATTCAGCAGGGTTAAACTGCGGACGTTGGGATTATATTTTTAGTTTCTTAAAAACGTTTCGCAATCATGAACAGTTTTTACTTCCGGACCGGGCACAGGTGACGATGAGTGTTCCTTTTATGCGCGCGTATTGTTTACGCGTCATTCAAACGTGTCATCGCCGGGGTGCACCAGCGATTGGAGGGATGGCAGCGCAAATTCCAATTAAGAACAACCCGGAAGCAAATGAAGCAGCATTTGAAAAAGTGCGCGCTGATAAGGAGCGCGAAGCTGGTGATGGACATGATGGGACTTGGGTTGCCCATCCGGGACTTGTTCCTGTGGCGATGGAAGTATTTGATCGCATCATGACAAAGCCAAATCAAATCTATCGAAAACGGGAAGAAATACGTATCACAGAACAAAGTTTATTAGAAGTTCCAGTGGGAACGATTACAGAAACAGGTCTTCGTACAAACATTAGTGTTGGTATTCAATATATTGCATCGTGGTTAAGCGGCAGGGGAGCTGCACCTATTTATCACTTAATGGAAGATGCGGCAACTGCAGAAATTTCAAGGGCACAAGTGTGGCAATGGATTCGTCACAAGGAAGGAAAGCTCGAGGATGGAAGAAAAATTACGTTTGCATTAGTAGAACAGTTTAAAGCAGAAGAATTAGAGAAAATAGAGCAAGAGATTGGTAGTGATCGATTTGAAAAAGGACGATTTGTCGAAGCTACGAACCTATTTACAAATCTTGTTCGTAATGATGAATTCGTATCATTTTTAACGTTACCGGGCTATGAGATTTTATAAAGGGAAAAGGGGATGGAAGTAATGGGAAATAAAAGAGCCTTGCAATTACAAGAGAGCTGGGAGCTTGATAAACGTTGGAAAGGAGTTACACGTCCGTATTCTGCAGAGGAGGTCATTCGTCTTCGCGGATCGGTTGATATTGAATATACGTTAGCACGCCGCGGTGCAGAAAAACTTTGGAATTCTCTCCATAGCGAAGATTACATTCATGCGTTAGGGGCATTAACTGGGAATCAAGCAATGCAGCAAGTAAAGGCGGGGTTAAAGGCAATTTATTTAAGCGGTTGGCAAGTAGCGGCAGATGCAAATTTATCAGGTCACATGTATCCAGACCAAAGTTTGTATCCGGCAAACAGTGTGCCGGCGGTTGTGAAACGGATTAATCAAACGCTGCAGCGTGCAGATCAAATTCAGCATATGGAAGGAAGCGGTGATATTGATTACTTCGTGCCAATTGTTGCTGATGCAGAGGCAGGTTTTGGCGGGCAACTCAATGTATTTGAACTGATGAAAGGAATGATTGAGGCAGGGGCGTCTGGTGTTCACTTTGAAGATCAACTTTCTTCTGAAAAGAAATGTGGTCATTTAGGCGGAAAGGTATTACTCCCAACACAAACGGCAGTGCGTAATTTAATATCAGCACGTCTTGCGGCAGATGTAATGGGAGTGCCAACGCTCATTATTGCGAGAACAGATGCTGACGCAGCGGATTTAATTACGAGTGATATCGACCCTGTTGATCAACCATTTATTACAGGGGAAAGAACACCAGAAGGGTTCTTTCGGACGAAAGCTGGACTGGATCAAGCGATTGCACGCGGCTTAGCATATGCACCGTATGCCGACCTTGTTTGGTGTGAAACATCAGAACCGAATTTAGAAGATGCAAAACGCTTTGCAGAAGCAATCCATAAAAAATTCCCTGGAAAACTACTAGCTTACAACTGTTCACCGTCTTTTAACTGGAAGAAAAAATTAGACGATAAAACAATTGCAAACTTCCAAAAAGAAATTGCATCTTACGGCTATAAATTCCAGTTCGTAACACTTGCTGGCTTCCATGCGCTAAACTATGGCATGTTTGAGCTAGCGCGCGGTTATAAAGAACGAGGTATGGCTGCGTATTCAGAGCTGCAGCAAGCGGAATTTGCCGCAGAGCAGTACGGTTACTCAGCAACGCGTCACCAACGAGAAGTTGGTACAGGATATTTTGATGAAGTAGCACAAGTGATTACTGGCGGAACTTCGTCAACGACAGCATTGAAAGGATCTACTGAGGCAGAGCAGTTTACACGATGAGAAAAGAGAGAGTCAGCTACCCTGCTGACTCTCTCTTTTATTACAAATATTTCAAAATGGGAAAAATAAAATTGTCTACCAAATAATTTTATTTTCTATTGGAAGATTATGTAGTTTCATTCTGTTATTTATACAAACGTATAAAAAGAATTTTTAATTAATTAATAAGGGATTGTAAAAAAATTGAAAATATCAATTATTTTTTGTATAAAATGGTACAATTATCCATGTAGATAATTGCATGAAATTATCCAAAATTGACAAAGGAGAGGAAGAAAATGACTGGTAAAGTCGAAAGATACACGCCGCAGTACATTGTGAATTCAAAAACGATTGCGCTGCTTCCAATCGTTTTAAATGATAAACGTATTGTAACGCGTGTAATTGAAGAAAATGATGAATTTTTTGTGTATCAAAAGCCGCTTGAGATTGTAGAACAAAGTTGTCGTCAATATGGCGCTAGCTTTGGCGGGCGAAAAGATGGTACGAAGGAATACACAGGCTTTACGCATAAAGCACCGATTGCAATTAGTCCTACAGATTATATCTATTTTTTCCCCACATTTTCTTACTCTCGCAAAGAGTGTGCTTGGTTATCGCATTTTCATATCGAAAATGTAACCAAGCTTCCGCATGGAAATATTCTAATTGAATTCATAAACGGTCAAACCATTAAGCTAGAAGTATCTAAAAACAGTTTTGAAAATCAGAGAAATCGAACTGCACAACTTCGTGCCGAATTTGAAGATCGAAAAAGAAAACAAGCGGCGACAAAATTTTTACTAGTGAATCAAAATGAGGTTTTAGAACTAACGCCAGCATATGAAAAAATGTATCTTTTTAAAAAAGAAGATTGATCATATGGAATAAGAAGAAGGAACTATCCTTCTTCTTATTCATACATCAGCAGAACTTTTTATCTGTTTTTACCAGTAATTATGTGAGATAATGTAAATATATATAAATCGCTGCCAAATTTGTTCTTACTTTTTCCTTTTATGCTAAGTCTTTATGTCGAAGGGAATTTTATGCATGGCCAGAGGTTCTCGTTCATCTAAAAAGAGAGTGTTTCTATGCCATTTTTTAATTTGTATTTATATAGTTGAGTCCCAAAAATATATCTATTATTATATAGTTAATTTTTCTATTATTTCTCAATTCTTCCAATAAAGTTTGACCGGGGCTTTTTAGTTATTTTTTTACATAAATCAAACAAGATTTTTTGAAGGTGATGAAAAATGAAACCTATGAAACTACTATTTTCTGTAACTGTAGCATCTATCACGTTATTAACCTCGGTTAATAGTGCGTTTGCTGATAGTACACTTATTATTCCAAATTTGCCTAAGGAACCATATCGCAATGGTATAGGCATGTATGAAGGGGTTGTAGCGCATTCAACTGCTACTCCTGAAGTACCGGCAATTAATATTCAACGTTTTCAGTCTCGTACATGGTCATCCGCTTTTGTTCATTATGTTGTTGATTGGGATGAGACGATTCAGACTGCGAGTACAAAATATCGTGCGTGGGGGGCAGGGCCAACTGCGAATGAGAGATTTGTTCAAGTTGAATTAAGTGAGACGAAAAATCCAGTAAAGTTTAAACAGTCCTATGAACGTTATGTAAAACTGCTAGCGGAGATTTTGCGTAACCGCAATATTCATCCATCGAAAGGGTTATTGACTCATAAAGACGTTACGTATAAGTTCGGTGGTACTGATCACGAAGATCCATTATCTTACTTAGCTAGTCACGGTATATCGGAAGCACAATTTCGTGCGGATGTGCTAAAAGCTTATAATGGAAATGCTATTTCAAGCGGGGCAAAAGTGCAGCAATCGAATAAGGCGCAAGGTACGGTATATGTTAATAGAAATAATGTGAATCTACGTTCTGGCCCATCAACGAGTAATCGTATTATTCGTAAAGTGCAAAAAGGAGAAGTGTACAAAGTGTGGGGGCAATCAGGAAACTGGTTAAATGTAGGTGGGAATCAGTGGATTTACAATGATGCATCGTACATTCGTTACACGAAAAAATAATGATTCTTTCGTTCGTAAACAAGTAAACGGATTTGAACTCTTTTTTCATTATATAAGTTTCTAAAATAAAAGAATCGACGCCCAATAAGCGACGGTTCTTTTGTTTATATATATCTACTTTGATCTTTTAACATTTAAGTTGCTGTTATGTAAAACAAAAAGTGATATGCACCTCCCTTTGTTTTTACATTGCCTGTGGCAGAAAAGGGCCCTGACCGCTCGAAGCGTGACTAGCCGCTCTTGCCCATCTAAAAAAAAATGGTTTTTATGTTGTACATTCTTTTTTTAATATGGTATAGTTAATGTATAGTTGAATACTCTTAAATCAAGCAATCCATATATTATCAAGTGCCGTGAAGCTAGCGAGAAAAATTATGTATGTGTTCTGTTTCGCATTTGATAATGTGTGGATTCTTTTTTTATGTTGTGAAAACTAAAAAATATGTTTATTTTCAGGAGGAAGTTATTATGAAAACAGGTCAAGTAAAATGGTTTAACAACGAAAAAGGTTTCGGTTTCATCGAAGTTCCAGGCGAAAACGATGTATTCGTACATTTCTCTGCTATCACAACTGAAGGTTTCAAATCTTTAGAAGAAGGCGAAAAAGTTAGCTTTGAAGTAGAAGAAGGTAACCGTGGACCTCAAGCTAAAAACGTTGTAAAACTATAATCTTATAGATCATAGTAAAAAAGGATGGCATTTGCCATCCTTTTTTTGTTATTTGAAAAAGGATTTTTTCTAGGAAATATGGAAATTAAATATATATTTAGTTGTCAGATATATCATTTCCCCTTATTGCTTAATAATGGTAAAGTAATAACAAGAAAAGGTAAACGGAAACGTTAGTCAAGAAATATTTTTCTCATGGAGTTGCACAAATCGCGTTCTTCTAGGAAGTGTAATGTCCTCTTCATTCAGAAAAAAGTTACAATTCATTAGAGCATGTAAAGGGGTACATAGTAGGATGGATTTTCAAACAATTAAAGAATTTTTCACAATAGAAAATATGGAACATTTGTTAAAGAGCTATCAGGCATTTGGTCCGTTAATTGGCGTTGGACTTCCGATGATTGAAGCGTTTATTCCAGCTTTGCCTCTCTTTTTATTTGTGATGGCAAATGCAGTTGCCTTTGGATTATGGCTTGGCTTTTTCTATTCATGGCTCGGTTCATGTATAGGAGCGATGCTTGTGTTTTTTATCATTCGTCGTTTTGGAAGAAGTCGCTTTTTTGCTTTTGTAAATAGGCATCCACGAGTTCGCAGTGCGATGACATGGATCGAGCGAAAAGGATTTGCACCCATTTTCCTTTTATTTTGTTTTCCATTTACACCGTCAGCGCTTATCAATGTAGTAGCGGGTTTGTCGCGTATTAGTAAGCGGCAGTTTGTTTTAGCACTTTCACTCGGTAAACTTGTGATGATTTTCATGTTAAGTTACGTTGGTCATGATCTTACCTCTTTTATGCATAAGCCGGTAAAAACAACGATCGTACTAGGTATCATTTTTGTTTTATGGTACGTTGGAAAGAAAATTGAAGTAAAGCTTGAACTGAGCAGAGACTAAACTTCGTAAGTGAGCGCACCCCTGTTATAGAAAAGAGAAAGGGATGTGGCATGATGAAGCGAAAGTGGAAAAAAGAAAGCATAGAGTGGATGAGAGTCATTTTAGTAGGTGTTTTATTAGCTGTATTTTTCCGCACTTTTTTCTTTGCAACGTACGTGGTAGAAGGGAAATCGATGATGCCTACGCTTCAAGATGGTAATATGCTGATTGTGAATAAAGTGGGTTATCAGTTCGGTGAATTGAACCGCTTTGATGTTGTTGTTTTTCATGCGAATAAACAAGAAGATTATGTAAAACGAATTATTGGACTTCCAGGAGACCAAATTGCATACAAACATGATAAACTATATATTAACGGACAATTTATTGAAGAGCCGTATTTAGATGCATACAAAAAACAAATTCATGGAAGACAGTTAACCGGAGACTTTACCCTAGAAGAGTTAACAGATGAAAAGATTGTTCCGCAAGGGTTTATCTTTGTAATTGGAGATAATCGTTTAGGAAGCTGGGATAGTCGTCACTTCGGATTTGTAAAAATAGAACAAGTTGTTGGAAAAGTTGATTTACGCTATTGGCCAATCAATGAAGTACAAACAAATTTCTCTAAAGGGTAATTCGAAATTTCGAATTACCTTCTTTTTCGGATAAAGTGAAACTTTAATCAGAGGGGGTTTTCTTCATCACCCCTCTGATTATTAGTTGAACCAATCGGGCTTTTACGGGCAGTTATCCCACACCTATCTTCTTCGATTCTTTCTCAATCTTGAGGTGGGGGTCTTACTGCCCGTTAATGCGGGATAGATTTTGATTGGTCGAAGTTCACTTATAGAAAGGCGGGTTTACATGTCACTTCGATTTATAATAGGACGAGCTGGAAGTGGAAAGAGTACGATGTGTTTGCAAGAAGTACAGCATGATTTGCAGCATCGTCCAAAAGGTGAAACGATTTTATATCTTGTGCCAGAGCAAATGACATTCCAAACGCAGCAAGCATTAATTAGTGGGGACGTAAGCGGCTCTATTCGTGCACAAGTGTTTAGTTTTTCACGGTTAGCCTGGAAGGTGCTTCAAGAAGTAGGCGGAGCAAGTCGCCTTCATATTGATGAATCTGGTGTGCATATGTTGCTTCGTAAAATTGTTGAGGCGCGTAAAGAAGAATTATATGTTTTTCAGAAAGCAGCAGAGCAAAACGGATTTTTTGAACAACTTGGCAGTATGATTACGGAATTTAAACGCTACAATTTAACGCCGTCAAATGTATATGCAATGTGGCAAGAATTAGAGGCTCATAGCAATGGAAATGAACAGAAACTGTTAGCAAACAAAATGTATGATTTGCAGCTTCTATATGATGATTTTGAACGAGCGTTAGTTGGAAAATATTTAGATTCTGAAGATTATATGAAGCTTTTATTTGAAAAGCTACCGTATTCAGAGTATGTGAAAGGTAGCATAATTTATATTGATGGATTCCACACATTTTCACCGCAAGAGTTAGAGATTGTAAGGCAGCTACTGCGATGCGGGGCAAAAATGACAATTACACTCACGATTGATGAAAAGACGTTATCACAGCAAGTAGGCGAACTGGATTTATATTATCAAACGCTTATCACGTATGAAAAAGTAAAACAAGTAGCAAGTGAAGAGAAAATTGTTATTGAAAATACGATTGTCATGCGAGAACAACCACGCTTTATGTCACCAGCACTTGCACATTTAGAGGCGCATTATGATTCTCGTCCTTATGCAGAGTTTCAAGGTGAATCACACATTACACTATATGCTGCGGCTAATTTACGGGCGGAAGTGGAAGGTGTTGCGCGAGAAATTCGCAGATTAGTAGCAGAAGAAGGGTATCGTTATCGTGATATCGCGGTGCTTCTTCGTAATGGTGAAAGTTATTACGATATGATGAGGACATTGTTTGTTGATTATAATATTCCATTCTTTATTGATGAAAAACGCCCAATGCTCCATCATCCATTAATTGAGTTCATTCGCTCTGCGTTAGAAGTCATTAGTGGGAATTGGCGTTATGACGCGGTATTTCGCTGCATAAAAACCGAACTGTTGTACCCGTTAGATGGCAATAAAGCGAGAATGCGTGATGAAATGGACGAATTTGAAAATTACTGCTTAGCGTATGGCGTGCAGGGGAAACGATGGACTTCGGAAGAGCCGTGGACATATCGTCGCTACCGTTCATTAGATGGTATACACGGCGGTCAAACAGATAGCGAACGCGAAATGGAAGAAAAGATTAATCGTCTTCGTGAGATTGTTCGCACACCGATTATTCGTTTGCAAAAGCGATTAAAACGAGCAAGGGCGACAATGAGTATGTGTGAAGCAGTTTATTTGTTTTTAGAAGAGCTAGACGTTCCGAAAAAATTAGAAGAGTTACGCCTGCAAGCAGAGGAAGAAGGGAATTTCTTATTTGCAAGTGATCATGATCAAGTATGGGAACAAGTCATCACGCTGCTAGATACGTGCGTTGAAATGCTTGGGGAAGAGAAAATGTCTCTATCTATGTTTACAAATGTGATGACGACAGGACTCGAGTCACTCCAGTTCGCGAATATTCCGCCGTCTTTAGATCAAGTGTTAATTGCCAATATTGACCGTTCTCGTCTTTCAAATATTCGAACGGCATTTGTAATTGGAGCAAATGAAGGGATTATTCCAGCGGCGCCGTCAGATGATGGTGTATTATCTGATGAAGAACGAGAAGTACTTGTTTCAGCGGGGATCGAACTGGCACCAACAGCGCGGCAAAAGTTACTCGATGAACAATTTGTCATTTATCAAACGGTAACGAGGGCAGCGGAAAAGTTATATATATCTTGTCCACTTGCAGATGAAGAAGGGAAGACGCTATTAGCATCTAGCTTTATAAAGAAAGTGAAAAGAATGTTCCCTTCTTCTGCGGAAATCTTTTTAACGAATGATGTAAATGATTTGTCTCATAGTGAGCAAATTTCATATGTGGCAACGCCAGAAGTGACACTTTCATATTTAACGCAGCAACTGCAAAACTGGAAACGATACGGCTTTGAGGGAAATCTTTCTTTCTGGTGGGATGTATACAATTTTTATGTTACAACGCCGGAGTGGAAGCAAAAGAGCACTCGTGTGTTATCCAGTTTGTTCTACCGAAACCGGGCGCGAAAATTAAGTCCTGCTGTAAGCGAGGAATTATACGGTGACAAAATTAAAGGCAGCGTCTCACGTATGGAGCTCTTTAATCGCTGTGCGTACGCTCATTTTGCACAGCATGGCTTATCTTTAAAAGAACGTGATATTTTCAAATTAGATGCACCGGATATCGGGGAACTGTTCCATGCTGCGCTGAAAAAGATTGCTGATAAATTATTGAAAGAAAAGCGTACTTGGGCTGATTTAACGGTAAAAGAGTGTGAATATCTTTCTGTGACAGTAATCGAAGAGTTAGCACCGCTTTTGCAGCGCCAAATTTTATTAAGTTCTAACAGGCATCATTATTTAAAACATAAATTGCAGCAAATTATTTTCCGTACTTCACTTGTGTTACGAGAGCATGCAAAATCGAGCGGATTTGTACCTGTTGATTTAGAAGTCGGATTTGGTATGGGCGGAACAAACTCATTGCCAGCTATGAAATTTGAATTATCAAATGGTGTGGAAATGGAAGTGGTTGGACGAATTGACCGCGTTGATAAGGCGGAAGATGAAGCAGGCACGTTTTTACGTATTATTGATTATAAATCGAGCGCGAAAAAATTAGATTTAACGGAAGTATATTACGGTTTGGCATTGCAGATGCTGACGTATTTAGATGTTGTCACAACAAACGCAAGCAAATGGATGGAGCGCGGCGGAAATGTAAATCCTGCCGGAGTCCTGTATTTCCATATTCATAATCCAATTGTTGAAATGAAAGGTGACGTGTCGGAGTCGGAAATTGAACAAGAAATTTTAAAGAAATTTAAAATGAAGGGACTCGTAATTGGAGACGCTGATGTCGTTCGGTTAATGGATAACACGTTAACGACAGGAAGCTCAAATATCATTTCAGCGGGCCTTAAAAAAGATGGTAGTTTTAGTGCTCGTTCTGATATTGCGAGCGAACAAGAATTTGATGTACTGCAAAAATACGTACATCGTACATTTGAAAACATCGGGACAGATATTACAGAAGGTGTCATCGATATTGCTCCGTATAAAATGGGGAATAAAACAGCATGTACGTTTTGTAATTTCCGCTCTGTTTGTCAATTTGATGAGTCGTTAGAAGATAACAAATTCAGGGCACTGCAAGATATGAAAGATAGTGAAGCGTTAGAGAAGATGAGAGAGGAGACCCAGTCATGATTCAAACTTGGCCAGCAAAACCAGAAGGAAGTCAGTGGACCGATGATCAGTGGAAAGCAATCGTTGCGGATGGCCGTGATATTTTAGTTGCAGCTGCAGCTGGGTCGGGAAAAACAGCGGTACTTGTTGAACGTATTATTCGTAAAATGATTCGAGAGGACGATCCAGTTGATGTTGATCGCCTGCTTGTCGTAACGTTTACAAATGCAGCGGCGCAAGAGATGAAAAATCGAATTGGGGAAGCGTTAGAAAAAGTATTAATTGATGATCCAGCTTCGCCGCACATTCGAAAGCAGCTCAGTCTATTGAACAGAGCATCGATTTCGACAATCCATTCTTTCTGTTTACAAGTGATTCGAACGTATTATTATATGCTTGATGTTGACCCGCGTTTTCGCATTGCGAATCAGACAGAGAATGAATTATTAAAAGAAGAAGTACTGGATGACATATTAGAAGCAGAGTACGGCATGGAGAATAATGAGTTGTTTTTTGAACTTGTAGATCGTTATACGAGCGACCGCACTGATGATGATCTGCAGCGGATGATTTTTGCGCTCCATACTGAATCAAGAGCGCATCCAGATCCGAATGGCTGGCTTGATAAATTAGTTGAAGCATATGACGTAGAAGGAAAAGCAATTGAAGAATTAATGTATGCTTCGTATTTATTAGAAGATGTAAAGGTGCAGCTGGAAACAGCAAAGCAATATGTCGTAAAAGCACTCGAACTTGCGATGTTGCCAGATGGTCCAGCACCGCGCGTCGAAACGCTGCAAGCGGATCTTTTGTTACTTCAGAACTTGTCCGAAGCAGCTTGTCACTCTTGGACAAGCACATATGAGGCAATGCAAACTGTTTCTTGGCAAACGTTAAAGCGTATTAAAAAGAGTGATTATAATGAAGAGATTGTGAAACAAGTTGATGCATTGCGGAATAAAGCGAAGGATGAAGTAAAGAAACTGCAGGAAGAGTTATTTAGCCGCAGTCCAGAAAGTTTTTTACGCGATTTTCAAGATATGCACCCAGTTTTACAAAAGCTTGTTGATCTTGTAAAAGTATTTACAGAACAGTTCCAAGCGATTAAGCGCGATAAAGGAATGGTTGATTTTACAGATTTAGAGCATTTTTGCCTACAAATTTTAAGCGAGCGTACAGATGAGGGAGAAATGCGTCCATCACCAGTTGCGTGGCAATATCGTCATAAATTTACAGAAGTGCTTGTTGATGAATATCAAGATACGAACTTTGTACAAGAATCGATTATTAAGCTTGTCACAAAAGATTCGGAGCAAGACGGCAATTTATTTATGGTGGGCGATGTAAAACAGTCCATTTATCGCTTCCGTTTAGCAGAGCCAGGACTATTTTTAGGGAAATATAAACGTTTTACATCTGAAGGTATCGATGGCGGCATGAAAATTGATTTGGCCAAAAACTTCCGTAGTCGTCATGAAGTACTAGCAGGGACAAACTTTATTTTTAAACAAATTATGGGCGAAGCTGTCGGAGAAATTGATTATGATGAAGACGCTGAGTTGAAGCTTGGCGCGAGTTATCCAGAAGGGGCGGATCCATCAGCGGAATTGTTATTTATTCATCAATCTGATAGTACGGCAGTGGATGAAGAGGAAGGTGTGGAATTAGAAAAGGCGCAATTAGAAGCTCGCCTCATCGCGCAAAGAATAAAAGCAATGGTCGATTCTGGTTATGAAGTTTATGACCGAAAAACAAATGGTATGCGTCCCGTTGCGTATCGTGATTTTGTTATTTTACTGCGCTCTATGCCATGGGCGCCGCAAATTATGGAAGAGTTAAAACAACAAGGTATTCCTGTTTATGCAGAGCTGGCGACTGGTTATTTTGAAGCGACTGAAGTGAATGTAATGATGAACCTGTTTCGCGTCATTGACAATCCAGCGCAAGATATTCCGTTAGCAGCTGTGCTTCGTTCGCCAATTGTTGGATTAACAGATGAAGAGCTGGCGATACTCCGTTCTCACGGGAAAAAGAGCTCTTTTTATGAAGTGCTGCGCTCTTTCTTGCAAGGAGCACCACTTCAGGAAGAGAAAGAATTGCATGAGAAACTATCATGGTTTTTCGAGCATTTACAAGAGTGGCGTGAATTTGCGCGTCAGCAGTCGCTTTCGGATTTAATTTGGAAAGTGTACCGAGAAACGGGTTATTATGACTTCGTCGGCGGTCTTCCTGCTGGTAAGCAGCGCCAGGCAAACCTTCGTGTGTTATATGATCGCGCCCGTCAATATGAAGCGACTTCATTTCGTGGTTTATTCCGTTTCTTGCGTTTTATTGAGCGGATATTAGAACGCGGTGATGATATGGGAACAGCGCGTGCGCTTGGCGAACAAGAAAATGTTGTGCGCATTATGACCATTCATAAAAGTAAGGGACTGGAGTTTCCAGTCGTATTTGTAGCAGGGCTTGGCAGACGTTTTAACACACAAGATTTAATGAAGCGTTTCTTATTGCATAAAGATTTCGGATTTGGCTCGCAGTTTATTGATCCGAAAAAGCGCATTAAATATACGACATTATCGCAGCTCGCGATTAAGCGCAAAATGAAAATGGAGCTGATTGCGGAAGAAATGCGCGTCTTATATGTAGCATTAACACGTGCGAAAGAAAAGCTCATTTTAATTGGGACAGTAAAAGATAAAGAAAAAGAAATACAGAAATGGCAAGATGCAAGAGAGCATACAGGCTGGTTATTGCCTGATTATGTACGTGCCGGGGCAACTTGTTACTTAGATTGGATTGTACCATCGTTATGCAGACATAAAGATAGTGATATGCTTTTTGAGATGGGACAAGGAAGTATTCCAGCTGAAATATATGAATATGATGCAAACTGGAAAGTAGAAGCGGTTGACGTGGCAGAGTTGCAAGCGCCAGAGCCAATGAAAGAAGAAAAGCAAGAGTTACTGGAAGCGCTTCGTGAGCAAAAAGCCGTTTCTTTATGCAGCGAACGACAAGGGGAAGTATATAAAAGGCTAACATGGAAATACGGATTCGAGGATGCGGCAACGCACCGTGCCAAGCAATCTGTTACGGAAATTAAACGAAATTACCAAGCAGAAGAAGGTAGTGATACGGCGTTTATCAAACGAGTTCGTGCGCCGATTGAAACGCGTCCGCGTTTTATGGAGAAAAAAGGACTTACGTATGCAGAACGCGGGACGGCTGTTCATACTGTTATGCAGCATGTAAACTTAGCGAAAGCAATAACAATTGAAGTGATTCAAGAACAAATTGCAGAAATGGTAAATAAAGAGCTGTTAACATTTGAACAAGCAGAAGAAATCGCACCGGAAAGAATTGTTGCCTTTTTTGAAACAGAACTTGGAAAACGACTGTTAACTGCAAAGTACGTAGAGCGCGAGGTACCGTTTACGATGATGTTATCTGCAGATGAAGCATATCAAGATTGGACAGATGAACAAGACGAATCCATCCTTGTTCAAGGGGTTATTGATTGCATGATTGAAGAAGAAGATGGCCTCGTTTTAATTGATTTTAAAACAGATGCAATTGAAGGGCGTTTCTCAGGTGGATTCGAACAAGCGAGACCAATATTAGAAGAGCGGTACAAAATACAGCTAGCACTTTATCGGAAAGCGCTAGAGAAAAGTTTGCATCAATCCGTAAAAGAAACATATTTATATTTCTTTGATGGCAGTCACGTATTGCGAGTAGATTGATAAAGTGAAACTTCCATCAGTGGGGGGCTTTATCCCCTAGATGGGCTCTTACTTCCCTAAAGTAGCGGGAGAAAGAAAAAACGGAGGGATTCCCTCCGTTTTTTCTTATGCTGTTCCAATTTGATCTTGATCAGCTACATCAGAATCAAATGTATTTGTACCACTTACACCATTAAAGGTATTCAGGATAAAGGCAACATTTGATGAACCTGATCCGTTATAAGCTTTCGTATTTTCTTTCGGAGATACATTATAGAAATCCCCTAAGTTAAAAGAACCGTTACTATTTTGAACGACTAAGTTTCCAACAAGAGACGGCATATTTTCACCTACTTCAATTTCCTTTTATGGTACTATATGCCTTATTGGCGAAAAGGTTCTTTTGTAACAAATTGGTTCAGCACCGTAACATGGGGTTGATTTTTTAAAAATGAATCATTTTTCATACACGGAACGGAGAGTGGCGACTCCTGCGGGAATAGCGAGGAAAGTGAGACCCCGCAGGCTTGCCGAGGAGGCTCGCTCTCGCCCGCGGAAAGCGTCCGCTCGGAGTGGAGTGTACATCTATTTATATGTCACCCCCGTCTTTTGGTGATGAACCAATAAATTGGCGAATTTGTAAAATGCGTGAGTTTGCAAATACATAATCAATAGATCCGATATGAAGACAAGACGCGCTTAGCATGCTTTGGATAGTAATGCGATTTACTTCAATAAAAGGATTTTTATTAATAACTTTCATTTGTACTTCGTTTACGCGAGTTGGAATTGTGATTTCGTCATCGACAAATATTTCATATGATTCGAAGCTTCCTTCTTTAGAAAGAAAGTTAGGCATTTCGCGGTGAACGATAATCGCTCTGCTTTTTAACTCTGCGTGATTTGTATCACCAATTTGAACAACGGCACTAAGTCCTAGCGAGGAAACCGAAGGTTGATGTACAACAGAAATATGTCGAAACACAATGAGTCCTCCTTATCTAGGAGTAGTAGGTACAGCAGTTACGAGTGGTACAAATGGACCTCCTGTAACAGATTCAAATGGTGTATCTAAAATAGAAGATGAAATAATGAAGTTTGCATCACCGACTAAGAATAAAGCAGACGAAGATAACCCGATCGCTCTAATGTTTCCTACTTTGATTTCATGATTAATAACAGTGAAATTCATATGCATTTACTCCTTTCGGAAGTTACGCGGTATATGCTGAATAAAGGAAAGAAATGCTTTATCGATATCTTGTTTCATTGCTTGGATAATGACATCTTTCATATACTGTGGGTTAGATGTAATTTCTGGATGCGGCTGTACTTGAGATAAATAGTACGGAAGACGGTGTTCCATTTGTTGCTTTATATCATCAATCATCATTTGACGGTACATATCGTCGAGAGGTGTCCGTTCTTCTTGCTCAAAATGAAGAATACGACTATATGCTTCTTCGTCTAGATAGCGGTGCATTTCTTGAATGATGTCTTGATAAAAATCGGGATTTACTTGGGTTTCAGGGTTTACTTTTAATGTTTCAGTATCCACATTAAAGTCCTCAATCATTTCTCCTTTGCCTGTAAAGGGATTTAATCCTATATTTAATGTACCATTTAAATTTTCGACTTTTAGCTGATCAAATTTATATTCGACTTTTCCAATGGAAGAGGATGGACGCTGTTTTAGTTCTTCTATTTGCTCTGTTAGCTGCGCTAGTTGTGTTTCTAGAGCGTTTATTTTCTCTTGTTGTTGTTGAATGAATTGTTGCATTTGCTGTAAATAAGTATATAGATCTTGACTCACTGCTAGAAGCCTCCTTTTCGATCTGGAGGGTGTATTGGTATATGTCTATGATATTAGTACGTTAAGAAGAACTAGGAGGAGGGGAAATAGAAATAATTTGTCCCTGAGCTGTTAGCGGTGGGGTTGGTTGTGTGAATCCGCCTGTATTAGAAAACTTTGATAATGTTTTAATACTGCCGGCACTTCCGATTTGAAAGACAGATGAAGTTGTAATACTATCTACCCTTAAATTGTTAATGATAATACTTTGATGTACAAAGAGTTTCAATTTCTATTCCCCTCCTTTAATAAGTAGCAGTGATTGGCTGATCGATAACATCATTATCATTTACATTTGTCGTACTTTCGTAATTATATACAGCTACATTATCTCCAACATTAAAAGACCCCGCTCCTGCAAATGCACGGGAATAACTAATAGGACGAATAGCAAATACATCCCCAATGTGCAATACACCGCTTGATCCGATATTAACAATATTAATGTGTCCAACCATTGCAGGCATAGAAAACACCTTTCATGTGAAAAATTTTTTGTATTTGTCCCTTTTTACTCCGAATGTCTATGATGGGAGTATTACTCTATTATTGTATGGGCGTCTGGGCAAATATGTGTCTGTTTTTTGAAAATAAAAAACGTGCACTTAGTGAGAGTGCACGTCTGTATGTTGAGTTGGCGTATCATCTATTTGTATGAGTAATATAACATTCAAGAGCCTGTCCAGCTCTTGACTACAACTAACCGTTTTTTGAGATGTCATTCCGTATCGTTTGGCCAAGTATTTCATTTTTTCACGTTTTTTTTCAATTGCTTGCTCAAACATAGAATCGGCTCCGTCTCCTTATAGATTTTAGGTGTGTCTGTAGTACATATTATACAAACTTTCCATAAAAAAGAAACGTATTCGCTAAAAGAAGAAGGAATTCTACATATTTTGGCAAAAAAATTTTTCGATTATGTGAACATTAGAGAGAATATTGTAAATTAAAAATATTTTTGGGAGGATTTTTGTTAATAGGTACGAATACAATTACAGTATGAATTTGAAGATGGGATGTGGAAATATGCGGTTTGTGACAGCAAAAACAGATGAAAAAGTGTTTGTTGGTGTTGTAGACGAAACATCACAAACGGTGTTGCATGTAAGAGAAGCGCAGAGGAAAAAAGGAGAAAAAGTTACGATTCCTATTACGATGTTAGAGTGCATTGAACAAGGAGAATCCTTTATTACGAAAGTAAATGAGATTGTCGAATGGACGAAAGAACATGATAAAGATGCTTATTATTCATTATCGGAAGTTAAGTTATTAGCTCCTATTCCAAGACCAAGAAAAAATATTCTTTGTGTTGGGAAAAACTATCGTGAGCATGTAATCGAAATGGACAAAGAGGGAACCATTCCAGAAGATCTTATTATGTTTACAAAGGCTCCAACAACGGTAATTGGCGATGGAGATCAAATTTATAGTCATCCGCATGCGACAAGTGAGCTTGATTATGAAGGAGAGCTTGCCATTGTAATCGGCAAGCGCGGAAAGGAAATTCAAAAAGAAGAAGCCCTTCATTATGTGTTTGGTTATACGATTATAAATGATGTTACAGCCAGAGATATTCAAAAGAAGCATAAGCAATTTTTCCTTGGAAAAAGCTTTGACACGTTTTGTCCAATGGGACCTGCTATTGTACATCACTCAATGATTGCGAATCCGAATGATCTTCAAATTGAAACAAAGGTGAACGGGGAAGTACGTCAATCATCTTCAACGGCAAACATGATATTTTCTATTGAAGAAATTATCTCGATTGTAAGTAAAGGGATGACGTTAGAACCAGGAGATATTATTGCAACTGGAACACCTGCTGGAGTTGGAAAGGGATTTCACCCACCGCGATTTTTGCATGCTGGTGATGAGGTTGTTGTTACTGTAGAAGATGTTGGAACGCTCCGTAATGGTGTCAAATAAAAAGGCGCGTTCTCCATACTTCTGGTTTATCCCCATTATTTTTGCTTTGCATAATGCAGAAGAATATTATTTTTTTCCGGAAATGAAGTATTTCCGCCCGGTTCAAATGGAAGAGAATATGCTGCAATCTAAGCATTTTTTCATAGCGTTACTGATATTAACTGTTTTTGTGTGCGGGGTTGTGTTTATACACAATCTGTTTTTAAAGAAGATTACGTTATATATGGTGTTGTTTACACAGGCCATGATTTTTATGAATGGGATTGTTCATCTTGTAGGGGCAATCTTAAAGAGAGGGTATGTGCCTGGACTTGGTACAGCTATATTTTTAGTCATTCCTTTTTCATTGTTTTTGTTTTGGAAAGGGAGTGTATGTAGTTGGTGGAAATGGAAGCATGTGTGGATATCATGTGTCATCGGTATTTTACTCATGTTTCCTATTCTAGCTAGTCTGTTATATATCGTTAGGACCATTGTATAGCAAAAAGAAGGTTGCCTTTTAACGGGCAACCTTCTTTCGTATTAAGATAATACTTCTTTAATTTTTTCGAATGCCCATTGTAAATCTTCTTCAGAAATAACAAGAGGCGGAGCAATGCGGATTACATTTTCATGTGTTTCTTTACATAGTAAACCAGCTGCCTTTAATTGTTCGCAGTAAGGGCGTGCAGATTCATTTAATTCGATACCGATAAATAATCCTCTTCCGCGTACATCTGTAATCATTGGATTGTCAATTTCACGTAATTGATTTAACAGCTTTTCTCCTAATTGTAAAGAGCGTTCTGTTAATTTTTCTTCTAATAGTACTTCTAAAGAAGCAAGAGAAACTGCACAAGCTAATGGATTACCACCGAATGTAGAACCGTGAGAGCCTGGCTCGAATACTTCTAAAATGTCACGGTTTGCAGCAACGCAAGAAATTGGGAATACACCGCCGCCTAGCGCTTTTCCAAGGATGTACATATCAGGAATAACATTGTCCCAATCACATGCAAATAATTTTCCAGTACGGCCTAAGCCTGTTTGGATTTCATCTGCGATAAATAATACATTTTCTTCTTTACATACATTGTATGCTTCTTGTAAGAATCCTGCTGGTGGAATGTTAATACCAGCTTCGCCTTGGATTGGCTCTAAAATAAAGGCAGCTGTATTTGGTGTAATTGCTCCCTTTAATGCTTCGATGTCGCCGTAAGGAATAACAACAATACCTGGAAGCATTGGTCCAAATCCGCGTTTATATTCATCATTGGATGACATGGATACAGCACCCATTGTGCGGCCATGGAAGTTATCTACGCAGACAATAATTTCAGCTTTATTGTCTTCTACTTTTTTCACATCATATGCCCAGCGTCTTGCTGTTTTGATAGCGGTTTCAACAGCTTCCGCACCTGTATTCATTGGTAAAATCATATCTTTATTAGTTAATTTCGCAACTTTTTCATACCAAGGACCTAATTGATCGCTGTGGAATGCGCGTGATGTTAATGTAACACGCCCAGCTTGGTCGATAAGTGCTTGAATAATTTTTGGATGGCGATGACCTTGATTTACAGCAGAATATGCACTGAGCATGTCCATATAACGGTTGCCTTCTGGATCTTCTACCCAAACACCTTCAGCTTTCGCAATTACGATTGGAAGTGGATGATAGTTATTTGCGCCGTAAGTTTCTGTTAATTCGATAATGTCCTTTGTTTGAATCATGCTAGTTCCCCCTTTTGTTTTTACAAGAAGTTTGTAAATACTCTAAATATTATATCATTTAAGTGACAAAAAAGCGAAATATTTCCTGTAAAGAAATGAACGTGGTATCATATAAAGTGAAAAAGTTTGGGAAAAGAGGAGGAAGAAATTTATATGGTACATATGCACATTACGGCATGGGCGCTTGGGATTATTTTATTTTTTGTGGCATATTCGATGTATACAAGTGGAAAACAGGCAAAAGGCATGCACATGGTAGTTCGCTTACTGTACATTTTAATTATTGCATCAGGGTTATTAATTTATAAAGACGTCCACTGGATGCCTATGATGTATGGGATTAAAATGCTTGTTGGCATCTGGGTAATTGCTTCAATGGAAATGGTTCTTGTGAAAGCAAGTAAACAGAAAGCAACAGGGGCGTTTTGGGCTCAATTTGTTATTATGTTTGTAGTTGTATTATATCTTGGTTTACGATTACCGCTAGGATTTTCGCCATTTGCTTAATCAAAGGAGCACTTTACCTCGCTTATAGAACGAGATAAAGTGCTTTTGTTTTTACATTTCAATGTGTAATTCATCCCCATCCGCTTTTGTAATTTTAAATAGATCCTTATTATTTGTAGAAGAGCGGACATAATGATGATGGAGGGCACAAATTAGTTCTTCATTATCAAATAAGAGAATATTAACGCCTTTGCATGGCTGGTCTTTTGGCTGGAATGATAAAAAATTGTGAGCATAGATGCAGTCGTATAGAGAGTATCCCAGTGATTGTAATGTTTCGGTTACAAGTGAAAAAGCCGAATCTGGCAGTTCTTCTATCCATTCATGATAGCTTGTTATTAATTTTTTTCGAATGCGAATCGTTTCACCGTTTTGCAACGGATGATGTTCATTTGCTACCTGTAAAATATGATCCTCATAAAAACGAGCGGGTAACCAATTGTTGTTATATAAAACTTCAAACCCATCTCCAATCATGTCTTCTAGCAAAGAAGCTTCGTCGCTTTCTTCGTCAAAAAATACCCATTCTTCGTTTATATATTCTACATTTCCAATTGTATGAGCACGCGGTTGACTATACAAAATATGTTTACGCTGTTTCATTCGTGTTCGCTCCTTTATATAGAAGTTTCTATTCTTGTTATAGACAGTTCGGTCTATCTTTATAACAAAGGCACATAGAATTAAAATTGGGCATAGAATAAAAACAGACTGCGGATATGAGATGAGAAAGGGTGATCGCAATGTGTGGCATTACAGGGTGGGTTGATTATACAAAAGTGTTATTACAGGAAAAAGAAGCAATAACGAAGATGGCAGAAACGCTCGCAAAAAGAGGTCCGGATGACACGAACGTTTGGCTTCGGAATCATGTTGCTTTTGGCCATAAACGGTTAATAGTTGTCGACCCAGAAGGCGGTAGACAACCGATGGTGCGGGAGAAAAGAGAAGAACGTTACGCCATTTGCTATAACGGCGAACTATATAATACAGAAGATATTCGGAAAGAATTATTGCAAAGAGGTTATACGTTTAAGGGGCATTCTGATACAGAAGTGTTGCTCGCTTCTTATGTGGAATGGAAAGAACAGTGCGTAAATCATTTAAATGGTATTTATGCATTTGCTGTATGGGATGAACAGGAAGAAAAAGTTTTTATTGCGCGTGATCGCTTGGGAGTAAAGCCGCTCTTTTATAAACATGATGCTGGGCGATTATTGTTTGGCTCAGAGTTAAAAGCGATTTTAGCTCATCCTAATGTGAAGGCAGAGATTACGACAGAGGGATTAGCAGAAGTATTTGGATTAGGTCCGTCTCGAACTCCTGGGCATGGTATATTTGCTGGAATTGATGAATTGCGTCCAGGTCATGCACTTACGTTTTCAAAAGATGGTTTAAAAGTTTGGCGCTACTGGAATGTTGTGAGTGAAGAGCACACACATAATTTTGAAGAAACGGTCGAGCGAGTTCGGTTTCTATTGCAAGATGCCATTACAAGGCAGTTAGTATCGGATGTTCCGCTCTGTACATTTTTATCGGGCGGCGTCGATTCTAGCGCGATTACCGCATTTGCGGCGATGGCGTATGAGCGAGAAGGGAAAGGGAAGCTTCATACGTATTCGATTGATTATGAAGATAACGAAAAATATTTCAAATCAAATGCATTTCAGCCAAATTCAGATGCTCCGTTTATTACGCTAATGACAAATACATTTGATACGATCCATCATCGCTGTGTAATTTCTAACGAAAGTTTAGCAAAACATTTAACGGAAGCTGTCATTGTTCGTGACTTGCCGGGGATGGCAGATATCGATTCCTCATTACTATGGTTTTGCCGAGAAATTAAACAAGATTTTGTCGTAAGTTTATCAGGTGAATGCGCTGATGAAATTTTTGGTGGTTATCCGTGGTTTTACCGCGAGGATGATTTGCAATCCAGTGCGTTTCCGTGGATGCGATCAACAGAAGCTCGTGAACAATTGTTAAAAAAAGAATGGCGTAAAAAACTAAATTTACAAGAGTATGTTCAATATCGTTATGAAGAATCAGTGCGTGAAACTCCGGCGTTGGAAGGGGAAAGCGTACTTGATGCAAAAAGAAGACAACTATTTTATTTAAATATGATTTGGTTTATGACAACGCTGCTTGACCGAAAAGATCGGATGAGTATGGGGGCTAGTTTAGAAGTGCGTGTGCCATTTGCTGATCATCGACTTGTCGAATATGCGTGGAATATTCCTTGGGAAATGAAAATGTATAAAAACCGCGAAAAAGGTCTATTGCGCAAGGCGTTAGAAGGTGTCTTGCCAAATGATGTGTTGTATAGAAAGAAAAGTCCGTACCCGAAAACGCATAATCCGTACTACACGAAAGCTGTCACTTCATGGCTGCAAGAGCTATTAACGGATAAACAGTCGATTCTCCATGAATTATTTGATAACGACCAGTTGCATGGATTAATTGAATCAGGTGGAAGTGCATTTCAAACGCCGTGGTTTGGGCAGCTTATGACAGGGCCGCAGCTGTTGGCGCATTTAGGGCAAATTCATGTTTGGTTTAAAGAGTATGGGGTTGATATTAAAGAATAAAGGGAACCTTCCATCGGTGTGATTGTATTGAACACTGATGGAAGGTTTATGTATAGTTCGTTTTTAAATAAAGATTGATAGCGGATAGGGAATATGTGGTAAAATATTCATAGGATAGGCATCGCTATAGCTGAAAAAGTATAAGGTTTTTTATAAACATTTGTCTTGGACTGTTGCTTGTCAGATTTCTTTTCGAAATACATGAAAAGGAAGGTGCCGAAATATGAATAAAAATCATGTATGGTTGGCTTTGCTTTTAAGTTTCTTAGTGATAAGGCCATTTAGGTGGCTTTTTCCCTTTTCTTCATTATTCTTCGATATTCTCTATGATTTAACGAAGTTCATTTTGTATTTCTTAGTAATACTATTAATACTTCGCTTGTTGCAATATGTAAAAGATAAATTAAGTAATGAAAAGCAAATGGTTGAACTTCTAAAAGAAATTAAGAATGCAGTGGAACGTAAAGAAAAGTAAGTTTTCGATATGAAAATGAAAAAGCTCAGAGTTTTTTGCTCTGAGCTTTTTGGCTTAATTTTTGTTCAAACATAACCTACCTCGGTGAATTGTAACCCCCTTGGTGGTCTAACTTCCCATCAAACATATCTCCAAGTGATTCAATTTGCTCATATGCCCGTTCGCCGTGAAGGGAAAGGTCGAGGCCCATTTTCTCTTCATGTTCATGCGCACGAACTGGGAGGAATAAACTGATCCCTTTAATAATTGCATATGTCATAGTAGCTGTAAATGCATAGGTCGCTCCAATGGCAAGGAGTTGTTTCCAAAGAAGTGCAGCGTTTCCGTAAAATAGTCCGTCTGCACCTGCGCTGTTAACGGATGTTGTAGCGAAAAGTCCTGTTGCAATACCGCCCCAAGTTCCGCCGATGCCGTGACAACCGAAGGCATCGAGTGCGTCGTCGTAACCGAGTTTATGTTTTAAGAAATAGACTGCTAAAAAGCAAAGTGCACCACCGATTGCCCCGATAATCAGAGCGGAGAGTGGTGTTACGAATCCGCAAGATGGTGTAATTGCGACGAGACCAGAAACAGCTCCGCAAGCGGCACCTAGTACAGTTGGTTTTTTCTGAAAAAACCATTCTGTCAGCATCCATGTAAGTGCGGAAGCTGCAGCAGCAGTATTTGTATTAATAAAAGCGGTGAGTGCGACGTCATTTAATGTTAATGTACTACCGACGTTAAAACCGAACCAATCAAAATTACCGATAAGCCCATTCCAATCAGGACCGAATGCTAAAGAATAACCGATGAAAATCCATTGAATAGACACGATTGCCATCGCACTATAACTGTGCATTGTTGTACTAAGTACATTTTTACTGCGAACCATTCCCCCGTAAAATAAAGCAAGCCCAGGTGTCATAATCATCACCATGACAGTAGATAAAAAAAGAAATACTGTATCCCCCATATGCATCGTTTCCCCTCCTATTATGTTATATAAACTAACATCAAATAATATATTTAGTATCATATTCAAAAAAATATAATAAATTAACAGATTTTTATGAAAATTTATTTTTTTGTGTAAGAAAATATAACATGACGTACTTCTTTGTGATTGAAATGCGTTAGTATACGAGAGGGGTTTAAATTGTTATACTTTTCTTATAATTAGAAAAGTTGGGGGAAGCGATGTGAAGAGGGAGTTATGGCGATATTTTCTATGTTTCATATGTTTATTGTTTGTATTTCAAATGCCTATTCATGTGTCGGCTGAGGAAACAAGGTCGTGGGAAGATGAGATTGTGTATTCTATTATGATCGATCGTTTTAATAATGGTGATTCAAGAAATGATAAAGGGATTGATACGAATCGTTTAGAAGCATATCAAGGAGGAGATATTCAGGGGATTATAAAACGACTTGATTATATAAAAGAGATGGGCTTTACTGCTGTATTGTTGTCACCACCCACTGCAAGTAGTAGTTATGATGGGTATTCTCCAACTGATATAACGAAAATGAATGAACATTTTGGCCAGGTGAAGGACATGCAGCAACTTGTCCAAGAAGCGCATGAGCGAGATATGAAAGTAATGCTTGAATTTGTAGTGAATAATGAAAATCAAACGGATGCGATTGAATATGCGAAACAATGGATTAAGCAGACGGATATAGATGGTTATCATTTGATACATAATGAGAATGTTCCGAAGTCAGTTTTGAATGAAGTGGTTGCATCTGCGCAAAGTGTGAAACAACATTTTTTTGTAATAACGGATACGCAAATGGAAGGAGCAAAAGGAGTATGGAATCAAGCTTATCAAGAGCGCATGACAGACGTGTTTGCAAAGCCGAATATTTCTGTAAAGTCATTGTATGATGTGACGAAAAGCGGCGGCGATCGTTTGGAAGGGACGTTTGTAGATAATAGTCAAACGGAGCGTTTTGTTAGAAAAGCAAAAGAAAATAAATATTATCCACCGGCCCGTTTGAAATTAGCGCTTGTTTATTTATACACATCACCGGGCATTCCCTTTGTATACTATGGTACTGAAATTGCATTAGATGGAGGGAATGTACCTGATAATCGCCGTTTAATGGATTTTAAATCAGATGAGAAATTTTTGCAGTATATAGGGAAATTAGGAGAACTTCGCAAAACATTACCATCACTTCGTTACGGAACATTTGAATTATTATATGATAAAGATGGTATGAGCCTAATAAAGCGTAGGTATAAAGGTGAAACAACACTTATCGCCATAAATAACACAACGGAAACACAAAAGGTGGAACTTGCCGCAAATGAATTTGGGAAAGATCATGAGCTGCGTGGATTGTTAGAAGATGATAGGGTGCGAGAAGAAGATGGGAAATATTACATTGTGCAAAAAAGAGAAACTGCGAATGTATATGCGCTTGCGGAAAAAACAGGGTGGAACTGGTCGTTTATTGCTGCTTTAGTAGGTGTGAATGTGTTATTTATCATCTTCCTTGTATTGATAAAGAAACGAAAAGGAACGGAATCATCTTGAAAAATAAAAGAAGCTGACCAAAAAAGTGGATTTTGGTCAGCTCTTTTTATGTATGACTATCGGTAGTTGATAAATTGTACGTCGATTGATAAATCAGCTCCGCGTACAGCTGCGATAACTGCTTGTAGGTCATCACGGTTTTTTCCTGTTACACGAACTTGGTCATCTTGTACTTGTGTTTTTACTTTTAATTTTAATTCTTTAATAATGTTATTAATTTTTTTCGCATTTTCTTTATCAATGCCTTGTTGTAATTTTGCGCGTTGACGTACTGTACCGCCAGAAGCGTTTTCGACTTTTCCATAATCTAAGTTTTTGATCGGAACTTCACGCTTAATTAATTTTGAAATCAAAACGTCTTTTACTTGATCTAATTTGTACTCGTCGTCAGAAGTTAATACGATGTCCTCTTTTTCTAATTTAATGTCGCTTTTACTTCCTTTAAAGTCATAGCGATTTTGAATTTCTTTTAAAGCGATATTAATCGCGTTTGTTACTTCTGGAAACTCTACTTTTGAAACGATATCAAAAGAACTATCCTTTGCCATAATAAGCACCTCCAAATTAAATTCCACCTCTATTATAGTGAATTTTGGTCAGTTGGACAAATAAAGGAAAAACCGTGTATAATGAAACTTTGTTTGGAATGATAAAAAAATGATATAAAGCTGTTCTCGATGCGGGTGTTTTTATATGAAAATACGACCCGTTAGAATAAGATAAATTATATAGAGAAGGGAATTAAAAATATGAGGCTACAACCAGGAGCGATTGAAGAAGTAACGGTTTTACGCGAAACAGAAATTGGATATATGGTCGGTTACGAAGAAGATGAAGTGTTTTTACATAAAAATGAAGTTGCTGGAGAAATTGAAGAAGGCGACACAATTGAAGTGTTTTTATATCACGATCATCAAGAGCGCTTAGCGGCAACAATGAAGACACCGCTTATTACAACAGAGGACTGGAACTGGGTAAAGGTTGTGGAAGTGAAGCCTGGTTTAGGGGTGTTTGTTGATATCGGTGTTTCGAAAGATATATTAATTCCAGCTGATGAGTTTCCGATTTATACACCAGTATGGCCGCAAGAAGAGGATGAATTGTATTGTACATTAAAACTAACAAATCGCGGCCGTTTAATTGCTCTTCCAGCAAGAGATGCAGATATGCAAGAGATTGTAGTGGAAGCGACGCCATCTATGTACAATAAAAATGTAAATGGTCGTGTGTACCGTTCGTTGCAAGTGGGATCATTTGTATTAACGGATGAACATTTTCGTGCCTTCTTGCACCATTCTGAGCGCAAAGAGCAAGTGCGTATTGGAGAGCGTGTAACAGGTCGTATTATTGATGTGAAAGAAGATGGAACAATTAATATTTCTCTTCTTCCTCGTAAAGAAGAAGGAATGGAAGATGATGCAGCGGTTATTTATGAGTATATGGAAAGTCGCGGCGGTGCAATGCCATTTTGGGATAAGAGCCACCCAGAAGATATTGGGGAGCGTTTTCAGATGAGTAAAGCAGCCTTCAAACGTGCTCTTGGTAAATTGATGAAAGAAGAAAAAGTTTATCAAGAAGAAGGCTGGACATATTTTAAAAAGTAATAAAAAGTAGCCGAACAAATGTGTAATTTGTTCGGCTGTTTTTTATGATTGTTGGAGACGTGTAAAAGTATCCTTTAAGTCGTCGTCTTTTACTTTAATATTTTCTTTCTTTAATTCGTCCATTAATACTTTTTGGCGCCATGTATTATCTTGAATGCGCTCAGCTTCAAGTGTTTTGCGAATAGAATCTTTCACTTCGTCGTATGGCTTTAATTCTTTTTTGTCTGTTAATTTAATAATATGGTATCCTTTTGTTGATTTTACAGGTTCGCTTACTTCACCGACATTTAATTTATAGGCTGCATCTTCAAATTCAGGTACCATTTTTCCAGGGCCGAAGTAACCTAAATCTCCACCATTTTCTTTTGAAGCCGTATCCATGGAATATTTTTTTGCTAATTCTTCAAATGATGCACCGCTATTCAATTGTCTTTTTATATCGTTTGCTGTTTGTTCGTCGTTTACTAAAATTTGGCTAGCTTTAATTTCTGGTTTATATCGAGCTTTTATGTCTTTTTCCGTTATTGTTTGCTTAATTGCTTTATCGATAGCTAAGCTAGAACGAATTTGTTTTTTTAAATCGTCTTCGTTCTTCATGCGGTTCGTTTCAAGGAACATTTTAAAATTATCGCCTGCTTGTTCTTTCACTTTATTAAATTCTTTATTCACTTCATCATCAGACACTTTATATTTTTTAATCATAATATCTTGTGCCATCATTTCATAAAGCATATCTTTTCCGAAGCGTTCTTTTAACGCCTTATCAAATTCGCCTTTTGTTATCGTACTAGTAGTAGAAGTTGCGATTGGATCCGAACCTTCTTTTGGATCACAGGCAGCTAGCATTAATGTACCGAGCGTTGCTGCTGCAATAAATAATTGTCTTCGTTTCATATAAACACCTCATCCGAAATTTGTTATTACTATTGTAGAAAAAGGAAGTGAACATGATGTGAATTTGAGATGACTTTTGTAGAAAGAAAAAGTACATCAACAAAATGTTGATGTACGAAGAAGGTTTGTTCGTATGAAATAGAGGATTCAAGTTTAGAAATTTATAGATGGTCCGTCTTTTTGGAGTAAGCGCGTTTTCCTTGCGCTATATTTTTTTGTTGTTCTTCATTTTTTTGTGTGCGTTTTGCGTTATTATCACGCGCTTTTTTGTCATTGTCACTTGTATGAGGCATATGATTCAACTCCCTTCATAACGGTTGTACGTTTATCATTTCCGTTTTCGTTAAGACTATGTATAATGTATACGATGGAATTTATATAAAGGTGGACTGGGAGATATGGACTTAAAACTGAATTATGCCGAACTTACTAAAAAATTAGTCGTTGTTATCGTTGCCGGTTTGTTAAATGCAATTGGAATGAACTTATTTTTAACGCCAGCGAAAGTGTACGCCAGTGGTTTTGCTGGATTGTCGCAATTGCTTTCGCAAGTGTTAGGAGATTTTTTATCAATTCATATTTCTACGGGAGTACTTTTTAGTTTATTTAATATCCCGGTTGTTATTTTAGCTTGGAAAAAAGTAGGGAAATCATTCACGTTTTTTAGTTTTTTAAGTGTCGCGTTTATGACGCTATTTTTAGAAATCGTGCCAGTCAAAGCGGTATCGCATGATATTATTTTAAACGCCATTTTTGGAGGGCTAATTTCTGCGGTAGGCGTAGGACTTGCTTTAAAGTGGGGAGCTTCAACGGGTGGTTTAGATATCATTGCGATGATTTTATCTAGAATGAAAGGTAAGCCGGTCGGAACATATTTCTTCTTATTTAATGCCGTTATTATTATCGCAGCCGGTTATTTATATGGTTGGGAAAAGGCGCTTTATACGTTAGTGACATTATATGTATCTTCACGCATTATTGATGCCATACATACACGTCATGTGAAAATTACGGCATTCATTGTAACGAAAAATGGAGCAGAGGTGCGAAAGGCAATTCATGAACGATTAGTTCGAGGAATTACCTCAGTTCCAGCAACAGGTGCGTTTACAAATGAAAATAAAGAGATGTTAATGATTGTTATTACTCGTTACGAGTTATATGAATTAGAAAGAATTATTAAAAAAGTAGATCCGGGTGCATTTACAAATGTTCTTGAAACAGTTGGGGTGTTTGGATTGTTCCGTAAAGATTAATAAAAAGAGGACCGTATTTGGTCCTCTTTTTATTTGTTTCTCTAGTCACAGTTACTCAGTTGTTGAAATACTTTGAAGCTCTTCTTGCATTTCGCGCAATTGTACTTTTTCGGCAGTAGAAGAATTTGTATAAGCGGACAGCAATGCATTTTTTGCTTGATTAACAAGTGCTTGCTGTTTGCTGTCATTGGAACAAGATACAGCTTGTGAGACGGCATCTCGTGCTTGTTGGAATAGTAAGTTACCCATTAGAACCCTCCGAGAGAAGAGTTATTTCGTTCTTTTTCTGCTTCAGCTAATGTACCACGGTATGGGAATCTTGCGTCGTGTTGCATAACGGAATCTGCTCCTTGTTGCACGAAACGTTTTGATTTGTTCTTTTTACCCATTCGTAATGCCCCCTTTTAGCAGAAAAGCATGGACACATTTGCTGTGTCTCCTATAGTATGTGCGCTTGGCCTCATACTATAAGCAGGGAATTTTCACCTTACAATCCAAGTGTCTCCTCTAAATAAAGGGCAATGCCATCTTCTTCGTTTGATAATGTTATGTGATTTGCTAATGATTTTAATTCTGGAATGGCGTTCCCCATGGCGATTCCATGTCCGGCAAATTCAATCATTTCAAAATCGTTATCTTCATCACCAAACGCGATGATACGTTCTTTTGGGATGTTGTAGTGACTTGAAATTTTTTGGAGGCCAATTGCTTTATTTAATCCGCTTTTCACAATTTCAATAATTGGCCAAGGAGCTCCCCATTTGCGGTGATCAATTACTTCTGCATGCATATCTGTTAAATGTTGGCGGATAGAATCAGATTTTGATTCATGTGCATCGATTAATAAACAAGTTGGATGATCTTGTAAAATGTTAAGTAAATCACCTGTGAAAATTTTTGGAGAACCAAACTCGAAAATATGTTTTTTGTCTGCATCGATTTGCTTCACATAGACATCATCAATCACTTCTGCGTAAATATTTTCTACTCCAAAGTCCCTACATGCACGAACGATTTCTTGTGCGGTAGCAAGTTCAAGTGGAGAGTGATGCGTTCCCCAATTCGTATCAAGTGGGTGATGGACGTATGCACCGTTGAAATTTACAATCGGTGTATTTAATCCAAGTTCTTTATAATATGCGTGACTCGCACGAAATGGACGGCCCGTTGATATCACAACGATATGGCCTTGTTCTTTTGCTTTTGCAATGGTTTGTTTTGTACGAGATGAAATTATTTTTTGGTCTGTAAGTAAAGTGCCATCTAAATCTAATGCAATTAAATGTTGTTTTTTCATGCGTCTCACACCTTTTATAAAAAGTTTTATGTATATTCATCTTAATTCCTGGGTGATTGCGCTGTCTACTATTTGTCGTTGGTAACGAGAAAAGTCAAGTTTTTTTCTGAAAGTTCGAATAATGTTCCTTTCCTTTTGTACAATTTGTGAAAGGGGTTACAAAGCGGAGATTATCGTGTTTATAATGAGAGTGTAATCTTCTCGTATAAGTTGTTTGACTCTCCTTTGATACTGGTCTTTATGGCCAGTTTTTTTTGTTTCTACATATATTAATGTATCTCCTGCTAAAATGTGTAATTTCATTATATGAGCATCGTTTCCTAAACATAACAGAAAAGGTTTTCTAAAATGGGACATACTAAAGATGTAATGATGGAATGGAAGGAGAATGGACATGGGACAAAGTCATCGATTCCGAGCTGGTCAAAAAGCGCCGAATGACGGCATATATGTTGAAATTGGTGAAACAGGAAGTATGGTTAAGGATCCAAAAATGGTAAAGCTTTCTGCTGGAGATAAATTTCCGGAAGTTACAAATCAAAACAGACAATGGACATATAAAAGAAGACCATAAGAAATCCCGCAGTTATAAGCTGCGGGATTTGTTGTGGTGAAATGGATTTTAAAAATAAGATTGTCAAAAAGTCCTCTTCGTTGAATAAAATAGGTGACTTGTCGTATAATCAAATCAAAGGTCAAAAAAAGTCAAACTATAAAGGGGCTGTGGCACGATGGACTTAAATCGAATGACGACAAAAACACAAGAAGCGATTATGGGTGCACAATCAATTGCTACTAAGCATCATCATCAAGATATTGATATTGTACATCTTTTAGCCGCACTTCTTCAGCAACAAGATGGATTAGCAATTCGAATTTTTCAAAAGATGAATGTAAATATAGATCAGTTCGTACAAGGAATAGAACGCTTGTTAAAGCGGAAGCCAGCGGTTACAGGGGGAGGCGCAGAAGTAGGGAAAGTTTATATTACAAGTGTGCTTCAAGGGCTGCTTGTAAGAGCTGAAGAAGAAGCGAAATATTTGCAAGATGATTATATTTCAGTGGAACATCTTCTTCTTGCATTATGTGATGAAAAGAAAACGAATGATATACGTGAATTATTTACGTCGCTTCGTATTACGAAAGAAGCGTTATTGCAAGCATTAACAGAAGTTCGGGGGAATCAAAGAGTGACGAGTCAAAATCCAGAAGTAACATATGAAGCTTTAGAAAAATATGGTCGTGATTTAGTAGCGGAAGTAAGACAAGGGAAAATTGATCCGGTCATTGGACGTGATAGTGAAATCCGCCGTGTGATTCGCATTTTATCGCGTAAAACAAAAAATAATCCTGTATTAATTGGTGAACCCGGTGTTGGGAAAACGGCGATCGTGGAGGGATTAGCGCAGCGTATTGTTCGTAAAGATGTACCGGAAGGATTAAAAGATAAAACGATTTTTGCGCTTGATATGAGCGCACTTGTTGCAGGTGCGAAATTCCGCGGTGAATTTGAAGAACGTCTGCAAGCGGTCTTAAATGAAATTAAAAAAAGTGAAGGAAAGATATTATTATTTATCGACGAGCTGCATACCATTGTAGGCGCTGGTAAAACAGAAGGAGCAATGGATGCCGGAAATATGTTAAAACCAATGTTAGCGCGCGGCGAGCTGCATTGCATCGGGGCGACAACGCTTGATGAATATCGTAAATATATTGAAAAAGACCCGGCATTAGAGCGTCGTTTCCAACAAGTATTAGCTGAAGAGCCGACAGTTGAAGATACCATTTCTATTTTGCGTGGTTTAAAAGAACGATTTGAAATTTACCATAGTGTGAATATTCATGATCGTGCTCTTGTTGCAGCTGCAACGTTATCAGATCGCTATATTTCTGATCGTTTCCTACCGGATAAAGCAATCGATTTAGTTGATGAAGCATGTGCAACGATTCGGACAGAAATTGATTCGCTGCCAACAGAGCTAGATGAAATCACACGTCGTATTATGCAGTTAGAAATTGAAGAGGCTGCACTAAGTAAAGAAACAGACCAGGCAAGTAGGGAGCGTCTGCAAACATTGCAGCGTGAGTTGTCGGATTTAAAAGAAAAAGCGAGTGGAATGCGGGCACAGTGGCAAAAAGAAAAAGAAGAAATTCATAAAGTGCGCGATTTACGCGAAAGTCTAGAGCGTTTGCGCCGCGAGCTAGAAGAGGCGGAAGGAAATTATGATTTAAATAAAGCGGCAGAGCTTCGTCACGGCAAAATTCCAGCTGTAGAAAAAGAATTGAAAGAAGCAGAAGAAGCAAGTGCGAATAAACAGCAAGATAACCGTCTTCTTCGTGAAGAAGTAAGTGAAGAAGAAATTGCGGATATTGTATCACGCTGGACGGGTATTCCGATTGCAAAGCTCGTAGAAGGAGAACGTGAGAAGCTGCTTCGTTTAGAGCAAATTTTATCAGAGCGTGTCATCGGACAAGAAGAAGCGGTCGGTCTTGTGGCGGATGCAGTATTACGTGCTCGTGCGGGAATTAAAGATCCGAATCGTCCGATTGGTTCGTTTATTTTCTTAGGACCAACGGGTGTTGGGAAAACGGAACTTGCGAAAACGTTGGCGCAGTCATTATTTGATAGCGAAGAACAAATCATTCGAATTGATATGTCTGAGTATATGGAAAAGCATGCCGTGTCTCGTTTAATTGGAGCACCTCCTGGGTATGTCGGATATGAGGAAGGTGGACAATTAACAGAAGCTGTGCGCCGTAAACCGTATTCTGTCATTTTATTAGATGAAATTGAAAAAGCACACCCAGAAGTGTTTAATATTTTACTGCAAATGTTAGATGATGGGCGCATTACAGATTCACAAGGACGTACAGTTGATTTTAAAAATACAGTGATTATTATGACGTCCAATATCGGATCGCAATATTTATTAGAAGGATTAGGAGAAGATGGTTCTATTCAAGAAGAAGCAAGAAACCTTGTAATGGGACAACTTCGCGGTCACTTCCGTCCAGAATTTCTGAATCGAGTGGACGAAATTATTCTCTTTAAACCACTTACAACAAATGAGATAAAAGGTATTGTTGATAAAATTGTGAAAGAGCTGCAACATCGTTTAACAGACCGCCATATTACAGTAGAACTTACAGATACGGCAAAAGAGTTTGTTGTAGAGTCTGGGTTTGATCCAATGTACGGTGCGCGTCCGTTAAAACGCTACGTACAGCGTCAAATTGAAACGAAGTTAGCGCGTGCGCTTATTGCAGGCACGATTACAGATCATAGTCATGTATTAATTGATGTGTCGAATAACGAGTTAGTTGTCGACGTTAAATAAAAAAGAGTCCGGGTATCCGGACTCTTTTTTATTAATGTTGCTGTGCAGGTTCGTTTGGAATTAATGCTCCAATTGCGATTACAAGTACAGTAAGAATTACAGAAAAGATAGACGCTTGCCCAAAATCGTATGTACCACCTGGCGTCATCGCGCTAATTACGTAGCTCATCATTTGCACAAGCAAGAACGACCAGATAAAGGCCCAAATTACACGCATCTTATTACACCTCTATTCGTTCAGTTTGTCTTTATTGTATCATAACTCGAAAAAGAATATAGAAAAAATATTTGTCGTTTTTGCAAAGCAAATTGCTCTTCGTATCATACATTATAAAAGAGTATATTTGATGTTGTCATATAAGGCGGGAGAAGCATGAGGATTACGGAACGTTTTTTCTTTTTAGAACAAGAGCCATGTGTAATTCATTTACCAGAAAAGCCAAATGGATTTGGGATATTGTTATTAGGTGACTATAATTACTTCATTGAGAATGGTACAAGTTTATGGCTGCAACATGCCGGGCGCTTACAATTTTTAAACGAATTGCGCAAGAATGGTTATACAGTTTTTTCTTCTAATCTATACGGCAGACATTGGGGGAATGAACAGGCGATTCGTTTAGCGAAGCGATTGTATCATATCGTCATGAAAAAGGAGATTTTAAACGAAAAAATTCATATTATAGCAGAAGGAATGGGTGCGCTTGTTGCTATGGAAATGATGGCGCAATACCCTGAGTGTGTGCGCTCTGTTCTTATGTTTAATCCGTGCCTTCATTTACCGGCACACGTTGAAATTGAAATGGAGCACAAATTTTTTTATAAGCGATTAATTCGTGAACTGATGCAAGCATATGATGCAACTGAATCGGAATTAGAACGAAAAATTGAAAAGAAAGCATTTCCGTATTTAGTATCTTCCGTTCCAGTAAAAATATTTGTATCCGCTCAAGAAAAAAAAGAACGAAAACAGTTGCTTCGTGAATATGAAAAGAAACGTTTGCAAGAGAATTGTCCGACTTCATTATCCTTTCATATACAAGATGTGAAGTATAAAATGGCACAAAATGCATGTCAGTTTTTTAAGTGGTATGAAGATTTATAAAGCTCCTATACATAGGGAGCTTTTTATCTCGCGCTAACGGGCAGTAAGACTCCCACCTCAAGATTCGGTGAAAGCATTGTCTAGCCGCTTCCGCTTTTCTTAAGAAGCTAGGTGGGAGATAACTGCCCATAAGAGCCCGATTGGGCGGGCTTTCCATCAGTGGGGGAAGAATATCCCGCTGATGGAAGTTTCACTTTATCTATGCGGGGAGGATGAGAAAATGAAACGAGTCATTGTCGTTGGGGCGTTAACATTTATCGGTTATCATCTTGTGCAAAAGTTTCTTGAAGAAGAAATTGAAGTGTGTGCGTTTGATTTTGATGAAATGAATAGTGTTTCCAAGATAAATGAAGAAAAATTATATTTAATTGGTCGAAATGCATTGTTTAAGTATTTCTCGCTTCGAGATAATGACGGATGGGAAGCTTTGGAGGAAATAGATATTGATGCTGCATACTTTTGTTTATGTGAGCCAAATCAGCAAAAGAATTTTCGAAATGAACGTACCATATTGCAATATGTAAAGCGCTTTGAGAGTTATTGCAAACGAAAAGAAATAAAATTCGTTATTTCATCTTCTGTAGAAGTGAGTTGTGCTCATAGTCGCAATGAAAATCGGATGCTTTTTTCAAAAATTGAGCGAGAAGTACAAAAAGGCGATGCAGATTACTGTATACTACGTGTTCCAACAGTATATGGACCGTGGCAACCGTCATTTATGTCATATCACCATATTATTCTAGCTCAGTTAAAACAACAAACGATTTCTCTTAGGGTAGAAGAATGTACATGTGACCTTTTATATGTCGAAGATGTTGCGAACTATTTATATACGATTGGTCAAAGAAAAATGGAAAGGAAACTATATTCTCTTTGCAGTGAAGAGAAAAATCGCTGGCAAAAAGGAATGGAACTATTACAGAAAACAAGTGCTTTTCAAATACAGGAGAAAGAGTGCGTAACAGGTGAGGAAGAAAAAGTAGTTGTTCCAAGTAAGTTTTCTTTAGAACAGGGGATGGGGCGTCAAATTTCTCACATAAAACAATATCGGCAGTTATACGAGACAACTAACACGTGGTAAACTGGAAATGAGAGTTTTGATGTGGAAAGGATGAAGAAAGATGAACGAAAAAAATATGCAGTTTTTACAAATCGCAATGAAACATTTACCAGAAGCAAAGGCAATTTTAGATGATCACGGCGTGGCGTTAGATATGGCAAAAGCACAGCCTGTATTGGAATTATTAATGAAGGTAATGGGCGAAGCATATGAACTTGGGAAAGCAGATGCGAAGGAGTAAAATAAATACGAATTGAAAAACCGACATAAAAACCGCTTTCTTTTTAGGGTGGGTGAGAGCATCTGGCCGTGCGTAGAAGCGGTCAGGGCCTTTTTCTGCCACGTGCAAGGTTAAAACAAAAGGAGAAAGCGAGTAGCTGTCATGTTATTTTCTGCATAGCAGTGACTTATCGATTATAAGGGTATAAAAAAGAGACCTTTCCTTTTTAATGGAAAGGTCTCGCTTTTTTATTTAGCTACTTTATTTTTTCGTTTCAATTTACTTACTACTTCATACACAATTGGTACGATTAATAATGTTAATAGGGTAGAGCTTGTTAATCCGCCGATTACTGTGACGCCAAGACCTTTTGAGATCAGTCCGCTTCCTTCGAAGCCTAATGCAAGTGGAAGTAAGGCGCCAATCGTTGCGATCGCTGTCATTAAAATTGGGCGTAATCTTGTCGCGCCAGCTTCTAATAATGCTTCGCGCGTCGTAAATCCTTCGCGTTCTTTATGAATAACGCGGTCAATTAATACGATAGCGTTTGTAACAACGATACCGATTAACATAAGGGCACCAATCATAGAAGAGATGCTTAATGTTTCACCGGAAATTAATAAGGCAACAACGCCGCCAATAATCGTAAATGGAAGCGAGAATAGAATCGCAAATGGAGCTAGTGCTCCGCCGAATGTTACAACAAGAACGAAATATACAATCGCAATGGCAGCTAACATCGCTAAGCCAAGTTGTGTAAAGGATTCTTGAATATCTTTAGATACCCCGCCCATTGACACATTAATGCCAGATGGTAAGTCTAGCTTATCTACTTCTTTTTGAATGTTGCGAGTAGCTTTTGCGACATCGTCTGTCATTGGTTTTGCGGTTACTGCTGCATATACGCGGCCGTCGCGTCTTGTTACTGTATTAGACGTTTCGCCTTCTTTTACCGTCATAATATCTTTTACAGCCACTTCTGTACCTAGCGGCGTTTGTACTTTTCGATTTGTTAAATCATCGACGTTTTCGTAATTTTGTTTGTTCACTTCAACATACACATTCATTTCTTTTCCGTCTTTTTTAACTGTTGTTAAGACAGGGCGGTCGTGAGAGTTGGAAAGTCCCATGCCAACCTGCGCGGCAGTTAATCCGAGTTTACTTAATTTCTCTTGATCTGCCACTAATGTGTACTCATCGTATGTTTTAGAAAGGCTTGAATCGACGTCTTTTAACGTTTTATCTTTTTTCATGATATTTTGAATGTCTTTTACGACAGGTTTAATTTCTTCTATATTATCGCCGTATACGTATAACTTAATTTCATTGTTGCCTCCGCCAGATGAGAAGTCTTGGTTTTTCCATTCTCCTTTGTCTGTCATCTTTTGCAGATCTTTCACAACTTTTTCTTTTTCCTTCTCAAAGTTCTTTGTATCGTCTTTGTATTGAACAAAGAATAATGCTTGGTTCGATTTACCTGGGCTCATCGGATTTTCTCCGCCAAGTGAGAACTGAATTGTTTTCACATCTTTATTTTTCTTAAAATAATCTTCTGCTTTTGTCGCAATATTTTCGACATCTTGCAATGTTTGTCCAGGTTCTGGATTGTAAGAGGTGATTACTGTTTTCTCTTCTTCTGATGGTAAGAAACTTACACCTACAATCGGAAGAAGTGCAATGCTTCCTACTAATAATAAAACCGTAATGCTAGACGTAATAATTTTATGGTTTAATACCCATTCTAGAAGGCGTTTATATCCATGAGCAAGTTTACTTGGTTTCTCTTCATGATTATGTTGTTTTTCTTTCGCACTTTCCTTTTTAAATAAAGAATGTGCCATCATTGGAACAACTGTAACAGCTACAAGAAGAGATGCTAATAAAGCGAAAACAATTGTTAAAGCAAACGGTAAGAATAGTTCACCGATCATTCCCTTCACAAGACCGAGCGGTAAAAAGACTGCAATGGTTACAATTGTCGATGACATAATTGGTACGAACATTTCTTTCGTTGCTTCGCGAATTAAGTCTTTTCCTTTTAATTTTTCACCTGGTAAAGCCATGCGCCGGTAAATATTTTCAATAACAACGATGGAATCATCGACAACGCGGCCGATAGCAACGGTCATTGCCCCAAGCGTCATGATATTTAATGTAATATCCATTTCTTTTAATGCTAAAATTGCAATTAATAAAGAAAGTGGAATGGAAATAACAGAAATAAGTGTTGTTCGAATGTTACGTAAGAACAACATGATGATAATCACAGCAAAAATGGCGCCGAAAATTGCTTTATTTAACATTGTGCTCACTGATTTTTCGATTGGTTCACCTTGGTCGAATGTTGAAGTGATTTCGATATTATCAAATTTCTTTTCAAAATCATTTGCTTTGTTTTTTACAGCATTGACAACGTCAACCGTATTCGCATCAGCTGCTTTTACAATTTGTAGGCTGATCGCTTCTTTTCCATTTGTGCGCGAGATGGATTCTGCTTTTCCAACTTCTTTAATATCGGCAATATCTTGCAATGATACAGATGGAATACCTAATGCTTGTCCTGCTGGATTCATATTCGGCTGCTGCACTTGAGCCGGTCCATGTGAATTTCCTTGATTTGGAGAAGGAACAAGCGGAATTTTCATTTCTTTTAAAGCTTGTAACGTTGTAATATTGCCATCTACAACAACGGATTTTTCTTTGTCTTTAAATGTATATAGTCCTAGCGGCATCGAAACGTTAGAACCTTTAATCATGTTCTTGACTGTATCTTCGCTTAGGCCTAATTCTTTCATTTTCTCTTTGTTGAAGACGAGCTGTACTTCTTCTACTTGTTGACCAGAAATTTGCACATCGGCAATGCCGTCTAATCCTTGTAAGCCTGGAACAATATCTTTTTCTACTCGCTCTGTTAGCTGTGCAAGAGATTCATTTTTATTTGTGACACTTAATGAAATAACCGGAAAAGCATTGATGCTAAGGCGAGAAATTTTAGGCTCTTTTACGCCTTCCGGTAAAGGTAAATTAGCGAGTGCTTCTTTTACTTCCGTCTCTGCCTTTTCCATATTTTTATCAAAGTTATACTCCACTTGAATAGAAGACGCATTTTGATAAGAAGAGGAGCTGACAACAGTTACTCCACTTAAGTTTTGCAGGCGTTGTTCAATTGGTTTTGTAATCTTCTCTGTTACCTCAGCTGGAGTAGCGCCAGGATACACAGTTGTCACTGTCACAAGTGGCGTTGTGATGTCCGGGATTGTTTCTAACTTCATACGAAGACCAGAGTAGATTCCGGCAATCGTAATAATAATCGTTAATAGCCAAACTGCGAACTTATTGTTTAACGAAAAGTTAATAATTTTATTCATTTCTACGCTCCTTTTTACGAAAACTGACTCATCGGTCATAACAATCAAAGTATAAATGACTGACTGGTCAATGGTCAATGGAAAAGGTAAAATACTGTGAACTACTTGCAATTTTTGACTGATGAGTCATAATGCGGATAAGAGTGTTTTTTATAGGAGAGGAAAAAAATGAAGGAAAAAGAACGGTTAATTATTGAAACGGCAATTAAGTTATTTGCGCTAAAGGGCGTGAATGCAACGTCTATTCAAGAAATCGCAACAGAGTGCGGCATTTCGAAAGGTGCTTTTTATTTGCATTTTAAATCGAAAGATGCGTTAGTATCGGCAATGCTAGAGTATTACTATGATGGAATTCAAAATAAAGTGATGGACATCGAAAAAGAATCGTTACCCCCGCGTGAGAAGTTTGAAAAACAATTGCACTGTCAGTTTTATGAGTTACAACAAAAAAAAAGAATTTATTATTATGTGTATGAGAGAAAATGTAATTCCTTTTAATAAAGAAGTAGAAACATTTATGACGAGAATGAAATTGGAATCGTACGCTTTTTATCAAAACAATTTACTTTCTATTTATGGAGAAAAGATTATTCCTTACCTTATGGATGCAATGACTATGTTCGAAGGGATAACACGTGGATATTCGGAATTGATTATCTTTAATGTGGTAAATATAGATATACCATATACAGTAAAATTTATCTTAAACAGAATGGATGATATTGTAGCAGGTCTGCACCGTTCCAAGGAAAAACCAGTTATTTTAGAACGGGAATTGAATCATTTTTTCTGTGGTGTGAATACAACTCCTATACATAATGAAGAAGAATTTGTAAATGAAATTATTCAGTTAAAACGTACATTAGTAGATCGAGTAGAGAATGATGAATTATTGGTAACTTTAGATGTATTAGAGGCAGAAATGAAGATGAACAAGCCGAGAGTACCAGTTATTCAAGGAATGTTGTCCAATTTAAAATTGTATCCAGAATTTCGTGATTTTCGGGAAAGGCTGGCCATGTACTATAAAATAACAAATTAATAATATATAGACAAAAGGAAATTTATCATTTAAAATTAGTACCAAGTCATAAGAATTGATATAAATCGGAGGGTTGCAATGTGAATGTAGGTATTTTAGGGATCGGGAGATATGTGCCAGAAAAAGTTGTCACAAACCACGACTTAGAGAAAATAATGGATACATCTGATGAATGGATTCGAACAAGAACAGGAATTGAAGAAAGACGAATTGCTGATGATACAATAGATACTTCACATATGGCAGTAGAGGCTGCAAAAAAAGCACTTGAAAATGCAGGAATTAGCGGGGAAGAAATTGATCTTATTTTAGTTGCAACAGTAACACCAGACCGTTCGTTTCCGGCGGTTGCTTGCGTAGTTCAAGAACAAATTGGAGCAAAACATGCAGCAGCGATGGATTTAGGTGCAGCTTGTGCTGGTTTTATGTATGGAATGATTACAGCGCAACAATTTATTCAAACTGGAACTTATAAAAATATATTAGTAGTTGGTAGCGATAAATTATCTAAAATTGTAGATTGGAATGACCGAAATACAGCTGTTTTATTTGGAGATGGAGCAGGCGCTGTTGTTATGGGGGCTGTTTCAGAAGGGAAAGGCATTCTTTCATTTGAATTAGGAGCAGATGGAAGTGGTGGTAAGCACCTTTATCAAGATGAATATGTTATGATGAATGGCAGAGAAGTCTTTAAATTTGCTGTTCGTCAACTTGGTGACTCTTGTCTTCGCGTTTTAGAAAAAGCAGGCATTACGAAAGAAGATGTGGACTTTTTAGTGCCTCATCAAGCAAATATTCGTATTATGGAATCAGCGAGAGAACGGCTAAATTTACCGCAAGAAAAAATGAGTACGACAATTTCCAAGTTTGGGAATACGTCAGCTTCTTCAATTCCGATTGCGATGGTAGAAGAATTGCAAAATGGACGTATTCAAGATGGAGATCTCATCATATTAGTTGGTTTTGGCGGCGGATTAACATGGGGAGCAGTTGCTCTTCGTTGGGGTAAATAAGGACTGAGAGAAAAGGAGTGTATTTTGTATGGAAAAAAAGCGTGTTGTAGTTACAGGAGTAGGAGCAGTTACTCCAGTAGGAACGGATGTAGAAACTGCTTGGGAAAATATTAAAAATGGTGTATCTGGAATCGGACGTCTTACACGCTTAGATGCAGATCAATTTCCCGTGAAAGTAGCCGCGGAAATTAATGATTTTGAAGTAGAAAAATATATGGATAAAAAAGAAGCACGTCGTATGGACCGCTTTACACAATATGCAGTAGCAGCAGCAAAAATGGCTGTAGAAGATGCAAAGCTAGAAATTACAGAAGAAAATGGACCGCGCATTGGTGTGTGGATTGGATCTGGAATCGGTGGTATGGAAACATATGAAGAGCAGTTCAAAATTTTTAATGAAAAAGGCGCGCGCCGCGTTAGTCCATTCCTCGTACCGATGATGATTCCTGATATGGCTGCAGGCCAGGTGTCCATCGTATTAGGTGCAAAAGGGATTAATACATGTACAGTGACCGCTTGTGCATCCGGTGCACATTCTATTGGTGATGCATATAAAGTGATTCAGCGCGGAGATGCAGATGCGATGATTGCAGGCGGAGCGGAAGCACCGTTAACAAACCTGGCCGTTGCTGGATTTTGTTCAGCTAAAGCATTAACATTCAATGAAGACCCGGCAACTGCTTGTCGTCCGTTTGATAAAAACCGAAGCGGATTCGTAATGGGAGAAGGAGCAGGGATTCTTGTATTAGAAGAATTAGATCATGCGTTAGCGCGCGGTGCACACATTTATGCTGAAATCGTTGGATACGGAGCAACAGGTGATGCATTCCATATTACGCTTCCAGCTCCTGGCGGTGAAGGCGGCGTGCGTGCGATGCGTCAAGCGTTAGAAGAAGCAGCTCTAAAGCCAGAAGATATCGATTACATTAATGCGCACGGTACAAGTACTGAAGCGAATGAAAGATATGAAACGATGGCAATTAAAGAAGTATTTGGCGAGCATGCATATAAAGTAGCGGTAAGCTCAACAAAATCAATGACAGGACATTTATTAGGTGCAGCTGGTGCGGTAGAAGCAATTATATCTGTGAAAACAATTAAAGATGGCGTAGTTCCGCCAACAATCAACTATGAAACACCAGATCCAGAGTGTGATTTAGATTGTGTACCAAATAAAGCAAGACAACAAACAGTACGTGCTGTATTAAGTAACTCATTAGGTTTCGGTGGTCATAACGCAGCACTAATATTTAAAGAATATAAATAAATACAAATTGAAAAACCTTCTTTTTAGATGGTCGAGAGCACCTGGCCGTGCATAGAAGCGGTCAGGGCCTTTTTCTACCACGTGCGAAGTTCAAACAAAGAGAGAAAACGAGTGTAGACTACTTTTTGTTTTGCGTGGCGGTGATTTGTATGTTGAAAAACAAAATGGATTTATATAGGTTCATCACCATAACATGTGGTTGATTTTTCTGAGATGAATTCATTTTAGTACACTCTCGCCCCGCGGAAAGCATCCACTCGGAGTGCAGTGTACGCAACTACGACTTTTGGTGATGAACCTTTATATAATAGAAATTCCATTGAATGTATAGAATTTGAAATGAAGATAATCGTCCATATAGTAGATGGTTATCTTCTTTTTTATGGGCTTTTTTAATGAATTGGATGAAAATCTGCACTTTTTTTATGCTTTCTTTCGTTTTGTTGCATATGTATGGAACAAAAAGGAGAGTGGGAGAGATGGGAGTGATTCAAACGGCAGAGTGGATGCGTACGCATTATCAAGAGCCGGAAAAAATTTGTGAGAAGTTTACAAAGTATATTCCGCTCCAGAAAGAAACGTTGTATCGATTTCTTGTGTCAAAAGGAATGTTTCGGCCGGTAGAAGGTGGTGAGAAAGAAATAGACATATTGCAAAAAGAACGAGTATGGGAGCAATTGGCGGTAGAATATAAAAAACTGCAGCAATGGTTAAAAGGGCCTAATATACCGGTATTTATTCTGTTGTCAGATCCGCATAATCGTACTGTTCAACGAGAATATAACGGCAAAGCAGGATTAGCAATGCGAAATGCTTTGTTTTTATTTGTAAATTCACAAAGTGCGATTGCTGAGCTAAAGGCATTGCTTACGCATGAATATCATCATATATGTCGGATTCATGCAAGTGAGAGGAGGGAAGGAGAGTATACCCTTTTGGATACAATGGTGATGGAAGGATTAGCAGAACATGCGGTGTATGAACGGCACGGAGAAAGCTGCTATGCGCCGTGGGTGTCTTATTACGAGAAAGAAGAAGCGATTGCATTTTGGCGCCGGTTTATACAAGATAAGCGGGGGATACAACGAGGGACGCGCGAGCACGATATATTGCTAAATGGACGAGGATTATTCTATCCGAAAATGCTTGGGTATGCTGTAGGATTTCATATCGTAAAAGATTGTGTAGAGCATAAGAAGTGGGACACAACTTCTTTATTAGGGATGGATGCGAAAGTTATTTTAGAAGGGGCGCTTTCTTTTTCTTCCGTATAAAACTTCACCTCAAAATTCCAAGAGAAGCGAAGGGTCAGCAGTGGACGAGGAAGAAATTAATTAAGAAGAATATATTTCCTCTCTTGGAATAAATTTTACGAAAGATGACCATAATGAGATTTACAAACAGTTGTGAAGTGAGGGGTAAGCAATGTTATATCTGCATGATGTATGGGTAAATTGGTTTGAAGGTGAAGAAAACGGGTATAACGTCTGTCATTTCTATGAATGGCGGAAGGATGATACGATCGAATTGTTAGATCAAGTACCATTAGTTAAAGTAGATTCCACATTATATCATTACATCGAGAACGAATTACTAGAACTTCCGCGAAAACTATTGGAAGACGTACATCATAAGGCGTATATTCGAAAAAATCATGAACGGCTGCAGCAGGAATATTGTTTTGTTGTATCAGACGGAAAAGGAATTATTGCAATTGATACAATTGGATACAACATTCCAATCCGAAAAAGCAGGTTGATTCCAAGACAAGAGCAAATGGTGTATGAAATGGTAGAAAACGTACAGGCAGAAACATATGATTTTGAAGGGGAATCACCGCAAAAAGAACATCATATCTTATCACCTTCCCCGCATATGATGAAGGGGTTAACACGGAAAGAACGACAATTAAAACAACTACTCTTTATGGCGCTAGATCAACTACATACAACGAAAAATCCAGCAGAAATTCGCTATTGGTTTACAGAATGGGATCCAGCAGCATATCCAGCTGTGCAACATCTGCCATTTGAAGACGTATGGAACCGTTTATATGAAGAAGCGAAGCACGGATGGTCAGACAAACACGAACAGCTCTGTGAGCGACTTGTAAGAGGACAACCGTTCTTTGAAAAGTTATGGGAAATGGAAAATGAGCAAAAGGTAAATTAAAAGGAATGATCCAAAAGGCGCGTATGTGCCTTTTCGGATCATTCCTTTTTTGTGTGCCCACAAAGATATCGGCGGAAGTGATGCGTTTATCGGCGATATTTACGATATATCGGCGGAAGTAAGGTGTTTATCGGCGATATCTGAAATATATCGCCGATTCGACACGAAATAAAGACTCTCCGACAAAATTCGGTATGCGAGCCGCCTCCGCATTTCTTTCTTATCTTCGTTTTCTGCTTAGTCCCATTGCATTTTCGACTTTGCGCAGTTGTTTCATTGCGACGCGGTTTGCTTTTTCAGCCCCTTGATCGAGGATTTCGTCTAATTCAGGGGAGTTAATTAGTTCATTATATTTCTCTTGAATTGGACTGATTGCTTCTACAACAACTTGTGCTAAGTCGCCTTTAAAGTCGCCGTATCCTTTACCGTCGTATTCAGCTTCTAACTCTGCTACTGTTTTCCCTGAGAAAGAAGAGTAGATTGTTAATAAGTTTGAAATACCTGGTTTATTTTCTTTATCGAATTTTACGATGCCGTCTGAATCAGTTACAGCACTTTTAATTTTCTTTTCAATCGTTTTTGGATCGTCAAGTAAACTAATCATCGATTTTGGATTTGGATCAGATTTACTCATTTTTTTCGTCGGCTCTGTTAAGGACATAACGCGTGCGCCTACTTTTGGAATGCGAACTTCTGGAATTGTAAACACTTCGCGATAACGTTTGTTAAAACGCTCTGCTAAATCGCGCGTTAACTCCATATGTTGTTTCTGGTCCTCTCCAACGGGAACAATCTCTGTATTATATAGTAAAATGTCTGCTGCCATTAATGGTGGGTATGTTAATAAGGCAGCTGGAACAGCCTCTCTTCCTTTTGCTTTATCTTTATATTGCGTCATGCGTTCTAATTCACCGACATACGCAGTACATTGCATAATCCATCCAAGCTGAGCGTGTGCTGGAACTTCTGATTGTACAAATAATGTAGATTTCTCTGGATCGATGCCGCATGCTAAGTATAGTGCTGCTAGACTGCGAATATTTTTACGAAGCTGTACTTGGTCTTGCGGTACAGTAATGGCATGTTGGTTTACGATGCAGAAATAGCAATCGTGTTCATTTTGTAGTTCTGTAAACTGCTTCATTGCTCCTAAATAGTTCCCAAGTGTAATGGTTCCGCTTGGCTGAATGCCTGAAAAAATAACTGACATATTATTTCCTCCTTGAAAAGGTGTATTGTTTTTAGTTTTTATATTTCCGTCTAGAATCCTAACGTCTTGTGGATTTGAACGAGCCGCTTGCGCTTTTCGGTATGTCCAGCTCCAGCGGCAAGAATCTCCGGTCGTTTCGCCCCCTCGGTCGAGGTAAAGAGCACCTCTCGGTCGGGAGCTCCAACGCCCTGCGATTCTGGGCGAGCCGCTTGCGCTTTTCGGTATGTCTAGCTCCAGCAGCTAGACTGTTCGGTGGCTTCGCGCCTTCCTGCGAGGTAAAAAGCACCTCTACGTCAGGAGCTCCATCCTCCTCTCAGTCTGGGCGAGCCGCTTGCGCTTTTCCATTGTCTAGCTCTGCCTCCTAGCCCTTCCTGTCTAAGGTTCTTCCGCACGAGAAAGTAAAAACACTTTCTGTGCGAAAGAACCTTAGACAACAGGGCTAAACAGTCGGCTCCGCTTTTCCAATAAAAAAAGCCCATTCATCCCTAAAAATAGGGACGAATGGACCGCGGTACCACCCTAATTATTTTGCGAAAAGCAAAATCTCTTTATCCATTGTAACGTTGGATGTGACGCCAAAGCCTACTCCTAAAATGTTTCGGTTTGGTGCTCAAAAGCCCATTCCATATTGCCCAATTACTTGTTCACACCACCCACAAGCTCTCTGAAATTGCCTCAATATGTACTCTTCTTTCTCATTGCATACGTATAAATTTTTTGTACTATTATAACACACAATCAATCGTTTGCAAATTTTTTAAACAGCAAAACTCATAATGCTTGATAAAGCCGCTAATATGATACCAGTAATTAGGATAGGGTATGTCCATGTAAAGGAATACGTTCGATATAATATTTCTTTCGGATCGTGTTCTTCTTCGCCTTCAATTAAAGATTCAATCTTATTATTGGATCGACCTAATTTTTTAAAAGCATATATTGTTACATTGAAAAAACCTCGTTGAAATAGAAATACAAAGCCTCCGATAATAATGAAGAGTAAAGCAATATAAAACATCATATTGACAAAATTCAACAAAAAAGAATTAGAAAATATAACAGCATATGCGCCAGAAATCGCAATTGTACTGCCCGTTAGTATACTAATACGTGAAAAAAATGTATTCAAATGCTTCCCCTCCGTAAAAATATTACTAGAATTATTATACTATAAAAGTTATAATATGTACTATAAAGAATTTTTAGAAAAAAAATATAATTGCGCATTTTCCTTTAATGAGATAACTCCAATGTTAAGTCCTGTCTTTACAAAATATATACAAAATACACTGTAAATTAAAAATTTTAACAAAAAAATAAAAAATTATATTCACAATCGACTCATTATATGTATAATGAAAATTGTAGAAACTTGGAGATAATTCTTTTAATTCTAATTTTTTACAGATGAAGGTGTATAATGCGCAATTAGAGAACCTGATTTGCTAGATTCATATTTAAATAGGGTTATTACAAATGGTAGTAATAATGCAGTTTATTCCATCGTTTTCAAGGGTATATGCCTATGATGGGCGTATGCTCTTATTTTTAAAGATAATAGTAAGAATATTTTAAACTATCTTATTGCTTTTGAAAAAATGGGGAGGTGCTATTTATGGGACGTTATACACTACAACGTTTCGCGTACATGGTCATTACATTATTTTTAATCACAACTTTAACATTCTTTTTAATGAAGTTGTTGCCAGGTTCTCCGCTTAAAAATCAGGAGAAATTATCACCTGCACAGAAAGAAATCATTTTAGAGAAGTATGGCTTAAACGATCCACTACCAGTGCAATATGTTCACTACATGAAAAATTTAGCTAAAGGGGACTTAGGGGTATCATTCCAATATGATAACCGCCCAGTAACAGAAATGATTGTTGACCGCATTGGTCCATCTGCACAATTAGGTTTTCAAGCCATTGTTTTAGGTACTATTATTGGATTATTACTAGGTATTGTTGCAGCGCTTCGTACCAACACATGGGCTGATTACGGAGCAACGTTCATTTCGGTACTCGGAATGTCTGTACCAGGATTCGTTTTTGCGGCACTATTACAATATTATGTAGCAGTAAAAGCGGGATGGTTGCCGGTAGCGTTTTGGAAAGGGTTTGAATATACAATTCTTCCAACAATTGCATTGGCGGTATCTGTAGTGGCTACAATAGCTCGTTTTGCGCGTACTGAATTAATTGAAGTTATGCAAGCAGAATACATTTTAACAGCAAAAGCAAAAGGGCTTAGTCAAGGTGTAATTATTGTGAAACATGCACTGCGAAATGCGCTTATTCCAATCATTACAATTTTAGGTCCAATGGTTGCAGCTTTAATGACAGGAACACTTGTTGTTGAACAAGTATTTGCTGTACCAGGTTTAGGGGAACAGTTCGTTAAGTCTATTCCAGTGAACGACTATACAGTTATTATGGGTACAACGATGTTCTATAGTGCGCTGTTCATTCTTGTTATCTTTATTGTTGATATCTTATACGGCGTAGTTGATCCTCGTATTCGTTTAGCGGGAGGGAAAAAATGATGAAAGATGTGCAAAAAATATCTCCAGATTTATTTCAACCAGCAAATCGTAGTAATGCAGATAATGAAGTTATTGCCCGTCCGAGTATAAAATTTTGGGAAGATGTAAGAAGAAGACTGTTTCAACATAAGGGTGCGGTCTTTGGAATGGTTATTTTAGCTCTCATTGTTCTATTAGCAATTTTCGGTCCGATGATGAGTAAATATTCTTATAAAGATCAAGATTTAAATCGTGCAAAAATACCGCCGAAAGTACCGGTTTTAGAGAACATTCACTGGTTGCCTTTTGATGGTGTCGACCAATATGGTGTAGATCAGTATGAGAAACGCGATATTAAAGATTATTTCTGGTTTGGTACAGATGATCTTGGCCGTGATATTTGGACAAGAACGTGGGAAGGAACACGAGTATCTTTATATATCGCAGTATTAGCAGCGGTAATTGATTTAATTATTGGGGTTGCATATGGTGGGGTTTCTGCATTCTACGGAGGCCGCGTTGATAACTTCATGCAACGTTTCGTTGAAGTATTAAATGGTATTCCGTACTTAATTGTCGTAATTTTAATGGTAATTATAATGGATCCTGGTATTCTATCAATTACACTTGCGATGACTCTTACAGGATGGATTGGAATGTCACGTGTTGTACGTGGACAAGTGTTGAAAATGAAAGATCAAGAGTATGTGTTAGCATCACGTACACTTGGGGCAACAAATACACAATTAATTGCAAAGCATTTAGTGCCAAACTTAATGGGATCTATCATTGTTATGACAATGTTTACAATTCCACATGCAGTATTCGGAGAAGCGTTTTTAAGTTTCATTGGTCTTGGAATTCAACCGCCGTTAGCATCATTAGGTTCTTTAGTAAGTGACGGGTATAAGTCAATTCAAACATATCCGCATATGATGTTTATTCCGGCAGCTGTAATTAGTATGTTAATTTTAGCATTAAACTTATTAGCAGATGGTTTACGTGACGCGTTAGATCCAAAAATGCGTAAATAAAGGAGAAAGGAGAGGGAATGATGAAAACATTGTTAGAAGTAAAAGACTTACATGTTTCTTTTGACACACATGTTGGTGAAGTACAAGCAGTGCGCGGGGTTACTTTTGACTTGAAAAAGGGAGAAACGTTAGCGATTGTAGGGGAGTCTGGTTCGGGGAAATCAGTTACATCTAAAGCGCTAATGGACTTGATTCCAAAGCCGCCAGGTCGTATTAAAAACGGAGAAATCCTTTTTGATGGCCGCGATTTAACAAAGTTGTCTGAAAAGGAAATGCAACAAATTCGCGGAAAAGAAATTGCGATGATTTTCCAAGATCCAATGACATCTTTAAATCCAACGATGACAATTGGTAATCAAATTATGGAAGGTCTTATTAAACATCAAGGAATGAATAAAGCTGACGCGCGTAAGGTTGCGTTAGAGCTGATTGACCTTGTAGGAATTCCAAATCCAGAAGCACGTCTTAAACAATATCCGCACCAATTTTCAGGTGGGATGAGACAACGTGTCGTTATCGCGATGGCGCTTGCTTGTAATCCGAAATTATTAATTGCCGATGAGCCGACAACTGCGCTTGACGTAACAATTCAAGCACAAATTTTAGAGTTGATGAAAGATATTCAACAAAAAACAGAAGCGGCTATCATCTTTATCACGCATGATTTAGGTGTTGTTGCGAATGTTGCAGACCGCGTAGCTGTTATGTATGCGGGGAAAGTTGTAGAAATTGGAACGGTTGATGAAATTTTCTATAACCCGAAGCATCCGTATACATGGGGATTATTAGCTTCGATGCCAAGTTTAGAAGGCGGAGAAGAAGAATTATATGCGATTCCAGGAACGCCGCCAGACTTATTAAATCCGCCAAAAGGTGATGCATTTGCAGCGCGTAATCCACAGGCGTTAAAGATTGACTTTGAAATGGACCCACCTCTATTCAAAGTAAGTGATACGCATTATGCAGCAACGTGGCTGCTTCATGAACAAGCTCCAAAAGTGGAGCCGCCTGAAATTGTCCAAAGACGTATTCGACAAATGAAAGCGGGTGAACAGCATGACTAATAATCGTGAGAAATTAATTGAAGTAAAAAATGTAAAACAATATTTTAACGTGAACGGCGGAGTTGTTAAAGCGATTGATGATGTTACGTTTGATATTTTCCGCGGAGAAACATTCGGACTTGTAGGAGAGTCAGGTTCTGGTAAATCGACAACGGGAAGAACAATCATTCGTTTATATGATGCAACGGCAGGCGAAGTGTTGTTTGACGGGGAAAATGTACACGGTAAAAAATCACGTGCTGAACTAAAGAAATTTAACCGTAAAATGCAAATGATTTTCCAAGATCCATACGCATCGTTAAATCCGCGTATGAACGTTGGAGATATTATTGCAGAAGGAATTGATATTCACGGTCTTGCTAAAAACAAAGAAGATCGTATGAAGCGTGTGTATGAATTGCTTGAAACGGTTGGTTTAAACCGTGAGCATGCAAGTCGTTTCCCGCATGAATTCTCTGGTGGACAACGTCAGCGTATTGGGATTGCAAGGGCGTTAGCGGTAGAACCGGACTTTATCATTGCCGATGAGCCGATCTCAGCACTTGACGTATCGATTCAGGCGCAAGTCGTTAACTTATTGAAAAAGCTGCAAAAAGAAAAAGGTTTAACATACTTATTTATTGCCCATGATTTATCGATGGTAAAATATATTAGTGATCGCATCGGTGTTATGTATCACGGGAAAATCGTGGAACTTGCAACGAGTGAAGAATTATACGCACATCCAATTCATCCGTATACAAAATCACTATTATCAGCAATTCCGCTTCCAGATCCAGATTATGAGCGCAATCGTAAACGTATCGTGTACGATCCATCTCAGCATCAATATGGAAATGAAGTGCCGCAAATGCGTGAAGTTCGCCCAGGACATTTCGTTCTTTGCTCAGAAGCTGAGTATAAAAAATATAAAGAAATCTACCAATAAGAGAAACCGAGCACATGGACAATGTGCTCGGTTTTTTCGTTTTTATAAAAGCGAAGAGAGAAACGTCGTATTTTGCACAAAATATATATCATAAAAATCTTCTAATTATATTCAGATAATTTAAATAAGTTAAAGAATAGCAAAAATCAGTAAATATATTGATTTTAAATGAAAAAGAAGGAATAAAATGTTAACAGAAAATTTTTATAAAATAGAAAAATAAATATACAAATAATCAATTTGTATGTATAATATGAATTGTTAGAACTTATTTACTTTTTGTTATTTTCAATGAAAGGTCTAACATTTTGGAGGAGGGTATAATATATGAAGAAAAAGGTGCCGGTGCTATTAGCATCAACATTGACAGTAAGCATGATTCTAGGGGGATGCGGATATTCAAAAGATGATTCGCAAGCGAAAGCAAAAGGGGACACAAGTAGTGCGAAGCAGGTAATCAACATGATTGAAACAACGGAGCTTCCAACGATGGATACAACATTAACAACAGATGCAGCATCTTCAAGCGTAATGAACAATGCAATGGAAGGATTATATCGTCTTGGAAAAGATCAAAAATTAGTTACCGGTGTAGCTGAGTCATATGAAAAATCAGAAGATGGAAAGAAATATACGTTTAAATTACGTAAAGATGCTAAATGGTCAAACGGAGACCCTGTAACAGCAAAAGATTTTGTGTATTCTTGGCAACGAGCAGTAAATCCAGATACAGCTGCGAAATCTGCTTACATAATGTTTGATGTGAAGAATGCAGAGAAGATCAATATGAAACAATTGCCAGTAGATCAATTAGGTGTAAAGGCAGTTGATGATTATACATTCGAAGTAGAATTAGACAATCCAGTTCCGTATTTTGTAAATTTAACAGTATATCCGTTGTTCTTCCCACTTAATGAAAAATATGTGAAAGAACAAGGTCAGAAGCATGGATTAGAAGCGAATACAACATTATATAATGGTCCATTTGTATTAAGTGAATGGAAACATGAGCAAAGCTACCAATTAAAGAAAAATCCATCTTATTGGGATAATAAAAAAGTTAAATTAGAGGAAATCAACTATAATATCGTAAAAGAAGTAGGAACAGCGGTAAATTTATATGAAACAAAAGCAGTTGACCGTGTTCTTTTATCGGCAGAATTTGTAGATAAATATAGAAAAGATAGCGGTTTTAAAACGACAAGTGATCCAACAGTATTTTTCTTACGTTTAAATGAAAAGAATCCAGCTTTAGCAAATAAAAATATCCGTAAAGCGATTTCTTTAGGGTTTGAGCGCAACGGTATGATCAATACATTGTTGAATAACGGTTCAAAAGCAGCTGGCGGCTTAGTTCCAGCAGACTTTGTTAAGAATACTGACGGAAAAGATTTCCGTAAAGAAAATGGGAATCTTGTAAAAGTGGATCTGAAAGAAGCGAAAAAGTATTGGGAAGCTGGTAAAAAAGAACTTGGAAAAGACACAATTGAATTAACGTTATTAAACTCTGATACAGAATTAGCGAAGAAAATTAGTGAGTTTTTAAAAGGTGAATTAGAAAAGAATTTACCAGGCTTAAAACTAAATGTAAAAACACAACCATTTGCACAAGTGTTAAAATTAGAGAGCAGCGGTGATTACGATATCTCATATAGCGGTTGGGGACCAGACTACCCAGATGCAATGACATTCCTTGATTTATTTGTAACAAACGGTGCACAAAATAAAATGGGTTATTCAAATGCTCAATATGATGAACTGATTAAAAAGGCTAAGAAAGAAGGATCTGATATAAAAGGACGTTGGAATGATCTGTCGAAAGCAGAAAAAATCTTATTCGATGATGCGGCGATTGCACCAATCTATCAACGTGGAAGAGCATTTTTACAGCGTGAAACAATAAACGATCTTTACATCAATAAATATGGCCCAGAGCTAAGCTTTAAGTGGGCTTCTGTAGGAAAATAATACGCATTAAAAAAGAAGCAGGATTCGAGTCCTGCTTCTTTTTCTAATACGTATGTTTCTTATAAATTCCTTTACCGCCAACTTGATTCCAGCCAGTTTGCACTTCAGCAGATTTATTTACGAATTTCATCTTGTCTTTGCGGCCAAACAATTTTTCGCCAATCCCATTTGTAATAATCCCAATAGTTGCGGTGATCCCAATGACTAATGCTGCAACGATTACAAAATCAAGAAAAAAAGCTCCCATATGTAATCCCCCTTTGCATAAGTATATTTCTATTGTATGTTGGAAAAGGCAAAAAAAAAAGAATTGTTCGATAAAAAGATTGTATTTGCAGAAATTATATAGACAGTTGGAAAGTAGTTTGATAAAATAAATTAAGAACAAATGTTCTTTCGTTCTCTTATATACATATATTTCTTACAAAATGCACATCTTTTGCATAACTTTTATGTATATTATGAAGAAAAATTGTTGTATATTTCTGTTCTGTTCTATTGTATAATGATTTATAGAAGTTACTTATTTAAAATAATTATTTTTTTAGAGAAGTTCGTTATGTTTAGATAAGTAATTATGAGTAATACAAAATTTGTTTGAGTATAATTACTAAAATGTGGAATAGTACAGAATTTGTACTTTTATAAGGAGAGTGAGTAATGTATGGTAACACTATATAGTTCTCCAAGTTGTACGTCTTGTAGAAAAGCGAAATTATGGCTAGAGGAAAACCATATTCCTTATACAGAACGTAATATTTTCTCTGATCCATTATCGATTGAGGAAATTAAAGAGATTTTACGTATGACGGAAAGCGGAACAGATGAGATTATTTCAACTCGTTCTAAAGTTTTTCAAGAATTAAATATTAATTTAGAATCTTTACCTCTTCAAGATTTATATAAGCTTATTCGTGATTACCCAGGTATTCTTCGTCGTCCTATTATCATTGATGAAAAACGCCTGCAAGTTGGTTATAACGAAGATGAAATTCGTCGTTTCTTACCACGAACAGTGAGAACGTTCCAATTGCGAGAAGCACAGCGCCTTGTAAATTAATATAATATGACAAAGGAACTAATTCCCACTCCTGCTTTAGCAAGAATGTGCGAATTAGTTCCTTTTCGTTTTGTACGGAGGAGATACTGTATATAAATCTCGCTACTGTGTAGAAGAAACATGCCCTGCACTCGCTGTCTCTTTTTGTTTTAAATCCTGCCCGTGGCAGAAAAAGGCCCTGACCGCTGCTATGCATGGCCAGGTGCTCTCATCCCCACAAAAAGAAAAAGGTTTTTTCTTTGTATTTATTGCAGACATCCAAAGTCTGCTCATAATCAGTGAGTAATCGTTCAAGTATTTCGCAGCTTTACTTGGTTTACAACAATTCCAACTAGTAGCACAGTAATCATAAAAAGAAAGGGAATGCTTGCCGTGAAAAGTGGTTTTGTCTCGAAAAATGATCTAAGATTTTCTTCATGCATTACCATGCGACCGGCTGTGTAAGCTAAGATGGCAGCCCCGATATAAACGAGAAGAGGAAATCTTTCCATGCATAATAAAATAAGCTTACTTCCCCAAATAATAATAGGAATAGAAATGAGTAAACCGATAATAACTAATGTAATATTTCCGTGAGAAGCTCCTGCGATTGCCAGTACATTATCAAATCCCATAACAAGATCTGCAAAAACGATTGTTCGTACAGCTTGGAATAATGTTGTTTTTGCTTTAATACTAGAAAGATTATGGCTGTTATCTGTAAGAAGATTGATTGCAATGAAAGTAAGTAAAATGCCGCCTACTAATTGCAAAAAGGGAATGTTAAGCAAGTAAACGGCCATTATTGTGAGTAGGATACGTAATATGATGGCTAAACCAGTGCCTAAAACAATCGCTTTATTCCGTTCTGCTTCTGGTAAGTTTCGACTAGCGAGTGCAATGACAATGGCGTTATCGCCGCCTAATACAACATCGATACCAACGATGATAAAGATGGATGTGAGAAAGTCTAAATCCATTCAATTTGCCTCCATTTACTCAGTCCCAATAGGAAGAAAAATCATCTATCAGGAGCGGATTTGTTTTCATTCGCGTCATATGTAAGAGAAGTAGTTGTTTATGTATCGTAAGCTTGTTTCGTTTACATCATATGCAGGAAAAAAGAATATAGGACAATCATTTCCAGCGATAGCATGTCCAATATTTTTTTTGAAATAAGAAGAGGGGAATCCAATTTAACTTTTCAACGCTATTAGTTGCTCCTATGCATGGCTAGAAGCATTCGCCTAACTAAAAAAAGCGTTTTTTTCAATTTGCACATATATATTGAATGAGAAATTAGGTAAATGACTGTTTTTTTGGCAAATAAGGTGATTTTATTTCCATTCTGGCGCATCTTATCATAAAATGAGAGTACAAGATTCTAACTTTTTTTGTAATATGATTGGGGAGTCCCTTCATAACCATTCCAAATAGGAAGGGAGAGGTGCATTATGGATATTGAAAGAGTTAATGATCATACGATGAAATTTTATATCTCGTACATTGATATAGAAGACCGTGGATTTAACCGTGAAGACATTTGGTATAATCGCGATAAAAGTGAACAATTATTTTGGGAAATGATGGATGAAGCGCGTGACCATGATGACTTTTTTATAGATGGGCCGCTTTGGATTCAAGTGCAGGCGCTTGAAAAAGGAATTGAGGTACTTGTAACGAAAGCGCAGCTTTCAAAAGACGGACAAAAATTAGAATTACCAATTGGCCTTGATAAGATAATCGATATTCCTTTAGATGAACGAATTGAATCGTTATTTGAGCAGGAATTAGAAGAAGAAGCAGAAGCCATTTTTAACGAAGATGGTACATTCGGTTTTTTAATTAAATTTGCCGACTTTGAGCATGTGATTTCATTAAGTCATCGACTTATATTTGAAGAGATAAAAGATGAATTATATTCATTTGAAGACCGCTATTATGTATATGTCGAGTTTGATGAGGTCGTGCACGATGAAGAGGAGATTGACCGTATTTTAAGCGTGATCTTAGAATATGGAGAGGAATCCGCTTTAACAATTCATCGTGTCCGTGAATATGGAAAGCAAATTGTTGCTGAAAGGGCACTTGAAACAATTCGTCATCATTTTTCTCCTGGAATGTAGGCCGATTTCCTTATAATGAAATCGGCTTTTTAAATGCATATATACGAACAGTGATTGTAAGTAAGGGGGCCTTATATGAAAAATACGTTGAAGCTATTGTTCTTTTTAATTGGTTTATTTACGGTATTTATTTCGCTGCGTCTATTTATTGATGTAACATTTTATTCAGATGTAATTGGCATTAAAGATATTTCATTTTTAGGCATTTTAAGTGTTTTATTTACAATATCAGGTTTTTTAATTGGTTTTGTCATTTTTTTAGAAAATCGTCATCCATCGAAAACATTAACTTGGTTAATGGTGCTTGGCATTTTTCCGGTAGTTGGTTTTTTTGCATATCTTCTGTTTGGACAAAATTTTCGACGGAAACGAATGTTTCAAAAGAAAGCGCTTTTAGACGAGCAAGCATTTTTACAATATAAAGGGCATGAATACAATCAAAATCGTATATTGAAAAAGCATGGCCATCAAGAATTATTATTTCGTTTAGCTGATCGTTTAGGGGCATTGAATATTTCCTTTCATACGGAAACGAAAGTATTAACAAATGGAAAAGAGACATTTGAAGCTATTTTAGACGGATTGAAAAAGGCAAAACATCATATTCATATGGAATATTATATTGTGCGTGATGATAAAATTGGCACAAAAATTAAGGACATCCTTATCCAAAAAGCAAAAGAGGGTGTGGTCGTTCGATTTTTATATGATGCTGTAGGGAGTTTTAAACTTTCAAACACATATATTGAGGAATTGAACAATGCCGGTGTTGAAATGGTCCCATTTTTTCCTGTGCGTTTTCCGATTTTAAATGACAAAATTAACTATCGAAATCACCGGAAAATTATTGTTGTTGACGGAAATGAAGGGTTTGTGGGTGGTTTAAACATTGGTGACGAGTATTTAGGAGAAAATAAATATTTTGGTTTTTGGCGAGACACTCATTTATATTTACGAGGCGAAGCAGTGCGAAGTTTACAACTTATCTTTTTACAGGATTGGTTTTATATGACAGGGGAGGCTGTATTAACTCCTGATTATTTACAGGCGGATGTTGTAAAAGGGGAAGAACAGGGCGGAGTGCAGCTCGTTGCAGGCGGGCCTGATAATAAGTGGGAAACGATTAAGCATTTATATTTTGCGATGATTGCCTCGGCGCGAAAATCAATTTGGATTGCAACGCCGTATTTTATCCCCGATGATGATATTTTATCAGCATTAAAAGTAGCGGCCTTAGCAGGTATTGATGTTCGCTTGTTAATGCCGAGTAAACCGGATAAGAGGACTGTATTTTATGCGTCTCGCTCTTATTTTCCCGAATTGTTAGAGGCAGGCGTTAAAATACACGAATATGAAAAAGGTTTTTTACACAGCAAAGTTGTGATTGTTGATTCTGACTTAGCGTCAATTGGAACAGCAAATATGGATATGAGAAGTTTTCATTTGAATTTTGAGGTGAATGCTTTTTTATATGATACAAACAGTATTCGCAAACTTGTGACCGATTTTGAAGAGGATTTACAGGTGTCGAATGAAATTCATCTCGATCGTTTTAATAAACGCCGTCTTGTGATGCGAATTGTAGAATCGACATATCGTTTATTATCTCCGTTACTTTAAAGACTCATGGGAATGAGTCTTTTTTGTATCCTGCTACTTTAGGGCAGTAAATTTAGGTATTTCACGCTGGGAAACTGCCCGTAAGAGCCCGATTGGTGAGAGCTTTCCTCCAGTAGGGAAAGTCGCCTACTGAAAGGAAGTTTCACTTGATCTAGGCAGGAACTCGCCCGTCGTTGTCGAATAGTCCATACGGAAGAAAGGAGTGATTCTATGTTTGTTGCAAAGAGAGAAACTGGAGAAGAAATCCATCTTCTTCAAGGATGGAAGGAAAAGCAACTGATGATGCTACGGAAGAATGAGCGCTTTTTCTGTCCCATTTGTCACTTTGAAGTACAGTTGAAATTAGGAAAACAAAAACAGTGGCATTTTGCTCATAAGAAATCACATAGCTGTAAAGTTGAGTTTGAAAATGAATCGGCGTATCACTTGCGGGGGAAAGAGCAGTTATACAGATGGTTTCAGTCGCAAGTTTGTTCGATAAACATAGAGCACTATTTACCGGCGATTCAGCAGCGGCCTGATTTGTTTGTAACAATCGGAAATCGGCAAATTGCAATTGAATATCAATGCGCAAGTTTATCAGCAGAACAGTTGTTAAAACGAACGGAAGGGTATTGGAAAGAAGGGATTCAAATATTATGGATTTTAGGAGGGAATCAACTCAAACGTCATGGAGCATATTGGCTGTCGCTTTCCTCTTTTCATTCTTGCTGTGTGCAATATCACTCCAATCCATATCTCCTCTATTTTTGCCCCGATGCAAAAGCTTTTTTCAAATGTAATCTTCTTTTACCTTTTTCCTCGTCTATCGTTTTTTCACATGCAATATATTTTCCTCTTCAGATCACTACATTCAAAAATCTTCTTACAACATCACCGATTTCCATTGAACGTTTAGAAAAAGAGTGGATGAATAAAAAACAGCGCTTCCGAGCAAATAGCATTCATATGTGGAAGCAGGGCGAGCGCTCTTTTTTAGAGCTTCTTTATGAAAATCGCATATCCATTTCTTGTTTTCCTGCTGAGATCGGCGTTCCGTTACCATCGCTATTGGCATTTCGTACCCATTCTTTCATATGGCAAGCTTATATTTTAATTGAGCTAATCGGCAAATTTGCGGTAGGAGAATATTTTTCATTGCATACTGTTTTTCGGTATGTTGATCGGCATCAGGGGATTCGGAGACGCTTGCTGCCATATTTTCCAGAAATATTTTGGCAGCAAGCAGTGAGAGAATATATGCAATTTTTATGTGTAATTGGGGAAATTGAGCAAGTAGATGTATACAAATATCGAAAAATACGTTGTTTTATTATTCCTAAAACGGAAGAAGAAGTGCGGAATTTTGATTGCTTATTTTTAACGGAAGCTCTTAAGCTAATGGAAGCAAAGTACAACATGAGTGAAGCGAAAACGGATATAATAGAAAGGTACCCAGAAGGAATTACATAAGAAGAATCGAATTGTACTAGGAGATAGGAATAAGGAGGGTTTACAAATGACTGAACAAAAAACAGTAAAAGCATTGCCAGCACGTAGTGAAATTGAAGTAGAAAATACGTGGCGCTTAGAAGATATTTTCCAAACAGATGCAGAGTGGGAAACGGAATTTCAGGCGGTGAAAGAACTATTACCAAAGCTGACGGAATTTAAAGGGAAACTTGGAGAGTCAGCAAATGCATTGCTAGAGACACTGCAATATGAAGATGAAATATCAATGCGTCTTGGTAAATTGTATACATACGCACATATGCGCTATGACCAAGATACAACAAATTCATCTTATCAAGCATTAAATGACCGTGCGACAAGTTTGTATTCGCAAGTATCAAGTAGTATGGCTTACATTGTGCCAGAAATTTTAACCATTGCAGAAGAAACGTTGCAATCATTTTTACAAGAGAATAAAGAACTAAAGGTATATGAGCATGCATTAGAAGAAATTACGCGTCAGCGTCCTCACGTATTATCAGAGGCAGAAGAAGCGTTATTAGCGCAAGCTTCTGAGGTTATGAGTGCATCTAGTAATACATTTGGTATTCTAAATAACGCAGACTTGAAATTCCCATCGATTCAAGATGAAAATGGGGAAGAGGTTGAAGTGACGCACGGACGTTATATTCAATTTTTAGAAAGTGATGATCCTCGTGTTCGTCATGATGCGTTCCATGCAGTTTATGAAACGTATGGAAAGTATAAGAATACATTTGCGAGCACATTAAATGGTGCGATTAAACGAAATAATTTTTATGCGAACGTTCGTAAATATGATTCTGCTCGCCAAGCGGCACTAAGCAATAATAATATTCCAGAGTCTGTATATGATCAGCTTGTGGAAACAGTAAATGAAAACTTACATTTATTACACCGTTACATTGATATTCGAAAACGAGCACTCGGATTAGATGAATTGCACATGTATGACTTATACACACCGCTCGTACCAGAAGTGAAAATGAACGTCACATATAAAGAAGCGCAAGATATGCTTTTACAATCATTAGATGTACTTGGAGACGAGTATGTTGAAATCTTAAAAGAAGCGTATGAAAATCGCTGGGTAGATGTATATGAAAATAAAGGGAAACGAAGCGGTGCTTATTCATCTGGTGCTTATGGAACAAATCCATATGTATTAATGAACTGGCATGACAATGTAAATAATTTATTTACGCTTGCGCACGAGTTTGGCCATTCTGTGCATAGTTACTATACAAGAAAAACGCAGCCTTACGTGTATGGCGATTATTCAATTTTCGTTGCGGAGGTAGCGTCTACATGTAATGAGGCACTTCTCAATGATTATTTATTAAAAACGACTGATGATAAGAAAAAGCGCCTATACTTATTAAATCATTATTTAGAAGGGTTCCGTGGTACGGTATTCCGTCAAACAATGTTTGCTGAGTTTGAACATGTGATTCATCAAAAAGTGCAAGAAGGTCATGCAGTAACGCCAGATATGTTAACGGACATTTACTATGAGCTAAATAAAAAGTATTTTGGTGATAGCTTAGTGATTGATAAAGAAATTGGTTTAGAGTGGTCCCGTATTCCACATTTCTATTACAATTATTATGTATATCAATATGCAACGGGCTTCAGTGCAGCAACGGCTTTATCAAAACAAATTTTAGAAGAAGGTCAGCCAGCTGTAGAACGTTACATTAATGAGTTCTTAAAAGCAGGAAGCTCTGACTATCCAATTGAAGTATTGAAAAAAGCAGGTGTTGATATGACGTCATCAGAGCCTGTCAAGGAAGCAATGCAAGTATTTGAAGAGAAATTAAATGAATTAGAAGCACTTCTATTTGAAGAGAAGTAGGAAGAAAACGAGAGTCGCATGACTCTCGTTTCTGTTTTATATAAATACCAATTGAAAAAATGACATAAAAAACCTTTTCTTTTTCGGTGGGCGAGAGCATCTGGCCGCGCATAGAAACGGTTAGGGCCTTTTCCTGCCACATGCAAAGATTAAAACAAAAGGAGAAAGCAAGATAAATTAATATAACAACCCCTGATGTTCCCACAAAAAGTTTCACTTTATATAAATGCTTCTTTTTCTTTGTGTATTGGAATCAAATATTTGGCTTGTTTTTTGTTTAAAAACCTTTAAAACGTTTTTGGTTATTAAAATATGATACAACTAACACGATTGCTCCAAATAAAAGAGGCAGTGATAAAATAAGCGGAAACACTTGTAATAATGAGAGAACATATAAACAAAAAAACAGAAAAATAATACAGAGAAGTAATAAAAAATAGGATTTTTTCAATGGAAACCCTCCTAAAAAGACTCTTTGTATATTGTATTCTAAAATGAAAACGTTTAGAATGTGACAGAAATGTGAAATTCGACAAAAAAGGTTGTCAATTAAGGTCGAATCTTGTAATATAATAAACGTGAACGAATTCACATACAAACATATACCCCTTTGTTTGAACGTGAAATTTCTCCCATCCCCTTTAATATTTTTATAAGCCGTAAAGAAAACGACCTAGTGTTTACACTAGGTCGTTTTCCTTTGTAATCCATTGCCAATAACGTTCTCGTTTTATATCAATCATGCGCACTTTCCTCTTTAATAACAACTTTTTCATTTCTCGTTCTGCTTCGTTTTCAGAGTAATTATAAATAAAAGCAATTTCTTTTGTTGACATAAACTGAACATGCTCTAGGAATCGTTCTAGAGGAGGCAGAGGCTGCGGCTCGATGTCTTCTTTCACAATTTCTTTTAATACTTGTACGTATACATCGTAATGATAAATCCCGCCAATTTTAATTCCTTCTTCGTTTGAATTCGCATGAAAGAACACGAGAGAAGGAATTTCTGTAATGTGCATTTCATTCGTAAATTTTAAATCACATTGAAATGCTTTTGCTGCACTTACAGAATATAAATCTTGTTTGAATTCTTCCGCATCAATTCCACTTTGCATTGCACATGTGAGCAGCGTATCTAACGTTGGTTTCGCTATATTTTCAAGTAATATAGACTCTTGTAGTTTTCGTAAAAATTTCGAACCTGCTTTTCGACCTTGTAATTCTGCTGCTTTAATTGCAATTGAAGTGATATACGGAGTTGATGCGCCGCCGTGTGTATATACTTTTCCGTCACAAGAAAACCCTTGTAAACTTGTTGTTTTCTCCCACACAAATCGAATATTAGCAGGTTTATTCCATTTGTGTGATGGGGAAATAGCCCCTTCTACTTTACCAGTAACGATGTGACGGAGTGAAAAGTATTTTCCATATTCGAGCCATAATTTCATCATTAATGGCTCAATTTCCCAACAATCTTTACAGAGTGGATCAATAAATAAATAGGCTTCTACAGACTTAGGCTCACAGTTTGAAGGAGAGCCTGGGACAGTATACTTTGTTTCCTGTTTATCCATTAAGCTTCACCTGTTTCAGGAGTATTAACCATATGCTGTGCAGTTAATGTCAAACGTTCGAATACAAAGTCACGAATTGGTCCATGTACATCAGTATCATCCATTGCTTGCTCCATACATGAGAGCCAGGCTTTTGCCCGCTTTGGTGTAATTTCGAATGGTAGATGACGAGCGCGTAACATTGGATGACCATGCTCTTCTGTATAAAGGCTAGGTCCACCTAAATATTGCGTTAAAAATTGTTTTTGCTTCCTAGCAGTTTCTGTTAAATCGTCTGGGAAGATGGGAGATAAGTCAGGGTGTTTACTGACATAGGAATAAAATGTATCGACTAATTTTGCAATGCCTTGTTCACCGCCAATTGCTTCAAATGGTGTCGTTGGTTGCTTGTTCATCCTTGTAACTCCTTTTTCCATCAAATATATATCTATCCTCGCTATTATTTGTAGTAAGACAAAGAGATAGGCAAGAGATAATGTAAGGCGATTGGTGAGGGCTAACCTCTTGTGAGGAAAAACATCTCACAAGAGGAAGTTTCACTTTATCCCGCTCAAACGGGCAGTAAATGTAAGTATCTTAAGATGAAAAACTGCCCGTAAGAACCCGATTGGTTTAACTAACCTTCAGTAGGAAAAGGCGCCTACCGAAGGAAGTTTCACTTTATTGTAGCAACGGATTGTTATGAAGGGCAAATAAATAGCTCTTAATCAATCCTTTGCTAGTTTATTGTTCTTTTTGCTCTTTGGCAAGAAAAAAGCGTTGTACTTTATTTTTTGTAGGCCTAATTGGGATGTTATGCTCCTTTAAGAAAGAAGAAAATGCTGCTTGTCCAGCCTGCTCATCGCTTACTTCATATTCGATTTCATAATCATCATGCTCGTAATAAAAACTATGATCGAATACGAGTGTACCAACTTCAAATGTTGTTTCTGCCCGTTCTGTTGTTAAGCTTCCCATATACTGCAGTGAAGAAACAGGAATTTGGAGTTTTTTTAATTGCTTAGAGACGGCACCGTTGATTAATGTATTTGTTTCCATCATTTTGTTTGCTTCTTCTTCAGTTAAAGTTTGATGTGTCTCTAACAAGCCAATTTCTGCGGGCTGTTTTAGTGTTAGCGTATATGTATTGTTTTTATAACGAATACGAAGGGCAGCGCCGGCGTTTTTTAATGAAAATGCTGGTGTTTCGAAATAATGATTCACTTGTTTTGCAAATGTTGTAATGGAAAATGCGTGACATAAAGAATGGAATTCCTCTTTTGTAACTATATTTTTAAACTCAATTTCGATTTCTTGTTTCATATGTACGCTCCTTTATATGAAATATCTGTTACTCATTATCGCCTTTTCCTAAATTTCAATCAATGTTTTATTTGTTTCAGTGTATGTTATGTTACAATGAAAGTGTTGATTATGACAGGAAGTATGATTATGGAGGAGTTAAAGTATGCAAAATAAAATTCAAGTTAAGAGCGTAGAAAACAGAGAGAATGCTCTTATTTTTTGTGCGGAAAATACAGAGCTATGTGTAGATGGATTAAAAGCACGCAGCCATGTACTTGTGGATTCAGATAATTTATCATTTTTATATATTTTAGAGAATGAAACAGACTTTATTTACGTAAGCATCCCGCATACGTATTGGGTAGAAGTAAAAGAGGCAATGAAGAGTGATAAAACGATGCATGTTCGTATTCAAGACGTTGAAATTGAGTTAGAACAAATGAAAGAAGAATTAGAGTATTTGATTGGAAATATTGAAGGAAATGCAAATTACGGTGAGGAGCTCGTAAATGAAGTAGAAAGAGTGTTTCTATAAAGGCATACTTTCAGTGAGATAAAAGAAACTGATTTGTTTTGGTGGTGGTTACATTGGATCGGAATTGGGAAGAATTTTTAGCTCCTTATCATCAAGCTGTAGGGGAATTAAAAGTAAAATTAAAAGGAATGCGTTCTCAGTTTGAAATGTTGGCCGAACATTCGCCGATTGAGTTTGTAACAGGTAGAGTCAAATCTGTTGCAAGTATTATTGATAAAGCAGAAAAACGAAACATTTCGCTTAGTCGTTTGCAAGAAGAGATGCAAGACATTGCGGGTCTTCGGATGATGTGTCAATTTGTTGACGATATTAAGCCGGTTATGGAGTTTTTACGTAAACGTAACGATTTTGAAATTGTAGAGGAACGCGATTACGTGACGCAAAAGAAAGAAAGTGGATATCGCTCCTATCACGTTGTTATTAGTTACCCAGTGCAAACGATTCGCGGAGAGAAAAAGGTGTTAGTTGAAATCCAAATTCGCACGTTAGCAATGAATTTTTGGGCAACAATCGAGCATTCTTTAAATTATAAATATCGTGGACGTTTTCCAGAAGATATTAAAGTGCGTTTGCAGCGCGCAGCTGAAGCAGCTTACTTATTAGACGAAGAGATGTCTTCGATTCGTCTTGAAATTAAAGAAGCACAAAAGATTTTTTCGCGCAAGAAAGAATCAAAGGAAACAGAATAATAAACTAAAGGGTGTTGGGCGATGAAGTTTGCAATTATGTCAAAGGGAGATCAATCATCAAATGCGCTTATGAGTACGATGATAGAGTACTTATGTGATTTTAAATTTACAATGGATGAAAATGAGCCAGATATTGTAATTTCCGTTGGGGGAGATGGAACGCTGCTGCATGCGTTTCATCGCTACCAGAATCGGTTAGATAAAACAGCATTTGTCGGGGTGCATACCGGGCATTTAGGGTTTTATGCAGATTGGTTACCGACAGAAGTTGAGAAGCTTGTCATTGCGATTGCGAAAACGCCTTTTCAAGTTGTTGAATATCCATTATTAGAGGTCATTATTCGTTATATGAATGGGAATAAAGAATCGCAATATTTAGCGCTAAATGAAGCAACAGTAAAAAGCAGTGAAGGAACGCTTGTTATGGATGTAGAAATTCGCGGTGAATATTTTGAAACATTCCGCGGAGATGGTCTCTGCATTTCAACGCCTTCTGGTAGTACTGCGTATAATAAAGCGCTAGGCGGTGCGATTATTCACCCGTCTTTGGAAGCGATTCAAATTACGGAAATGGCGTCTATTAATAATCGTGTTTTCCGTACTGTTGGTTCTCCGCTTGTATTACCGAAGCATCATACATGTGTGTTAAGACCAGTTACTGGAATGAACTTGCAAATTACAATTGATCATTTATCGATGGTGCATCAAGATGTCAAATCGATTCAATACCGAGTGGCAGATCAAAGAGTTCGATTTGTTAGGTTTCGCCCATTCCCATTCTGGAAGCGAGTGCGCGATTCATTTGTTGCCGATCAGTAAGGGAAAACTTATAGCAGCGGGTGTTTTTTCCGCTGCTATATCAATATAAACTGAAAAAACAACACAAAACCCCTTTCTTTTTAAGGGGGGGACGAGAGCATCTGGCCAGGCATACAAGCGGTCAGGGCCTTTTTCTGCTACATGCAAAAATGAAAACAAAGGGAAAAAGCAAGTGTGGTTTCCTTTGTTTCCACGAGGCAGCGGCTTAGAAGTTGAAACATGTAGTTAGCCCGGCTCATTAGGTTCATACGGGCGTTTTTGCATTGTGAACACACCATTAGAGAGGGTTAGAAAGAGCTATGCAATTGAGAAGGTTTACGTTAACGTGGTGTATAACAAAAGCTGATGAAGGAATACTGATTCGAGAATTTTTGAAAGCGAAAGGTATTTCAAAAGCAGCGTTAACTGATATAAAATTTCATGGCGGTGCGATTGAAGTGAATGAACATCATGTAAATGTGCGTCATGTTTTGCAAGAAGGTGAAAAGTTAGCAGTATGTTTCCCGCCTGAGCAAAGAAGTGAAGGGATGTTAAGTGAGAATATCCCTCTTTCCGTTGTGTATGAAGATGATTCGGTCCTTGTTATTAATAAAAGACCTTATATGTCAACAATTCCGTCAAGAGAGCATCCAAGCGGAAGTGTAGCAAATGCTCTTTTGCATTATTATGATCAGCAAAATCTTGCCAGTACCGTACATATCGTTACTAGGCTTGACCGAGATACATCCGGTTTAATGTTAATTGCCAAAAATCGTTTTATTCATCATTTGTTATCGAAGCAACATCAGCAAAAACAAGTGAAAAGAACATACGAAGCGATAGTTCATGGAATGATAGTAGAGGATAGCGGAACAATTGACGCTCCAATTGCACGAAAGGATGATAGTATTATTGAGCGCATCGTGCGCGGGGATGGACAGCGAGCTGTGACTCATTTTCATGTGCAAAAAAGATGGAAAGATAAAACGCATGTCGCACTTCAATTAGAAACAGGGCGTACGCATCAAATTAGAGTACATATGGCGCATCTTGGTCATGCGTTACTTGGTGATGATTTGTACGGCGGGAAAACGGATGAAATAAAGCGACAAGCACTGCATAGCACAAATTTAACATTTTATCACCCGATATTAGAAAAGCAGTTTACATTTCATGCGGAGTTGCCTGATGATATGAAAAAGCTGATGGAATAAAGGATTATCAAGACCTAAATTAAAAAAAGATAAATAAATTAAAGGAGATTACATATTTTATATGACTAATATGTAATCTCCTTTCTTCTTCCTGTTTTATTTAAAAAATGTTTTAGACTATAGAAAAAAGAATTAGACTGAAAAGTTGTTTTCTGTACGTGAAAGCACTTTTTACTAACATAAAGTATAGTAAAACCTTTAATAGTCCCTTCAGCATCCTTTATTACGGGTAGTGACAACTCCGCTGATCCTACACCTATTTAAAGACTTAAAATTATTTAATAAATCCACGATTCAATTTTGTTAATGGTTCATTGATATCGAAAAATTTAACTCGAATTCCAGTCACGCCAAACGATTCAAGGCGCTTTTTATGCATTTCAGCATACTTTTCAGCATCTTTTTTTGTTTCAAATACATAGATGCCTCCGGCTTCTTTTGTCTCTTTATTTTCAGTCCAAATCTTCCAATAGAAGCCTTCTTCTTTATTAATGCTTTGTGCTACTTCTAGAAACCCTTTTGACATTTCATCTCCAAATACACCATCAAAAGGAAAATCAACTTGTAATAAACATGCCATCTTTAACTATCTCCAATCATATTAATCAATTCCTATTCAATATACCATATTGGGTATATTATTTTTTTCAATTCTAACATGGAAAAAAACTAAAAGTCTAATCATGTGCTTATGTTTAAAAAAGGGGTACCGCCACATCGCTATCAAGCTAAGATTTTAAAGTACCACCAAAACGAAAATTTTGTGGTTTTTATAGCATCGAAATTCATTTTTATCTTTTTGCGGCAATTCGTTCTGTTAAGTTGATGGGCATGTATGGTGACCCCCTATTAGGTCTTTTCCCTGTTTTATCTAAATACTTTATATATTTCATAACTGGCATAACGGGGAATCCTTCTTGATCCAGTAATATGTATCTTTTGCTGTTATTCTCTAAGACAACCTCTTGCACCCTCATAGCACTTCACCCCTAAAAAATATTAATGCTCGGTCTAAATACCTCACTAAGCCTCCCGCTATGGGCTACGTCCCCCGCCTAAAGTATATATACTTTTCTGAACATTGTATACATACTGAACTATATTTTCAATATCTGTATAACTAATCTAATATGTATAAGAAAAGAGGATATATGCTCATATATTGAACATAATACCCTCTTCTTAGTTTAGTCTATTTAATAAAGGTTCCATCAGCTTTTTTTAGTCAATAGAGCGAAATTTCTCAGGTACAAACGGCATCGAAGAAGGAACAGAAACGGTCTCCATTTCTGGATAACGAAGTCCGGTTAATTTTCCGCCAAATACAGATCCAGTATCTATATTTACCGTATGATTGACGAAGCGAGGTTCTTGTACTGGTGTATGTCCATATACAATCCAAGCCTCCCCTGTATAATGCTTCGCCCAGTCACGGCGGACAGGAGAGCCGTCAGGGTGCTTTTCACCTGTAATATCACCGTATAAAACGAAAGTTTGCACTTTTTTATCGCTACGTCCGATATAATCTTGGCGAATACCAGCGTGGCAAACAACGAGTTTGCCGTTATCTAGTACGTGATAGAGCGGTGATTGTTCGTAAAGGTCAATAAACTTTTTCTGGATCATCTTTTGATCGCGTGTGTTTAATGCCTCGTATTCTGCAACTGTAGTCTCTAGGCCGTGTGTTACTTGTACCTTACGCCCAAGAAAGTAACGATATAATTTATTACAATGATTCCCTGGGGCATAATATGCTTCTTTTCTATGTATGACAAGCTCCCATACAATTTCGATCATTCGCAGAGAATGAGGGCCGCGATCAGTAATATCGCCTACGAAAGCAAGCTGTCGTTTTTGCGGATGAACAGGTAAACCGCTATCCCATGTATAACCAAGCTGTTTTGTTAATGATGTAAATTCCTCTAAACAGCCGTGAATATCGCCAATAACATCATACTTCATATGAGATTACCTCCTCTTTTTTTGATTAGTATACCGCTAAGAGGGTAAGAAAAAAACCATATCCACTTGGATATGGTTTAATCAAACATAAATTTCTTCGTTCGTGACTGTACGTTTAGAATGAAGCCGATCGCAATCATATAGGTAACCAAGGAACTACCACCGTAGCTTAAAAGCGGTAAAGTGATACCGGTAATAGGAAGTAGTCCAATTGTCATGCCGATATTTTGGAATACTTGGAATGTAAACATCCCGATTGTTCCTGCGCATATATAACTGCCGTATGGATCATTACTTTCTAACGCAATGTGAATCATACGATAGATCAGTAGGAAGTATAGTGAAATAACGACGCTTCCTCCTAAAAATCCGAACTTCTCAGCGATATTTGTAAAAATAAAGTCTGTATGAGGTTCAGGGAAGTATACTTGTCCATTTCCCCAGCCTTTTCCGTACAATTCACCTGATCCGGTTGCTAAAAGAGACTGGGTTAACTGATAACCTTGTGTTGGGTATTCATAAGGTGCTAACCAACCATAGAAACGATCTAATTGGTACTCTTGTAAAATATGTGCTTTGAAGAATGCTGTGTGTGCAAAGTAAATATACACAAGAAGTGCGCCAACTCCAACGACAATGCCAGCTAAACCGAAAATAAAGCGCCAGCGAATCCCGGATACTAAAATCATAGCAGCAAGCATTGCTGAGATTACCATCGTATTTCCTAAATCCGGTTCTTTTGCAATTAATAATAGCGGTGGTAAACTTGCTGCAAATATTTTTCCAAGCAAGAGCAAATCTTCGTGCGGTGTTCGGATTGGATATTTCTCATTATGGTCTACAATCAGACGGCTAACAACAAGAATTAAAAAGATTTTCATGACTTCAGAAGGTTGGAAATTACCAAGGCCTGCTGGTAATGAATACCAAGCGGTTGCCCCTTTAATCGTTTGAGCACCAGGAATATGAAACTCAAGTCCAAGAAGAAGAACCATGGCAAATCCATATAAATACCAGCAAATTTGCTTGTAACGATCAAAGTCGATGACCATAACAGCAGCAATCGCAATAACTCCAATGACATACCATTGAATTTGTTTAGCCACGAAGTTAACCTTTTGTAAATTTGGTGGTAAGGACGGTTGTGCACTTGCAATAGCAAAACAACTTACGGTAGCAATTGCTAGTACAATCAGTATTAAAACGTAATCTATTTGATATCGAGAATTTTTATCTTTCACCGTACTGTATTCCTTTCTATTACTCATTGTTATTAAAAAAGACACTATTACCATCTTAGCTGATTTTTTGGTGTTTGCAAATATGTTGTTTACATTTAGGGAGGGGAATGTCAGATGAGGAAGTTACAAAATAATGGAATTTGGCAGGGGAAGTAAACTTTACAAAAAAAATCGTGTCTGAAACAACGATGAAATTTGGAGCATATAGGGATTATGTTATGAATAGAATGACATAGGCATAGTGGATTCATGCCAAAAGGGGGGACTACGGTGCCGAGTTCTTTTTATCAAGCAATTCCAGATCTATTAGAGCATATTATCGTAGAAGAACCTATGTCGATTTTAGATGTTGGGGCAGGGTTTGGAAAGTACGGGTTACTTCTAAGGGAAGCACTGGATGTGCCGTATGAGAGATATCATAAACAGGAATGGCAAGTTGTAATTGATGGTATTGAAGTATTTGCAGATTATAGAAATCCGATTCATGAACATATATATAATCATATGTATTATGATAATGTTTTTCGAAAAATAGATGATTTGAAAGAATATGATGTGATTTTACTTGCTGATGTTATACAACATTTTACGAAAGAGGAAGGAATACGTTTATTAAAACAATTACTTCATCATACAAATAAAGCGCTAGTTGTCTCAACCCCAATCTATCCTTCACATCAACTTGCATATAAAGGAAATTCTTTTGAAATACATAAAAGTAGATGGACAATTATGGATTTTCAAGACTTTGATTTCTCTTGTAAAGAATTACCGATAGGCGGAAATGGCTCGCAAATTATGAAATTATATCCTAAAAAAATGGGAGAGAATAAAGGAATAGAATTAGATCGGTACATAACAAAGGAGATAGAATATCAAGAAAAGAAGCTTTGTATCACGTATGTACTGCCGCATAAAAATCTTACAGGCGGATTAAAGATGTTAATTAGTCAAATGGAATGGCTGAAAAAAAGAGGCCATACTGTGCAAGGGATTCTTCGTTCTAACAATTCGAATAGCTCCATATTTCATGAGCATATGCAGATTGAAATAGATAAAGAGATTCATATTGATTGGAATGAATCTTACGTTCCGTATGTATTGGGATCAGATGTAGTTGTTGCTGGCTGGTGGCAGCAAATTGCAGAGCTTCAATATGCGATGCTACCAACTTTATATTGGGAACAAGGACATGAATGTTTATTTGGAGATATGCCTTTTCCTCTGTCCGATGTGACAGCAATTCGCAATCATATGCATGCGAGTTATCGAGGAAATATATTTTTATTTGCTGTATCTGATTTTGTCGCACGCGTTTTATGGGGAAAATTTGATCGGAAAGCTCCTGTAATCACCAATGGAATTGATTTGACTACATTTTATCCAACTAAAAAGGAGAAAAACAGAAATACCATTTTAGTTGTTGGTAATCCGTATTTGAAATTTAAAGGAGCAGAGGTTGCGATAGAAGCGCTTGAACATGTGCAGCGTAAAGGAATACCTTTTCAAGTGAAATGGGTCATGCCGTATTATATGGATTTGAAGTCCTCGTTATTTTCGATTGAATATGTGATGAATCCAGATCGAACCGAGCTCGCGAAGCAATTTCGCGAAGCAGATGTATTATTATTTCCTTCCTACTATGAAGGATTTGGACTACCGCCGCTAGAAGCAATGGCTTCAGGAACGCCTGTTATTTGTACGAAGTGCGGAGGAGTAGAGATGTATGCAAAACATCTCCACAATGCGTTGCTGTATGAACCGCGCGATATAGAAGGATTAGGAAGAGGCATAATTGAGGTGCTTACAAATAAAGCGATGAGAATGAGCTTAATTGATAAAGGGTTGGAAACAGCCGGCCAATTTGCTTATGAAGCAAAAATGGAATTGCTAGAAAAATATATACGAAAAGTGGCGTCTTACTCGTATTGATAACGTTTTGCGTGTGAAAAAGTGAGTGGAAGGGGAGATTGAACGATATGTTCGGTACATATATCGGGGATGACAAGATGTTAATTAAAATGAGTTACTGCGGCTTTTTAATGATTTCATCTAAAGATCTTAGCTTAATGCCTTCTTTAGTTACGACAGGAGCAATTGAGCCTTTACTCACAAAATTTTTTATTCAGGAAGTAAAACCAGGCAATACAATTGTAGATATTGGAGCGAATGTCGGCTATTTTACCATATTAGCTGGTTACTTAGTTGGAACACACGGAAAAGTTATCGGATATGAGGCAAATCCTACTGTTTATGAAATGTTGCAAGATAATATCGCCATGAATTGGATTACAACGCAAACGAAGCTTTATAACAAAGCGGTGTATTCAGAAGAAAAAGCGTTAAGTTTTCGTTCTTCGAATAAATTTCACGGTGATTCCTCTACACATTTTAGGCCCGAAAATGAAAATCGTGTAGAGGATTATACGATAATTGATGTAGAAGGTGTTACACTTGATCAAGAATTACGGGATATCCCGCAAATTGATTTATTAAAAATAGATATTGAAGGCGGAGAGTATCACGCCTTTTTAGGAATGATGGAGCTCATTAAACAAAAGAAAATAAAACGAATTGTATTTGAGTGGAATGTCGTTATGCTTGGGGAAGATAAAGACCCGTTTTTTAGACTATTACAAGAAATTCAGGAGAAACATGGTGGTTCATTTCACATCTTAGATCAAGAAGGAAGACCGGTTCAAGTAGCGCTTGAAGCGATCACATATTATGAATTTTATCCGTATGGCCTCATACAGTTTTAGGTATTTTTATTTTGCCTTCTTGATTATTTATGATATTATGAAAATAGTATCAGGTACTAACAACTACTGTTATTTGAAAAATAGGAGGATAAATATATGGATCTTCTCAATGTAAAAGGAAAAAATATCGTTGTAATGGGTGTTGCGAACCAACGAAGCATCGCTTGGGGAATTGCTCGTTCATTACATAGTGCAGGAGCAAACTTAATTTTCACATACGCTGGTGAACGCTTAGAAAAGAATGTACGTGATTTAGCAGAATCATTAGAAGGACAAAAATCACTTGTATTACCATGTGATGTAACAAATGATGAAGATATCGCAAGCTGCTTCCAAACAATTAAGGAAGAAGTTGGTGTTATTCATGGACTAGCTCACTGTATTGCATTCGCGGACCGCGATGATTTAAAAGGTGAGTTCGTTGATACATCTCGTAATGGTTTCTTATTAGCACAAAATATTAGCTCATTCTCTTTAACAGCTGTATCAAAAGCAGCAAAAGAAGTAATGACAGAGGGCGGCAGCATTGTTACATTAACGTACCTTGGCGGCGAACGCGTTGTATCAAACTACAACGTAATGGGCGTTGCAAAAGCATCATTAGAAGCAAGCGTAAAATATTTAGCGAACGACTTAGGAAAGCATAATATTCGTGTTAACGCTGTTTCAGCAGGACCAATTCGCACATTATCTGCAAAAGGTGTTGGCGACTTTAACAGCATCTTAAAACAAATTGAAGAACGCGCTCCACTTCGTCGTAACGTAACGCAAGAAGAAGTAGGGAACACAGCGTTATTCTTATTCAGTGACCTAGCAAGCGGTGTGACTGGTGAGAATATTCATGTGGATTCTGGCTATCATATTTTAGGTTAGTACGAAAAGATAAATTAACTATATTTAAAATAAAAAGCCCACTTGAATTGTAAAAAATACGATTCAAGTGGGCTTTTTAAGTGTAAAGTTTATAGGAAACGATACAAAGAGCAGTAGAGTTTATTAAATATGAGGCAGATTTAATAATAATGTTCGCAACTCCCGTATTGTGAAAATAGACTATAGAGTTACAGTAACCCATTGAAATTCTTTAACATACCTTAAAACATACAAACAATAAGATTTAAAAAGTCATCACAAATCTTCAACTCAATTACAGAAATGATTGGCGGATCCATTTAGTTACATCAAGGCTTATCCGCCTATTTGCATGCCCATACAACAACAATGATAATGACATAAAGTAATATAGTACCGAAATTTAAGTGAAGGAGGTGCTCGAAATGAATGGTTTGTGTAATCAATTATGTAACTTAAAACCAGGAACTGAGGTTGATTTTTTATTAAGAGGAGCCTCTAGAACAACCACCCTGACTTTTATAAATTTTGATCCTGAGAATGGGTGTATTACAGGGAAAGATTGTAATGGAGCTATTAGAACATTAAGTTGTCATTGTATTTGTGCGTTTTCACCCCGTATTCCTCGGGAAGAATTGTGTTGTAAAATTATAGTGGAGCATAAGACGCAACTGGTGCCTCCTGCAAAAAGGGGAACTGCCTGTGCCACTAAAACGGTAGTAGCTAACATTGAAAAGGTATGCCCGGAAGTGGTTGTTATTTGCGGTGTGATTCATAAAACCATAACCTATACGGCCGTAATAGATGGTTGCGAGGTTCCGAACCATGTAATTAAAGACGATGTCCCATTTCAATGTCTGATTGAACAAAATGATAACAAGAAAGGGGATGATCAATGCGGTATTATTCAACAGGATGGCATCAAGGAAGGGGATCAATTCCGTATTATCCAACAGGGGATTTTGTGCGAGGTTTTTGCGCATGAAGCGAATTTTGGTGGACAGGATCATTCAGTCGCCTTTAAGTTTGTAGAAAAAGATATTGTTAAGGTATGTATTGAAAAAGTAAGAAAAACCAACTATTGAGAGAAACCCCCATCAGTATTCGACTGATGGGGGTTTTATTTTGCTTTACGGGGTAGAATCAGCAACTGAACGACGAAGTGTAACAGCGAAAGATTAGCACTTAAAAGGGCTGCAACATAGGTTTTAGTTGATTAAACCATATCCACTGAGGGCTATAACGTTGTCTTGCCATTGTTTTTGCATGGATTACGTGATTTTCACGCATTAGATTGGTAATAATTTCTGCATGTTCTTTCAAATATGCTTCCTCGGAAGGATGGTATGTTTCGGCGGTATTATACCCAAAATTTCTTGCATCCCACTTCATAAAGTAGGAATTCAACGCTTTTCCAATTTCCTCCAAAGCTGGGACTCTTTCATTTAATACAATGAAATTCCCCTTACTTGCCGCCTCTAACACGGTTAATCCAAACGACTCAGAAAAAGAAGGACATATAAAAAGATTAGAAAGGGAAAATAATTCTAAAACACCCTTTCTAGGAAAGCCATTTTTAAAAGCTTTCATATCTGAAGTAAAAAACATATCATTATGCTCTAAACCGAATGCCGTACCTTGTGCCTGAATTAAAGCTTTATATTGTTTAGTCCCAATATCCGCGCTTGGAAAATCACAAAATATGACTTTCACCGTCTTTTCGCAGTTTTTCTTAATGGCTCCGCATAACGATGCGACTTTTTCAAATTTCTTTCCAGGTGTCAGTCTCCCCGGATAAATGACAAGTATATCAGGGGACATGAAGTCAACTTCCTGTCCGAGCAGCTTGACTTCATCGCTCATGTAATTTAACAAATCAAGGCTGTTATTGACTGCTCGGCAGTTCCCTTCTGGAGTATTATACTGTTTGGAGAGCGCAGAAAGTCCTGATTGGGTAGGATAGACATATAAAGTATTAGGCATGGGCGTAAACCTTGCTGAAAATGGCCATTTAGGATTTGAGGGACGATTCACAGGAGCAGAATGTGTAAAAGCGATAAATTTGACATGCGGCAGCTTTTCTTGTGCCTTTCTCACCGCAACATTGTGGAGTAAATGCCAGCCTTGATAATGAATATCATGCATAATACAGGCATCTACATCAGATAATTTTGTTACTAAATCATCCGCAATCACATCCACTTCCTGATAAAAAGTATCATGTACTTTTCCACTGGCCTGTGTATAGTCTCTCCAATGTATTTGATTGCCGTTGAGATGATTAACCACTTTTCTCCATTCAATCCGTTCATCTAAGAAAATTCCGTGCCGCGCATCATCAAGCGGACAACTTTCACTTACAAGCATGACTGGCTGATTATGATCATCCAACAACATCCTTATTTGTTCCGCTACAACATTTACTAATGAGTACGTACTATCTAAACCATTAAACATTGTTAGAAGCGCAACTTTCATTCGTCAAGCCCCCTTTTACAAACCCGTTGTTAAAAATATCTACCTTAGAATTTATATGAACTTTTAACAAAATTATACTCTCGTTTGATTTTTGTTCTTACTGTCAGTAGCGTTTAGCGTTTAAGATACATAGATAAGAAAAGGTCTGCAAACGGCTATCCAGACATCCTAAATCATCCCTCAAATTTTCTAGATGGATATATATAAGAAGTTCACAGGAGGAAATTCTTAATCAAACTGAACGATCAGTTAGCATTATTATTCAGTTTGACTAAAAAAGCTTCAATATTCATATCCGAGTAAATCAATTTCTTTTTTATAATAATGTTGGATTAATTCTTTTTGTTGTTCGTTGTAAACCGTTCTATAATGCTGATGATTTTTCCTGAAGTTACCTTTTGCCCTAGGTAACCAGCCATCAAAAGGTAAACCAATTTTATTACAGATCATCTTCAAATCATTCTCTAAATTTTCATATTTTCCAATATAGTCGACGGCTAACTGATCATGAATCGTATATCTAGGAAAATTATATGAACGCAGGAACTCCGATGATTTTAAAAAATCATCGAAAGTAACAGTGGCCGGATTGCTTCTATAGTGATAAAGCGATATGACTTTGTCCCACGGATTTCTATCAAAGCAAAACTTATAATATGAGTTCCATATTTCCTCTCCTATTAAATTCTTAACCTGTTTTGCCCTAATATGATTATAAAATTTACCTTGATAATTTTGTGGTTGTTTTCCAAATTCAGCCCTAATTTTCTCATCAGCAGGACTTATCGGAGTAATGATATCTTTATCGCCGCAATATCTTGACAATGAAATTTCGATACTGGTGCCGGCGGTTTTTTTCGTTTTTAAAAAGATAAATTTATGTTCATGAGATATAATCATTTTTCTTGACTAACCTCCTTTACTGTTCGAGAGATTACGTGGTTTTATATTCGTATAAATCACAAAAATTTTCCAACTCTAATACGATATCCTTATTACAATTTTCTTTTATAAAGGAGAACGTTAGAGCAGGATGATTTCTTGCATTTACTTTCTTCTCTATTTTTTCAACTGGTAATAATGACTCTTTATTCTCAAATCGTTTTAGAAAATAAAATAATTTTTCTTCTGGATTTTTATCGATGCAAACTTTTAGATTAGGTCTTTGCAGTTCTATTTTTTTATACCAATCAAGAACACTTTTTACAGCCACCTCTACCCTATTTAAACCTTCCAAATTCAGATGTTTTTTACGGTAATCTAAACTTATCCTAGATGGATTTTCTGTAAAATAACTGCTACTTATAATATCAACAGGATGTCTCAAATTCATTATAATGTAGTCAAAGGTGAAATTTTTCCGGTTAAGAGTATGGTCAGTATATACTTGATAATCATCCACTACAAACATCCAACTGCTAATTCCATCCCTGCCCATAATTTCATGTCCAATGTGATACCCAAATTGCCGAAATAGTTTCACCATAAATGCAGTACCACTTCTTGGATGTCCTAAAACTAAAAATTTTTTATTTTCCATTTAAATTCAGCCTTTCATAAGTAACTTATTAACCAAAAGAAATTAGATTCTTCTTTTCTAATATTCTTTAGGCTATTTGAAGTAATGTAAGTTTTTGGAATACGCTTGATTATTGAATATGGAAAAATTGCTTCGACTTTAAAGCTATAAACAAGCAGTAATCTCTAATTCTATTTATATCTAAATTATCGGTACTTAAATCATCATATTTTCCCGCTGTAAATTGAAACTTAGAAAACATATTATTTGTATGCCAGCAGTGTATGTGCGGATGATTATCGATTGATTCGGATGAGGCACTACCATAATCAAGTTTTTTTTGGTCTATTGTAATTTGATCTACAAAATGGTTAGCTGCAATTTCACAACCGTACATTGATGCAACCCCCCGATACCAGCTAGGCCATTTTCCCTCATCACCCTTAAATTCTTCTGTCAAAATATGTGCTGTAATAGTTGTCGCGAGTTTACAAACTTCCCTTACCAACGAGGCATTACCGTAATGAGTTGATCCTAGATTATGGAGTCCTTGATGGCGCAAATGAAATTGTGATGAGATTCTTTTTAGGTTGGAGCGTGTTTTTTCATCGTTTACATAACCGCCTCGTCCTACAGTATAGAGGGCAGGGTAAAAAGAATTCCATGCGGGTGTTAAAAATGTGTCCGCATCGGTTCTCAGAATATAATCGTAATTGTTTAAAAAAGCTGCTTGCTCTCCAGCTAAACAACTAATTGAATTAATAAATCGATAACGGAGGAATTCAGGAGGATTACTGGCTAACTCACACTCAACTTTTATACAGTCATCTGGAATTTTTTTCAAAGCTTCCTTTGTTCCAAATACAACAAGATCAGTATCATTTGACTGTATATATTTTAGAGAGGTATATAAGCACCCCAATTGAAGCAATAAATGCTTATTGTCCTCTACAAACACTACAACAGCTCTTCGCATTTCACACACCCTTTTTAAATTAATGTACAGAGGAGATATAGCTAGAAACAACCTAAAGATTATTACGTTTCAAAATGTTACTAATATTATTTATATGAAGATGGAAATGGAAGGGTGTAAAAATTAGATAGAAATTCCATTTCCATAAACAAAACCTAGATTTTGCATTTGAAAGCTAATTTTCGCTGTTACTTATGGTAAGGTTTCCTCTAATCGTTTTCATAACGGAAGTGAAGAAAAATGAACAAACAACCTATCGAACACTAAAAATATATTCGCATATAATGTTATCGTATATATTCGTCAACTATAGAAGCGTATCGGCATCATCCTCAATAAAGAATAATCTAATATATCAACTACACCTTTCATTTTTTTATATCGGAATGTAAATTTGATGTTTTTTTGGTATAACAAAAAAATCATAGGGGGAAAATCGTGGACTCGAAAAAATTTGTATTCATTTGTGGTTTACACCGGAGTGGCACGACCATTTTATCTAAATTACTTAGGGAACATGATGAAATAAGTGGTTTCCGTAATACTGGTTCTCCGATGGATGAGGGACAACATTTGCAAACAGTATTCCCGCCGGCAAAGAGATATGGCGGACCGGGTATTTTCGCTTTTGACAATGCTTCTTATTTGGACGAACATTCCAATATCATTACACCAGAAAACAAAAAGAAATTATTTTTTGAATGGGGAAAACATTGGGATTTGTCCAAACCTATCTTGTTAGAAAAATCACCTCCAAATATAATTAGAACCCGCTTTCTACAGGAGATGTTTCCTAACTCCTATTTTCTTATAATTAAAAGACATCCTGTCGCTGTTTCTTTAGCTACAAATGCTTTTTCAGGGAGAAATATTGAATTGGAAAAGTTAATTGATCATTGGATTTTATGCCATAAGCAGCTGGAAAAAGATCTACCACTACTAAAAAACACCATTATAATTAAATATGAGGAATTAGCGGCTAATCCAGAAAATATATTACATTCAATATCTAATTTTATTCAATGTAACCCTATCGACGTTGCACTTCCAATCAATTCAAACACGAATGAGAAGTACTTAAAAAAGTGGATGGCATTACCCGCTACTAAAAGAGCTAATATAGTGAATAAGTATGAAAGGGACATAAATGCTTTTGGATATAGCTTTAAAGAATTTTTTAAATAGACACTAAAAGCTGTTTTTACTGTAGATTTACAATTCCTTTAAACCATGATTTCCTGGGTTTCTCATAACAGTTCATTTTCTAGATGCTGACGAGGAAGTACGTTTTTGTGTTTCCTTGTCAGCATCTTTCTATATTATTCAAAGGAAATATAGAAAACCTGCATCTAGCTATTCACAGTAAACGTTTTAACTCTGAGTTCGTACCCTTAATAAAATTAGATAGAGTGCGAATTCAGAGTTAAAATAAAATCAACAATAAACTTTATTTCATTAAACAAAATACTAAATATATCCCTTATCCAACAAATAGCGAATGATTTGATCTGTACAATTGTCTATTGCCACACTCTCGGTATTGACCGTTATTTCAGGAGAAACTGGGGCTTCATAGGGTGAGGAGATACCGGTAAAATCGGTAATCTCACCCTTTCTTGCTTTTTTATATAAGCCCTTTGGGTCTCGTGTCTCACAAACTTCTAACGAACATTTTGTATATATTTCAATAAACTCTTCCTCTTCTAAAAGATCTCTTACTTTCTGACGATCTTCTGTATATGGAGAAATAAAAGCGGAAAGGACAATGATTCCACTATCAACAAATAGTTTCGCTACTTCACCAATGCGTCTTATATTTTCTTTTCGATCTTCCTCACGAAAACCTAAATCTTTGTTTAACCCGTGTCTCATATTATCTCCATCTAATAAATAAGTAGAAATCCCAAGAGAATGCAGCCTTTCTTCCACTTTATTCGCTAAGGTTGACTTGCCGGATCCTGATAATCCTGTAAACCATAGAACACAACTTTTTTGGCCGTGTAATTTCTGACGGTTTTCTTTTGTTATGACCGTTTGGTGCCAAATGATATTCTCTTTTTTTTGTTTATCCACGTGTTATTCCTCCAAACTTAGTCCTTTTATTAAGGCATCGATTACTTCGGGACGGCTGAATTCCATCGGAGGTCTTTCCCCGTTTCTTAACATTTCTCTCACTTTTGTTCCGGACAAAATGAATCGATCCGTTTCATCATGAGGGCATGTCTTTAAAGACGCCATCGCATGACATTTTTTACAATAAAAACTGTGTTCAAAAAAGAGCGGAACGATTTGTAATTCATCTTCTTTAAAACGGTTAAAAATGAATTGAGCATCATAAGTACCATAATAACTTCCGACTCCGGCATGATCGCGGCCGACAATAAAATGAGTGCAGCCGTAATTTTTTCTTACAAGCGCATGGAAGACGGCTTCTCGAGGTCCTGCATAACGCATGGGAGCTGGAAAAGCGGCTAACATCGTATATTTTTCAGGATAATAATGCTCGATTAACACTTCATAACTGTTCATTCGAATATGTTGCGGGATATCATCTTTTTTCGTCTCGCCGACTAATGGATGAATCAAAAGGCCATCGACTGTTTCAAGAGCTGATTTTTGAATATACTCATGGGCGCGATGAATAGGGTTGCGTGTCTGAAAACCAACAACCTTTCTCCATCTTCGTTTATCAAACTCTGCTCTAGTATCTATTGGATCCAAATCATACTTTTCAGCCACTTTTCTATTCGGACGTTTTATCATCGTAATCTTACCACCTACATAAATCCCTGAATGGTCATAAAGCTTTGCCACTCCGGGATGGTTGTGATCAGTCGTTCCATAAACATATTCAGCCTCTACTTTTTGATCCGCTGCATATATTTCTTCAATTTCAATCACTCCATAAACGTTGTTGTCATGAATAAGTTTCACTTTGGAACCACAGTGGATGGATTGTGCTTCTCCAGTAGAAATCGATAATGTAATAGGCAGTGTCCAAACCAAACCACTCTGTAAGCGCATATGATAAAGTACGTTTTCATAATCCTCTTTCCCCATGAAACCTTGAAGAGGACTAAATGCACCAATAGCTATACATTCTAGATTTGCAAGAGTAAACTCATCTATTTCGATTTGCTGCTCAATATCATCTACATTCAAATCGGGATTAAAACGATTGATTAATTGACCGCCGTGGGGGGATATTGCCATTGTTAAACATCACCTCTATTAGTAGTTAAAATCGATTATCTCTATAGAGTATGATGCTTTTAAAAAAATGATTAGACACTTGAGGTGAATAAGAAATGAGTATTGAATTTGTTTTTATCGGATTGCTGGTCGGATGGCTCGTTGGAATGACAGGGGTCGGTGGAGCTTCTTTGCTTACCCCATTATTGATTTTTATGGGCATTCATCCAACGATCGCTATCGGCACGGACTTTGCCTATAATTCAATTACAAAAATGGTTGGGACCATCCAACACATAAGGCAAAAAACAGTTCATTTTCAATTGGTGAAATACTTAGCCATCGGGAGTATACCATCTGCTGTTACGGCTAATATAGTATTTTATTTATTTTTAGCTGACTACTATAATAAAGAGTTTGTGATGCTCTTGCTTGGTTCTATTCTAATGATTGTTTCCATCATTACATTGATTCAAATGACTTTTGGTCGTCATTCAGTTAACCGTTGGAAAGAAAAGCCATTAGAAGAAAAGCGGCATTTGACCATCCTGGCGGGAGTCATCATCGGAGCCGTCGTAGGAATCACTTCGGTTGGATCAGGAAGCCTTTTTGCATTGTTTATCTTATATGTTTATAATATGAAATCTTCCGAATTAGTTGGTACAGATATCACTCATGCTTTTTTGCTTACTTCCGTTTCAGGCCTCTTGATGGCAGGATTTGGACACATCGATTATTTATTAGTGGGCAATCTTCTATGCGGATCCATTCCAGGAGCGATCATTGGCAGTAAACTTACAACAAAGATGCCGTCGAAATATATACGTATTGTCATGATTGTAATCATTTTTATTAGTGGAATGAAACTTGTTTTTTAGAGTGGAACACTTTTTAATGAAAGAAATAATCATGAAGGATAAAATAAAAGATTCATAGTGATGAATACATCCAAACCATTATTATTGTAAAGACATACTATGATTGGGAAACTGAGAAAATGCGATAAAGATTGTTTTTTCTTTTTTGCATTTAATTTTATTAAAAAGGAGTGTAAAATTTATATGACAGTAGTTGCTGTTATTACGGGAGATGGGCCATGTCCAGGTTCCCAACCTTTACAAGCGACCGTTACAGTAAACATCATAACTAGCGGACCAAATACCGGGTGCGCAGAAATTGTAGTAGCCAATAGTCCGAGTCCGCTGAGCACAGGTTTTGTAGGTTCTTTATGTTTAATTGTGACTAATCCTGGACCATTTACCCAGGTATCCGGTCCAGGACCAGAAGGCCCTCTAAGTGGAGGGAATTGTCCTGGAGGTTGTCTTCCGAATTCTAGTATTGTACAAAGGTTTACAGGGCCAGCGCAAAGAATTAATCCGGGTGAGTCGGGAACATTTATCATTTGTTCCACTACACCGTTTACGGAGGCACAGTTCCAAAGCGTTGGATTACATTTCCAAGGCATCCAGGGCTGTCCTTCAGGAAATGATAGTATTTGTTTAAGTGCCTTTTTTACTGGAGCTACAACATCAACAACAACATCGACGACTACTTCTACAACAACAACATCGACAACTACTTCTACAACATCGACATCGACAACTACTTCTACGACATCGACATCGACAACTACTTCTACAACATCGACATCGACAACTACTTCTACAACATCGACATCGACATCGACAACTACTTCTACAACAACAACATCGACAACTACTTCTACAACATCGACATCGACAACTACTTCTACAACATCAACATCAACAACTACTTCCACTACAACATCAACAACATCAACAACATCAACAACAACTGTATGTCCAATTCCAAACCCGCAAACTTGCTGTCAAGAAGCTGTTGAATTTAAAACACAGCTTGTTCCACCTGCATTAGTTGGAGGTTTCTTTAAAACTGAGGTGTTTTTCTCGCAAGCACCTGTTATTGAAGATGTTTGCCCTGAAAAAGTGATCATTTGCGGCACACTAACGAAAAAAATTACGTTTATATCGGTGGATGATCAAGGAAACCAATGTTTGAAAGTCATTTGTGACGAAAGAGCATTCCAATGTATCATTGACCGTGATGATGCAAACGAAGGAGAACGAGACCTTTTCGAAGTTTGCGGATTTGCCGTTTTATGTGAAGGTGCACCAAGACCACAGAACTTCGGAACACGCCCGGGACCGGGAGGACAAGGAACTGTCGAAGTGTTCTGGAAAATTACTGAAAAAGATATCGTCAAGGTGTGTATTAGAAAGAATAATTGCGACGTTTGTAATCCAATCCCACAATGTCCTCCAACCTCATTTTCTGACTAGTCTCTTTAAGTGAGCAATACGAAAACGCAGAGACCTCTCGACTCTTTATGATTCTTGAGGTCTTTTTTTTGCAAGGACAGAATAAATCTTTGATTGCCAGTTTATACACCATCATGAACAAGATAGGATAGATATCTATGACTTTCGGATAAGACCATTAAATTAATAGGCGAATGCATATTGTTTCTTTTTACAGCTGATTCTCGGCAACTACCTATACTGAATTGTCTGGTTTCACATATTGTATTTTAGCACAGTAGATTATTATCATACTTATTTTTTCCTGATTCCTTTGTCCCATACTCACAATATAAGGAGGAATAAAAATGGATGGATGTCCAATTGCGAATCCTCGAACTTGCTGTCAAGAAGCCGTTGAATTTAAAACACAGCTCGTTCCACCGGCATTAGCTGCGGATGGCGTTACAACTAAGGTGTTTTTCACGCAAGTACCTGTTGTTGAAGATGTTTGCCCTGAAAAAGTGATCATTTGCGGCACATTAGCGAAAAAAATTATGTTCACGGCTGTGGATGAACAAGGAAATCAATGTCCAAAAGTTATTTGTGACGAAAGAGCATTCCAATGTATTATTGACCGTGATGATGCAAACGAAGGAGACTATTTCGAAGTTTGCGGATTTGCCGTTTTATGCGAAGGTACGCCAAGACCACAAAATTTCGGAACACGCCCAGGACCGAACGGCCAAGGCACTGTCGATGTATTCTGGAAAGTTCTTGAAAAAGACATTGTCAAGGTGTGTATTAGAAAGAATGATTGCGACGATTGTCATCCAATCTCACCTTGTGACTAGTCTCTCTAAGTGAGCGATATGACGTCGTATAGACCTCTCGACTCTTTATGATTCTTGAGGTCTTTTTATATGCAAAGACAGAACAAAGCTTTGATTGCCAGTTTAAGAACCATCATGAACAAGACGATATGACATCTGTGACTTTTGGATAAGGCTATTAAATTGGCAGGTAAACAAATAAAAGAAGGAAAAAATCAACCGTTATTATACAGTCATCATTCGGATTTATATAAACTCTTGCGTCATATGCAGAAAAGTGTGGTTGTGAAATAGATAGAACAAACTGCTGAAACACAGGAAAACGAAAGTATTATTGTTTGTTAGCTGCTTTAAGCCGATAAACTATAGAGCATACTGTGGAAAAAGTTTACATAAATTGTAACAATATTGATTTTATCCCGCACTAACGGGCAGTAAGACTCCTACCTCAAGATTGTGAGAAAACAAAGAAGATAGGTGGGAGATAACTGCCCGTAAGAGCCCGATTAGTTCAACTAACCATCAGTGGGGGATGAAGAAAACCCCCACTGATGGAAGTTTCACTTTATAGAAATGATAACTTCATTAATTAAAAAAACAGAGATTTTTACTTGTCTAATATGTAAGGAAATATAGTTTTTGGGGAGGGTAAATATTTGAAAGTTTTAGTCACAGGCGGGGCAGGCTTTATTGGTTCACATATTGTTGAATTCTTATTGGAAAACAATATAGAGACAGTAGTTGTTGATAATTTAGTTAGCGGTCATAAGCATCATATTCCATCGGGAGTTGCTTTTTATCATTCTGATATACGAAATCCTGATATTGATAAAATTTTTATGACAGAAAAACCAGACTTTGTAATACATCAAGCGGCGCAGGTGTCTGTGCAGGAATCTGTAAAACAGCCACTCTACGATTGTAGTGAAAATATCATGGCGACTGTAAATATTCTACAATCTTGTCTAAAGCATAACGTGAAAAAAATTATCCATGCATCAACTGCTGCTGTATACGGTAATCCTAAATATTTACCTATTGATGAGAATCATGATCTTAATCCTGTATCATTTTATGGTTTATCGAAATGGACTAGTGAAACTTATATTCAATTATTCGCAAAGCTCTCGGGTTTAAAGTATACAATTCTTAGATATTCCAATGTTTATGGCGCAAGGCAGGATGCAAATGGGGAAGCTGGTGTTATTTCTATTTTTATTGACCGATTATTAAAGAATGAGAGTCCAATTATATATGGTGACGGAAATCAAACAAGAGATTTTATCTTTGTTAAAGATGTAGCATATGCTAACTTTTTGTCTCTTAGGAATGCTGACAATCAAATATGTAATATTAGTTCGCATCAACAAACTTCAGTCAATGAACTGCTGGATATAATCTATAGCTTAATGACAGTAGAAAATAAAAGAATATACAAAGAGGAAAGACCAGGGGATATTGTCCATAGCTATCTATTAAATAATAAAGCTAGAAAATACTTAAATTGGAATCCGAAGTTTTCATTACTTCAAGGATTGGAAGAGACGATTTCCTTCTTCCGTAATTAGGGATTTTCTTAGTTTTTAATCCTCTTGTTTATAAAAAATAGGGAATGTACCTTATGTAAATAGATAAAGAATAGATTTTTAATGAAACTTCTCCGCTCTGTATGAATATAACTGTAATAACGTACGTTTCAGTAAAGAGGGGGATTGGGGATGGCGACCAAACAAATAAAGGAAGGGGAAAATCAACCGTTATTATATACTCAACATTTGGATCTATATAAACTTCAGCCCCGTATGCAGCGGAGTGTGATTGTGAAACAGACAGAACAAACCGGTGTAACGGAGGAGAACGAAAAAAAATATGCTGAAAATAGAGAACAGACTCACCATCTTATAGAAGAGGTAAACGTGGTTGATCAACATAACATGCAAACGGATGTAACAGAGGAGAACGAAAAAAAATATGTTGAAAATAAGGAACAGACTCACCATCTTATAGAAGAGGTAAACGTGGTTGGCCAACATAACATACAAACGGATGTAACAGAAGAGACTCAGCAAAAACAAATTGATGAACAATTTGTAGAATCTTCTAATATCACATGGCAAAATAAATCGTTTAAAGATATGAATAACGAAGAGAAAGTTTATTTCTTATTAAATCGACCACATTATATATCAAATGTGAAATGTATTGTGAAAACAGAAAAAGCCTCTTATGTAGGGGTTATTACTTCTTATGAGAATAAGGTGCTGCAAATGGTGGTACCAAGCCACATTGGGGACTTTCTTTTGAACATAGAAGATATTATATCGATTCGCATGGCGGGATTATAATGTGGAAAAGGTGGTAGGATTCCTACCACCTCAATAGTTTTTTTGTTTACATATTATACGCCTGAAACGTGTGTGTCACGTAAGCATTGAATTGCACAGAAACAATTTAAATCAACAGTTACAATAGAATTTGTTGCATGTAGTGCAGCGTTGGGATGGTTTAAGAAGACACAAACTGGCTCTTCACAATCTTTTGGGTCTGGATTGTGTACTTCTAATGCACGTAATACTGCACAGCAGTCGTCTACACTTTCTACACGGAAAATGCTCGAAAAGCATTTCTTATCGTGACCAGAAGCAATAAATACCCGAAATGGATCTCCTTCGCTAGTAAATAAGACAAATGGGCGTGTATTTGCGAGTCTAGCTCCTTGATGTGCACCGAGAAATGGCACGTCACATCCTGTTGGGCATGTGCTTGTTGCACAATCTTGTAATTCATTGATGAAGTTTACAACATCACATACACAATTGATGTTAATCTTCTTGTCATCATTGTTACCCATTCTTTTCACTCCTTATCATAAGTTTTGATTACACTAATAGAATATTGAATGCGAGGTAAATCGGTTACTGCTCCCAAGTTGTTTTTTTCAAAGGATAAGCCTGTATTTATCTGAAAAGAAAAGGGGATGGGGAACTTGTTTTTTGAGAGTTGGCTTATGTTCTTTATTTTTTCGTGTGCGGTATTTCGGTTAACGCGCCTTTTGGTCTTTGATAAGATTACATCTTTTATACGTGCGCCTTTTATTGAAGAAATACAGGTTACAGAAGATGATGGTTCGGTTTCAACGTATATGAAAATAAAAGAAGCAGGTTTACGTAAATTTTTTGGGGAATTGTTAAGTTGCTATTGGTGTACAGGAATATGGGTGAGCGCTCTATTGCTTTTATGTTATGAATGGATTCCGAAAGTAGCAGAGCCTATTATTTTGTTGTTAGCAGTTGCTGGGGCTGCAGCGATTATTGAAACGATTGTAATTCGATGGCTGAATGAGTGAGAAATGGAGGCACGAAACAGACAGGTTGTTCATATAGTAAAGAGAGTGTTAAAAAATAGAGGAGATGTTTGCCATGGCGAAGTATCAGCAACCAAATCCGTATAATAATCTTGAACATTGGTATCAAATGCAGCAACAGCAACAAGGGCAGCAGGAAGAGCAACAACAAGGGCAGCAACAAGAGCAGCAACTGGAACAGCAAGGATATGTGAAGAAAAACGGTTGTAACTGTGGTGGGAAGAAAAATAGGTATTAATAAATAATGAAACATGTAAATAATGAGTCTGCTTTTGAACAAAAAGTACCCTGTTTTATCCTTTGGGTAAGAAAAAACAGGGTATTTTTTGTTTTACTTCAGGAAAGCTTTAAGTCATCTGTTATTTTGTTTTTTGTAAGTCATCCCTCGTCAAAAATAAAAATCTCGAAACATCAAGTTTTTTTCCTCTAAAAAACTGCGGAGAAGAAATGTATAATTCTTCTTTTGCTCGCGTAATTGCCACGTATGCTAAGCGTCGTTCTTCTTCTAATGCCTCGGAGGAATCGGTGACGCGGTCGTTTACATCTTTTAATGATGAAGAATGTGGTAATATTCCATCACTTGCACCGAGTAAGAAAACGCATGGAAATTCAAGGCCTTTGGCGTTATGAATTGACATAAGCGAGACAGCATCTTGCTGGGCTCTTGTTTTTAAGGCTTCCATTTCTTTTTGATTTTGTATTGCTGTGTTTACAAAGTCTAAATATGCTGGAATGTCGGAAAAGCGATTTGCAGATTCAATGAGTTCTTCAAGCATTTCTTCTTGTATTTCTTTTTGCATTGTAAAAGAAGAACGGTCATTACTTTGCAGATATTCTAAATATTGTCCTTTTCCTTTAATAATTTCTTTTAATGCATTTTTCGGTTCAAGTTCTTTAATAAATTTTAGAAAATCAATACGATCATTGATTTTCTTTACTTGGAACGACTTTAAATTTGGATTCAGTAAAAGGAAATGTAAAAGGGAAGGGAAACGTCCTTCACCGTATTTCCATTGTTCTCGTTCGATAAATGATATACATTCATCGCGTCCAATATACATCGTTGGCAAAATGCTTGCGAGCGATTCTAACCGAAATGGTTCAAAGGCCAACCGTAGTTGATCTAATACCGGTTTAATAAGCGAGTGTTCATAAAATGATTGGCTTGCTCCGTATTTGACGAACGGGATTTTATGAATTGTAAGCTGGTCGAGTAAGGAGCGGCTTACAGAATGTGTTCGGTATAATAAGCAAAAGTCTGTATAGCGCCTTTCACCGCTTGCTACCTTATCTTGAATCAGTTGCAGTATTTGATTTGCTTCATCCAATGTTGTTGCTGGTCTTGAATAAAACGGCTGCACGCCTTCTTCGTGAATGGAGTACAGTTCTTTGTTAAATCGTTCTTGATTTAGCTTAATGACTTCATTACCAAGGCCAACAATAAATGGGTTCGATCGATAATTTGTATTTAAAGTAATAATAGTTGTATCATCAAATTCTTTTGGAAAAGAAAGGATAATTTGATGACTGGCTCCGCGCCAGCCGTAGATCGCTTGATCATCGTCACCCGCGATAAATAAGTTGTTTTGCGGTGCTGCTAATAATTTTACAATTTCATACTGAGCGTATGATGTATCTTGAAATTCATCGACTTCAATATATTGAAAGCGACCTTGCAATTGCGTTAATAAAGCGGCATTATTTTCTAACAAATAGAACGTTTCAAGTAAAATATCATCAAAATCTAAATAGCCATGACTTTGTTTTACGTCTTCATAACGTTGGTACACTTCTTGAAATTCACGTTCCACAGGTGTTTTAGCTTGGACATCTTTCGGTCTATTTAATTTATTTTTTTCAAGTGAAATCATTGCTAGCATACTTTCCGCATCATAGTCATCTTTTAAACGAAGTTCTTTTAAAATTTTCTTTATAATAATTTGTTTATGCTTTTCGTTTGCTAAAATTTGTTGGTTGTATCCTTGGCTGCGAAGTAACTTTAAGAACACAGAATGGAATGTTCCAGCAACAAGATATTGGCTCGCTGCACGTGTCATACCAGGTAATGTTGCTACGCGGCTTCGAATTTCTTCTGCTGCTTTTTGTGTAAAGGTAAGCAGCAATATGTTGCGCGGGTGAACACCTTTTACATTGACTAAATAGCCAACGCGCGTTGTTAAGACAGACGTTTTTCCGCTGCCAGCTCCAGCTAATGTAAGAACGGGCCCTTCAGTCTGACGAACAGCTTCTAATTGCTTTTCATTTAAATATATTCCTTGTTTTTCAAGAGCGCGAAAATAAGTAACATCCGCATCATTTTGCTGAACTAAGTCGGTAGATGTTTTCGGGATATGATAAGTTGCGCGAGGAATATTCGAATGTGTTAATGATTTTTGCGAAAAATTTTCCTTAGTCATAATTTCACCTTCAATAAGTAGCATCAACTTATAACTTTAGCGGAAGATAGGGGAAATGGCAATGTAAAAAGTAGGGGAGTGATGTGATTTCGTTTGGGGTATAGAAATTAAAAACCTCTCTAAAAACTTCTCTTCTTTAGATGGGCGAGAGGAACTAGCCATGCATAGTAGCGGTCAGTGCCAATTTCTGCCCCGTGCGATGTTAAAACAAAGGGAGGAAACGAGTGGAGGTCAATTTTGTTTGCCGAAGCCGTGATGTATATGCCGAAAAACAAGAGGAACTGGCCATACGTAGAAACGGTCAGTACCAATTTCTGCCCCGTGCGATGTTAAAACGAAGGGAGGAAACGAGTGGAGGTCAATTTTTGTTTGCCGAAGCCGTGTCCCGTCAGTTCCGCTTCCTTATTAGAAGTCATAAAGACTTTCCTCCTTATTTCAAAACTCTGTTCCCATTTGATGCTTATGAAATAAAGTTAGTAATTATTATTGTTATCGCAAGAATAGTTTGATTCCGGGTCCACCATACATAAAAAAGAAGCGCCAAACAAGGCGCTTCTTTTTATAGATCTTTTATCATGACAACATGCGGGATATCAGCTTCCATAAATACATCAGAAGTTGTTTTATATCCAAGCTTATGATAAAACGGCTCAGCATGTGTTTGTGCATGTAGTTTCAGCTTTGGAAGAGATTCTTCTTTCGCAAGAACTTCTAATGCGTCCATGATCATCTTACCAGCCCCTTTTTGGCGGTGAGATGATAAGACACAAATGCGTTCCATTTTCCCGATACCATCGACGATGCGAAAGCGTCCAGCGCCAACTGGAATATCTTGATCGTATAGTACAACGTGTTTTGCAGCTTGATCAAATTCGTCGTATTCCTCTTCGGCTGCAACCTTTTGCTCATCGACAAACACTTGTTTACGAACGGAAAAGGCATCTTTTAGCTGTTTTTCATTTTGTACGACTGTAATTTGCAAATTAATGTTGCCCCTTTTCTAAATGGAATGTTTCGTATACTGTCCATGTTCCATTTTCTAATTGATATAGTAAATGGAAACGATCGATTGGTTGCTCATAATAGAAATCTTTCATCTTTAAGCGACCTAAAACATCCGCATGCTCTGCGTCTGATAATTGTTGTCCAATTGTAAGGTGCGGCACAAAAGTATATTCGCGATCTTGTGTGAATATACCGCTATGCATTTCTTCGTTTAGGAATGTTAATTCAGGTGTTTTTTCCACTTTAAAATAAATAACGTTATTTACAGGTGCAAATGAGCTAACTTTTCCAACATGTAATGTAAACGTATTTGTTTTATTGGCAATTGTATGAAGCTCTTGCACAATCGTTTCTAATTTTTCATCAGCTACTTCGAAAGGTGCTTTTAATGTAACGTGTGGTGGAACTAATGCATAATGTGGATCATAACGCTTACGCAGACCGTTTGCTTTATCTTGAATCATTTTTGATGGAAAAATTACAATACCTAGTTTCATCTCTAAATTCCTCCCCTTGTCTGAACGTAGTTTGTATGAAAAAAGAACTCTTTGTTTATTATATCAGATAATTCTGAATGATACTGTATATTATTTTAGCGCTAGCATATGAGAAAACGCATGTGGTAAGTTTTTTTGCCAATATTTCCATGTGTGATTGCCATTAAACTCTTCATAATAAGTTGTAAATCCTCTTTCAGTAAGAAGAGAATGTAGCTCACGGTTTGGCGCTACAAAATCGGAAATATTACCATCTGTTGTTTTTACAGCTGTTTCTTCTGTCCCGATGATGTGATATAAATCTAAGGCGTGCGGCTCTGTAAAGACTTTAGTACGCTCTAATACAGATTCATTTACAAATGGCGACTGCATAATTACTTTTCCGAATGTATGCGGATACATAAGTGCTGTCATAAATGAAACCGTACCGCCTAAAGAATCTCCGATTAAAACGCGGCCTTTACCCATTTGATATGTTGGGTACTGCTCATCTAAATATGGAACGAGTTCATGAGCTAAAAAGCGAATGTACATGTCATTTTGTGAGCCGTTTGGATGATATTTTTCTTTGCGATCGTTTACATTCTTATATGGAATACCAACAATAATCGTCCGATCAATTTCCTCTGTTTCGCGAAGTGACTCTATAACGCGATGTGCTTTTCCAAGTTGAAAATAATCTCTGCCATCTTGTGCAATAACAATGGTGTGCTTATGAAGCGGTGTAAAATTTGCTGGTAAATAAACGAGAAGCGTTAGTTCTTCTTGCAATGATTTGCTGTAAAATGTAAGTTCTTCAATTTTTCCTATTGTTTGTGTCATCGTGTAATCTCCCCTAAGTAAAAAGTTACTACAACTTTATTTTAGCATAAGAATGAGAAGAATCTAAAAAATTAGTATTCAGTATTAGAAGAAAAGGCTATAATGAAATGAGAATTTTGCTTATATAAATACAAATTGAAAAAACGTAACTACTCAGTCACTCTATGAAAAACCGATAGAAAAGCATTTTTTTAAGTGGTCGAGAGGGACTGGCTATGTATAGTAGCGGTCAGGTCCTTTTCCTGCACGTGCAAGGTTTGAAAACAAAAGTAGCCAATAAGTGCAGGCTCCTTTTGTGTTTGCATGACAGCGGTCTATATGCCCAAAAATGAATTTATAAGTAATAGAGAGACACATCTTCACTAGAATCATACCCTTTTCTAAATCTCTAAAAGGTATAGGTGAGCAGTTACTTTTTTTCTGCATAGCAGCAATTTATAAATGAGGAGACAGCATATGAAGCAGCAGAAATCTATAGCACTGCCGTTAGCGATTTCGATTATCACGATTTCATTTGCGGCTATATTTGTAAAAATGTCTACAGCACCATCTTCTATTTTAAGTATGTATCGTTTATGGATTATTGTGATTATTATGCTTCCGATTGTTTGGAAGAAAAGAGAGGAATTTACGAGAATTCAGAAGAAGGACTGGGGATTTTTAATTGGATCTGGATTCTTTTTAGCACTGCATTTTCTTCTCTGGTTTGCATCGTTAAAATTTACAACAGTTGCAAGTTCTACGATTATTTTAGCATTGCAGCCACTCGTATCCCTCATTGGCGGATTTTTCTTATTTAAAGAAAGAACGACACTCATGGCACTTGCAACAATGGGAATTGCAATTATTGGTGTAGGGTGTATTGGATGGGGAGATTTAGGACTGAGCAGAGAAGCAGTCTTAGGCGACATACTATCATTTTTGAGTGTAATTGCAGTGGTTGGCTATTTATTTATTGGACAAACGACAGTGAAAAAAGTATCGCATTGGATTTATAGTTTTACTGTCTTTACATTTGCAGCTGTATTTTTAAGTATATATAACATGATGTTGCAAATTCCATTTACAGGGTATTCATCATGGGATTGGACTGTATTTTTCTTACTTGCAACTGTACCGACTGCATCTCAAATGATTAATAATTGGTTATTGAATTATGTAAATGCAACAACCATTTCTATGAGTATTTTAGGCGAGCCTGTCGGTGCGATGATTCTTGCCTTCTTTTTACTCGGTGAAAAATTAAATTCTATACAAGTAGTCGGAAGCATTCTTGTATTATGTGGTGTGTGTATCTTTTTATTACAACAACAAAAGCGACCGTATAAAGAATCTGTAGAAGGCATGGTATATACGCAAGAGACGTAAAGAAGGGAGATTAGCCATCAGCGAGGAGCTGGTGGCTAGTTGAATTTCATTTCGGTTTTATGATATAGGGCTGAACGTGGACAGTACATAGATCGCGGAATTTTCCTTCTGCGGTTGTAGCAATAATAACGGCTCGTCCAGCCTGTTTTCCTATTACAGTTGCTTTCTGGTTTTCAGTATGAATCTCTACAATATGAGGGTTCGTGCACGTCCAAATGATCTCTTGGTTACTTGCCTGTGAAGGAAGGACAGCAGCAGTAAGTTCTGCACGTTGCCCAGTTTTTAGTTTTAACTTAGCTTTCTGCAGTTGTATACCGATGACCGGCACAATAGAAGGAACAATGGTAATATGAGGAAGATCAGTTTGCAGTGCAGCACATGAAGAAGAGATAAGGTGTTTTTGTGACTGAAATGGTGATTGCATATAAGGTGTCCTCCTTCTTTATAATGTTCTTAGTTATACTATATACAAAGAATGTTAGAAATAATTTAAGGTAATATAAAGAATTTGTTAATTTACAGAAAATTCAGTACAAACGTAAAAAAATGCCTGCTTCTGTATCATAGAAGCAGGCATTTTTTTGATTAAGAAGCTATTTTTTTAAACTCGTCAAATTCTTTTTGAACACTTTCTGATTGCTTTGTTAATAGGCTTACAATAATAATAGCGAGTAAGCTTACAGCAAAACCAGGAATCATTTCATATAACATATCTTTTAAAAACTTAAATTGTGTCCACGTAATAACTGTTGTAGCACCGGCGATCATCCCAGCAAGAGCGCCCCATTTCGTCATTCGTTTCCAGTACAAGCTTAATAAAATAACTGGTCCAAATGAAGAACCGAAACCTGCCCAAGCGTAACCAACAAGTGCTAGAATTGTGTCATTTTGTTTAAAGGCAAGTCCGCTTGATACTAGAGCGATGACTAGAACGGCCATACGTCCTACAAAAACAAGTTCGCGGTCCGTTGCCGAGCGGCGGAAAAATGTTCGGTATAAATCTTCTGTTATAGCACTTGAAGTAACAAGAAGCTGCGAAGAAATAGTACTCATAATTGCCGCTAAAATGGCAGCTAATAAGAATCCAGTAATGAGCGGATGGAATAAAATATTTCCAAGCTCAAGGAAAATCGTTTCTGGGTCTGCTAATTTCATCCCCTTGTCAGCATAATAAGCAATTCCAATGAGTCCAGTAAACATTGCGCCGACAATAGAGAAAATCATCCAGCTCATTCCGATGCGGCGAGCGCTTTTTAACTCTTTTACAGATGAAATTGCCATAAAGCGCACGATAATATGAGGTTGTCCAACATAACCAAGACCCCAAGCAAATAAAGAAATAATGCCGAGTACAGAAGTACCTTTAAAAATATTTAATAGCGTTGGATCGACAGATTGAATCGTATGAAATGCTGATCCAAGACCATTTACATGCATAATTGTTACGACTGGAACTAAAACGAGTGCAACGACCATAATAATTCCTTGTACGAAGTCTGTCCAACTTACAGCTAAGAAACCACCAAATAACGTATATGCTACGACAACAGCTGCAACGATGAAAAGTCCTGTATGATAGTCCATTCCAAATGTATTACGGAATAAAACAGCGCCTGACACTAATCCAGAAGCTACATAAAATGTGAAAAAGATTAAAATAACAAGTCCGGAAACTAGACGTAGCATATGAGATTTATCATGGAAGCGATGTTCCAAAAATTCTGGGATTGTAATTGAATTGTTTGCAAGTTCAGAGTAGGTACGTAAGCGAGGAGCGACGTATAGCCAGTTTGCATATGCGCCGAGTGTTAAACCGATCGCAATCCAACTGCTGCTCAGACCTGTTGCAAACATCGCACCGGGTAATCCCATTAATAGCCAGCCGCTCATATCAGCAGCGCCTGCACTAAGTGCTGTTACTGCGGGGCCTAATGTACGCCCGCCAAGCATATAGTCAGTTAAATTAGATGTTCGTTTGTAGGCGATATAGCCAATCACTAACATCCCGATCATATAGATCGAAATAGAAATTAAAATCTGTGTGTTCATGTTAGTCCCCTTTCCTAAGTAGTATCTTTTGCTGAGTTACATATTATAATCTAACATGATTATGTATAAAAATCTATCCTCTAAATATGAATTTTCAGAAATATAAGCCTATTTAGAAGATAAAGTATTTTACTAAAATAAAGTTTTTTATTAATGTATAGCTATTTTAATAGAGTATTTATTATTTTTACATAAAAATGAGTCATTTTGTCAATATAATATTTAAGATGGACATAAAAAATATTTTTTAAAAAGTATTGACTTCCAAAAAAAGAAAAGCATATAATGATTTCAAATTTAAAAACGCAAGCGTTGATGAAGAAGAGTACATATTATGGACATGTCAGAGAGCTGATGGTTGGTGCGAATCAGTATGAAAGTAATATGGAATGGGCTTCGGAGCTTCCAAACCGAAACGAAAGAAATAGGCTTTGGCGAAAGGATCTCATCGTTACAAGAGACACGTATTGTATTTCGATACGGAAAAGTGCGTTACTTTTGTAACGAATTAAGGTGGCACCACGGGAGTACCCGTCCTTTTTATAGGATGAGTACTCCCTTTTTGTATACAAAAAAATGAATAGGATAAATCGATGAGTAAGAAAAGTACGTATATTGGAGACGTTTCAGAGAGCTGGGGATAGGTGAGAGCCCGGTGCGGTGTCATATGCGGAATGGGCTTACGAGAGGTGTGCTGAACTGTAAGTAGGCAACCCGGGTTCCGCCGTTACAAGGATAGGATATAAGATTGTATCTGAAAAAGCGGGATGCTTTGCATCCAACAAGAGGTGGTACCGCGGTAAATTTATCGTCCTCTGCATATTTCCATATGCAGGGGACTTTTTTATTTTAGATAAAGAGGTGACAGTGATGATAACGAAAGATCAATTTATCATACAAAAAAAGCAAGGAAAGACCTTTCTTATGATTCAAGAAGAAGAAGGAGATAGCGTGACACCGATTACGTTATATCGCCGGATGAAAGGTGAGAAAAAATTTCTACTGGAAAGCTCACAGCTTCATCAAGATAAAGGACGTTATTCTTATTTAGGATGTGATCCTTACGGAGAAATCAAAAGTATTGGCAAGGAAGTAGAAATTAAGATAAATGGCGCGACGGAAAAGGTAAACGGAAACGTATTAAAAGAGCTAGAAAATGTTCTTGCAGTAGAGAAAATGGAGAGCCAATTCCCATTTTGCGGAGGTGCGGTTGGCTATATTGGGTATGATGTGATTCGGCAATACGAAGAGATTGGAGAGATGCTCTCTGACCCTTTGGATATTCCAGAAGTACATGTGCTGCTATACCGCATGTTCGTTGTATACGATCATTTAAGGCAAAAGCTATCATTTGTGTATGTCTATCGCAGCGGTGATACAGATTCGTATGAAGAGGTTTATGAACAACTGCAAACCTATAAACAAAAATTGTTGCAGGAATCAGAGGAACAGGTAGAAGGGCCTAGTGCTCCCTTATCATTTACATCTTCTGTAACAAAAGAAAGGTTTCACAAAATGGTTGAGCAGGCAAAGGAATATATTCGGGCCGGGGATATTTTTCAAGTTGTGTTATCGCAGCGTTTGCAAAGTGATTTTACAGGAAATCCATTTGCATTATATCGCCGTCTTCGCACAGCTAATCCATCTCCTTATATGTTTTATATTGATTTTCAAGATTACATCGTACTTGGTTCTTCGCCGGAAAGCTTACTTTCTGTACGAGATGAAAAGGTGATGACAAATCCAATTGCCGGAACAAGGCCGCGCGGAAACACAAAAGAAGAGGATGAAAAGGTAGCGAAAGAACTGCTTGCAAACGAGAAAGAACGGGCAGAACATATAATGCTTGTTGATTTAGGAAGAAATGATATTGGACGGGTGAGTGAGATCGGTTCCGTTCAACTAGATAAATATATGAAAATCGAGAAATATTCACATGTCATGCATATTGTATCTGAAGTTTCCGGAACATTGCGAAAATATATGAATTGTTTTGATGCATTAGCACACTGTTTACCAGCAGGCACTGTATCAGGAGCTCCCAAAATTAGAGCAATGGAAATGATAAACGAATTAGAAACAGAAAAACGAAATGTATACGCAGGAGCAGTTGGGTATATTTCATTTTCAGGCAATATGGATATGGCACTTGCGATCCGAACGATGGTTGTGAAAGATAAGAAAGCGTATGTACAGGCGGGCGCTGGCGTTGTGTATGATTCGAACCCTGCTGCTGAATATGAAGAAACACTAAATAAAGCAAAAGCGCTCTTGGAGGTAATGAAATGATTGTCTTAATTGATAACTATGATTCATTCACATATAACTTGTATCAATTGCTAGGCCATCACACGGAACAAATTGTTGTAGTGCGTAACGATGAAGTGACAATTAAGGAACTAACGGATATGAAGCCAAGTGCAATTATACTTTCGCCAGGGCCCGGAAGACCGGAAGATGCGGGAATCTGTATGGAAGTTATTCAACATTTTTATCAAACAGTTCCGATTCTCGGTATTTGTCTAGGACATCAAGCAATTGTTACTGCTTTTGGCGGAGAAGTTGTGCGAGCAGAACAGATTAAACATGGGAAAACATCGCTTGTAAAACATAATGGTATATCGATATTCTCCTATGTAAAACAACCGCTAACAGCGATGCGTTATCATTCGCTCGTAGCGAAGCAGCACAATCTTCCGAGTTGTTTTGATGTATTAGCAACCGCGATGGATGACGGAGAAATCATGGCCATTCGTCATCATTACTATCCGCTTTTTGGATTACAGTTTCATCCAGAATCCATTGCAACTGAAGAAGGCGATACATTAATATGTGCATTTTTATCGAATGTGAAAGAGGGAGAGAGAGTATGAACGGTTATCTTCGGAAATTAGTAGAGAGGCAAGATTTAACGGAACAAGAAATGTATGAAGCGGGGATTAGCTTATTAAGCGAAGATATTTTAGAAAGTGAGATTGCAGCCTTTTTAGCATTGTTAAAGGCAAAGGGGGAGACGGCAGATGAAATATACGGCCTTGTGCGCGCCCTTCGTGAAAAAGCATTGCCGTTTTCGAATCATATTGCAAATGCGATGGACAATTGCGGAACAGGCGGGGACGGGGCACAAACATTTAATGTGAGTACAACATCAGCTTTCGTACTTGCCGGTGCCGGCGTAAAGGTTGCGAAACATGGAAACCGCGCCGTTTCTAGTAAAACGGGAAGTGCAGATTTATTAGAGGAGCTCGGCGTGAACATTGCATGTTCGCCAAAGCATATTGATCATTTGTTAGAGAACGTCGGTATCGCTTTTCTATTTGCACCGGCAATGCATCCAGCACTGCGCCGCATTATGAAAGTAAGAAAAGAATTAAACGTTCCAACAATCTTTAACTTAATTGGGCCACTTACAAATCCAATCGACTTAGAAACACAGTTCGTCGGTATTTACAAACGGGAGATGTTATTTCCAGTAGCAGAAGTCTTGCAAAAGCTTGGCAGAAAAAGAGCGATTGTTGTAAATGGCAGTGGATTTTTAGATGAAGCATCTTTGCAAGGAGTGAACCACGTAGCGATTTTAAAAGATAACAACATTATGGAAGTGAGTATTTCCCCGGAAGAATATGGATTTTCACAAGTGAAAAACGAAGCGATTCGAGGCGGAGATGCAAAGGAAAATGCCAACATTACATTACATGTGTTGCAGGGAGGAGATAGCGTATACCGCGAGACAGTGTTATTAAATAGCGGGCTTGCTCTGTTTGCAAACGGAAAGGCGAGGACAATTGAAGAGGGCATTCGCTTAGCAGCTCATAGTATTGATTCAGGAAAGGCGCTGGAGAAATTACAACTCTTAATTGCTGAAAGTAACAAAAAACTAGAGAGGGTGAACTAAATGGAAACGATTTTAACGAAAATTATCGAGCAAAAAAAGAAAGAAGTAGCAGCGTTATATGAAACATATATCCCAGAAAAGAAAAAACGTACATCCTATTCTCTTGTAGAAGCATTGCAGCAATTTACCGTCATTGCAGAAATAAAACGTGCTTCACCGTCTAAAGGAGATCTTAACTTACAAGTTGATGTTGCGAAACAAGCGGGGCTCTATGAGACAAATGGTGCCGGAGCAATCTCTGTTTTAACAGATGGTCACTTTTTTAAGGGCTCGTTTCACGATTTAGAAACAGTAAGAAATCAAGTGAATATACCGCTTTTATGTAAAGATTTTATTATAGATAAAATCCAAATTGACCGGGCATATGATGCGGGAGCTAATCTCATTTTATTGATTGTTGCTGCATTATCAAAAGAAGAATTATTTGCGCTATATGCGTATGTAAAAGAGCTCGGCTTAGAAGCGATTGTAGAGATTCATAATGAAGAGGAGCTAGAAATAGCGTTAGAGCTTAGTCCAGATGTCATCGGAGTAAATAATCGGAATTTAAAAACATTTGAAGTCGATTTACGTACAACGGAACAGCTTGGGAAACGATTAAATGAACAAAACGTACTTTGGATTAGTGAGAGCGGTATTCATACGAAAGAAGATATTACACGTGTGAAGCAAGCCGGAGCAAAAGGAATTCTTGTTGGAGAAGCGTTTATGACAGCCTCGTCTGTTGGGGACTTTTTTCAATCACTGCAGGTGACGAAATGAAAGTAAAGATCTGCGGGATTACCGATATAAAAGCGGCAACAATCGCTTGTGAATACGGGGCAGATGCTATTGGCTTTGTATTTGCGGAAAGTAAACGGAAAATCACTCCCGAACAAGCAAAGCAAATTATCGAAGAGCTTCCAGAGAATGTAATGAAAGTTGGCGTTTTCGTAAATGAGTCAATGGAAGTAATTGAGAACATTGCAACGTATTGTGGTTTAACGCATGTACAACTGCATGGGGATGAACAAAACTATCATATTAAAAGATTGAATGTTCCGTCTATAAAGGCTGTTGGTGTAAGTTCGAGCGAAGATATAGAACGAGCAGCGGAATATGAAACGGATTTTATATTATTTGATAGTCCGAAAGAACAGTTTCATGGCGGAAATGGTAAAACATTTTCATGGGAGTTATTACGATCAAATCCAATTGAACAAAGGTGCATATTAGCCGGCGGATTAAATCTTGAGAATATTACAGAAGCGATTGAAATGGTGCGGCCATATATGGTTGATGTGAGCAGCGGCGTAGAAACAAACGGCAAAAAAGATATCGAGAAAATAAAACAATTTATCACAAAAGCGAAGGAGTGTTAACTATGCAATATGTATATCCAGATGAAAAAGGTCATTACGGTATGTACGGAGGACGTTATGTCCCAGAAACGTTAATGCAGTCTGTTTTAGAATTAGAAGAAGCGTATAAAGAAGCAATGCAAGATGAATCATTTCAAAAGCAATTACAGCATTATTTACAAACGTATGTCGGTAGAGAAACACCGCTTTATTTCGCAGAAAATCTGACGAAGTATTGCGGCGGCGCAAAAATTTATTTAAAACGCGAAGATTTAAACCATACAGGAGCTCATAAAATTAACAATACAATTGGGCAGGCGCTCCTTGCTGTGCGAATGGGCAAGGAGAAAGTTGTCGCTGAAACAGGAGCTGGCCAGCACGGCGTTGCGACAGCGACAGTATGCGCGTTGCTTGGCTTAGAATGCGTCATCTTTATGGGAGAAGAGGATGTGAAGCGTCAAAAATTAAATGTCTTTCGAATGGAACTGTTAGGTGCAAAAGTGGAAAGCGTGGCAGCAGGGAGCGGAACGCTAAAAGATGCAGTAAACGAGGCGCTTCGCTACTGGGTTGCACATGTACATGATACACACTATGTGATGGGATCTGTTCTTGGACCGCATCCGTTTCCGCAAATGGTACGCGATTTCCAAAGTGTGATCGGCAAGGAAACGAAGAAGCAATATGAAGCGTTAGAGGGGAATTTACCAGAAGCAGTCGTCGCTTGCATTGGCGGCGGCAGTAATGCAATGGGAATGTTTTATCCATTTGTACAAGATGAAGAAGTTGCGCTTTACGGCGTAGAAGCAGCAGGCAAGGGAATTCATACAGAGAAGCATGCCGCAACATTAACGAAAGGAAGCGTCGGTGTGTTGCACGGATCGATGATGTATATTTTGCAAAATGAAGAAGGGCAAATTCAAGAAGCACACTCCATTTCAGCAGGGCTTGATTACCCGGGAGTTGGTCCGGAACATAGCTTATTAAAAGACATTGGCCGTGTATCGTATCATTCTATTACAGATGAAGAAGCACTGCATGCGTTTCAATTGTTAACGAAGCAAGAGGGGATAATCCCAGCATTAGAAAGCTCACATGCTGTAGCGTATGCACTGAAACTAGCACCTACTATGAAAAGTGATGAAGGGCTTGTGATTTGTTTATCAGGACGCGGCGATAAAGATGTGGAAAGTATAAAACGTTATATGGAAGAGGTGTAAGGAATGGGAGTAGAAAGAATAAGTGAAGCATTTCAAAATGGAAAAAAAGCATTCATTCCGTACGTAATGGGCGGAGATGGCGATTTACAAGAACAAATTCGTTTTTTAGACGAATCCGGGGCAAGTATTGTTGAAATTGGTATTCCGTTTTCTGATCCAGTTGCAGACGGACCAACGATTCAAAGGGCCGGAAAACGAGCGTTGGAAAACGGAACAACGGTAGAAGGGATTTTCCAAGTATTGGAGGAAGTGAGGGAGGAAGTACAAATTCCATTTGTGCTCATGACCTATTTAAATCCTATTCTAGCGTTCGGGAAAGAACGCTTTACCCGGCGCTGCATTGAAGCAGGCGTCGATGGGATTATCGTGCCAGATCTTCCGTATGAAGAACAAGATATTATTGCACCGCTGTTATGTGATGCAAATATTGCACTTATTCCGCTTGTAACAGTAACGAGCCCGGTAGAACGAATTCAAAAGATTACAAGTGAATCACAAGGATTTGTATATGCCGTCACAGTAGCAGGTGTAACGGGAGTGCGCCGCGATTTCACACAAGAATTACACACCTACTTAGAAAAGGTGAAAGCACATGTGCAGCTTCCGGTTGTTGCTGGTTTTGGTATATCGAAGGCGGAGCAAATAGAAGAAATGACTCGAGTATGCGACGGAGTAGTTGTCGGAAGTAAGGTAATTGAGTTGTTAGAGAATGAAAAACGAAATGAAATTCGTGAGCTTATTGCTGCGGTGAAATAAAGGAGTTAACTCCCTAAGGTGCACACTGGGTGTCGAGCGTTGTCGAAGGGTCTTTAAATCGTGTCGAAGCGCCGATATATTAAAAAAAACGGTCGATATATTCTGAAAATCGCCGATATATTCTAAAAAATAGTCGATATATGAGTGGGCATAAAAGAAGGAGCTGATTCAAAAGACATATACGTCTCTTTTGAGTCAGCTCCATATATTAACCTAATGGATTTTCACCAAAATGTTTCCAAAGTTTTGGAAAGCGCTCAGCTAATTCGTCCTCATCTTCTTCCCAGTCAAATTCGATGTCTTGTTCAAATGCTTCATAACCTTTCTCATCAAGGAACGATGAAAATTTGTTCCATATTTCATTATCCCACTCTGTATCTCCTGTTTCTTTTAGGCAGAACGCTTCAAATCCAGTACTTAACATTTCCTCAAGTTCTGGAATGAGTTCTTTCTCTTCATAATAAGCAGGAATTAAGCTTGCTAGATTTTCAGGGTTTTGCACAGCGGATTCAAACGTTTCTCGTCCACATGCGATGAGCCAACCTCGAAAGTAATCAAATGAATCATCGGAACATCCACCTAAAATAATATAAGCAGCTGCCCATAAAGAGGAAGTGTAGGATTGCTCTAAAGCAGCTTGGAGATGCATTTCATAATCTGCAATCTCATCTGCGGACTTTACAGCTAATTGCTCAACTAACCACTCAACTGTTTCGTCTTTTGAATTCATGTCTGAAATGAGCTGCCAAAATTGTTCTTGGTTCATTGCTATCACTCCTCTAAAAAAGGTGTTTTTTGTAGTGTACCATGTTTTGAATAGTTCATCAGATAAAGAATCGAAAAAAAATGACATAAAATAAATTGAATATTCCGCCTTATGTTATATAATATGTTTTAACATATAAGTAGCCGCAATGCAGAACAAAACATAACCGCTACTGGCTTTCTCTTTTTGTTTTAGGAAAAACCTGACTGCTGCTATGCATGGTAGATGCTTTTTGCCTATCTATATGAATCCATTTTGATTTTCCGACATATAGATTGCTGCTATGCAGAAAAAAAGGAGCTTCCACTCGCTTTCTCTCTTTGTTTAAACTTCGCATGTGGCAGAAAAAGGCCCTGACCGCTCCTATGCATGGCCAGATGCTCTCGCCCGTATAAAAAGAAAAGGGTTTTATAACGATTTTTTTAATTGTACCTTACAAGAAATGAGATGATGGTATGACAGTATTATTAGCTCTTATTCCAATCATGATGATTTTTATTTGTTTATTTGTCTTCAAGCAAACATCACTGAAAGCATCGATAATTTCTTATGTTGTCTGCAGCGGAATTGTTTTACTATCACCGATGTTTCGCTTGCAAATGGGGGAGGTTGCCCATGCCACAGTGAAAGGCGGTTTAATTTGTTTTATCGTTGGATATGTTTTGTTTTTTGGCATTTTTTTATTTCACCTTATGAATAAAATGGGGTATATCGATCAAGTTGCACGCTTTATGGAACATGTTACACATGACCGTTTACTGCAAATGCTCCTGATGTGTTTTGGGATTTGTCCTCTAATTGAATCGGTAAGTGGATTTGGAATTGGATTTATGGTGGCTGCTCCTATTTTTCTTTCGCTCGGTTACAAGCCGTTTCAAGCTGTTTTGCTTTCATTTATCGGTTTATTAGCAAGCTCATGGGGCGCAATGGCAACAGGAACAATTATTGGCTCAGGGCTGATTGATATGCCTTTAGTACAACTTGGCTCTGGTACAGCAATGTTAAGTGTGCCAATCTTTGCGTATTTTATCATTCTTTCATTATATATAGTCGGCGGCTTTGCAGCAGTAAGGCAAAAATGGAAAGAAGCGACTGGTTTTTTTCTATTATTTTCTCTATCCATCTACTTGTCTAGTACATATGTAAGTGTTGAATTAGCAGGAATTTTAAGTGCAATTGTTACGATAACATTTGGCTTTATCATTATTAAAATGACAGCAAAGCAGCAGAAGGAAGTGTATTCGGAACATGCCGCTGCGAAGCAGCAAGAAGTTTCTATTCTAAAAATAATTAGCCCGTATTTATTTTTGACAGTCTGCATCTTGCTTTCTCGTCTGATTCCGTCGTTTCATAGTGCACTGCAATCATATGCTGTTATTAACTTGCCATCTTATTCTTACAAACTTGAATTGTTGTATTCGCCAGGATTTTGGCTTGGCGTTACATGTTTATTTACCATAATTTTTTTCCGAGTTCCTTCTATTATAATAAGGCAATCATTATTGCAAACAGTGAAACAGTGGATACCATTTGCAATTACAACGACAATGTTTATTGCCATTTCAGAACTAATGAGTGCAGCAGGGATGCACGCTTTATTAGCAGAAGCAGCTGGTCATATGTTTGGAACGATGTTTGTTTTCGCCTCGCCGTTTATCGGTGGTATAGGAGGTTTTTTAACGGGAAGTAATGCTGGATCAAATGCGATGTTTATGAAACTGCAAATGCAAACAGCACAGAACGTGGGACTTCCATGGCAGTTCGTGACAACCGTGCAAAATACAAGTTCTTCCTTTGCGACAATTGCGTGTCCATCACGAATTACGCTTGGTGCGTATTTATGTAACATTCCATTTCGGGAGAATGAGTTGCTGAAGAAGACAACGATGATGATTTTTGGAGCTGTGTTGATTGTGGTGGGAGAGGTTTTCGTGTGGCATCTAATATTATAACAATAATGTTATACAAAAAATAAAAAGGTACTTACTTTCAACAATTTGAGAGAATAAGTACCTTTTTATTAAGGGAATATACTTTTGTAGTCACGTCAGAAAGATGAAAATGTAATTATTATAATTTGTAAACTTTATATTTTCTTTTTGGATTAATATCACTAAATAATGAAGTTATAATTCCAAAGAAACTTAAGATTCCTGCTAAAATGAAAGTATTACTAAAGGCTTTATTTATACTGTTGCTAAAAGTTTCGGAAACTTCCTTGGAAATTTTTAATGACTCATTTTTTTGTTGATTAAATTGCTTCTTAATTTCTGCGTGGTATGATTCTGGACTTTTTTGAAGAGCCACATCTTCAGCAGATTTGATTTTATCAGTAACCAAAGAAGTTGAGGAAGGAGAGACTTTGGCATTTGTTTTTAGATTTGAGATAATCTCATCTTTAACTTCAGTCTTTAAGATTTTACTACTATTTACGATTTCAATACTCTCATTTTTAGCTACTGAAACTTGATTATTAATGTTGATAGTCAAAATAGTAGTTAATAATGCTATTCCTAAAGATTGGCCAACGGACCGCATCATATTAATTGTTCCAGAGGCGATCCCTACCTTGTTTTCCGATATTTGTCTAATCGAAGAACCCATAGCTGGTCCTATTACCATTCCTAACGATAGTCCTGTTAAGCATAATAACAAGATAACATAATATAAAGAGGAATTGTACTTTACAGTAGCATATAAAAAAGTAGAAATACACATTCCTAGCATTCCGACGAACGTGAATTTTACACTTCCTAATTTATCCGAAAACTTCCCGGAAATAATCGAGGTGAACATTGAGCTAAAAGCCAGAGATGAAATGATTAATCCTGATTTCATTGAAGGAAAATTCATCATATTTGTTAGAAAAAGTGTCACTAATAAAGTACCACTTGTCAAACTTAAACCTAAAATAAACAGTGTTAATGAGCTAAAGGTAAACGTTCTTATTTTCAAAAAGCTTAATGGAAAAATAGGTTCGGATACTCGTTTTTCAATAAATAAAAATAACAAAAATGTTATTAAGAAAGTCATGAGTAATAGAATAATAGGTTGTGATGACCAACCTAGTTCACTAGCTTTAGCAAATGCAAAGGTTAAGCAAAATAATGAAATAGATAGAGTGATACTGCCTAGATAATCAATTTTTCTAGATGCATGATTGTCATATGTTTCTCTTAAGTAAATAATTGCTAGTGCTAAAGTAATAATGCCGATTGGTACATTTACAAAAAAGATTGATTGCCAACTAAATAGGTCTGATAAAATTCCACCTAAAACAGGTCCAAGAGCAGATGCAAATCCAGAAACCGCTCCCCAAATGCCAATGATTAGTCCTTTTTTATTTTTATCAACAATATCGATAGCCATAGGCATAGTGACTGGAACTATAAATGAGGCGGTTACACCTTGAAGTATTCTAAAAGTTACTAATGATTGTATGGAGTTACTAATTCCACATAATAGAGAAGTTAGAGTGAAAGCGGCTAAACCAATGACAAAGACTCTTTTTCTTCCAAACTGATCGGCTAACTTAGATGCTGAGATTAACAAAATCCCAAATGCTAAGTTATACCCTGTAGTGACCCAACTTACTTCTGATAAATCAACAGAAAAATGCGTCAGGATATTTGGAATTGCTATGTTTACAATAGTAGTGTCCATCAGAGCCATGAATGAAGCTAATAGGAGTGATAGAAGTGCGAATTTTCTTTTTGTGATTGTATCATATTTTTCTTGTGCTTTTATTTGTTGCATATTCTTCCCCTCTTTTCATTTATGTCTAATATAATTTTAGATGAATATCTAAAATTAACAGGATAAATTTAACATGTTTTTAGATATTGGTCAACATGTTAAGTGGGGAATTCGGATAATTTTTAAAGTTATTATAAAACATTTGATTGGTAAACTTCGGGAATGATAAAATTAATTTTAGATAGATATCTAAAATTGAATGAAGAGTATTGCAGAAAAAGGAGAAATTCTTGAATTATCAACGTTGGAGCTAAAATAACTATGTAATTTAGATCCTATTATTTGCCCAGGTCATGATGAAACGGTTACTATTGAGGCACTAAAATTATAAAAAGATAAAATATGGAGGATACTTATTTGCAAAATATTCGATTTGGAATACCGCTTGATTTTTATGATAAGACAACAGCTATATTATTTTTTAAGCACAATGAGTTTTATAGGGATTTATTTCACAAAATGGGATATGATCTAGATTTTGAATACATTAACTTAGTAAAAAAAATAGAAAAAATTCAATCTTTAGATGCTGAATTTGTAGATTTCTATTTCTCCAGTGTTACTTCATATGAGGAAGTAACAAACGGAAATATATTCTGTATTGCAACAACTCTTATAAAAACTAAAGATATATTCAATAAGGATTCAAGTGAAATATATCGTTTAATGAATAAAATGAACGAGGATTCTATTCGTTTAAATATTATCGCTACAGTAAAGCATCTAACAAATAAGAAAGATGGATTTGAAGCTGATCAATACTACTTAGAAGAGAATCATTTTTATGATTTATTGTCCGATTCATTCGTAACATCTAATAGCAAATGGAGTATTTTGCAGACCTTCAAAAATCCTCACAACACAGTGATGAATTATGTTAATAAAATGCAGGAAATAGATAATGATTTGACTAATGCATTTTTAGAACTAAAAAATAGGGACTACGTATGGTTTGAGAAGATAAAAAAGCTCCCTCAATCATATTTTATAAAGATAATTGAGGGATTGAAAGGGACTGAATACTTTAAAAATCATGTGATTAACATATTTCCAACTATTACTCCATATCTACTGTCTGTTTCGAAAGAGGAGAATAATATTTATCTTGGAATTGGTATAGGGTCTGAACAACTTTTTGTGGAAAATAGGAAAAATGATGATTTGGATAATCTCCAGGAAATATTGAAAACGCTAGCTGATGGTAGCAAATTATCAATATTATTACTTTTAAAAGATAAAAAACTTTATGCAGGTGAGCTAGCAAAAGAATTGGGTTTATCTAATGCTACTATTTCTCATCATATGAGAATTATGGTTATACAAGGATTAGTTAAGAGTGAAAGGATACAGAATAAGACTTATTATTACTTGAATAAGAAATATTTATCTGAAGTAATAGGGAAATTGAATAGCCTTTTCTTACTATAACTATTGATGAAGGAAATAAGCTTAGCTATCGTTAAATGGAATATAAATTAATATGATTGTCAGTTTAAAATGGAACGTTTTCTTTTTGGTATGTGAATATACGTAAAGAATTGCACCTGTTAAAAATGGACAAAATTATTACTGGTAATAGAGTAGTAATACAAGCAATCATTTTTGGAAAAGGAGTGATAAGATGAAATACATTATTATAGGCGGAGATGCAGCTGGAATGAGTGCCGCTATGCAAATTGTCCGTAATGATCAAGAAGCAAATGTAATCACTTTAGAAAAAGGCGAATTCTATTCATATGCGCAGTGCGGTCTTCCTTATGCGATTAGTGGAATCATTGCTTCTACTGAAAAGTTAATTGCTAGAAGCGTTGATACGTTTCGGGATACATATCATATTGATGCGAAAGTGAATCATGAAGTGACACGTGTAGATCCAGCGAGTAAGAAAGTATATGGCATACATACGCAAACATCAGAACCATTCGAATTCGAATATGATCGTTTATTAATTGCAACGGGAGTGCGTCCAGTGATGCCGAACTGGAAAGGCAGTGATTTGCAAGGCGTTCATCTATTAAAAACGATCCCGGATGCAGAGAAAATTATGGAGACGCTTCAGAATAAGAAGGTTGAACATGTTACCATTATTGGCGGCGGGGCAATCGGTATAGAAATGGCAGAAACATTTGTCGAGCTTGGGAAAAAGGTTCGTATGATTGAGCGGAATCAACATGTAGGTACCGTTTTTGATGAGGACATGGCAGCATACATTCATGAAGAAGCAACAAAACATAACATTGAAATTCTTACAAATGAAAATGTGAAATCATTTCAAGGAAAAGAGCAAGTTGAGTTTGTGGAAACAGACAAAGGAATGTTTGAAACAGATCTTGTTTTAGTATCCGTTGGAGTGAAACCGAACACTGATTTTTTAGAAGGAACAGAGATCATCAAAAATCAAAAAGGTGCTATTCAAGTTAACGCTTATATGCAAACAAATATAGAGGACATTTATGCGGCAGGAGACTGTGCTACGCAGTATCATATTATAAAAGAAAAACATGACCATATTCCGCTTGGAACAACAGCAAACAAACAAGGAAGAATTGCTGGACTAAACATGGTGAATAAACGAAGAGCGTTTAAAGGGATTGTCGGAACAGCGGTTATGAAATTCATGGACATAACATTAGGACGAACGGGTTTAAATGAAAAAGAAGCAGAGCAATTACAAGTACCATATGACATTGTAAAAATAGATTCGACAAACATAGCAGGATATTATCCAAGTAAGAAACCACTTCACGTGAAATTATTGTATCGCAAGGACACGAAACAACTGCTAGGCGGACAAGTAATTGGTGAGCAAGGCGTAGATAAGCGAATAGATGTACTGGCGATGGCATTGTTTCATAAAATGACGATTCATGATTTAGAAGACGTGGACTTAAGTTACTCTCCGCCATACAACAGTGTATGGGATCCGTTGCAGCAAGCAGCGAGAAGAGGGGAATAAAGTGAAATTTCCATCAGTTGGGTTTTATACCCAGCTGATGGAAAAGCAATATATACGACTTTTCTAGTATTTAAGCCGAGAAATCATGAATAATTTCTACCACTTCAATTGTTCCGTTAATCAAAAGCTCAGGAAGTTCATTTGTTACATTACCCTTCCAATACTCTTTAGCTTGTTCAATTTTTTGAGAAAAAGGAGCCCCATCTTCCTTTGGTAAAAGGTTTCCATCACCTTCAAAAGAATTTCCGATAACTCGAAGTTTAACAATCTGCAAAACATTCCGATTGTAAGAATCAAATAATTCTTTCCATTTCAAAGCATCTTCATAGTTTTTCGCAGCGTATAAGCAAGACAATCTTGAAGGATACTCAGGATATTCTTGTAATCTAACCATTTCTACTATTACTTCTCTAATTGCTCTAATTGTTTGGTCTACATATTTAATAGTTACTTCTGTATTTTCTTTATTCAAGTTCAAGCCTTCATTTGTATCATGACCTTGTAAAATCTGAATGAAGTCTTCACCTTTAGAATTCAATTGTTCTCTCTCAAAAAAGAAGCGATATAAGGTATTGTTTTCGTTCTTGTTAAAGGTAATAATCTGTCCAAGACTCATTTTTTTTCTAGTAACAATATGATAAACATATAGTTCATTTTTTTCATGATCTGCCTTCTATTGGTTATACCGTTTCATACACCATATTATACCAACGAAGGGATGGGAGAAGGGGGAAACTGTCTATCTATATTTTCGTTTCATTCGATAAAGAATATAACTTATCACCACAGTAATACAAGAAAATAAAATAGCGATGCTAGAAAAAGCAAGAAAGTAAGCATTATACTTTGCTATATTTGCGATCATTGCGTGACTATCAAAATGAAAAATACCTCCTATAACGTTGAAGAGAAATAGGAACAAGAAAATTGTAATCAGTCCATCTAATGCACCTTGTATGTCAGGCTTACTTAAAGCAATATGTGTAGAGATGCAAATTGCTAAGATCAGAAAGAGCCAGAAATAAGGATTAAATAGATTACTAATCGTAAAAATGCTTTTCAATAATAGGACCGAAGAGAGAACAGTGTGTTTGATCATATCACTCATAGCGCCGTCTGGTTGAATATTTGTTTCAACACCATTCATAAATACTGAGTATGAGCGGGGGATAAGGCAATACATTAAGCCAACTAACGCGGCAATCCCTGAAAAAATAGGAGCAATACCAATAAAGAAATTACCTATTTTTTGATAGATACTTTTCGGATTATATTCGTGCTGTACATATCCTAAATATCCGTTACTCGTATTCGTTGGAAACCATTGAATACCCACGATTTTATGCCCAAATAAGACGCACATAAAGGCATGCCCAAATTCGTGAATAGGTGTTCCAATCCATGAAGTGAAGAGGAAGCCATTTCTTCCAAAAGCTCTTGTCCAATATGTTCGCGAACGATTCTCTAAATAGCCTAATAGAAATCCAACGACAATAATCCACCCTACTAATGAAGCTAACTGGATACAGGTTGTCATAAGCGTTGTAAAAAAGAAGTTTCCTAATTCCATTTTGTCACCTTTTCTATATAAATCAAAATTTAAAAAACGACATAAAAACCATTCTTTTTCGATGGGCGAGAGTATCTGGCCGCGCGTAGAAGCCATGTTGTATTTTGCATAGCAGTAACTTATATGTCGAAAAATTAAAATGGATTCATATATATTTTTTATAAGTAGTAGATTACATGAATTTCTTGGCAGCAGTCTACTATTATTTTTGTTATGGAAGTAGAAATGAAGAAAACCCTCTTGCAAATGCAAGAGGGTTCTTCGGTTTTTAAAAGAATCAACCTTCTAATAATAATGATTTTGGATCTTCAAGCATTTCTTTAACTGCAACAAGGAAGCTAACAGCCTCTTTTCCGTCTACGATGCGGTGGTCGTAAGATAGAGCAAGGTACATCATTGGACGATTTTCCATGCGTTCTGCATCAATCGCAACTGGGCGTACTTGGATTTTATGCATACCAAGGATACCAACTTGTGGGCTGTTTAGGATTGGTGTTGACATAAGAGAGCCGAACACGCCACCGTTTGTAATTGTAAATGTACCACCTTGTAGTTCTTTTAAAGTAAGTTTGTTATCACGAGCTTTTTTACCAAGATTTCTAATTTCGCTCTCAATTTCAGCGAAGTTCATTTGGTTTGCATCACGTACAACAGGAACAACTAATCCGTCCGGAGCTGCTACAGCGATTCCGATATCATAGAATTTCTTAATGATAAGCTCATCACCTTGAATTTCAGCATTTAATAATGGGAATTGTTTTAATGCTGCTACAACTGCTTTTGTGAAGAATGACATGAAGCCAAGACGAACATCATGTTTCTTTTCGAACGCATCTTTACGCTCTTTACGTAATTCCATGATAGCTGTCATATCAACTTCGTTAAATGTTGTTAACATTGCAGACGTTTGCTGAACTTCTACAAGACGATTTGCAATTGTTTGACGGCGGCGGGACATTTTTACGCGCTCAACTGGTTTTTCAAACTCAGTTTTTGCAGCTGGTTTTGGACTTTGTTTTTCTTGTTTTGGCTCTGCTTTCGGCGCAGTAGCATGTGCTTGTACGTCATGTGGTCTAACGCGGCCAAGTGGATCAGTGCTCCGTACTTCGTTTAAGTCGATTCCTAATTCACGTGCCATTTTTCTAGCAGCAGGTGAAGCGATCGGACGGTCCGTATTTGGAAGACCTTGCATCGGTGCTGTATTTGGCGCTGGAGCCTCAGCCTCAGCCTCAGCTTTTGGTGCTTCCGCAACTTCTTGTTTTGGTGCCGGGGCAGGTGTACTTACTGCTGCCGCTCCGTTTGCATCTAAAACTGCGATAACATCGCCGATTTCAACTGTATCTCCAGGTTCCCCTAGTAATTTTGATACAATACCTGAATCTTCTGCAATGATTTCTACATTGACTTTATCTGTTTCAAGCTCAACAACGCTTGCGCCTTTCTCAACTTTATCACCTACGTTGATAAGCCATTGTGAAATAGTTCCTTCTGTAATAGATTCTGCAAGCTCAGGTACTTTAATTTCGATCATTTTAAATGTCCTCCCCTATTTTGCCTAACAATTGATTTAATATAGTTGTATAAATAATCTTCTCTAACCATGAATGGGGGAGACCCCCATCCGCAGGAAGTTAACAGTATTACTTATTGTGAACAAATTCTTGTTCTTGTTGTAATTTGAAATTGATATTAAGCGTTTGATTAATAATCAATTCTTGTTCTTTTCTATGAACATGAGGATCGCCGCCTGATGGACTTGAACGGTCTGGACGTCCAATATAGTTCACTTTCACTTTGCCTGTAGCAAGTTCGAATAGAATTGGTGCGATATAATGCCATGCGCCCATATTTCTTGGTTCTTCTTGTACCCATACGATTTCTTCCAAGTTCTCAAAACGCTCAGCGATCGCTTGGATTTTCTCAGTAGAGAATGGATATAACTGTTCAACGCGAACGATATGCACTTCATCAAGTGTATGTTCTTTCTTATTCGATTCAACATCTACTGCTAAATCGATTGCCATCTTACCTGTCGTTAATACGAGACGCTTCACTTTGCTTGGTTTTGTTCCAAGGTTTGGCTCTTCTACAACTGTTTGGAAGCTGCCTTCACTTAACTCAGAAGCAGGTGAAGATGTAAGTGGATGACGTAACAAGCTCTTTGGCGTCATAATTACTAACGGTCTTACATAATCAGTTCTAAGACTTGCTGCTTGGCGGCGCAGGATATGGAAATATTGCGCTGCACTTGTTAAGTTTGCAACTGTCCAGTTATTTTCTGCAGCAAGCTGTAAGAAACGTTCTGGACGAGCGCTGGAATGCTCAGGACCTTGCCCTTCATAACCGTGAGGAAGAAGTAAAACAAGACCAGATTTTTGACCCCATTTTGCTCTTCCTGCTGAAACGAATTGGTCAAACAATGCTTGCGCTGTGTTTGAGAAGTCTCCGTATTGTGCTTCCCACATTGTTAACGTTTCAGGAGAAAATACGTTATAGCCATACTCAAATCCTACAACAGCAGCTTCAGAAAGCGGACTATTATGAACCGCGAAAGAAGCGCGTGCTTGTGGCAGACGGTGCATTGGCGAATACGTTTCGTTCGTTTCTGTATCATGTAACACAACGTGGCGCTGTGCGAATGTACCGCGCTCTGAATCCTGTCCTGTCAGACGGATTGGCGTACCATCTTGTAAAATTGATGCAAACGCTAACGCTTCGGCATTTGCCCATTCTAGTTTACCGCCATCCTTAAATGCGTTCTCACGGCGTTCAAGGATTTTCTTTAATTTTGGATATACGTTAAAACCTTCTGGCCACTCAAGAAGACTTGTATTTAATTCTTGAAGTGTTTCTAATGGAACACCTGTCATCATTTGTGGAATTCCATTTGCAACTACTTCTGGAACTTCAACATTCGCAGATACTTCTTTTTTATCTGAAGAAACTTGATTGTATTCAGCTTTCAAATGCTCTTGAATAAATTGAGTAATTGTTTCTACTTCTTCAGCATTTAGAATGCCTTTTGTCTGTAACTCTTCAGCATATAAAGCTCTTACAGTCGGATGCTTGCTAACCTTTTTGTATACTTTCGGTTGTGTAACTGCTGGATCATCCATTTCATTATGACCAAAGCGGCGATATCCGATTAAGTCAATTAGGAAATCCTTTTTGAATAGCGTACGGTACTCAAAAGCAAGAGTAGCTGCAATCAGACAAGCTTCAGGATCATCAGCATTTACGTGTACAATCGGAATATCAAAGCCTTTCGCAAGGTCACTTGAATATCTTGTAGAGCGAGAATCATAACTATCAGTTGTAAATCCGACTGCGTTATTCGCAATCACATGAATTGTTCCGCCAGTTTGATAACCTTTCAGTCTGCTTAAGTTCAGCGTCTCAGGTACGATACCTTGACCCGGGAACGCAGCATCACCGTGTACTAAAATTGCGAAAGATTTAGAAACATCTTGCGTTGGATAACCTGCTTGTTCGCGATTTTCCTGAGCAGCACGTGCAAATCCTTCTACAACTGGATCTACAAATTCAAGGTGACTTGGGTTGTTTGCTAAAGTAACTCGTGTAAGAGCTTCTCCAGATCCAACCAATTGCTCTTTACCTAAGTGATACTTCACATCGCCAGTCCAGCCGATATTATTCTTATCAGTGCCCTGCATCGGTGCTGAATGTTTAAATTCAGTGAACATGTGACTATATGGTTTTTCTAATGTATGAGCGAGTACGCTAAGACGTCCGCGGTGAGCCATCCCGATCATAATATCTTTCACGCCGCCCTTAGCGCCTTCAGCAACCATTTCATCCAGCATAGGAACTAGCATATCAACGCCTTCGATAGAAAAGCGTTTTTGACCAACAAATGTCTTATGCAAAAATTGTTCGAAACCTTCAACTGCTGTCAATCGTTTTAAAACAGCAATGCGTTTTTCATTTGATAGTGGGTGATACAAGGAAGTTGATTCCACCATTTGTTGCAGCCATGCACGCTCTTCACTATCTTGAACATGAGCGAACTCATAAGCTAATGATTTTGAATAAATCTCTTTTAATCTATTAACAGCATCAAACGCTGTTTGTACATCCGCAGGTGCATCCGCCCAAACCATTTTCGCTGAAATCGCTTTCAAATCGTTTTCGCCTAGTCCCTCTAAAGAAAACTGCCCATCCACTTTTTCCTCCAGCGGATTAATATGTGCAGAAAGGTGACCATAAGCACGAATATTTTCTAAAACCTTTGCTATTTTTAGAACTTTTTCTATATCTGTATTGTTTTGGGAAGAAAAATGAGAGCCGCTAGTAGTCCCCGCTGTATAATCTGCATGAAAAGGAGGAGCACCCCATCTTGCGAAAAGCTCTTCTAATTCTGGATCAACAGAACCTTCCCCGGCTACAAAACGATCGTACTGTTCAATGACATAGCCAAGGTTAGGACCATGGAACTTAGCCCAAGGGCTGTTTGTATTTGTATTCTTCGTCGTCATTTGACAAAACCTCCTACTCGTTAGAACCAGTAACGAGTGCAATTCATTTTATATTCTTATGTTATTACGATAATTTACATAATACAAAACGTTATTACTTATCTGTTTTGTAAAAAAACATTCACAATTACTTATCACCCAGAAATTTACTATGATTACCAAGTAAAACTTTTACAATAAAACCATTAAAAATAGTATGGTAAGTTTATTCTAGGGATAAAATGGAAATAAAATAACTGTCTATAAAATATATAGAAAATTACGAATGTTCAAGTAAAAACGTTTTAAATTATGTATATTACAATAATAAGCGCTTTCAAAAATATTATACAACAATATCACAGTGGATAATAGGAAAAAAGATAAAATTGTGAATTTAATATGAATTCCGTTTATTAAGAGGGAAGATAATAGAGTAGAAGGGAGCTTTTCTTAGGAAATAAAAGATAGAATGGTATTTCTTACTATATTTTATATATTCTTGTTGTAAATGGATTGATACTATTTTAATAGAAGCATTCAAAATAGAAGAAAAATAGTTTTCGTATTAAAAAATGGATGAAACAAGTATTAGAAGTTGTATTGGGTGACAAAAAATAATACTATGTTTGAGGGTATTTTCTAACGAAGATGGAAAAAAGATTTGCCGTTTAAAATTAGAAGTGGATTGTACAATACGGCCGCATTATGCAATGCTAGGTTCCCTTATCCTGTTGTAGCTTATGAAAACAAGATAAGGGGATTCACATTGGAACATACTTAGCTTATCTCACATATCATTCGGAAAGCTTAGATTATTTCCTTGCATGCCCAAGCGTCAATCTCAACTTTAAAGGAAGGAGCCGCTAGTGCGACAACATAAATCATTGTCGTACAAGGGAGGTGACCATCAAGGAAATCATTTATGACTTTCTTTCTTTGATCAGAGTCAATTTCTGCAGCACAATAAAACACTAGCTTTGTCAAATCTTGAATATTCATATTAGCAGCTTCAAGATTTTTTCGGATATTGTCTAGTGCTAACTTCAGTTGTTCTACTGGATTTTCAGGTACAGTTCCATCTACTTTCATACCTAATTGTCCAGATAATGTTAGCCATTTGTTGGGTCCAGTTACTTCAATTTGATGTACATAAGGGGCTACTGGTGAGTGAATGTTTTCTGGATTTCTAGAGATTTTCATAGAATCAATCCTTTTTTATTATATTTTGATTAATCATTTTCAATGATGTTTGGAACACAGGCGAATCAGGAGTAAGGATTTTCTCCTTGCTCCTGTTTGCTTTTGAATGAATAAGTACATTCATTTATTCTATATGTCTTTTAAAATTTAGTTTTAATAAGCTCTTAAAGTCCAGTTCAGCAATTAATACACTTAATAAGATGAGTGTTGCACCTAAGTAACCTTTCAATGTGAGAGTTTCACCTGTAAAAAAGAAAGCGAAACCTGCAGAAAACACAGGTTCTAATGAAAAAATAAGGCCTGCATGAGTAGGAGTCGTATGTTGCTGCGCGATGACTTGGACAATGAAAGCCATTGCTGTACAAAATATGCTTAATACTAAAATGGAAAACCATGATTCAAGAGTGTTAGGAAGTTTTGGGGTTTCCATAAACATGGAGAAAATGATACTAAATAGGCCAACAAAACCGAGCTGTAACACGCCAAGAGCAATGGAATTCACATGCTTAGTCATAGTTCCAGTAACGATGATATGAACGGCATAAAATAAAGCGCATAAAATGCATAAGATATCACCGTAACCTATTTTAAATTCACTACTTAATGTTAATAGTCCGATTCCTACTATCGTTAAAACGATTGCCAATACAACCTTTTTTTCAGGCCGTTGTTTTAAAAAGATAGATGATAATATCGGAATGAATATGACGGTGAGACTCATTAAGAAACCAGCATTCGAAACAGTTGTATACTTTGTACCAAAAGTTGCACAAACATAAACGATAAATAAAATAGAAGCTAATATAAACGCATATTTTACAGTTTGAAAATTAATTTTGATTAAATGCTTGTAAAATACGATTCCTGATAAAAGAAAAGCAATGATAAAACGTAATGCGATTAAATTATATTCTTCTATGTAAGTGAGTCCAACTTTTGTAAGTAGGATGGAAGCACCCCAAAAAAATGTAACTAGTAGTAGCATTAAATCAGCTTTTAATTGTAGTTTCATCTTTATTTCCTCGTTAGCTATAAATTATTTTGTAATTTTCAAGAACATGATTCTAAGAAATTATTAAACTATGATACCTTGAAAATAAAACGAAAAAGTCAGCTATTAACCTCCAATCTTTTTTATTTATAATTCAATACACTCTTATTATTATTCATTTTAATATCAATTCTGAATATTTAAAACAAAAATCTTCTATGGAAATATAACATGACCTATCATAATGGGGAATTGTTTCTTCACGGATTCGTGGTTCTTTTCATTTCGTAAAACATACTTAAATAAGTATTGCGAAAAACTATTGACAGAATATTAATGCAACCTCTATAATACAAAACATACTTATTAAAGAAACGTAATTACGTCATATAAATTGAAATATAATCGAGCAATGAAGGGAATTTAAGTAGTGCTTATCTCACTGTTTTAGAGAGCTGATGGAAGGTGCAAATCAGTACAAAGATAAGGATGAATTTCGATCCCGGAGCTTCTTTTTCGAAGTAAAGGAAGACCTTTATGAGGGAAAGACGGTCAAATATGAGATCGTTATCAAAGTCAAGAGGCAGACTTAGTCTGCAATTAGGGTGGTACCGCGATATATTCGTCCCTACTGATACAATCAGTAGGGACTTTTTTATTATATAGAAAACATAATATTGGATATGCAATGAAAGGAATATAGTAATACTTATTTCCCTGTTTCAGAGAGCTGATGGAAGGTGTGAATCAGTACATAAATAAGTGTGAATTTCAATCCTGGAGCTTCTTTTTTGAAATAAAGGGCGACTTTTATGGAGGGAAAGACGGTCAATAGATCGTTAACAAAATGAAGAGGCAGACGTCAGTTTGCAATTAGGGTGGTACCGCGGTGTAAATCGTCCCTGTCATGTAGGACAGGGACGATTTTTTTTATTAAAAGAAAAACTACAATTGATCTTATAAAATCTTTTGTGAAATTAAAATCTTATATAAATGAGAGGAGAACATCATGGAATTACAAAAAAAGTTACTGCCACGGCATGTCCGTTTGATGGCACTAGGAGGAGCAATCGGCACAGGTATATTTAAAGGAACTTCTGAAACAGTATCAATAGCGGGGCCAGCAGTTATTTTTTCTTATCTGTTTGCAGGATTATTGCTTCTTGTTGTCATGAGTGCAATCGCAGAGATGGCGATCGCTTATCCTGGGATGAATATGAAAGGATTTATTCGTAAAGCATTTGGATCAAACGTATCGTTTGTGGTTGGATGGATGTACTGTTTCATGTTATTAGTTGTATGCGTCATTGAAGTAATCGCTGCAGGAAGCTTTCTGCAATATTGGTTTCCTTCCATGTCTTTATGGTCTTTAAGCTTTATAAGTGCAATTTTCATTGTGGCTATTAATTTTATGAATGTAAAGCATTACGGCGAATTTGAATTTTGGTTTGCTGGAATTAAAATTACGATGATTGTTCTATTCCTTATTTTAGGCGGAGCTATTTTATTCGGAGTAATTCCAAGTAATGAAACACACTATATGCAAAACTACGTACAGCATCAAGGATTCTTCCCGCATGGCTGGACAGGAGTATTTTCAGCATTATTAATCGTTATTTTTTCTTACGGTGGTTCCGAACTAATCGGATTGACTGTAACGGAAATGAAGGATACAGAGAAAGTATTGCCTAAAGTGATTAAAGGAGTATTTTGGAGAATCGTATTATTCTACACACTTCCAATCCTGATCATTTGCGGATTAATTCCATGGAATGAAATTGGCAACCAAGCAAGCCCATTCGTGCAAGTGTTATCGGCAGTTGGCTTTAAAGGAGCAGCTCATATTATGAACTTCGTCCTTATAACAGCTGTTTTATCCGCAGCAAACTCTGGTATTTACGGATGCACACGTATGCTGCATTCCTTAGCGGCAGAAGGAGAGGCGCCAAAACAGTTCTCATATGTTGCCAAGAACGGTGTTCCAGTATATAGCGTGATCTTGAGCTCTATCGTTCTTATTAGTGGGACATTTGTCGCATACTTTTCACCTGACCGTGTGTTTGGGTATTTAATGGCAATTCCAGGATTTACAGTATCAGTGGTGTGGACATGTATATGTTTAGCACAGCTGAAGCTTCGCAAAACTTATACAAAGTTGCCGCATTTTAAAGTATGGGGATTTCCATATGCAACTTTATTTACTGCAATCACATTAAGTATTTGCTGCGTGGCATTTACATTCAGCGATCAAAATAGAGCGAGTATTTTTGTTTGTTTAGGCATTTTAATTATCTTAATTCTATGTTCAGTTTTTGTATGCAAAAAGAAAAAAGTATAGTAATACTACATTTTTAAGATAGAGGCAGACTGTTGTAAGGTCTGCCTTTTTAGTTTAAGAAAGTATACGTGACCATTTTTACAGACATTTTTCTTTCATTAAGGTACACTTTACTAGGACTTCAACTATAGTTACTAAATAATTAGGTGCAATGATAAGTGGAACGTAAATAATAATAAATTAAAAATGAAGGAGCTTGTCATGACAATTATCGATAAATTAAAACTAACGAAATTCAAAAACATGGTCGTAATCAATCAACCAAGCGACTACAACATCTTTACGGAAAAAAAAACGACTCTTTCAAAAGAGCATGATGCGATTTTCATTTTTGTAGAAACGCTTGATGAAATGGTTACACATACACAATCAATTCTAAACAATGACCAACTTTTACTTGAAAAAGGCTACATATTTTTCGCATACCCGAAAAAAGGGAATAAGCGCTATGAGACCTATATTCACAGAGATGAAATGTTTCCAGCAATGAACGTTGGAGAGGATGGATATATAGGGAGTAGCGATATCAAGTTCGCCCGTATGGTAAGCATGGATGACGTTTTCACTGTTGTCGGCCTAAAACGTGAAAAAAAGAAAGCAAAGAAAACAGCAGCGGTCAGCCAATGCGTTGCAGATTATGAGAACAATGTGAAAGACGTGGAAGCATTACTAGCTGCTCATCCAAACGAACTGAAGTTTTACCAAAGCTTAACCCCTGGATATCAAAAAGACTGGGCACGTCACATCTTCTCGGCAAAGCAACAACAAACACGCGACAAGCGATATCAACAAATGGTTGACATCCTTTCACAAGGGTATAAAACACTTGATTTATTTCGTAAAAAGAAGAAATAAAGTAAAACGATCATCAGTGGGGATTTTCTTCATTCTCCATTGATGGAAATCGTACAGCACCGCCAAACTGTAAGACGTAGGAGCGCGATATTGTTTCTTTTTATGATTAATTTCTGCGTCCGATCTTTCAGTGTATTTTTAGATATTACTTTTGCGACAAGTCAAGCATACGAAGGAAAGGAGCACCCAAATACGGACGCTCTTTTTGCTTATCTTAACATGGTGGTTTATAAAGTGTTTTTGATCAAATGTTATTTAAAAGCTATAGCTACAAAAGGATTTGGGATTGAGGTGCATAAAGATTTATTGATCTAAATCTAAATTCCTTCCGTTATATCATACTTTAACAATTGTCGTTGGTCGTAAAACTTCTCATAAATAATACCCATTAAATAGAAAAATATTAGACCAAAACAAATGTGAATGAGTGTAAATTTAGCTCCAAATGAAGCAAATTCATACACCATAACAGGTAATTTTGCAGTTGTCCAAACTCCTAAAAAAAATACAATGTATCGTATGCTCGCTCCTTTTTTTAATAAAAGTGCCGCGATTGGAAAAGCAACATAGAGGGGACCAGCTGCTATTCCTCCTAATAATAGGGAAAACAAGATGCCATAGATGCCAGATTTTTTCCCCATATATTTAATTAATGTTTCTTTCTTCACCCACTGGTCAAGCAACCCTACGAATATTAAGACAGGGGGAAGTAGAAACAGCATATCTAAAATACTTTTTCCTGTTAATTGAAGTGCGTTCCATCCTAGCGATTGGTTTATAAAAGTCAATATAATGAGTCCCAATAGTAAAATGAAAAAGAAACGATATCTTCTTAATTCACTCATGCCATCACCACCCAAATAATATACGAGAATATGAGAGACATTAACAATGCAGATGCATTACGAGAATAAGCAAAACTTCGCCCAAATATCTTTTGTTCCATCGGTAAAGTTGTGATTCCTACTGACATTAATGTAGACATTAATGCCGCAACTTGAGGGAGGCCCGCACCATTTTGGACTAATGTATTTCCAAGAGGAAACACAATAAAGCTTGGAATGAGTGCAACAGAGCCGATTATTGCTGAATAAACAATACCGATGAATCCAGATTTTTCACCAATGATGGAAGAAATGAAGGAAGGTGTTAATATAGAGAGTGATAGTCCAACGAACAGCATAATCGATAACATAGAAGGGATAAGATTACGAAACATGTTCCATGACTTTAATAGAGCATCTTTTGTTTTACTTCGATCTTTTATAAAAGAAATACTGGTAAGAATAATAGCTATTGTGTAAAGGATAGTACCATTAATCATGATTATACCCCTTCCATTTTTCATATTTATTTAAGAAAAATGATAAATTCTTAATTTTTTCTTCAATATCTATTTGAAAATCCTCTAATGTTCTTTTTCCAACTGTAGTAATTTTGTACATTTTTATCGGCTTATCTTGATCAGATGTATCCAAATAAGACTCAACAGCACCCTCTTTTTCTAATTTCTTTAGTGTGCGATAGATGATGGCACTATCAATTGGATTGACGGGAAGCTCTTCTTCACATTTCTGCAGAAGTTTTCCTCCATAGCTATCTCCCTCTGTTAAAAACAGCAAAAGAAATGCACCTGTATGTCTCCCTGTATGTTTCATAAAATATCTAACCTCCTGAATGAAATGTAAAAAATATTTCTTGTCATCATAACATTAAACTTATTACTGTTAGTAACATTATACTGTCATTAACAGTAATGTGTTACTGACAGTATAAATTTAATATAATTTCATGTCAATTCAATTCTGAAAATAAACAACATGTTTTTTTATCTTTCTGATAACACGAACTCAATTGCAAATACTACCGAATAATTAACAAAGTCAACAGAAGGGAATGCGATGTCATCTTGGTGAAAAAATGCTAAGAAAAACAAGCGTGATTTAAAGGATAATAGATCACTATAACCTATCATTAACGGTAGTTAACCTGCCTAAGTTTAAAGGAGAATAAGCTCTTTTATTTTTTTGAAGCATAGCATGTAAAAGACTATGAAAAAGTAGGTGAAAATATGCAATTAGGTTCTCAACGTATTATCGGTTTCCCAGGAATGGGCATGGGAATGGGAGGCTCCCCAGGAATGGGTGTGGGAGGTCCCCCAGGCATGGGTATGGGAGGTTCCCCAGGAATGGGTGTGGGAGGTCCCCCAGGTATGGGAATGGGGGGATTTCCAGGCATGGGAATGGGAGGTTTTCCGGGCATGGGAATGGGAGGTTTTCCGGGCATGGGAATGGGAGGTTCCCCAGGTATGGGAATGGGAGGTTTTCCAGGCATGGGAATGGGAGGTTTTCCAGGTATGGGAATGGGAGGATTCCCAGGCATGGGAATGGGAGGTTCCCCAGGCATGGGAATGGGAGGTTCCCCAGGTATGGGTATGGGTGGCTTTCCAGGAATGTTTTAGTCTTGATTTTTAATAATTTATATCTGGATAGATTAGACTGAGTTGCGCAGAAAAGTAAAGATTAAGTAGATTAAATCTAATATGAACTAGGAGAATTGAGTGTAAAATGAAGCAGGAATGAACAAAGCCCCAATCCATTTAAAATAAAAGGATTGAGGCTTTTTGTTTCGTATGATACCGGCTGGCATCGAACCAGCGACATAATAGCTATTTTGTCGCTTTTATATATTTAATACGAAGCACTTTTTTAAGCGTTTATTCTGCTGAACAAATACATTTTATTAGTTAAGCTTCTCAATAGTTAATGATGCAGCATTAACTTTCTGTCCATTTAAAATTGGTAATAACACATCAGTAGTTAATCCTATATTTCTAAGTTGAAGTGTTGAACGTTTAGGTATATGGATAATAGCTTGTCCAGTGAGCATCAGACTCGCACCAGTAACTTGTCTTTGTATTCCATAATTAGTAAGTCGTCCACCTACTAAAGAATCATTTAAAATTAAACCATATACAGAAGTAGAAGCAGGACCATCAATTAATAAGATAAATTCGATTTTATAGTCTCCTGATCTAGGAATGAATAAGGTGTCACTAGGAGGATTAAACACTATATCATTTAATGGACCGTTTCTATTAAACTTTACGTTTTCACCTGATCTGACTCCTATAGGATTGCTACCAACAAGAGTAACGTAACCATAGGCTGGTTTTGGCATGATTATGCACCTCCCTATTTTCACCTTTTACATTGTATGTGATTGAGAGGGAAGTGAGTGTGTGCTTGTCTAGTGAAAGTTAATTATGTATATCATATTTATGAACATTAGTAGTAGTGAGTATTTGAACGAGAATGTGACAATATTCTTCAATGAATAAGTAGACTTAGAAGTGTAATTAATGCAGGTGGAAGCTTGGTAATTGTTTTAATAGATAACTTTTCAAATATTTTTGTTGTTCAATTCTTTCATTGTTAAAATAAAAAAGAACGCCAATTAACGAGAAGGGCGTTCTTTTTTGCTTATTAAATTCTTTTATTGGTAGCTATAATTCCCCCATTCTTGTTAAAAAGGTTCGTTTTTTAATAAAATTATTTAGTTAGCACCGAATAATAAAATTTTGCATCTTGGAATGCGGTATTTAGTTCGATAGAAGTTTTCAACGTAATAAATAATGATATACCTATTAATATAGCAAAAATTGCACCGTCACTTTTAAGCGTTTGTCTGTTCTTCTTGTAGAGAATTAGTACTGTTAAAACAACAAACAACAGGTATGATGCAGTTATTATTATTTCAAATATTTGCTTATTAATATCTTCAACAGCAATTCTAAAATGTTCCAGGTCTTCGGTATTATCACTATTTTCTTGGATAGTAGATAAGTTATCTCGATGACCAATTTTCCAAGTAAAATTGTTTTCTTCTTTTACTACAGTGTATTGATAACTACCAGCTTTTTCTTTACCTATAACAAATGGTGAACTTGCAGATACTTTTGCAACAAGAAAAATAAAAAATGTAATAACTATAGAAAATATTATTAAAAATTTCTTTTTCAAAGCATTTTTCCCCCTGTCAAAGTTAATAATCTTTTAGGGTTATAACAGATATGAAAGGATAAACAGTACTATATCAATGTTTTATCAAATCTATAAAGGGTTAAAGTTTGGGTTTGATACAAAATTACGACGTTCTGCTCCAGAGTAAAAGTAGGCTGAGAGTAGTTATACCAGTGATAGTAGATATAGTTAGCGACGTCGGCTTTGAGACAAAAGTAGTCATGTAGCATATATAGCAAAAAAAGAGGATATTATCGTTAAATTAATACTTATATTTTTTTCATTGCTAGAAAAGGTTTTACACGCACAGCTACTTCTCCAGGAATAAGAGCACCGAGCATCCCTACCGTAATTGGGATAATAATTGTGATAGACATCATTGGCAATGATTCTAGTGGAAAAATGCCATACATTGCATAAACTCCGATGATAGAGAACACTAAACCAAGCAAGCCTGCCAAAAAGCCAAGAAAGGCTCCTTCTAATACGACAAGAAGTCGGACTGAACTGTTCGTCCAACCAATTGACTTTAACACTGAAATTTCTGGTTTACGCTCCGAAATATTTTGCCACAGCATTTCAGCAGTTGTTACAACCGCTACACAAATTGCAATACCCATCGTAATATAATGCGTGCTATCTACCTTCATGGCTACATACTGACCGAGCCATGACGTATATAGAATCCCCTTTAGACGAAAGGTTACAAATAAGTAAAAGGAGAGTAGTGTCGTCGGTAATGCAATAGATAGAATAGATAATATATTTCGCTGCCATTTTGCCAATACTTGATTTCCAACCATCATGAATATGTTCGTTGTACGCATCCATCGTTTTGTTTTTGTGGAAATTTCTCCTTGGCGCATCGTCTCGTAGGGTGTGATTTTTGTTAACAAAAAGGCTGGAATTAAGGTGCCAAGTAGGTAAATTAATATACTACAAATTGCAATCAGTAATAACTTCCCAATCAGAAATGTTCCCGTTTGCACATACATGACGCCTTCTACAACACAAGAAACTAGGATGACAATACTACATAAAATTGTAGATTCAAAAAACAGCATCTTTATCAAATGCTTTGCTTGCCAGCCAAGGGCTAACAATACTGCCATTTCTTTGCGCCTTGCGAGCAAAGAAACTATATTTGTCGCTAGAACATACAAAATCGCAACGCCAATTAAGACAATCAATACCCCAGAATATCCAAGGGTTGTTTCTTTTAAAATTGTAATCGCAGCTCCTAAGTTAATCCAAGGTTGCTCCATCCATCCAAGTGTTTTTCCTTCTTTTTTTACCTCTATTAGAACAGGCTGCGGTGAAGATCCGCGCGTAATATCTGTTACAAGTCCTGTATCTTCTTCAATCTGTTTTGCTACTGCTTCTAGCTTTTTTTGCGAACTTTCGTTGAAACTTTCAACACCTTTCACTTTCAAGCGAATCGTAGAAATAGCACTATCACCCATCACCATTTGGGCTGCTTGAATCGTCGTCAGCATATTCGGTGGATTCGTGAGCAATCCAGCAGGGTGACCAATTCCTGTAATGTCCTGCGCAGGATTGATTGGGAGGCTATTCTCATCTAATACTAAACTTGCTTTGGCTGGCCGATACGTTTCAAGTGGGAGCTCATTTAATGGATCCTTCGAAACAGATAGTTTACTAGGATTATAAAAGCCAACAACTCGGTACATAATTGCAGGAAACGTACGCTCTTTATTCGTATCGACCGTATGTTTAGCAAGTTCTATTGCCCGAAATCCACTCTTTGGTATGTAACCATCTATCATATCGTCTTGCATTTTACTAAGTGGGTGTTCTTCAATTTGAAAAGCCTTTTCCCACTGTTCTTGGTAAGGACTTTTTGTTTCTTTGTAAGACAACGGTGTTGGCTTAAAGACGATATGAGATCCCTCGAACACCTTAGCATTCTTTTTTGAATCCACTTGACTCGTTGATCCTGTCTCTGGATTTACTCCAAATATAGAACTGTAATATACTTCTTCTACTTCTTTACTTGTTGTCGAGGTTTCTTCAATTTGTTTCCCTTTGGCTTGTGCTAAAGAGGAATCATCTTCTTTTCTGTCTTTGGCAGATTTTATTTGTTCGATTGTTTTTTGTTGCTGTTCTTTCGTTTCAAACGGAAGAGACAACTTTTCCAATGTCGTTGTTTGTTTATTATTGCTAAAGCTATCTTTGTTTACGATGATAGGAATCTCGATGTGATCTTGCATTTCAGTTCGTCTTAACAATTTTGGCGCATCTTCTTTATCAAAATAGCGACTTTGAGGTAGAGAAGCTGTTACTTTATCTAAGCCAACAAGTTTCGCTTCTTGTTCAGGATCTATTCCGACAATTAACATCGGATCAGAGAATCCTTTTCCACGATCATATACCTTATCACATGTAAATTGTACCTCTGTTGTTTCTTTTCCTTGAATACAATAGTCCGTCGATTCATTCATAACAGTTTGTTGTAAACCATTATTTTGAGCCGTCTTCGTACGGACACGATATATCCCTGGTTCTAACTTAGGTTCATTACTTTCATTTTCCCACACAGCTCCGATATACCCATAACCCATTACCGCGATAGGAGCTGCCACATCAATTTCTTGCATCTTTTGAATCGTTTCATATTGTGCCTGCGTAATCCCGCCCGCAATTCCGTTTAAATAGTTTGGTTCTAATAAATTTTGAACGTCGTTCTTTGTTCCAGCTGGACGTACTACAATATCATACGCACTCGACCATTTTTTTCCTAAGGTTTCTTCAACTGTTCCTTGATTCGTCTCTGTTAACCCTAATAAATAATTCAATCCAGAACTCATTAAAAGCACACCAATTAACAAGAGAAGAAAGCGCTCTTTTTGTCGTTTCCAGTTATTCCATATTAAGCGAAGCACGGCACTTCCCCCTGACTGTCACGGATGATATAACCATCTTTCATTTCAATCACCCGATCCGCCTCCGCAGCTAAGCTTAAGTCATGCGTGACAAATAATACACTACAGCCTTTTACTTTATTTAGCTGCTGGATCAACTCGAAAACAATTTTGCCGTTCTCTGTATCCAAATTTCCTGTCGGTTCATCAGCTAGAATCCAACTCGGTTCGTTCACTAATGCCCGAGCAATCGCAACACGCTGTTGTTGTCCTCCAGATAATTGGGACGGTAAGGCATGTAATTTATTAGCTAAGCCCACTTGTTCTAACAATTGAATAGCACGTTCCTTCTTAGCAAACGAAACACTTCGTGAAAACAAAGGAGCCATTACATTTTCAAGCGCAGTTAACGTCGGCAGCAAATAAAATTGTTGGAAAATAAAACCGATCTCCTCAAAACGAAAATTAGCAAGTTGTTTCGCATTCATTTTTGTAATGTCTTGATCTCCATACAAAATCTCCCCCGCTGTTGGTTGATCTAATGTGCCAATTAAACTTAATAAAGTAGATTTCCCTGATCCTGAAGGTCCAACAATGGAAGTAAACTTCTTTTTTTCAATGGTTAAGTTTAAATGATGTAATACCGGCGTTATAATGCCATCTCCTGTAAATTGTTTTTGAACGTTTTTGAGCTGAATAGATTGGTTCATATAATACTTCCTTTCTATGTTAAATGGGTTTAATAGACAATTTTTATAATATTCTACAAAATAATGGAAAAACCTTTGCGATTCGACTTTTATCAAGTTACATTCTAAAATAAGCAATTTGAAACTTGTCGAAACTAATGTTTTTGAATGGGAGAGTTAAAGTTGTTCGTAGAGAGGTATAGGTAATACAGGATTAGGAGAAATAACATTCTGCACTTTGTGTTCTCTACCTATTCACAATAATGTGGAGGATTAGCTAAGAGATGATAAAGAAAAGTTAATTGTATGGAATGAGTGAGGGGCACTGATTAAAATTTCGCTTAATAGTCATTCCACAAAAAATCCCCTTCAAAGTAGTCTTTTTTTAGTGACCACTTTGAAGGGGATATATTATTGTTGATTGAAATATGTAGTTTTAATATTTTTTTCGTTCAAAAACTTTTCGATTTCTTTTTGCTTCCTTCCATTAACTTTAGTAAAGCGCTTTGTAAAAGAAAAATCTGTCTTTAACAAGTTACCATTTTGCGAGAGTTTGTCTATTTCCTGTTGCATCTCTAATAAAAGTGCCGTAGTAGATGAAACATATTCATAGATTTCCTTTGAAGGTTTTTGATAATCATCAGGTATATTATTATTACTAATAAAATCATGGAAATTTGTATCATTTTTTTTCGCTAGATCCATTAGTTTTTGTAATTTTTCTCGATCGGATTCAGTAGCATTCTCATCAGAAATTGTTGAAGAAAGTGGAACGATATTTTCAGATAACTCCCAACTATAATCTAAATAATTTTTTATACTTTGTTTCATTTCATCTTCATTAATATTTTCATTCTTTTTTTGAGAGTCGAATATATTTTCTGGAATTTTAATAGTAACATCCTTAATAGATTGTACATCATTTAATTTATCATATCGTGCATCGTTTGCTTCATTAGATTGTGTATCATGTGAACAAGCAGACATAAATACAATAGTGAGCGACATGGATAGATATAAAACATGCTTTTTCATTTTAATCTCCTTAAATGGTTAAATATTCAGAATAGAGTAATTGTGTTCAATCCTTATTCTAAAGTGGTTCATTATTCGTATTTGTTCTTCAGTTAACCTCTCCTTATTCCAGTACATATGCATTAAGTTATATTCGAATATTTCCTTTAATTTAATAAATAGAGAAAGTTTCTCTAACATCTCTGGAGATATATCATTTTCCTCTTGATATCCGTCGATTATTGCTTTCGTAATAGAACGCCCATAGTCAACTATGTTGCCGTTCCCTACAAACGAATATTCCAACGCACTATATATTGGAACAGCTAAATCAAATATATAATAATGTTTTTCACAATCTTGAAAATCAACCATTGTCAATTTCGAATCACTATCTACTAATATGTTTTCTAGCCATAAATCCCCGTGTAGTAAACCATATGTTGAATGACATTTTGGCAAATTTTTAATTGTAGATAAAACATTATGTGCAATTTCTCTAATAGTGCTTTCTTCTTTAGGGATATATTTATAAAAATCATATTCCTCGTTATCATGCCAATCGTTGATATATTTAGTCGGCGTTATACTTTCAAATTTCTTTGATAAACGATGTAATCTACCAATTTGCCGACCTAATTCTTTTAATACATCGGCGTTCCATTGACTTCTTGGTAAGTGTACACCAGAAGCTGCATTATATAAAACAGTTAAAACGTTCTTATCAAGTGTTATCCTTTCTACTAAATTACCGTTTAAAGAAGAAATGGCAGGCGGGACACCAAATCCTTCATTATATAAAAAGTTTGTATATTTAACCTCTTCTAACTGTTCATCATATGTTTTATAGTTCGTTATTCTAGCGAAGAAGTTACCTTGTTCTGCAGTACACCGAAACATTTCATTTGTTACGGGTTCGACTTTAATAACATTCACTGGATATATTTCGTTAAGTAATTTAAGTATCTTTTGTTCCATATACGTTTTAATTCCTCCAATTCAATATAGATAATGACTTCCTTATAAAACTAGCTTGTTTCATGAGTTTTATAATAAGGTAATTCTTCTAGTTTCAAAAAACCCCCTTCGTACTTAATAGTATATCGAATGTGGGTAATTTTTCCATAAAATATTTACAAAATATGCTGTATATTTTGTAAGTACTAGACCAGCCAATATATAGATCCTCGTACCCTGTGCTACTCTCATGCCTCACGCATATGTGTTGAGTTTTGATTTATAGTTTCCATAAAAAAGGTGTCATAACCTAAGTGCTACGGAACTGTTTAGCACAAGAAGGATAATAGATAAAAATATCCAATCCTTAAAGAGAATGGTAAAATTTAGAAAATATTATAAAGAATTTAGGTGTTAAATTTATTGAAAACATTATTTGGTATATTTCTTTTTCTATTGGGAAGCTTTTTGATTAGTTTAACAGTTAATAGTCTTGGAGACATAGGCAACACCCTAATGAAAATAATAGGAATTGTATGTGTTGCATTAGGTATCAGAACAGCAATAAAAAAGAATAAAAAATGAAACTAAACTCAATTACTCAAGAACAGGACTGTCAATAGATGGTCTTTTTTTCGCTTTAAGTGTCATAACTTAATAGATTTAGAGCTAATTCCTAAAAATGTTGCAGCTAAGACTAAATTGCCTAAAGCTGATAAGGAAGAATTAACGGTTTGGAACGAGCAGGAAGTACAGTTGTTTTTGAAAGCTGCACAGGATAGTAGATATTCTATTGTCTTTTATATGGGTCTTGTGACTGGAATGCGGTTAGGCTTGCGGTGGAAAGATGTTGATTTAGAAAAGGGATTTGACTATTATCCAAACGTTAAGTCATGACGGGAAGACGTTTTTGCTTGGAGGAAAGACGAAAGCAAGTTTAAGAAAGATACTACTACCTGCATCAACAATAGCAAAGCTAAAGAAACATAGAGTAGTCGTATTGAAAGAGAAGCTGAGTCAAGGTAGGAATACCAAGACAATGACTTGGTGGTGTGTACTCCTTCTGGAACACCAATTAATCCTGCTACTGTTAGAAGAAGTTTAAACGCTTTGATTCAGAAAGCAGCTGTGCCAAAGATTAGGTTTCATGATTTACGTCATCCGCATGCAACTCCACTACTAGCTAAAGGTGTGAATGTGAAGGTGATTTCTGAGAGGTTAGGACATAGTAACATCAAAATCACATTAGACACTTACTCACATGTATTGCCAACAATGCAAGAAGCTGCAGTTAACAAAATAGAAGAGATTTTGTAGGGGATGTGACCACTGGCTCTGTACAGTGCGAAAGCAAGCAAATAAAAACCGTATCAAACCTTAATTTGACACGGTTTTTGTACTTATGATCCCGACGGGGTTCGAACCAGCGACCTCCACCCTGTCAAGATAAGAAACGTATATTTTACGTTTCGATAATATCGAGCGTAAAGTTAGTAGTATCAAGGGTTTACAAGGTATTCTATATTTTCTTGTGCAAATCCTGTAACGTAGAAAAATGAAATTTCTTGACCAGAATCTTGACCAGTTTTTAATGAATCATTATAAGGGCAAAATGAGTTTTGTATTAAAGTGTAGATACTGCATTGTTAGATACCACTGTTGTATATCTTACAATAAGAATAGCCTATATAAAGGAAGTTAAACCACTTTATAAGAACGTGTAATACATCCTAATTAATGATAGCGGAGGTTGAATTCCATTCTTGAGGCACCAAAAGAATATATAGGTTATATATATCTTGAGAAGAAGTCTTTTTTGTCGAAAACTCCTAAATAAAGTATTAATTTGGTATAATTAAAAGGAAAAAATAGTAAGCTAGTTTTATAATAAAAACATGGGAGAATACATTGTAGTAGAAAGAAGAAAATGGCTAAGCAGGACTCATTCTTAAATTAATAGTTTTTCAGATATGGTCCGGAAATATTAGTAATAGGAACTTTTAAGTCAGTTTTTTAATTCTATATAACAAAATCCTCATATAAAGATTTTTCTTTGAACACTATATTCGTTAGATAGTTATAGAATTTTTTAAAGATGAAAATTATATTAACTTTACAATTTTAAATTTTAGTATCGAATGTACATATATCTGTAAAGGGGGAACTATTATGTTGCAGGAAAGAATTAATGAATTGGAAAGTGGTATTTTAACTATTGATAGGGATAAAGTTTATGTAATGGGTTTTAATAACGAAAAGATGTTAATGTCTTTTTTTAATAATAACAAAAAAAACTGGAGTTTTATTGGACTATATGATTCTCATAAACTGGATTTTAATAATATTAAAAATAACGCTCTGATTATTGTTATGAAGGATGGAAAAGAGATAGGGAAATATCAATATATTCCAGTGTATAAAGGCACAATTAAATATGATAACAAAGATGGGAAAAGCACTTCCGTGACATTTACTATCAGAAAAAGTATATATAGCAAACATTATCACTTTTTAAGCGAAAAAATGCCTCAAGTTTTCGAAAGTAAAGAATTTGTTACAACCTATTTAAGAGAAGAATTTGGAGCAAGTATAGATTTTTAATTATGGGGGTTGAATCATGGAAAATATGATTTTAGTTGATATCGAAACAGGAGGATTTGATGTAGATTCAGGAATTCTGGAAGTTGCTTTACTTGTTGTGGAGAATGGTGAAATTGTTAAGGAAGTGCATCTGGCTGAAATAGAAGACCCGTCTTCTATTCATTTGGGTATGGGCGAAGGGTATGCTGATATTTCTGAAGATTACACAAAAAAAGAGTCCTTCAAGAGTGTATTGGCTCAATATGATTATCCAATTGTTGCCCATAACGTATCTTTTGATAGAAAATTTTTGGTTTATTACGGATGGTTAGAGGATGAGTATGAATGTTATGATTCAATTCGAGCTATTAAATACGCTAATCCTAATTTATTCTCTTATTCTTTAGGGTACTTAGTATCATTTTATGAATTAGATCAACCACTGAATCATATTGCCTTAGATGATGTAAAAGCACTTTTTGAAGTTATTAAACGAGCAACTCCTACTACTTGGATACCTCTGTATAAAGTGAAACCGAAACAGTTAAATCATTTCGTTGAATCCATTGCAAGAATAGAAGGAGAAAGCACTATTTTTCAAGGGAAGACAATTGTTTTCACAGGAGCGAGCCCATTTCCTAGAACCCTTATGAAGGAGATTGCATCAAAGTGTGGGGCAAAAGTAACTGGAAGCGTATCTTCAAAAACGGATTATTTGATTTGTGGTGAAGGTCCTGGAAGTAAATTGGATAAAGCAAGAGAGTTAGATATTGAAGTTCGGACGGATGTATGGTTCCTTGATGCTGTCTCAGAGGACATTAACTTAAATAATGTTTCGATTGAAAGAAATCAAATTCCAATTCAAAATAGTTCCATTGAAGGTTCAAATACGTCATTCCAGAAACGAGAAGAATTTAAAGATAAAATTGTTAATATTGCATGTATGCCAACTAGGATTCAATCTCAAGTAGAGAGAGTTCTTCTGAATTATATGGAGGTTAGGGGAATAAACAAAGGCTCGAATGGATACAAGGTTGATTTAATTATTTATGCTGATGAAGGTGACTATGTACTTTTAGAAAAGGCGGAACAGATGAATATTCAAACAATTGCACTTTCTAAATTCAACAAAATGATTTTGTGAATTTACATATTGGTTTTAAAAATAATACCTTTAATTACACTAACAAAGGAGTTAGGTCGAGAAGGAGTTTTTGAAAAAATAGCCTGTATCTAAGGTTGCTCAGTTATCTTAGATATAGGCGTATGTGGTCTTAAAGTAAAGTTATGATGTTTGTAAGAAAGATGCGAAGTTTTTAATGAAGTTGCGATGCTTTATCTCTACAATCAAAGAATTCTAAATGGGTTTTGATCAAACTTTTTTATAAGAGTAAACATTAATGTATAATATTTACAAATCGTCAAAATATTTAAGTTTTTTAAATAGGAGAGGTTGGACTAATGGATGATAGTTTAAAAGACCAATTTTATAGAGAAGTACAATCTTTTTTTAGCAGTAATACAGTCTTAGTTGTAGGATCTGGACTTTCATGCGCAGAAGGATTGCCTGGAATGTGGGGGTTAGCCGCCGAGCTAATAAAAAAGGTACCAGAAGAACTTCAAGAAAACAGCCAGAAGAAATGGGATAATATAAAAAATGATTTACTAAATAACGAGGGTCTGATTAAAGACGATGCAAATTTGGAGGCAACACTGTTAAAATATCCGCCTAACGAAGATATAGAAGTAGCGATACGTAAAATCACCACAAATTATATAAAAGAAGAGGAACGTCAAGTGATACATAAGACGATTATTGGTGAGAAAAGATTGCGTTTTTCGAGCTTTATCAAAAGGTTTAGAATACCGGAAACTGGATTGGTTGTAATATGCACTAATTACGATAGATTAATAGAGATTGCATGTGAAGTTGAAGGTATACCAGTGGATAATTTATTTTACGGAAAAAACATCTCAGAATTAAATGAGAAAAAGAGCCAGATGAGTTTTTGCGAAAGAATAGAAAGAAACGGGAAAATAGTGAGAAAAGTTTTTACTAAAAAAGTTTTAATATACAAGCCACATGGATGTCTAAATTGGTATTGGTCTAACGGTAAACCTATTAACTCAGCCTTTGATTTAAATATTGAAAGGCTAATCATAACGCCAGGCGCAAATAAATATAGAAATGGGTATGATACTCCTTTTGATATCCATAGGGCAAAAGCAAATTCAGCTATTGATACAGCTTCAAAATTTATTATTATTGGATATGGTTTCAATGATGAACATTTAGAAACACATTTAAAACAACGGATTTTGAATGGTATTCCAACTCTAGTATTGACAAGAAGTTTGAGTGACAATACAAAAAAAATTATTGAAGGTAAAGGAAATATAATCGCTCTTTCATACTTTAAAAGTGAAGAAATTTCAGGAACTGAAATTCTTTATAAAAACAATATTTACCGAATAAACGGAGTTCACTTGTGGGATATTGAAAAATTAAATGAGGCGGTGTTTTAATATGGAAACTACAATTTTGAATTTAACAACTGAAAATAAGGTAGGAAAGATTATTAGTGTTGACACATCTAACATTATTGTTAATGTGGATAACCCTGAAATTATGACCAAATTAAGCATCGGCCACATAATGGCTGTAAAAGGTAATTTTGAACATGAATTATTGATATGCCTAATAGAGAAGGTTACACGTTCTCAGCTTGAAATGATAGTTATGGATGAAATAGAAGAGGAGGATATGGAAACAAGCACAAATGATTTAATTAGAGCTACTCTGATCGGAACATTCAAAAGTGTGGATGGCACCAAACGTAATGTTTTCAAGAGGGGGGTAAACCTTTTTCCAAATGTTGACGGTGAATGTTATTTAGTGAATGGTGATAATTTGCAACGTTTTATGAATATTTTAGATAAAGAAGTTGAACAAAGTCAGAAACTTATAGTTGGAAATTTTGCAAACGATACAAATTCTCTAGCAATACTAGATGGTGATAAGCTTTTTCAGAGACATGCCAGTATTCTTGGAAGTACAGGTTCAGGGAAAAGTTGGTGTGTAGCAACAATTCTTGAGAAAGCAAGTGAATTAAAATATCCTAATATAATTGTTTTTGATATGCATGGAGAGTATTCTTCGTTAACAAGGAAAGAAAGTAAAATTGCAGAAGGATTTAAAATAGCTGGTGCTGGTGACTTAGATAGCGAAGATCCCAATTTAATATATTTACCGTTTTGGTTGTTAAACCGTGAAGAGATACTATCAACTATCTTGGATAGAAGTGACAGCAATGCTCCAAATCAATCTTCCAGATTTACGGCTCATTTAAAAACTTTAAAATTAGCTAGTATAGAAAAAGAAGATGATGAAAATGTAAAAAAATCATTTACAGTAGATTCGCCTATCCCTTATTCGATAATCGAATTAATAGCATTGCTTAAGGAAGATGATATAGGTATGAAACTAGGTGCCAATAACAGGGAAGTAAAAGGAGATTGGAACGGAAAGCTTACACGTTTTATTTCAAGATTAGAGACTAAGGTTGAAGATAAAAGATATGCATTTTTATATAATCCTAAAGAAGAATGTAATACCTATGATTGGTTAAATACCTTTATTTCAAAATTACTCTGTATGAACAAGGATAGTAAAGGAATAAAGATTATTGATTTCTCTGAAGTTCCGTCTGATATCTTGCCCATTGTTACAGGTACATTAGCGAGAATATTATATGATGTTCAATTTTGGATGAAAAATAATAAAAGGACTCCTTTTACTTTACTTTGCGATGAGGCGCATCTATATTTACCGGTAAAAGATGATGCTGATTCAGTTCAAAAACAAGCTCTTTATAACTTTGAGAGAATTGCAAAAGAGGGGCGTAAATATGGAGTTTCTTTATTTGTTGTAAGTCAAAGGCCATCAGATGTAAGTAGAACAATATTGAGTCAATGTAATAATTTTATTGTGTTACGCTTAACAAATGATCGAGATCAGGGTGTCGTTAAAAACTTAGTGCCGGATTCTCTAAAAGGTGTGACTGATTGTTTACCTATATTAGATGTTGGAGAAGCTCTTATTTTAGGAGATGCAATTTTGTTGCCGAATAGAATTAAATTACATGAACCTAAATTGAAACCAGAAAGTAATACAGTTGATTTTTGGAAAAAATGGAATGAGGTTGAGCCTGAACAAAGAGAATTAGTTAAAGCTATTAGAAATATGAGAGCACAGTCTAGAATAGATGATTAAAAAGTTCAATTTTAAATGTTATCCTAAGTTTAAAGTGAATTAAAGATGATGAATGAAAAGCTCTAATAAAAATAGAGTTTTTCATTTTTTTATTGCACTAATGAAGATAATCGGACGTCACCTTTACCGCTACCTTTATGTAGCTTTAAAATAAAGTTTGATCAGAAATACCTCGCAAACCCGTATTTTATTTAAAAATCATTTAAATTCTTTAATTGAAAAGGAATGAAACGGTACAACTTTATTTCAAATAAACAATTACCCTCTCATCTGGAAGTGGTTGTACCGCAGAAAGCATTAAAAGATAGGAAAATACTTACCTATACATAGAACACCGCAGGTACATTATGTATATGCGATGTTCTATTTTAAAATGAAAAGTAAATAATTTGACTTTGACTATATTTGATCACATACTCATATTAGAAAATATTGGTATGAATTATAATTGCACTTAGAACAAATTACGGAATACATAAATTATAAAAGGGAGTAGATTAAATGGAAGAAGTTAAAAGATTAACACCTAAAAAAGAAGTTTTGAGAGAATTATATTTAAAATCTGGTAACCAATGCGCTTTTCCTGATTGTCATCGGTCAATCTTAAACGATAAGGGATTACTGATTGGAGAGATATGCCATATAGAAGCAGCTATGGAAGGCGGAGAAAGGTTTAATTCCAATCAAACTAATGAAGACCGGAGAACCTTTAGCAATTTAATACTATTATGCCATGAGCATCATCTTGAAACAAATGATGTAGAAAAATTCCCAGTAGAACGTATAAAAGCAATAAAAAAAGCGCATGAACAAAGATATGGTGATGTAGCAGATAAGTTATTAAGCTCAATTGCTGATAAAACCGAACAACAAGAATATGAATATTGCACTTCATTAGTGAATATGAACCAAGTTTTAGACTGGGGAAACAGCATAGAAGATCTTTTGGAAGTTGTACCTCTATTCAATAAGTTAATTGATATATTAAGAGTTTTATCACCAGATACTCGATCACTTTTTGGCATAATGGTTAAAAGGGCAGAGGGCTCGGTAATCAATTTAGTAGAAATGTCGCAAGTAACGGGGCTCAGCCATAACCGCATAGCCGAGCATGCACGGACTTTAATTAAATATGACTTAATTACAGAACCATATGAAGATGACTACGGAATACCTGTTGCCGAATTTGCACAGTATAATCTTTGGGATATGTGGGCGCAGATTAAGTCATACTCTGATATCTCGGGCATTACCTTAGTGGAGCTAATTGATGAAATGAACTTTTCATTATTAGATTAGATCTAAACACAATTATGTTATGCTATATATTGCAGCCACTTTTAACGACAGCAATCGTTTGAGTGGTTTTTTATTGTTTATATCAATGTATTTTATTTTCTCTTGCTTTTGAAAAAGTTGCTTCATAGTCCTTACCTACTCGATAAAAACGGGTCTTTTTCATATTACACATTTTCATTGCTTGTATTGCTGTAATATTATCAACTCTCCATAAACGTACGCTTCATAAAATTCTTCTGGAATCTCTTTTGGCTTTCTTCCTAAGAGTCTACCTTCTTTTCTTGCTAATTCAATTCCTTGCTTTTGTCGAGTTTTTATCTTTAAGCGTTCTTCTTCTGCAAGCCAGGACAATATTTGTAAAACTAGATCTGTAATTAAGCTGCCTAAACTATCTTTATATTTTGTTGTATCTAATAATGGCATATCTAAAACCTGGATTTGAGTCAATATTTTGGACACAAAAAAGTTAAATCTAAGCTACTTTTTTAGTTAAATCTTCTATTGATTGGGGAGTTTTATAACCAATGCTACTATGAATCCTCTTGTGGTTATATCATCCCTCGATGTATTGAAATAATGCTAAGTTTGCTTGTTCAAATGTGACATATTTTGTACGATATACTTCTTCTTTCTTTAAAATGGCATGAAATGACTCGATACAAGCGTTATCATACGGACAACCTTTCTTACTGAAAGAAGGTTTGATTTTATAACTCGCGAGTAAGGTTTGAAATTCCTGACTTGTATATTGAGTTCCTAAGTCAGTATGTAGAATGAAGCCTTCTGATGGTTTCTGTGTATAGTAAGCGTTTTCTAACGCTTTTACCACGAGATTTGTTGTCATATTTCGTGAAAATGAATATCCAACAATTTTTTTTGAATACAAATCCATCACAGATGCAAGGTAACACCAACCATCTTTTTGCGTGTGAATATAGGTAATATCCGCTACTCATTTTTCATTTATTGTTGTTGTAGAGAAGTCCTGTTCTAATAGATTTGTCCGTTCTTCTACAGTTGATTTTGATGAATGTGGTTTGTATTTTTCCAAGATAATGGAACGAATACTTTCTTTTTTCATGAGCCGTTGTACACGCTTTATACTGACTTGTACACCTTGTTCTAATAGTGTTTGATGAATCTTAGGTGCACCGTAACGCTTTTCGCTATCTTGATGAATTTGTTTAATTTTTTGGGTTAATTCTTTATTTTCACGACTACACTTTGACTCTGTTTTGTGCTGAGATTGATAGTAAGAACTTCTCACTATCCCAAGAGTTTGGCACATCATATGAACAGAGTGCGTTTCTTTTTGACAATCAATAAATTGATGTAATTTTGTATCTTTTATTTTCTCGCGAATATGGCCATAGCCCTTTTAAAAATTTCATTTTCTTCTTTTAGACGAAGCATTTCTTTTTTTCATTCGTTTTAGATCTTCTAGTGTTATTTCATCTTCATCAACTGATGTGATGGGAGAATATATTTTAATCCATGTATAAACGGTTACTTCTGATACGCCATACTCGCTGCTTAATTGTTTGACAGGTTGTCCTGAATGATATAATTCAACAACCATTTTTTTTAACTCTTCATTAAATTTCTTATTTGTCATGCGGACACTTCCTCCTTGAAACCCATTGTAAGGATTACAGAGAAGATAACAAGTATACGGTAAACTCCAATTTAATAAATATATATTATTTATATGAATTAATAGAAAAAGGGTTGCTTTTCAGATGAAGAGCAGCCCTTTTTCTTATGACTGGAGGAATAAAAAATGGTATATCGTGAGAGTAGAGCAGGAAAGCAAGGAGTATTAGAATCGTCTGTTGGTATGAATCAACCAGCAAAACGAGTGGACATCGTCACACTAAAAATGGTCAAAGAAAGTAGTCTTCTTTATAAAGAAAGAAGAATTAAATCTCCACAAGATGCAAGTTCTTTGTTTAAGCAATTTTTAGAGGGGGCTGATCGAGAGTATTTTATTGTACTTTGCCTTGATACTAAAAATCAGCCCACTGCTATCAATATTTGTCATATTGGTAGTTTAAATTCTAGTATCGTACATCCAAGGGAGGTGCTGAAGCCAGCAATTATTTCAAATGCAGCTTCAATTATTGTTGCGCATAATCATCCTAGTAATGATCCCACTCCAAGCAGAGAAGATCTTGAAGTAACAAAACGGCTTGCTGAAGCTGGAAAAGTTGTAGGTATAGATGTGTTAGATCACCTTATTGTTTGTGAGGAGAGTTTTATTTCACTGAAAGAAAAAGGGCATATGTAAGAAGAAATATAACTTGCTTATGTTATTAAAAAAGAAGGAAGGATATATATGTTTGATGTAAATCAGAGGCGTTATGTTACAACAGCCGTACAGAATATAATTCCACTAGAATTACAACAATTTTTATGGCTTATTATTGATTGTCGAAAAGCTGCTGGTGATCGACTGGACTACTTGCAAGTATTTGAGTTGCGATCAGATCATGAACATCAACTTGTCTGTAATACACAGAAGTATCCGCCAGTGCAATTAGAGTACAAATTTAAGTTAGATTCTAAGGAGGTGGTTACTTGTAAAGTATGGGTGATAGATAATGGGAAATATGCAACTATGCTTTTACCATCAGATTATTAATAAGATACAACATTAAAAGTGGAGGTGAACAGGATGTGTTCTAAACCAAGTGAGGTTGCAATTGAAGTGTTAAAAATTATTCTACACATAATTGGTACGAAAGATAAGTGAATAGACATGTTATAAATGTGTTTTCTGTAATTACGAGTGAAAAACTAATTCTAACATTAGACTTTATTTTGAAAACATGAAAAATATAATAATGGAAAAGTAGACGATAACAGCACGAAAGAGTAAAAAATGAGCATTTAGAAAGAACTAAAATAACGATTGTTTTTCTAGTGATTTTTATTTCCTTCATGAATGATATCGTCTTTTATTAGAGAGGAGTGATTAGAGTGAAATACAAGATGTTTCTTCTTCATCTAATCTCTCCTCAATTTTATCATGTAAGTTTTCGAGATAGGAAATCTCCCAATCTGACGGTAATGTAACTGGATTTATTCCTAGATTTCTTAATAGATTAATTCGTTTACTAAACGTATCTGCTGCCTTATGAATATCCTTTCCTTGTATATAGCTATTCTTTGCCATAACAATACTGCCGCATTTATCAATCAATCTCAATATCATTTTTAATGACATTTGCATATGTCCAGTGTCTACCTTTTGATTTACTAGTTCTATAGCATTCTCCAATGTGTAATAGTCACCTTTTCCCACAATGTGCTTATAAAACTTCATAATTTCCTTTTTGCAACGTTGCTGATTCAATACATCAATGACAAATTCATCGCTGTCTCTGACTTGGGTCTCGAAGCGTAAAATCCCCTTAGTCTCTGAAAAATCTAAAAAGTTCTTATTTTTTTGCGCTTCTTTAAGTAGTAGAGTCTCATATCTGTTATACCAGTTGACTGTTTTACGCGCAGACATCAAGTACACATTAGTTTTAGAATTCCAATATTTTTGATTTTGTTTATTGTCAAGAAAATAGTCAGGTATATTTCCCTTTTTGAATAAGAACAAATATTTAGGTATTAAATTTTCATCAACATTCAAATCTAGTGCTGCTTCAATTCTCTTCGCTTTCCATTCAAAGAAATCGGGAACGTGTAATGATAATATATCTTTAAGCACATAATTAAAATGAGTTTGAACGGTTTTAAATTCTGATAATTTTGTCACTCTATAATAACCATTGGGGTCGATCAATAATTGAGGGCGTAATCTAATTTCAATAGATCTGTATCCCCACTTATTACTCCTTAGTCGGATTTCCTGAAATCCATATCTGGATAGTGCGTTAGAAATGTAAGCACCCTTATCCACAGAATCCTTGCGAAGTTGGTGAGAAGTTTTATACTTTTTTAAATAAGCTTGCAATTGTTTAAAGATGTTATTATACTCGGATTTCGTCAGTTTATAACTTATATACATCATATCAATCATATAACAATACCTCACTCAAACCCCAATAATCGCGGTATGTCGTATCGTACAGACATGCTTAGCGGAGGGGGTATATTATTTAAGTCAAAGTAATGTTATAGAACAATTAAAAAAGTAAATAGTGTTTTTGACTGTTTCTATCATAGAATGATTTTATTTTTCCACTTATTGTTGATGGATACGTGAGTACATGTTTAGGTTGAAGATTGGGATATTCCTTAAGCTCATTGGTTTTGAAAATAGCCATCCTATTTTAGAACCAACTCTCCATTAGATATTTTAAAAATATTCATAGGAAGGAGAATCAGTTACGTAAAGATCATCGTTTAAAGTTAATTTCTTCCCCATTGAGAATGAAGGTGAGTCCCTTTTTCCTTTTTCCTCTCTTATAATTTTGTCTATCATAAACTTCTGTATCATAAGCAGAAGCGTCTAAATCCAATTTTGGATTTAATTGTTGTACAATATCCGTAATTTCAGGTATTTTATCTGCATAAAAATCGATTACCCTACCTTTGCCTTCCTTATTATCAGAAATTATTTGATATGGTTTTGTTACATTGTTAGTATTTTGATATGTTTGAACCCTAATATAACCAAGTGACGATAATAATTTTCCTAATGTCTTACTTTGATGATTGAACAGAGGGACGAAGTTTTCCTGCCTGCGTAAATAATCATCCATAAATTGTAGTACTGAAGCCCATTGAAGCTTTAAACTGTTTTTATTCGTGTCCAATATACCATAGATGTTTCGATCGTTATTTAATTTTGCTCCATAAATAGGATCCATTGTGTCAATAACCTTAATCTTTTCTTCTATCAGTAATTTTTTTAGCACATCTATAAATTGCTCAACAAGAGGAGGAAGAACAACCTTTTTTTGTTCTATTAATACTGTCATTAGTATTTCTCGAGCTTTGTTACAGTGTTCTATATATTGCTCTGGTGTAATAAACCCCATCTCCTTTCCATAAGTCATATAGAAATTAAAAGCTATAATCATGTGAGTGATACTATCAACTACTCGAGCGTGTACAGTTACATCTAATTCTCTTCTCAATTTAACAAAATCGTAATGATAATCGTCTAATAAATTGTTATTCAGCTTAGCTGCCAACCATCTTAAGTAATTCTTTATACTTGTTTGCAAGTAAAGACCATTTTTGTACTTTGTAAATTTTTCTACTCGTTCTTTTTCAAAATTATTTTCAGTGGAATTGAAAATATTGTCCATTTTAACGCGTATGAGTCTTGCTGCGGTTGAATGATTCTTTTCGTTCATATCTATAAACTTTTCACCAGTAAATAATACCATGCCCTTAGGAACCACTTCGCTATCTAAGGAATTGGATTTATCACTTAGAGCGCGAATTATACTTTCAACCTTTGCCATCGTATTGCTTTCGTCATTTTTATTTTTAGATGTACCAAAATCATCCAAAATCAACACACAATCTTTATAAGCTAAACTAGCTTTTTTTATAGTATTTTTAAATGCATCGACACGTAACATATTTGTTTTATCGAATACTTTAGAAAATAACTCTGCTATACTTGTTTTCCCAGTTCCAGACCTACCGTAAATCCACAGAGAAAAATTAGTGCTTAGATCTTTAGTCTGGGTTAAAGGTGTCGTAAGCAATGAGGTTAACAGGAAACATAAAAGTGAGTAAGTAAGTTTATGGTCACATAGATCGAGCATTTCCAAAGTGTGTTTGAATGCCTCTTCCTCGGAGAGATTCGGATTAGCTAACAGATCAAATCCTTGTACCGATGTCTGGGTTTGTAATTTATTTTCTAGTGTAGATGGATACGATCCGTTTGAATATAGGTATACCCATTTATTGTTATAGACGTTCCAACCAATTGAATCGAATTCTATTGATTTATTTGCTTGCTTTGAAAGAAGGTACACAAGGTCTAATATTAACTCGAAATTTTCTTGTTTTTTGGAATATATCTTACAGAAGGGATTCCAATTTTCTATCCATTTTTTGTTATTGAGGTTTTTCGTCAAAATCTCAATTCTCGGGAGTCTTTCTTCTCCTTTTATAACGCCTTCAAAAATATACTTATATCCTTCGTAAGAATCATTCGATTCTTTACAAACAATGTGAGTTAGAATCGGTAAAAAATTGCAAACTTTATTTTGTTTTCCGTTTTTAGTAACGAGTAAATCACCCTCTTCGCTTATTTCGTATTCATTATCAGCAAGCGTTTTTTTGAAGGAAATGGGAAGGTTTAAAAGTTTTAATTGATTTCGATTCATTAAATTTATCTCCTTTTATTAAAAAATATGTGAAAATATGAAGTTTTTCGATTATTTTGTTCATATTTTCATTTATTTCGTTACATAAAATATAAAACAAAATAAAGAAGAAGGATACAACATAATAAAAAATAATTAACCATAAACAATAGAGTAATAGTGAATTAAAATATTTCAGCTATACATTACAACGTTGGAATTTGAAGAAAGGGAGTAGGTGTAACATATGGTTTAAAATTATGATGATGTAGTTACTGTTGAAGAGTAGATAGAAATATTAGATATAGAAAGAAACAAGGCATACGAATTACTAGAGTATGTTCTTGCTAAAGTGAAAATTCAGATAGAAGAATATAAGTAACAAAATGAATATCTTTGGGTTAATAAACGGAGAGGAATAGTCGCTGTTTTAATTTCTTGTAAAATGAGGGAATATGAGATGGACGGAACAGGCAAAATTATTAAAACAAATAGTGTAACATTATAGTGGATGAATAAAGGCTTACAAAGGCTAGAAAAAAATTCTTTGAAAGCTGCACAATAATGAGAGTGATAAAGAGATGGTTGCTACGCTTTGTAGAAAAAACATCTCTTTTTTTGTTTTTAATAAGCCATAAAATACGACGAGGTGATTAAATTGAATACGATTGATGTTTTATATATTAAAAATATGGTAGTTAAGCGAATAAATGTACTGTTAAAAGATGTGAAAAACAGTGACGAATTGAATAGGAAGTTATGTAATTATGTGATCGGGTTAGGAAGAAAATTCGGATATGAAGGAGCAAGGATGAAACTGGAAAACTATGCTGTGAACAAAAGTGGTTATATTGACGTGATATGGATGAATGAGTTGGGACATATTGAATGGGCAATATCAATTGATGGAGGTTTGCGTAAAAAATCGATTGCTAAATTGAAAGCAGTTCATACCGAAAATAAATTGTGGTTATATTATGGGAATTCAAAGAAACTAAGAAAATTTATAGAGAAAAATGATCCAAATGGTGACATTACGGTTATACATTTGGGTAATTTTAGAAAGGAAATAAGGAATAAAGATGTTTCCAAAAATACATTGGATAAAGCTTTTTAATATGAAATAACGAGAGATAATCACATTTGATTTTCCATAAACATTTAAGTAAAGATACATTTTCTAGATATATATTATAAGTTTGAACGTTAAGAAAAGAGGTGATTGGCTGTGTTTGAGAATTATGATGATGTTGTACACTTAGAAGATTTAATGGAAATGTTAGACATTGGACGAAATAAAGCATACGAATTATTACAATCAGGAAAAGTTAAATCATTTAAAATTGGAAAGTCGTATCGAATTCCTAAGGTGTGTATTCAACAATATGTGCTTTCTAAAGTGAACATGAAAATAGAAGAGTACATGGGAAATAGTTATTAACCTTTCAAGCAGCGATGAAATTGTCGCTGCTTTTTTACTTGTACATTTAGGAGAGTGAAGATAATGGCAGGCAGAACAGTAAAGAAAGATCAAAATACAAAGAAATGGTATTTTATTTTAACACATGGAAAAAAAGAAGACGGTAAACCAAGACAATTTAAAAAGAGAGGATTTAAAACAAAGCAAGAAGCGCACAAAGCAATGTTAGAGTTAGAACAATCACTAACATTGGGAACATATATACAGCCAAATAAAATTCTCTATAAAGAATATTTGTTAGAGCGATTTTTAGAAGATAAAATGACAAAGGTTAAGAAGCAAACTTTGAATACGTATAGATGGATTGTTGAGAAACACATTATTCCAGCAATAGGGGATGTGGAATTAACGAAACTTAGTCCGATGATAATACAAGGATTATACAACAAGCTAACGAAAGAAAAAGCTTTGTCGGATGAAAATATTCAAAAAGTACATACGTTAATCAACGATTCATTGAAAAAAGCTGAAAGATGGGGACTAATAGCTCGTAATCCTGCTGCTCTTGTAGATCGGCCAAAAGCAGTAAAGAAAGAGATAACAGTATGGAATGTAGAAGAGGTAAGGCAGTTCTTGAAGTATGCTAAAAAGAGTGGAAGATACTATATAGCATTTTTACTAGCTTTAACAACAGGAATGAGACAAGGGGAAATACTGGGACTTCGTTGGAAAGATGTAGATTTTGAAAACAGATGTGTGCGTATTACTCAAACACTTAGTAGTGATGGGAAAGAGTTGTTGCCTTATACGAAAACAAAATCAGGTTCACGAACAATTGATTTACCAGAAGAAACGGCTATATCCTTAAAAAGGCACTGGCTATTTATAAGTGGCGAAAGAGAAGAAAATAGTTCTTATAAGAATTTAGATTTAGTAGTATGTACAGAATTTGGTACACCTACTCATAAAAGTAATATTCGTAGAGTCTTTAAATCTATCATTAAAAAAGCGGATATCCCTAAAATTCGATTTCACGATATGAGGCATACTCATGCGACATTGTTGTTACTACAAGGAGTAAATCCTAAAATTGTATCGGAACGGTTGGGGCATGCTGATGTTAGGATTACCTTGGATACATATAGTCATCTTTTGCCGAGTATGCAGAAAGATACAGCAATTAAATTTGGCGAAATGTTGTTTGGTGAGGATGATAAGTATCGTGTAGAAATCAATTTAGATTAAATTTATATAATTTCGTTTAAAAGAATTACTATGCTAGAATCCTTCTCCTTGGCTAGTAAATGTTTTATGTTTTTCTTTATAAAAAATATCAGAAATAGGGGAGAAGGATTAACTTTAAGATAAAAGCGGTGAATAAAAATCAAACAGAGGTGGAGCAAACAGCATAAGTTTAAAGAAACAATTATTTGAATTTAGATATTAGAGCAGAATATACTTATAGATTTCTTAAGTTTTGTATTTATCGTTTATGGAAAGTTTATTTTTTTAGTTGATGGGTATGCAGGTAGCGCCACATTTCATTAAGCTAAGAGAAGTTTATACAATTAACGATGTTCACGAACAATAAAGTTGTTTGAATTGCATTGTAATTAAAGGAGTTATGTAAGTTCCATGTCTCTATTAAATGATTTTTATAATCCATTTAAGTGAGAAACCTTAATAATTTTAAATATTGTCCTTAACTATAGATTCAAGACAAAAATAAGTGAGAAATGATAATTTTATTATAGAGGATTTATAACAATATGATATTCAATGTATTATAGCAAAAATAAATTTATTAATTTGTAAGAAAGGGGCAGATCTATGCTGAAAGCTATTGAAGATGAAAAGTTGAGTAAGAAGAATGCTCTTTTAGTTTCACGTGATGCGAAATTGAAAAATACAATCGTGAATATTAAGGGAGAAAGAATTGGTGATGGATGTCCACACTTTATTATGGGGCCATGTGCTGTTGAAAGTTATGAACAAGTAAGAGCAGTAGCTGAAAATATGGTAAATAAGGGATTAACACTTATGCGTGGAGGTGCATATAAACCTCGTACTTCTCCTTATGATTTTCAAGGATTAGGGCTTGAAGGATTAAAAATATTAAAGACTGTGGGAATGGAATTTAATCTAGGTGTAATAAGTGAAATCTTAAGTGTTGAACATCTTGAACCTGCATTAGATTATATAGATGTTATTCAAGTTGGCGCTCGCAATATGCAGAATTTTGAGTTATTAAAAGCTGTTGGAAGAATCAATAAACCAGTCTTATTAAAGCGAGGATTATGTGCAACTATTGAAGAGTTTAAATATGCTGCAGAGTACATTTTATCTCAAGGAAATGAAAATGTTATCCTATGTGAACGTGGAATAAGAACTTATGGAAGAGCTACCCGTAATACACTGGATATTACAGCTGTACCGATTTTAAAACAAGAAACTCATTTACCAGTTGTTGTAGATATAACTCACTCAACAGGTAGAAGAGATCTGCTTTCCCCTGTTGCAAAGGCTGCTATAGCAGTAGGCGCAGATGGGATTATGGCTGAAGTACATCCAGATCCATCTAATGCATTATCAGATTCTAAGCAGCAAATGGATTTTAGTCAATTTGGAGAATTTATGAATGATATTCAATCTTTTGTTAATGCGCTTAAAACTGAAAATAAGATATTAGTATAAATTATAAAAAGAAATAGGTGTTTTTAATGAGATATTTGACAGCTGGTGAATCTCATGGTCGACAATTAACAACAATCATAGAAGGTATTCCTTCTGGTTTGTTTTTAACTGCAGAAGATATTAATCATGATTTATTTCGTAGACAACAGGGATATGGGCGTGGCCGTAGAATGCAGATTGAAACTGATCAAGTTCAAATCTTAAGTGGTGTAAGGCAAGGATATACTATTGGGTCTCCCATCACTCTTGTAGTTAAAAATAAGGATTGGAGACATTGGGAAAAGATTATGGGAAGCGAACCCATTACTAATATAGAAAAAGCTGAAATGAAGCGAACAATTTCTCGACCACGTCCAGGTCATGCAGATTTAAATGGTGCTATTAAATATGGTCATCGTGATATGAGAAATGTATTAGAAAGATCATCGGCCAGAGAAACCACTGTTCGTGTTGCAGCTGGTGCAATTGCTAAAAAAATTTTATCTGATTTGAATATTAAAGTTTATGGGCATGTAGTAGGAATTGGGGGGATTAAAGCTCAAATTCCTCAAAATATAACAATCGATGAATTAGCGCCAATTACAGAATCCTCACCAGTTAGATGCTTTGATAAAAAAGCTGAACAAAAAATGATAGAAGCAATTGATGATGCAAAGAAAAATGGGGATTCGATTGGTGGAATAGTAGAAATAATTGTTGAAGGGGTGCCAATTGGTTTAGGAAGCTATGTACAGTATGATCGAAAACTTGATGCAAAAATAGCAGCTGCAATTCTTAGTATTAATGCATTTAAAGGCGTAGAATTTGGAGTTGGATTTGAATGTGCTAGTCTTTTGGGAAGTCAAGTTCATGATGAAATCAGTTGGAAACAAGGAATAGGATATACAAGAAACTCAAATCGTTTGGGTGGATTTGAAGGTGGAATGACAACAGGAATGCCTATTATTATCAGAGGGGTTATGAAGCCTATTCCAACTTTATATAAACCATTACAAAGTGTTGATATAGACTCAAAAGAATCCTTTGAAGCGAGTATTGAGCGTTCTGATAGTTGCGCTGTACCTGCAGCAAGTGTAGTAGCGGAAGCGGTTGTTGCATGGGAAATCGCCAAGGAAATTGTAATGCAATTTGGTCAAGATCGTATGGATTTAATTGCTGAGAATATGAAGAACGCATATTTATACTCACGAGATTTTTAATGTATCTTACTCAAATTCAAACATCTTCTAAGATGTATCCATTATTCTTAGGTAAATCTATTATTCCGCAATTGCCTTTAGTGATTAGACAGGTAAAACCAAATGTATCAAAAATTATGATAATAACTGATCAACAAGTAGATGTAATGTATGGTATGAAATTAACAAGCTTATTATCCAAATCTTTTTCAATTTGTAAATATGTTATGCCAAAAGGTGAAAAGTCTAAGAATTTTATGGAGTTTTATAAATGTCTCACATTCGCTTTGGAACAAAAACTCGATCGTCAATCGCTCATCATTGCATTGGGAGGTGGAGTTGTTGGGGACTTAGCTGGATTTGTTGCAGCATCTTATATGAGAGGTATATCTTGGATTCAAGTTCCGACAACATTGTTAGCGCATGATAGTGCTGTAGGAGGGAAAGTAGCAATTAATCATCCGTTAGGAAAAAATTTGATTGGTGCTTTTTATCAACCAGATGCAGTTCTTTATGATATTGATTTTTTATACACTTTACCAAAAAAAGAATTAAAATCTGGTTTTGCTGAATTAATTAAGCACGCACTTATTAGTAAGGATTCATTTTATGAATGGTTGAAGAATAATGTGTGTTCAATAGATGATTTAAAGGAAGACACATTAGCATATGCCATTCGGAAAGGTATTGAAATAAAAGCAAGTATTATCAAAGAAGATGAAAAAGAAAATGACATTCGAACTTACTTGAACTTTGGGCATACACTAGGTCATGCTATCGAAGCAGAAAAAGGGTATGGAGAAATTAGTCATGGGGAAGCAGTAGTTATTGGGATGGTTTTTGCATTAAGGATTGGTAGAGAAATGCAAATTAGCGATATTAATATAGATGAATTAGAACAATGGCTGACGTACCTTGGCTATAATACACGTATTTGTCCTTCCTTATCATCTAATAGGCTGATAGAGAGAATGAAACAAGATAAAAAAAATAAAAGTAATCAAATACATATGGTAATTTTAAAAAATGTTGGCTCTCCGATGATGATGAATGTAGACGAAAGTATTATCTCTACTGTATTGAAAGCTAGTTCACAAATTGTTGAAAGATAGTTGGAGTGATTTAAAGATGACAGTACATCTAAGGAAAGTAAATAAAGGATTAAAAGGTCAAATTACAGTTCCAGGTGATAAATCTATCTCACATAGAGCTATAATTTTAGGATCTATCGCTCTAGGCAAAACAACAATTGCAGGATTTCTTCCAGGAAATGATTGTTTGAGTACTATCGAATGTTTTAAAAACCTTGGAGTAGATATAAAACAACATAATGATTTTGTAGAGATTAATGGAAAAGGAATTACAGGATTAACAGAACCAAATTGTATTTTAAATGTTGGTAATTCTGGTACTACCATTAGATTATTGATGGGGGTATTATCACATACTAATTTTTATACATCTCTTACAGGTGATGAATCTATATGTAAGCGTCCTATGGATAGAGTTGTACATCCATTAAAACAAATGGGAACAAATATTGATGGACGTGTACATGGAAGATATGCGCCTTTAAGTATTAGAGGAGGTGACTTGAAAGGACAAATACATCGTTTAAATGTTGCGAGCGCACAAGTGAAATCTGCAATTCTACTAGCTGGTTTGTTTGCAACAGGAGGAACCACCGTTGTGGAACCTTATCAATCTAGGGATCATACGGAAAGAATGTTAAAGAAATTTGGTGTAAAAATCAATAGAGATGGACTTAGAATTTCTCTTTTAGGCAATCAAAAACTTATAGGTACAAATATAATAGTACCGGGTGATATTTCATCAGCTGCGTTTTTAATAGTAGCAGCTACAATTATACCTAACAGTAAAATTATTATAAAAAATGTTGGACTAAATCCAACAAGAACAGGCGTTATTGATGTTTTAAAACAAATGGGTGCTAATATAAAAATAATGAATTATAGGGAAGCAGAAGAGCCGTATGGTGATATCATTGTAACAGCTTCTTCACTTAGCGGAACAACTATTAGCGGTGACTTAATCCCTAAATTAATTGATGAAATTCCTATTATCGCTTTAGCTGCTACACAGGCAAAAGGAAAAACTATCATAAAGGATGCAGAAGAGCTTAAAGTAAAAGAATCAAATCGAATTGATACAGTAGTAAAACAGTTGAAGCAAATGGGTGCTCATATTACAGCAATTGAAGATGGAATGATTATAAATGGCAAGACAAATTTAATAGGAACAGATGTTGATTGTTACAAGGATCATAGAATTGGTATGATGCTAAGTGTTGCGGCCTTATTATCCGAAGGTGATACTACAATTAAAAATAGTGACTGTATAAATATATCTTATCCAAACTTTTTAAAAGATTTGGCCTTTCTATCTGGAAAGTAGGATATATACTTTATGAGTATGAAATATTATTATAGCATGTAGTTTAATATTTACCTAAAATACGCTAACGGATGGAAGGTTCGTATAAAAAAAGTTTGATTCTTGAAATATCTAGAATTGAACTACATATACTCGTAAATTTAAAACCAATAATAATAATCCAAAAGTTTACTTGTTTGACACTATGTGGATAAAATGATATAAATTTATTTGCATGCGCATGCAAATAAATTAGATGGGTGGGTAGGTATGATATGAGTACATTAGACTCAAATTTAAAAACACGTTTAGCACTTACCTCATTAATGATTAGTACTTTTGCAATTGGAACTACTGAATTCATTATTATGGGGATTCTTCCAGATGTAGCAAGGGACTTGGATGTGAGTATTAGTTCTGCTGGTTTACTAGTAACTGGTTATGCAATAGGGGTAGCGATAGGAGCGCCACTACTTACTGCTTTAACAGGAAAAATGTCGCGTAAAACTTTATTGCAGCTGCTTATGTTGTTGTTTGTAATAGGGAATACATTATGTGCCATCGCTCCAACATATGAATTTCTTTTAGTTTCTAGAATCTTAGCAGCTTTTGCTCATGGAACATTTTTTGGGGTAGGATCTGTTGTAGCTTCAAGGTTAGTTCCCCCAGAGAAACAGTCCAGTGCTGTTGCGATGATTTTTACAGGAGTATCTGTTGCTAATATCATAGGGGTTCCTTTAGGTACTTTTGTTGGTCAAAGTCTAGGTTGGAGAGCATCTTTTTGGATTATTAGTGTATTAGGTGTTTTTGCAATACTATTTATCACTAAATTTATTCCACAAATTCCCGTGACTTCTGCTCCAAGTTTTCGTCAAGAAATTCGAGTGCTTAAAAAGCCACAAGTTCAACTGACTTTATTAATGACCATTCTTAGTTTTGTAGGTGTTTTTGCAGCATTTACTTATATTGCGCCAATTCTGACAGATATTACAAAATTTAGTCCTAGTGCCATTACACCAATTCTCCTATTGTATGGGGTGGGATTAACAATAGGGAACACAGTAGCTGGTAGACTGTCAGATAGGAAGCTTATGCCTACTGTTGTTGGAATGCTTATTTTATTAACAGTTGTTATGGGAAGTTTCTACGTAACTAGTGAGTATAAAGTTTGGGCTGTCGTCACTGTATTTTTATGGGGATTTGCTTCATTTGGGCATGTACCAGGTTTACAAATGCGAATAATTGCTAAAGCAAAAGGAGCACCTAATATTGCATCTTCTTTAAATATCAGTGCATTTAATTTAGGAATTGCTTTAGGATCCTTTGTGGGGGGAGTGGTAATTAACACTAGTTTAGGTTTAAAGGCTATTCCACTAGTGGCTGCGATTCTAACTATGCTATGTATTGTCTTTGTGTTAGCAGGGTGGTTGTTTGATGGTAAAGAAAAAAAACAAAGTCAAATCATTGAAGACAAAAAATTAAAAAATGCCTAAAAAATTAATGGAAAAGAGGTTTTTTATATGAATTTTTCTCAATTAAAGAAAACAAATATTAAAATTTCCGCAATCGGTTTTGGAACAAATGCAGTTGGAGGACACAATCTTTTTACAAATATTGATGAAGAGCAAGGGAAAAAAATGATTGAGGAAGCAATGAGTGCAGGAGTAACCTTCTTTGATACAGCGGATGCTTATGGTTTTGGACGTTCTGAAGAGATTTTAGGAGAAACTATTAGACATAAACGTTCTGAATTGGTTATTGCAACTAAAGGTGGGATTGAAAAGTTAAATGATGGGTCAACAAGAATTAATAATTCGCCTGAGTATATGAGAAAAGCGGTCGAAGATAGTTTAAAACGTTTAAAAACAGATTACCTTGACCTATATTATCTTCATTTCCCAGACCCAACTGTTCCACTTTCTGAATCAATTGGAGAGCTTTCTCGTTTAAAGGAAGAAGGTAAGATTAGAGCAATTGGGGTTTCTAATGTTACGTTAGAACAATTAAAAATGGCAAATTATGATAATGATATTTCAGCTGTACAATGTCCATATAACATGTTAGACCGATCTGTGGAAAAAGATTTATTACCTTACTGTATACAAAATGAGATTTCTTATATTCCATATGGACCACTTGCATTTGGAATTTTAGGCGGAAAGTATACAAAAGATTTTGTTCTAGATAGAGAAGATTGGCGAAATGATATAAGTCTTTTTAAACCAGAAATATATCAAGAGAATTTGTTGAAAATTGAGAAATTGAAAGAGGTTGCGTTAGAAAAAGATACGAGTCTTTCAAATCTTGCACTTTCATGGTTACTTGCTCAAGAAGGGGTTGATGCAGTAATTCCAGGTGGCAAAAGACCAGAACAAGTACGCCAAAATACGGCAGCAAGTAATGTTAAATTAAATAAGGACGATCTTATGAAAATCGAAGGTATTTTAGAAGCAGTTAAAATGTAAAAAACTCAAGAAGAGCCAACTAGTATAAACTAGTTGGCTCTTTATTTTAAAGTTTATTAATATTGTATTTTAGATAATAGTAATATAAAAGCTTGAATTTATATATATTTTGTAATTACAGTAAGGTAAATATGAAAGTAATTATGAGGAAATAAAATAGAATGAATAAAGTATTTTTTATTTAGTAGGATAATGCTTCATCAAAGGATTTAGAGATGAGAGTAGTACTGTCATCTCTTGAGAAATATCGGACTTAATTAAAAGTTGAAGCAATGTATTTTGGTAAAATGTTATTATTTCATCTATTTGTTCCTGACCTAATGTAGTTAATTTAATATATACCCCTCTTTGATCAGTCTCACAAATGTGTCGTTCAACCAGGCTATGCTCTAAGCGAGAAACAAGTCTAGATACTGCACTTTGACTAAGACTAACAGCATCAGCAATGTACTGGATACGCATTTTTTTCTCAGGCTGTTCTGATAGTAGCCAAAGTACATTAAATTCATTTATAGATAATTTATATTTCGATTGAAGATGTACATCTAACTCATTATTAATTGTTATGTATGTTCGGGAAAGGGTGTTCCAATTTTTTATAATGTTTAGTGTCTCCATAAGATATTCACCACATTTCTTTCAAAATTGTTTAGCGAGATAAACAAAGTAATTAGTAAGTTTGTTATAGGAAATAAATAGTTTAAATAATAGAAGCATAAGATCTTTGGTTTTAGTATTTAAAGTTTGTAATAAATATATAAAGTATTACAGAAATCAACACTCTCATGGTTAAAGCTGTAAGCCCCCTAACGTGAGAGGGGTAAAGGCACTGTCCCTTTCTCGTATCGTAACGTGTAGGATTGCGGTGTACCATTGCTAGCATTGTGTACTACGATACAATGATTATGGTGATTTTTCGTATATTTTCAGAGCGTATTGTTCTTGACGATAAATGTCGTTTTGTGAATGAAGTGAATTTGCTCGTGCAATCCCCCATATGGTCTCCATTTTTTCAATGAACCCATAGGCGTTTTTGAGGTTTGTGTTTGTCTATAGGGCTATGATACCATTTCAAATGCTTGATGTACAGAACGTACCTTCGAGGTGTTCTTTGTAAATTTCATTCGACCGTATTTTTATCTCAGGTTTAACATTTTTTGAAATCTATCTCCCATTTCTACACTTGTATATAAGAAATAAAGGGATGAGGTTGTAAGGCTAAAAATATGACTTTTTAGCAACACGTAGAACAATAATTTTATTAATGAAATAGAGGTGGTTAAATGCATATCTCTATTCACTCTAATAAGACAGATTTTACTTTAGACCAAATACTGTATACCTTAAGCGATCATAATAGGTTATCCATTGTTTGTAAATTAAGTCAAATTGAAGAGATGACTTGTAGTAAGAAAAATATTCTAATTGCTAAGTCAACACTCTCTCAACATATTAAAGTGCTAAGAGAGGCAGGGATCATTAATGTATGTCCAAAAGGAAGGCAAAGATATTTATCTTTAAGAAAAGAAGAAGTATGTTGATATATATCAACATACTTCTTCTTTTCTTTTTCTTTGTTTTAAATTTGAATCAGTCTGTTTATTAAACACACCACTTGTAATAAAGAGTATCATGGATAATAAAAACATGGTGGATGTAAAAAAACCTATTGCAGCAAATCCGCCATATGAGGCATATAGCATTCCACCAACATATCCACTAACAGTTGTACCACTATACATAACAGCATTAGATAAGGAAGCGATGGTTCCGCGTGCTGTAGAAGATAAGGACTGTAAAAGACTCATTAATAGAGGGAAGATCATTCCTGTAATTAAAAACATTAATAAAAATGTTACTTCCACCATAATAATATTTGGTAAGAATGCTAAGATACTATAAAAAATACTTAAGATAATTAATCCATAAATAAGAGATTTGAATTGACCAACTTTTTGTATAACCTTAGCGCCTAATAAACTCCCTAAAGTATTTCCTAATCCTAATATTAGCATCGCTGTTCCAACTTGAGATACGCTAAAATGATAATCATCAGATAACCATGTTCCTAAAAACGAAAATGCGCAAAAGTTTCCTAATTGAAAGATAAAATATGCCATAAAAGTCTTTCTCGCTTTAGATGCGCCAAGAAGATTTTGATAACTTTTAATTATAGATGATTTACCATTTTGGGATTTTTTATTGACCGGATTTATACTAGGAATTGTCCAAATCAATGGAATTAATAAAAGTGTTGAAAAAATAGATATTACAAAAAATGGTGTATTCCAATTGGTTGATGCTAAATAACTTCCAATAGGAATACCTAGCATTTGAGAAACAGACAAGCCTGCTGTTGCAATACCCATACCTTGGAGAACTTTATTAGGTGGTAATAATATTGGTATGGATGCCCAAACTTGTGGAGTTAAGAATGCTGCACTGACGCCAGATAAAAATCTAAATACGAGCATTGACTCGAAAGTAGATGCTGTACCACATAAAAATGTAAAAATTGAGAATGATAGTAGTCCAAAAATCATAATCTTTTTACGATTAAATCCGTCCGAAATAGGACCAGCGATTAATGCAAACAGTGCATATCCTAATGCATAAGAACTTACCAACCATCCTGATAAATCTACCGTAATATCGTATTTTTCTCGTAAAATAGGAAGTAATGGAGAGATGAGAAAAGTGTCAGTTCCAATAATAAACATAATTAAAAAGAATACAGGCATAAATTTTTTCATACATACACTTCCTTAATTTTTTTCAAGTTAAAACAACAACCAAGATCCTAGTTTGAAGAAAATGGTTGTTGTTTTAATTAATATGGAATTGAATTTTTATAAAAGTACAGGAACTTTGATTATTTCATTTTGAATTAATTGCTTAATATATAGTTGATAGGTACTATTAGGCATGTTATCAATTGATTTTTCTAATTCACTTAGGGAAATATAGCCCATACGGTATGCAATTTCTTCAATACAAGCAATTTTATATCCTTGTCTTTGTTCAATGGTACCAACATAGTTACTAGCTGCTAGTAGGCTCAGGGGAGTTCCTGTATCTAGCCAAGCGCTTCCTCGGCCAATAATATCAACTTTTAATTTATTTTGTTTTAGGTATTCTATGTTAATATCAGTAATTTCTAATTCTCCACGTGCAGAAGGTTGTAATTTTTTTGCAATCTCAATTACGTGATTATCGTAGAAATAGATACCTGGTACAGCATAATTTGATTTTGGTTTAACTGGTTTTTCTTCTAAACCTTTCACCATGAAATTTTCATCAAATTCTACAACACCATAACGTTCTGGATCATTTACACGGTACCCAAAAATAATTGCACCTTCATCAATCTGAGAACAATTTTTTAAAGTAGTAGAAAATCCATCACCATAGAAAATATTGTCACCTAAGATTAAACATACGTTATCATTTCCAATAAACTCCTCAGCCAATAAGAAAGCTTGTGCAATTCCAGCAGGTTTTTCTTGAATTTGATAAGTAATAGAAATTCCAAGGTGTGAACCATCACCTAATAATTTTTTGTATAATTCAATGTCATGAGGTGTAGAGATAAGCATAATATCTCGAATTCCTGCTAACATCAATGTAGAAAGGGGATAATAAATCATAGGTTTATCATATACACACATTAAATGTTTACTTGCTACATTTGTTAGGGGATACAGTCTTGTACCATTACCACCAGCCAAAAGAATTCCTTTCATTTTAAATCCTCCTATCGATTGATATAATTTTTATTAATCCAATTTTGATATTCATCTTTCGTTATACTTTTGAGCCATTGTTCATTTTCTAGATACCACTTTACGGTCTTATGTAAACCAGTGTCAAAAGTTTCTGTTGGAAACCACCCTAGTTCGTTTTGGATTTTAGTAGGGTCAATGGCATAACGATAATCATGTCCTGGGCGATCTTTTACATAGATAATTAAATTTAAATATTTTTGGACATCCTCACCAGTATAGTTACTAATGACTTGGCATAAGGATTTAACAACTTCTAAATTATTACGTTCGTTATTACCACCAATATTATATGTTTCTCCGCGCTTTCCGTTTTCAATAACAGTCCAAATAGCTTCGCAATGATCTATAACATATAGCCAATCTCGTACATTTTCTCCTTTACCATAAATCGGGACAATTTCCCCCTTTAATAAATTTTGAATTACAAGGGGAATGAGTTTTTCTGGAAATTGAAGTGGGCCATAGTTGTTAGAGCAATTCGTTATTGTAATTGGTAAATCATATGTATGATAATAAGCTCTAACTAAGTGATCACTACTAGCCTTGGATGCTGAATATGGACTGTTTGGAGAGTAGGGGGTTTTTTCTGTGAAAAAACCATCTTTTCCTAAAGTACCAAACACTTCATCTGTACTAACATGATGAAATAATTTGTCTTCAAAATATGACCAATATTTACGACACATCTCTAATAAATTAAATGTACCAATAATATTTGTTTCAATGAATTTTTTAGGACCAGTAATACTGCGATCCACATGACTTTCTGCAGCGAAATGAACAACTCTATCTGGTTGAAATTCCTTGAAAACTTGTTCTATTTCTTCTGAATTGGCAATATCTATTTGTCTAAAATGATAATTTTGATGGTTTTCAACTTTTTCTAGACTTTTTAAGTTACCTGCATAAGTTAAATTATCGATGTTTATAAAAGTATGTTCTGGAAATTTGGGTACAAAATGATTTAAGAAGTTTGAACCTATAAAACCAGCTCCACCTGTTATTAAATAAATCATAAGTCCTCCTAGTTGGTTCATATATTTTTTAATTCAGGTAACATCTTAGAAAAATAGGATGTTACCTGAATTCTGTTTAAAACTTGTTTTGTATTATCATGTAATAATAGCAACCCAATAAGGATTTAGGGCTCGTTCTAACATATAAGATGCTTGAATACTAATGAATCCTTCATCTGTTGTATCTGAAGGAGTTCCTTCTACACGAGAGAATCCACCATCTGGACCTTGATGATTAGCAATCCATTCTTTACATTTTTCTACATCTGGTGGTAACTCTCCTAACATGTAAAGGGCAGCGATAGCACAGTAGCTTCCTACGAAACTCATTGTGTCAGAATGCTCTGGTTTATATAAAAATCCTCCATGTTTTGTTTGACAATTTTGTAACCATTCAATAGTTTTATCACTATTAGGTGGCTGTTTACCTAAAGCTACTAATGTACCAACCGCTCTAAAAGTAGAGAATGTATCTGAGATAGATCCAGGTTGAACTGCATATGATCCATTTTCTTTCTGACAAGCACATACATACGCTATACAGTCATCTACATTATTAGGTTCTGCTCCTAGGACATGAAGAGCTAGCACTCCTAAATTTGTATGCCATACATCACTTGGAAATCCTGGTGCGTTTCCAAATCCGCCATCTGAATTTTGGCAACTTTTTAGATAAGCAATACATTTTTCTTTGTTAGGAATAGGTTGTTTTGTAATGAAAGCAGAAATAATTACACAGTATGTTGTAAACACTTCACTTGGATGGCTTGGCTGTTCACCAAATCCACCATCTGGATTTTGACTAGAGAAAATACTATCAGTTAGTAATTTTATTTGATCGATTTCGATATCAAGTACTGCTAAGTCAGAAAGCACATGCATAGCAGAGAAATTTTGATTTGATGTATCTGATCTAAAGCCTAGCGGAGAACGATAAGCAGTTAGGCCATAAGCCGGACCAGCTTTTGTTGAACGAGACCACTCAAGATATTTAGGAATATTGAGCTTTAAGTCTTTCACTGGTTTAGCAATTGTAGTTAAATCGTGTTTAATAGGTGTTTTTTCTAACTGAATTGGTTGATATCGTACTTCTTCTGCTAATTCAAAAACATCAACATGGCTCTTCTTGGCTAATGATAGCGAGAATAATATTAATGCTTGTGTTTTTGCCTGCTTTTGGTGTAATGGAACATAAGCAGTGTTGCCAGCATGAAAAGCACCTGGTGTATGCTGTGGAACCATTATATGACGAATAAGTGGTGCAGTTGGATCAAGTGGTGTAGAAAAGAAGTTTCCTTGTCCAAGGAAAACACCGCCGTTATTTCGATCTACAAATTTATGAATTTCTTGTGCCAAATCTTTGATAACTGTTTGATAGTTCTTTTCAGTATGCAAACGTAATTGAGAAATTGCTAATAATAATAAGCCATGATCTGAAATGAGTTTAACGGGAAATGGTGAAAAATCGTTATTATAGTATGCTTGAACAGCTTCTACTTTTACCATTCCATCAATGTTTGCTTTATTCCAATACCCACCTAAGGAAGGATGTTTCATATATTTTAAAATGAATTCAAGCATGCTTTCTGCAAAAGAAATTAAACTATTGTCATTGATTAAATACTGAACTTTAGTAATAGCATAAATTGCAAGAGACATAGATTCTGTTTGTTTACCAGCTGATTTCCATGGTTTACCGTCTCCGGATAACATTGTATAAGCTCCACCATATTCAGAATCAATAAAATTACGCAATTCATTAATGGTTTCTATCAATAAATTAAAATATTGCATATTTTTAGAAAGGGAGTAAGCCTTTTCTAAAGCTAAAATAGTATAAGATACAGTTTTTAAATCTCTTCTATAATCAATGATTTCTTTCCAATCACGAGAGAGACGACGCGGAAAACCATTCTTAATATAATAAATACCACAAGAATCCAATACCTTATAACCTTCATCTAATAAAGATTTATCGTTAAGAATATCTGCAGATTCTAATAACGCCCACGCTGCTAAGCCTTGTATTGCTGGTGTTCTTACCCACCCTGGTCCGTGAGGTTGCCAGAATCGATCTGTTAATTCAATAAATCCGATATGTTCTTTATCCTTCATATATTCAAACACATTTACAAGCTTGCTAATTTCATTTTGTAAGTTTTCTTTATCTAGAGACTGGCAAAGAGCAATAATGCTAAGTGCTTGATCTTCTAATTGTTTGTCATCACAAATAATCTCTTTTTCTCCATCAAGGGCTGTGAAAAAGCCATTGTATTCACTATCTCTTAAACTATCAGTTAAGAATCTTTTTAACGAATGATTTATCATTGTTTGTGTCATTAAATCGTCATCCTTTCATCATCATTTAGAATGTGATAAGTTTTTGTCTTTTGCTTTTGATAGTACATTTAAAATGAGGGTAGCTGCCTCTAAAGCTCCATTGGAATTTGGAGCAATTTTTTCATAATTTTTAAGTAAAGTAGTAACTTCTTCTTTATTTTGTATTAAACTATCTACTTTTTGAGTTAATTGCTGGACATTACCTCCATAATTAGTTTCAAATCCAAGTTTCTGTAAGCGTTCATAAGCTTCTGCTTCATGATATTCTTTGTAAGATGCTAAGCAGAAAATTGCAGGAACTTTCAGGCTCGCTACTTCGGTAATGGTAATCCACCCTGGATGCGCAAGTAATACAGAAGCTTCTTGTAATAATGGAATCCAATTTGGTAAATAAGGAATAGAATGAATGCCATCTGGTACATCCATCTCACTTCTTCCCAAAAGTACCATCTCTAAATCTTTATGTTTAAGTTTTAGATTTGAAAATAATTTAATAAATGCATCTAATAATAATTTTTTGTTTTCTTCAAACATTGTTGTGCCACTCACAGTTGCTACAATGATAGGGCCGTTTCCTAATCCTAATTCTTTACGAATGTTATTATCATATGGATGGCTTGGACGAATCATTGGTCCAACAAAATGTGCTTTTTGATTCTGTAAATATTGTTCCATTAGACTGTCCTGATCCATCTCTCCAACATAAGGTTTATCAGTTAGAATTAAGTCTACATCTTTACACATTTGACCAAAAAGTTGGTTTAATGTTTGACGAGCTTGATTCATTTCATCTGGTGAAATTTTAAAACCACCTTCAGATAATTTTTCATTTGATACATCAACAAGTGTAAAGTTGTAACGTTCAGTTACAAATACATTTTTTATGTTAAGATTAATTGCTGCCAAAGTAGCATTAATATTGTAATCACTAACTACAATATTAGGTCTATATTCATTAAATAAGTTCATATATTTTAGTATTTTGTTTCCATTATAGAAAGTGTCTACAAAATAGTCTTTAATCATAGTATTCCAGTCAAGGTTTTCTGATAGATGGGATTTGTTGGAATAATTAATTACGTCATTTGGATTAAAATTTACAACTTTGACCCCAATTTCTTCAAACATGGATGTAAACACGTTTTGAAGTGAGGCTAAAAATACTACAATTTCTTCATCAGATTGTTTCTTTAGTTCTCTTGCAATTGCATACATTCTCATGTTATGTCCAGTACCAGTTGGATTTGGAACAAGTGCGATCATAAATAAATTTCCTCCTTTGTTAAATGCCCATGATGTATTTCTTTAGGTCCTACATTCTTAAGAATGTAGGAGTTTGGTTGAATTATTGCATTGTCACCAATGGTAACTCCTCCTAAAATGAATGCACCATCCCCTATAATTACATTTTTCCCAATAGTTACAGGCGAGAATAACATAGGCAATGAGAGATAGTGGTAATTATGACTAGTTGTAACAATATGAACATTTTTTCCTATCCTAGTTTCATTACCGATACTAATCTTTCCGCCACCTTCAAGAATTGAGAAATCTCCTATTTGGACATTAGTTCCCAATGAAATTCCACCATTAGTTATTGCATTATTTTTTGAATCTGTAATATTTTTTCCGATAGCTATAACATAATCTCCAAATGATGCATAATTTTCTATAGTAAAAGTTGCATCTAAGAAGCATTTTTCTCCAAATGATAAGGAGGGTGGCAATTCTAAAGATTTTTTTATAGATTGTTTAGTTTTTCTGCTATTTATTAAATCATTGTATTCTAATATTTCTGTTATTTCCTTTTCTGTATGTTCTAGTAACTGTTTCTTTTTATGCTTTAAAAAACTCGTAAATTCTGGTTTTTTATCCTTTATAAACTCTCTCTTTTTTAATACTTTAGCAGGGCGTCCGATGACAATGGAATATGGCGGTACATCCTCAAGAACAATAGAACCAGCTCCAATTACACTGCCTTTTCCAATGGAAATTCCATCGGAAATTATAGCTTGTGCTCCAATCCATGTTTGTGGACCAATATAAACTTTCTTACCGGTTGGTTTACCAATGATAGATTTAGAAGCAATTTGACAGCCTTCATCTATGTGAGTATTAAAGATTTTTGAACGAAAACCGATGAATACATTTTCTTCAATAATAGAATCTTGGATGGTTGCCTCTTTGCGTATCCATGAATTTTTAAAAACTTGTGTATCAGTTAAGTCAGTCCCCAGTTCGATTAAAGGATAGTCTGGATTAGATAAATAAGAAATGAAGTCTTTTAAATTTCTTATAGCTCTATTAATTTGTATCACTCCTTTCTCTACAATAAATATTAATGTATATGTAGAAAACTGTCTTGAAGAAGGAGTTAAGAAATATCTTAAAGTTTATTTAGAATTTATGTTAATATCAAAAAAGTCATTCATTACATAAATGAATGACTTTTCATAATAAAACAACAAATTGTCGAGGTTATCATGAATTCAAACCACCTAAAGGGAGCTGCCAATCCTATTCATTTGCGAAAAAAGAAAACCAAGATCGTGTGTTACGAATTTCGATTCAACAAGAAATTTACGATCAATTAAGAGAACAGCGCTTGTCCATGAGAGGGAAACCATCTACGGTGGAACTGAGTTTCGCACATAGTAAAGAGCTCCACGGTTTGCGCTATGCACGATATCGTGGAGTTCAAAAGGTTAAAGCGCAAGTTATGATGACAGCCATCATAACAAGACTTAAAAAAGTGGGCCAAACTTCGCTTACTTAAGCGAGTTGGTTTGCACTTAACACATCAAATTATAGAAGAAACTACTTTATAAAATAAATAGAAATCAAAAAATGCCAAAAAAATTTGGCATTTTCTTTGACATAATCTTTTTCCTTCTGGTTTTACCTAATTAAGTGTGTGAAGAGGGGGAAAGATTATTACTTACCAAAACAGACACAGAAAGTATCATTACTGATATTGATTTATAATATATCCTTGACCTCTAATGTTTTTTAATATTTGAGGATTCCTTGGTGTAATTTCAATTTTATTACGAATTTTATTGATATATATATATAGGACACTTTCAGTAGTATCTAAGTAATCTATTAACTCATTTACAGATACTGGAGTACCTAATTTTTTCGCTAAGTAATACAGAATCTTAAATTCTAATGTGGATAATATGTAACATTCATCGTTTTTATAAATACAATGATTTCCCACATCAAACAATGTTGTATTATTTAATAGTATATTGTCACTTATTTTATGAGAACTTACTAAGTTTTGCTTGTTTTCATAGTCAAGTTTATTATTTATCATGTTTGAGAGGGATTGTTCTAATAACATTAATTTTTTTAAAGTATTTTTTTCTTCAGGGTTAATAACCATTATTGGAGTAATTGTTTCAGTCATCATTCTTGTCCAACAAATATCGTCTTTAATTTCAGATGAATCTACTAAAATAACCATACTTTGTTCTTCTTTAGCAATCATAGATCTAAATGTCTGACAATCTTTTATTTGTTTAATTAATACATCATCATGAAAGACATGATTAATAAATGTATATAGGAAATCATTATTAGTGTAAACAATTAGTTCCATACCTGTAAGCGCTCCTTCTCTAATACTACATATGATATTTTAAGTGGCTGTTAAAAATATTTGTTAATTGCTCCCTCTAGTATAATTAAGTATTGTGTTCATATGTATTGTGGAACATTGATTTATTATTGTATAAATACAATAAAGAAGAATGTTTCCTTATGAAAACGTGAGTTCTCATAAAACACATATATATATAATACTATAAATTGAAGGGGAATTTAATAAAAATACGTAATTTTTCCATATTTTTGTTTTTAAAGCACTACAAGTTATAGAATTTACTGGCTATATAAATATAATAAAAATAAATCGTACTAACTTAAAATTGTGTTTTAACTTTCTCACGAAGAAGTCTCTCATCTTTAAGGGAAGCAAGAATGGCGGGGTGTTCATTTTAATAGCAGGAGAGGTAAATAGAGTAGTTGAACGCTATGGTTAATAGTTAGTATAATAATGATATTTTTTAATCTATATATTTGGAATAAAAAAAGACAGAAAACATTTTTAAGTTATCTTCTGCCTTTTTTATTAATTTCTTTAGTAGAAAATAAAGTAATTCATTGAGATCCGCCCTTTTTATAAAAAGTAAAACAAATTTTTATATTAGGGAGTGTTAATGAGTCTGTCAGCTTGCTTTATAACTTACGCCAGAATTTCGTGCATTTTTTTCTCGAATAAATAACATAAGAATAAAACTTACTAATATAATTAAGCCATCTAGTAGAATAGCTGTTGTCCATCCACCTGTTATATCACGAACCATTCCATTAATAACGGGGGATAGAACAGCTCCAATTTCACCAATTAGGTTCCACATTCCAAAAGCAGTTCCTTTTAACTCAGGTTTAGCCAAATCACCAACCATTGAATGAGAAATAGTTTGAATGGCATTAAAAAATAAACTTGTGATAAATAACAGTACACCCATTATTATTAAGGATTTTCCTTCGAATATTAAGTAGAATCCAAATAATAGAGTAAGTGCTCCTTGAATAAATGTGAAAGTTAATATTAAAGGTTTCTTTCCCCAACCATTTTTAGTACAATAATCAGCAAGTATTCCACCTAACGGGAAACCGATAATACCGGCGACAGCATTAAAGGTAGCTGTTAAAGTGGCTTCTAAGAATGAAGAACCTGCAGAACTAGAAATTATAGACACAGACCAAAATCCGAAAAACCATAGATTCCATAAGATAGGGATTGCAGAGAAGTACATTAATAGTAAGTTTTTATCTAATAAAACAGGTGATAGTTGCTCTTTCTTTTTGCTTAATACAAACAAAATTAGTACAAATGCTAATATTAGTTCAATAGTTGCTAAAGCCCAACTTGGTAGATGATAGTAATTAGCAATATAAAAAATAATCATAATAATTGATAAAAAAAGTATCGAGTATTGTAAAACTTTTAAAAAGGGAGGTAATAAGGCTATGTTAGGATCCTGTTTTTTAAATGTTTTATATACAATTGCACCTACAATGATTGTTAATATACCTAAGAGAAAGAAAGGCATACGCCAAGCGTGTTGTGAACCTAGTATTTTTTCTCCGAGATTAATAAAATAAGGGGTTAAGAGTGTACCGATAGTAATACCAATTGATAGTCCGGTGATAACAACACCCATTCCGAAACTTCTTTTTTGTATAGGGGTAACTTCATTAATTAAGGTACGATCATTTGAATAATATAAACCTTCCCCTAATCCGACTATCACCCGTAATGCTACAAATCCAATTAAGGTAGTAGTAAATCCACTCATAACAGTCATAATCCCTGCCCATAACAAACTAATTACAATAATACTACGATGCCCATAGGAATCTCCCAGATAACCACCTGGAAATTGTGTAAGCATATAACCAGTAAACAATAAACTTCCGATTATTCCAGCTAGCGCGTATGGTGAAGATGAATCTTGTAAAAAAGAGACCTTATTTTCAATCATCCAAGTTAATATGGGGCCAGTAATAATACGGTCTGCATAGCTTACAACCCATCCCATCAATAAAAGCATCCATATAGAATGATAATTTTTCCATTTAAATTGCATAATAACAAATCTCCCTATCATTTTATGTTGAATTACTTTAAATGATTAGAAATACATGTTTCTTCAAATAACTCAAAGATATAAAATAAACAGCAGTTTTCTTGTAAAATTTTATATTCTTTAACTGGATAAGTAGTGGCAGGTAATATTGCCTTATTCAAAAGTTTTTTATATGGTTCAATATTTTTTACTTTTGAAGATATGATTTCTCTTCTAGTTTCAAAATTTTTTATTAATTTCCCAATAGGTAGTGTTTCATTTTTTAATTCTTGAACAACTTCTTCAGGTATGAATTCTAAATCCGCGTATACGATATTATGTGATGCATTTTGTGTTCCAATTTTTAGGGTGGATGTTCTTTTTAAAAAGTTTTTCTTACCTAAAAAGTGTATAGATATTTCTTTGGGTAGCTCATTTTTAGATACTATTTCTTGTTCATACACTTCAAGGGTTACATCTTGTCCTACTAAAATCTCAATGGCTTTAGTAGTGGAACCATCTGTTCCTAATAAGAAATTTCTTACAATCTCTAATTCTCTTTTTTCTAAAAGATTAGTGTTCATGTTATCTTTTCCTCCAAATTTATTGTACATTTTCTAAATTTAACTTATCATTACATGGTTTTTTTTGTCTTCCACCTATAGTTAAGGTGAATATATAAAGTTGTTAAGAATGTCATTAATACTAAATAGAAAATGAGTGGTTTTGATACAAGCAATCTTTAAATCTTAGACCTATTGATACTATTATTATCAACTAATTTTTATATTAAATAAAACAAGAGATGATAAGGAGGAAAAGTACTTTTTCAAAAAGCTTTGCGGTCTTTTGGTGTTTTAGAGTCTCGTATTATCATGTGTAGACAAGAATTAAACTTATTCTATAGCAATTGTAGAATTGAAAGGAAAGATACTGATTTAACAGATGTGGAAGTGAATCAAAATGTTATTAATGTGTATTGGTTGATTGGTTTAATTGCGAAATCATCGTTTACAGTGTTGGTTAAAAATGTTCATCGGCTTAAGTGTATTCAAATTCATGGAAAACTGGGTTATGTAAGCCAAATCTAATATAAACTCGAACACCTTAAGGAAACTGTCTAGTTTATTATTGATAATCTATTCATAGGACTAAAATTAGAGAAAGTTAACCCATGTGGATTTGTAATTGTTAAACGTTTGATTTGGCCTACCTCCTTTGTATGTTTATTCTAGTAAACAATATTGTAAAAGGTAAAAAATTTTAGGAAAGGGAAGATGAAAAAGTTATTCGTTTATATATAGAGAGAGCGTGTATTAAAACTCACACTAAAAACGTAACTATTGACCCAGAGAGAGTTATTGACCAAATCTTGACCAAGAAGCAAAAAATTTATCTTTCAAAAAGAGACAAAAGTTTGCTACATAAAGAAAACCCCTTGACTATCAAGGGGTTTTTCGTATGATCCCGACTGGGTTCGAACCAGCGACCTCCACCCTGTCAAGGTGGCGCTCTCCCTGCTGAGCTACGGGATCATGATAAATAGTGATGGATAAACATCTTTGTTATTTTATGGTTTCTATTATAAATGAAATGATGGGAACTCTACAAGACCTTTTGTTTGAAAATTTCAAACAATAACCTGAAGGGTGTTGCCTTTCATTTTACCTCATTATATGTGTTTATACCTGATAAGGTAGAAAGGTATATTCTGGCAAATATGATATGATGGGAATCAATAGGATATGGATGTATAGGGGGAGCATGATGTTGAAAAAAGGGATTGTGTTCGTTGTTGGAGGCCTTGTTTTAGTAGGAGTGATATTTGGTGGTTACCAGTTGTTTTATAAACCGGATCAACAAGAAAGTAAAGTTGAGAAAGCTGAACAAGTAAAAGAAGAGGATCTATCAAAGAATGTTCCGCACAAAATAACAGCGATACATAGTGATTTAAATAATATTACAGGTTGGGAGAAGTATGAAAAATACGAAGATGTGAATAGTCCGTCATGGGAAGATTCTAAAGGTTCTTTTGAGTTAATTGCTGTTACGTTGAAGGAAGCTGTTTCTTTGTCTGAGGGTGGGTTGAAAGAAGATTTGGAACGAGCTGAGAAGTTACATGATATCGCAGTGAAACATCATGATACTGAGGCTTTAAGATATGCGCATCGTATTGTCCACGACCTTGATATTAAAATAAACGGAATAGATGTGAAGGATGTTAAGGTTTTTAATAGTGCAAGGGCTGGAGCGGGGAATGGTAGTGAAGTTCCTGTTTACGATGAATATATTAGGCAGCACAGCAAATAAAGTGAAACTATAATCAGTGGGGGTTTTCTTCATCCCCCACTGATTATCAGCCCTCACCAATCGGGCTTTTACGGACAGTTTATCTCCCACCTAACTTCTTTAGAAAAGCGGAAGCGGCCGGAGATTCTAGCCGCTGGAGCTGGACAATGCTTTTGCAGAATTTTGAGCTGGGAGTATTACTGTCCGTTAATGCGGGATAAATACGATATTGATACATAAGTCACTCTCTTTACCTCTTAAAAAGAAAGAAGTTTTCAGTATAAATAGTAGTTTTTGAGGCATATGAAGAGTTCATTTTTTACCAGTTTATTAATATATTATACAAAGGAATAATTAATAGGTTTATAATAGTATATATGAATAATGGGGTGTAAATGATAAGAAGGACTTATAAAATGTATGTGCCGAGATTTAGAACGATTTCTGTTACTGGAGCAGTTTTAGATGTAGATGTGTCTCAAGAAGAATTTGCAGAGGAGCTTTTGAAGTGGATAGAGTCAAAGGATTGGTCATTTATCGGAATAACTGAGGAGATAACGGAAGAGGAAGCGAAGAAAAGATTTATGGATCTTTTAAGTGATGAGGAAGATAAGGAGGAGTGATTCCTCCTATTTTTTTGCATTGTCTTCTGTCTTTTTTTGTAAAATTATGATATACTGAAAAACGGTGAATAGAAGGTAGTGTCGTATTCCTTTTGATTTTTATAATAGAAAACGTATACATATAGAGTTAAGAAAAGGGAGAAGTGAATGTTTAATTGTAAGAAAATTTCGGCTTTGGTTATTGCGAGTTTGTTATTTTTACTTGCGCCTGTTAAGTTGTATGCGGAGAATGGACCAGCGCCGGAGGTATTTGGACAGTTTGCGGTGTCAATGGATGCGAAAACAGGTGATGTGTTGTATGACAAGAATGCGCATCAGCATGCTTTTCCAGCTAGTATAACGAAAGTACTAACGAGTATTTTGTTGATGGAGAATGTGCAGCCTGGAGAGCAAATTGCTTTTTCTCAAAAAGCTCTTGAGCAGGAGAAAAGTAATTATCAAATTGAATTTCAACAAGGTGAAACGGTAGATCGTGATACGGCGCTTATGATCTTGATGGTGCTGAGTGCAAATGATGTAGCGTATGCGATTGCGGAGCATGTGGCAGGAAGTCCAGAAAATTTTGCGAAGATGATGAATGAGAAGGCAGTGCAGTTAGGTGCAAAGGATAGTCATTTTGTTACGCCAAATGGTCTTCATGATCCAAATCATTATACGACGGCGTATGATATGGCGATGATTACAAGAGGTGCGTTGAAGCATCCGGAAATTATGAAGGCAATGAATACGAAGCGAACAAATGTTACGACGTCAAGACAAACTGCTTCTGTTTTTAATAAGGGACAGTATTTTGAAAATCCAAATTGTATTGGCGGGAAAACAGGTTTTACAAATGAAGCTCATAATACACTTGTAGAAATAAATGAAAAAGATGGCAATCGTATTATTAATGTTATGATGTTTTCGCAAAGGCCAGAAATTTATGAAGATATGAAGAAGCTTGCTGATTATGCATTTCCGCAATTTGCAAAGCAGCAAGTGTTAGATAAAAATAATTGGACAAAGCAAATGCTCTACTTGAATAAATCAGTAGATGGTGAATTGGAGCGAAGTGTTGACCTTGAATTAAAACAAGGGGAAGCAAAAAATGTTCAAGCTGTTTTTAAAGAAAAGCATGTCGATGAGGCGAATTTATATAAAACAGGTCTTCGCCGCGGTGATGTGATTGGGACTGTAGATCTGAAAAAAAATGATCAAACGATAGAAAGTATTAATGTTCTTTCGAAAGAAGATGTTGCATTTGAGAAGCCGAAAGAGAATAGTATAACAACATCTACTTTTTCGTATGAGCTAATGGCTGGTATTGGTGCAGCATTTCTTATTGTCATTAGTATTGGGGTATTTCTTTGGAATCGAAAAAAACAGAAGATGTTGTCACGATGAAAATAGGCAAATGTATTTTGCCTATTTTTCATTGTATTTTTTGAATATTCGTTATAATATGAGTGTAGGTTCGTTAAAAAGAACGTTAAATAGAAATGTTTTTTGCGATTTGCTTATATAAAGACGAAATAAAAGAAAGGAAGGAAACAGATGAAGTTAGTATGGAAAGCGATTAGTAATATCATTTCTTTTGTTTTGTTTACGATTATGGTTGTTTTAGCGTTTGTGGTGATTTCGTCAAAGGCGAGTGGCAGCGATCCAACAGTGATGGGATACCAATTCAAGGCGGTATTATCAGGGTCGATGGAACCTACGTTTTTAACAGGATCTGTTATTGCAATTGAACCGACAAAAGATGGTTCAAAGTATAAAAAAGGCGATGTTATTACGTTTAAAGAGAAAGATAACAAGATTGTGACGCACCGCATTATTGATGTGAAAAATATAAATGGAAAAGTGGCCTATGAAACCAAAGGTGATAATAATAATGGTCCTGATTTAAACCCGGTTCTTGCTGAAAATGTAATTGGGAAATATGCGGATATTACTGTTCCGTATGTTGGTTATTTATTAAGTTATGCAAATTCAAAAGCTGGGGCAGCATTGTTATTAATTATTCCAGGGGTTTTATTATTAGGATATTCTGCGGTTACTATTTTTGGGGCGCTGCGCAACATTGATTCTGAAAAGAAAAGTAAGTCTTCCGATGCAGGGCAATCTGTATAAAGTGAAACTTCCGTCATGGGGGGTTTTTCATTCCCCCACTGATGGAAAGCCCGCCCAATCGGGCTTTTACGGGCAGTTATCCCCTACCTCTCTTCTTCGATTCTCCCTCAATCTTGAGGTGGGGATTTTACTGCTCACGAATAGCGGGATAAAGTGGTTATACTCTTCAATTATTGAAGGTTAACAATATATGTAGAGCTTAGGGGGAAATTGGAATGACATTAAAGAAGAAGTTAGGAATGGGCGTAGCGTCAGCAGTACTTGGAGCAGCACTAGTTGGCGGAGGAACGTTTGCGTACTTTAGTGACAAAGAAGTATCAAATAATACGTTTGCAGCAGGTACGCTTGATTTAGTAGCAAACCCAACGACAATTGTTAATGTAGACAATCTTAAACCTGGTGATACAATTAAACGTGATTTTAAATTAGAGAATAAAGGTTCTTTAGATATTAAAAAAGTATTACTGCAAACAGATTATAGTGTAGTAGATGTAAAGGGAGACAATAAAGAGGACTTTGGTAAACATATTAAAGTTACTTTCTTGAGAAATATTGATAAACATGAAACAATCGTGAAAGAAACAACGTTAGATAAATTAAAGAAAGACACGCTTACAGCTGTAGATAATGATCTTATTGCTTGGTTCTGGGATGAGAAAGGTATTTCTGCAGGGAATTCTGATAAATTCACTGTGAAATTTGAATTTGTTGATAATGGTAAGAATCAAAATGAATTCCAAGGCGATAAACTTCAATTGAAGTGGACGTTTGAGGCACAGCAAACTGCTGGTGAAGAAAGGTAAAGTTTAAGGAATTCACAAGACTATCTTTATTAGATGGTCTTGTTCTTTATATAGGATGTTATAACTCTTTATAAGGAATGTAAATTCATCTAATGGCAGGTGTGAATATGAAAAAATCATCAAAGAAAGTAAGAAATATACTTATATTACCGTGTATTTGTTCTATATCTTTTTATATGGGATCTCAAGTTGTGACACATACAGAAGCATCTTATGTGAATCAACAAAAGGTAGAGGCAACCTTATCAACTGCGATAGTTTTTCCAAAAACAATTGAAAGGTTAACAGGGGAAGCAAAACAACATAAAGAAGCGATTTTCAATCATTTCAATGCGATCAATCATGAAGGAAAAGGAACAGTTGCAGAATTAGAAGGCAAGCTCGTTGCATGGAAGCAGCACCGCGAAGCAATCAATGCGGAAATTGCAGTGCTGCAAGCTAACTTTACGGAAATCGAATCCTATAATAAAACAGCGGTAGAAGATGCAAAGAAAAATAAAGAGAGTTCTGCACAAGAAGTATTAAAATATGTACAAACTGGTTTTAATGAAGTGCAAAGTATTCGCAGTGAAGTTGAGAAACAAGCAGTTTTACAAAAAGTAGATGAACGTATTGGGGCATTAGAAAAACAAATAAATGAAGAGAAAAAGAAGCAAGCAAACAATGTTCAAATATCACCTGTACAACCTTCAAATTCTTCTCAACAAACAGAGCAGCCTCCAAAACAAGAAGAGAAAAAGCAGGAGAATCATTCAACAAAAGAGCAGTTGAAACAAAATCAACTAGTTATCCCACCAGTACAGCCTGAGGAAAAGAAAGAAGAATCAGCTGCGGGAACAAAGCAGTAACACATACTTGTAAGGAAAAGCTAAACAAATAGATTTCACGAGAATGTAAATAGACTAATAATATCTTCCGAGATGAAAACTGAATTTCAAATGTACATTTCATACATCATAAGATCCAGGCAAAGATAACGTTTTTAATCGAAAAGGCAAGGCGAGTCGCCTTGCCTTTTCTTATTTCATATTTTATGAGGGATGATTATGAAACGGAAAAAGCTGTGGTATATCGTGATCGTATATTGTATAGTTGCATTCATCATTGGAATTACAACAAGTATGGAAAAAGTGCTCGCTAAGGAGCGTAAGGAAATTGATTTAAGTTTAACACCAAAAGAGATGCTATTTGATGTAACGAAGGATATGAAGCCTGGGGACTGGGCGAAGCGGAGCATTCGTGTGAATAATGAAGGAGCAGCGGGATTATTATATACGATGTCTGCTGAGTTTACAGAAGGCTCGAAAAAGCTATATGATGGATTAACATTAGAGGTAAAGGATCAGCAAGAACGTGTTCTTTATAACGGAAGTTTAAGTGGTTTTACAAAGCTAACAGGACGTACATTATCTGCGGGGCAGAGTGAACAGTTACAATATATTGTGCGCTTTCCTGAGGAATTAGGAAATGAGTATCAAGGATTAGAAACACAAGTTAAGTTTGTATTTTATGCTGAAGACGACGGCGGTCATATTGGAGAACCGAAAGATTCTAATGGCAGTACAAATGGAAATGATTCAGCAAATAATATAAAACTATTACCGCGTACAGGTGCTGATTATATGTATTCCATCTTAATTGGAATTGGAATGATGATGGTGGGATTCTTTGTATACGGAAAACGAATGAAGCGAAAATAAAGGAACGTATTATATATGTATAAAAAAAGAGAAATTGTAAGCAAAGTGACGAAAAAGGCAGAAAAGTGAATTAAAACGTTAAAAAAACAGAAAATACAGAACTTTTTGAGGGTTTGTTTCTGCGCTTTATGTTCTTTATAATGAATTTAAGAGACTTAGTAAAGAACATACATAGAGCGATTTGGGTAGCAGACGTGCAACGGTTATGTCGAAACGAAGTAATTATTTTATTAGTTACATCTCTTATCTACATAAGAGCTAACAATAAAAAGAAAATTGGGGGAATTTAGAATGGGTCTTAAGAAAAAGTTAGGCATGGGAGTAGCATCAGCAGCATTAGGATTATCTTTAATCGGTGGAGGAACGTTTGCATTCTTTAGCGATAAAGAAGTATCCAACAACACATTTGCAGCGGGTACATTAGATCTTGAGCTTAATCCAAAAACAATCGTTGATATCGACAACTTAAAACCAGGCGATTCCGTGAAAAAAGAATTTTTATTAAAAAATAATGGCTCATTAGCAATTAAAGATGTAAAGTTAGCAACTAAATATGCAGTAATCGATAGCAAAGGCGATAATAATGGTGAAGATTTCGGTAAGCACATTAAAGTAAAGTTCATCTGGAACTGGGATAAATCAAGCGAGCCAGTCTATGAAACAACGTTAGCTGACCTGCAAAACGCAGATCCAGATGTAGTTGCAAAAGATGTATTTGCTCCTGAATGGGCTGAAGAAGGCGGCTTAAAAGCTGGTACAGAGGATTACTTATGGGTGCAATTTGAGTTCGTAGATAACGGACAAGACCAAAACATCTTCCAAGGCGATAAATTGAATTTAGAATGGACTTTCAATGCTTCACAAACTGCTGGTGAAGAGAAGTAAGCAATATAACAAAAGCGGAGGATTTCCTCCGCTTTTTATAATATAAATAAAAAGAGCACCTTCATAGAAAGTACCCTTCCTACATTATTTTTGTTTCTGTTTCCACTTATTAAACTCTAAAAATTTACGAAATTTTACTTTTTAAAATACAACGTTGGTTAGCTCTGTGATGATTGATTTCCATGTCTCAAAACGTTAGATACTTCCGCACTGCTCATATTCATATCTAAAGCTTATTACTGCCCACAAATAGCGGGATAAATCAATCCATTTTGAATTAAGTACTTCTTCGTTATTCGTTTGCACAAATGACGCCCCTTATTTTATCAATATTTTCTAAAAATCATCTAATTTATATATATAATCATCTGGAAAAAACGTATTTTTCAAAAATATTACAAATTGAGACGGTATATTGCAAAATAATAGAATTTTCTTTATTATCGAAATATTGGTACATATTTTAACTTGGGGAGGAATAGGGATGAAGAAAAAGCCTTTTAAAGTGCTGTCTACGCTTGCGGCGACAGCTGTGCTTAGTTGCACATTTGGGTTTGGTAGTCAATCTGCTTATGCAGCAACACCGTCTAATGTAGGAGCTTTAAGTCCAATCGACGATCATTTAATTCCAGATGATCGTTTAGCAGACGCGCTCAAGAAACGTGGTGTAATTAGTGAATCTGCGTCGAAAGAAGACACATTAAAAGCTGTTGAAAAATACGTAGAGAAGAAAAAAGGCGAAAATGCTGGAAAAGAACCAGCAGCGGGGGATAGTGTTACAAAAGAAGCTTCTGATTTTATGAAAAAAGTGAAAGATGCAAAAGCAGATGCGAAAGAAAAGGCAGATCAACCTGCTGGAGGGCCAGCAGCTGGACAAGCTCCGGTTAAAGGGGGATTAAACGGCAAAGTACCAACTACTTCAGCGAAGCAAAAACAATATAATGGTGATGTTCGTAAAGATAAAGTTCTTGTATTACTAGTAGAATATGCTGATTTTAAACATAACAATATTGATCAAGAACCGGGCTATATGTATTCAAATGATTTTAATCAAGAACATTATCAAAAAATGTTATTTGGTGATGAGCCGTTTACGTTATTTGATGGCTCGAAAATCCCAACATTTAAACACTATTATGAAGAGCAATCTGGTGGTAGTTATTCGGTCGATGGAACAGTAACAAAATGGTTAACAGTTCCAGGTAAAGCAGCGGATTACGGTGCAGATGCCGGCGATGGTGGTCATGATAATAAAGGACCAAAAGGACCACGCGATCTTGTAAAAGATGCTTTAAAAGCAGCTGTAGATAGCGGTATTGATTTATCGGAATTTGATCAATTTGATCAATATGACGTAAATGAAGACGGAAATAAAAATCAACCAGATGGTATTATTGATCATTTAATGATTCTTCATGCTGGAGTTGGTCAAGAAGCAGGCGGTGGTAAATTAGGTGATGACGCAATTTGGTCACATCGCTGGAATCTTGGGAAAGTATTTCCAATTGATGGCACAAAATCAAAAGTTAATAACTGGGGCGGTAAAATGGCTGCATACGACTACACAGTTGAGCCAGAGGACGGAGCAGTTGGTGTATTCGCACATGAATATGGTCATGATTTAGGTCTTCCAGATGAATATGATACAAAGTATTCTGGTGCAGGTGAGCCAATTCAATCTTGGTCTATTATGAGTGGCGGCAGCTGGGCAGGTAACATTGCAGGTACAACACCAACAAGTTTCTCACCGCAAAATAAGGAGTTTTTCCAAAAAACAATTGGTGGGAACTGGGCAAATATTGCTGAAGTCGATTATGATAAGTTAAATAAAGGTATTGGTTATGCAACATTCTTAGATCAAAGTGTAACGAAATCAGCTCGTCCTGGTATGGTTCGTGTTAACTTACCAGATAAAGATGTAAAAGGTATTCAGCCTGCATTTGGTAAGAAATATTACTATAGTACAAAAGGCGATGACCTTCATACAACATTAGAAACGCCAGTGTTTGATTTAACAAATGCGACAAATGCGAAATTTGATTACAAATCACTGTATGAAATTGAAACAGGTTATGACTTCCTTGAAGTACATGCAGTGGCAGAAAATGGTACGAAAACGTTAGTGGATCGAATTGGTGAAAAGAATGTGAAAAATGGTATGGACACAACAGATGGTAAATGGGTAGATAAGTCATATGATTTAAGCCAATTTAAAGGTCAAAAAGTAAAATTAGTATTCGAATACATTACAGATGGTGGTTTAGCGCCAAACGGATTTACTCTTGATAATGCTGCATTAACTGTCGATGGAAATGTAGTGTTCTCTGATGATGCAGAAGGCGAAGGGAAATTGAAATTAAACGGCTTCGTTGTATCAGACGGCTTTGATAAGAAGAAACATAACTACTATTTAGAGTGGAGAAACTATGCTGGTGCAGATGAAGCATTAAAACATGGCCGTGGTCCAGTGTACAATACAGGTCTTGTTGTATGGTATGCAGACACTAGTTATACAGATAACTGGGTTGGTGTTCACCCAGGAGATGGATTCTTAGGTGTTGTTGATTCTCATCCAGAGGCAATTGTGGGAACAGTAAACGGCAAACCATCTGTTGCAAATAGCACACGATATCAAATTGCAGATGCTGCGTTCTCCTTTAACCAAACGCCAGCGTGGAAAGTTGTATCTCCATCACGCGGAACATTTGATTACAAAGGATTACCAGGTGTAGCGAAGTTTGATGATTCTAAATCGTATATGAACAATTTAATCCCAGATGCAGGACGTAAAGTGCCAAAGCTTGGATTAAAATTTGAAGTAGTTGGACAAGCAGATGATAATTCTGCAGGTGCAGTTCGTTTATATCGTTAATGATGGAGAAGCTGTTGAAGGGGATTCCTTTCAACAGCTTGTTTTTGTGTCTGAACATCTTTTTAATCTCTCCACATTGATAAAAAGATGTCGGTTTTTCAATTTGCATTTATATATAAATAAAAAGAGCACCTTCATTGAAAGCGCTCTTCCTGCATTATTTTTGTTGTTGTTTCCATTTATTAAACTCTAAAAATTCACGAAATTGCTCTTTTGAAATACCGGAATGCATGGCTTCTTTAACGAGTTTGATCCACTCAGAGTCCATTGTATGTTCCTCAGTTGGTTCATCATGAAGAAGTACATCAACAGGAACGTGCAGAACGTTTGAAATCTTTTCGAGAAATTGGATCGAAGGATTTTTTTGTAAATTTCGTTCAATGGAACTAATATATGACTTTGCAACGCCTGCTTTTTCGGCAAGTTCTGTTAAAGAGATGCCTCTTTGTAGACGCAGTCGTTTTATACGTTCTCCAATCATATTAGCGCACCTTTCTTACTGTATGTATTCGACTTAAGATGTTATTTATTATAACACATTTTTCTCTAAAAAGAACAATGTTGATTAGTTCTATGAGCGTTGATTTCCATGTTTCAAAAAGTTAGATACTTCTGCACTTGTCATATTCATATCTAAAGCTTCCAATAATAAGTCAATCCATTCTGAATCAAGTATTTCCTTGTTATCCGTTTGCACAAATGACGCCTCCCTAATAATTGCGGTTATAAAAGCTAGAAAACTATAATATGGAAAAAAATCGCGTTAAAATAATATAAAATTTGTATATTTTTAGAAGATTTATCAAGCAAGACTAATATATTGCAATTACATACAGAAATTGTAATAGTTTTATCAATTTTTATCAATATTTTCTGAAAACATTGTTGAATCCGAATATATATCAATCCAAACCAAAGGATTTTTTCAAAAACATTACAAATTAAGACAATATATTGTAAATTAATAGAATTTTCATTATTATCGAAATATTGATATGTATTTAATGTTAGGGGGAATAGGGATGAAGAAAAAGCCTTTTAAGGTGCTGTCTACGCTCGCGGCGACAGCTGTGCTTAGTTGCACATTTGGGTTTGGTAGTCAATCTGTTTATGCGGAAACGCCGTCTAATGTAGGAGCTTTAAGTCCAATTGATAAAAATTTAATTCCAGAGGATCGTCTAGCAGACGCGCTCAAGAAACGTGGTGTAATTAGTGAATCTGCGTCGAAAGAAGATACATTAAAAGCTGTTGAAAAATACGTAGAGAAGAAAAAAGGCGAAAATGCTGGAAAAGAACCAGCAGCAGGGGACAGTGTCTCGAGAGAAGCTTCTGACTTTTTGAAAAAAGTGAAAGATGCAAAAGCAGGTGCGAAAGAAAAAGCTGATCAACCTGCTAGTGGTCCGGTAGCTGGACAAGAGCCGGTTAAAGGGGGATTAAACGGCAAAGTACCAACTACTTCAGCGAAGCAAAAAGGATATAATGGTGATGTTCGTAAAGATAAAGTTCTTGTATTGCTAGTAGAGTTTGCTGATTTTAAACATAACAATATTGATCAAGTACCAGGTTATATGTATTCAAATGATTTTAATCAAGAACATTATCAAAACATGTTATTTGGTGATGAGCCATTTACACTCTTTGATGGTTCAAAAATCCCAACATTTAAACAATATTATGAAGAGCAATCTGGTGGTAGTTACACAGTCGATGGGAAAGTAACAAAGTGGTTAACAGTTCCTGGTAAAGCAGCGGATTATGGTGCAGATGCTGGCGATGGCGGTCATGATAATAAAGGACCAAAAGGACCTCGTGATTTTGTAAAAGAGGCATTAAATGCAGCTGTAGAAAGTGGTATTGATTTATCTGAATTTGATCAATACGATCAATATGACAATAATGGAGATGGAAATAAAAACGAACCAGATGGTCTTATTGATCACTTGATGGTCATTCACGCTGGAGTTGGTCAAGATGGAGGCGGTGGTAGATTAGGTGATGACGCAATTTGGTCACATCGCTGGAACCTTGGAAAACCATATCCAATTGATGGAACAAAGGCAAAGGTTGATAACTGGGGCGGTAAAATGGCAGCATACGATTATACAATTGAGCCAGAAGACGGAGCGGTTGGTGTATTCGCACATGAATTTGGTCATGATTTAGGTCTTCCAGATGAGTATGATACGAAGTATTCTGGATCAGGTGAGCCAATTAATTCTTGGTCTGTTATGAGCGGCGGCAGCTGGGCAGGTAGAATTGCAGGTTCAACGCCACCGAGTTTCTCTCCGCAAAACAAAGAGTTCTTTCAAAAGAACATCGGTGGAAACTGGGCAAATATTGTAGAGGCTGACTATGATAAATTAAATCGCGGTATCGGTTTTGCGACGTACTTAGATCAAAGTGTAACGAAATCAGCTCGTCCTGGTCTGATTCGCGTTAACTTACCAGATAAAGATGTAAAAGGTATTCAGCCTGCATTTGGTAAGAAATATTACTATAGTACAAAAGGCGATGATCTTCATACAACATTAGAAACGCCAGTATTTGATTTAACAAATGCAACAAATGCGAAGTTTGATTACAAATCATTGTATGAAATTGAAACTGGTTATGACTTCCTTGAAGTACATGCAGTGGCAGAAGATGGAACGAAAACGTTAGTGGATCGAATTGGCGAAAAGAATGTGAAAAATGGTATGGACACAACAGATGGTAAATGGGTAGATAAGTTATATGACTTAAGCCAATTTAAAGGTCAAAAAGTAAAATTAGTATTCGAATATATTACAGATGGTGGGTTAGCGCCAAACGGTTTTACTCTTGATAATGCTGCATTAACTGTCGATGGAAATGTAGTGTTCTCTGATGATGTAGAAGGCGAAGGGAAATTGAAATTAAACGGTTTCGTTGTATCAGACGGTTTTGATAAGAAGAAACATAACTACTATTTAGAGTGGAGAAACTACGCTGGTGCTGATCAAGCGTTAAAATATAGCAGCGGTGTACCGTATAATACAGGTCTTGTTGTATGGTATGCAGACTCTAGCTTTACAGATAACTGGGTTGGTATTCATCCAGGCGAAGGTTTCTTAGGGGTTGTTGACTCTCACCCGGAGGCAATTGTAGGAACGTTAAACGGCAAACCAACTGTTAAAAATAGTACACGATTCCAAATCGCAGATGCTGCGTTCTCCTTTAACCAAACGCCAGCATGGAAAGTTGTATCTCCATCACGCGGAACATTTGATTACAAAGGATTACCAGGTGTAACGAGGTTTGATGATTCTAAAACGTATATGAACGATTTAATCCCAGATGCAGGACGTAAAGTACCGAAGCTTGGATTAAAATTTGAAGTAGTCGGACAAGCAGATGATAATTCTGCAGGTGCAGTTCGTTTATATCGTTAATGATGGAGAAGCTGTTGAAGGGGATTCCTTTCAACAGCTTTTTTTATAGGAACATAGTAATTACTCAGTCACTCTATGAAAAACCGATAGAAAAGCATTTTTTTAAGTGGTCGAGAGGGACTAGCAATGCACAAGTAGCGGTCAGGGCCTTTTCCTGCCACGCGAAAAGTTTGAAAACACAGAAAGGCAGCGAAGTGTAGGTCCATTTTTATCCCACTATTCGTGGGAGTATTACTGCCTGTAAAAGCCCGATTGGTGAGGGCTGATAATCAGTGGGGGATGAAAAAAACTACTGATTAAAGTTTTATTTTATCTTCATGGCAGCAATTATAGGTAAGCGTATTTTTGCTGGAATTATACTTCTTACCAAACTTCTAAATGAAATGTATGGCTGAGTAGTTACGGAACATAAATAATAAAATTTTACATATCAGTTCATTTTTCATAAGAAGAAACAAGAAATGTATTATAATATATGATGAAGTAAAGGGGGGGAAGCTTTATGACGATTGCTTCTATTGTGGAACGACAAAAATCCTACTTTTATAGCGGGAAAACAAGAGGAATAGAGGAAAGAAAGAAACAGCTGCGCGCGTTATATGAAAGTATTCAGAGCTATGAGTCTGAAATTTTTGAAGCGCTAAAGCTGGATTTAAATAAATCAGAGCATGAATCGTATACAACAGAGATTGGCTATACATTAAAAGAAATTTCTTTTATGATAAAAAATCTTTCGAAATGGAGTAAACCAAAGCGCGTGAAAACGGCAATGACTCATATTGGCTCAACAGGGAGAATTATTCCGGAGCCGTATGGCGTAACGTTAGTAATTGCCCCGTGGAATTATCCGTTTCAACTGGCAATCGCCCCGTTAGTTGGAGCGATTGCGGCTGGAAATACAGTTATCTTAAAGCCTTCAGAGTTAACACCAAATGTTTCGAGCGTTCTCGCAAAAATGTTGACGGAGTTATTTCCACCAGAGTTTGTCGCTGTGATCGAAGGTGACGCCGAGGTGAGCACAGCTTTGCTGAAGGAACCGTTTGATTATATTTTCTTTACTGGTAGTGTGGGAGTTGGAAAAATTGTTATGGAGGCAGCTGCAAAACAATTAACACCCCTTACACTTGAACTTGGCGGCAAAAGTCCGTGCATTGTACATAAAGATGCAAAGCTTGATGTTACAGCGCGGCGAATTGTCTGGGGCAAATTTTTAAATGCTGGGCAAACGTGCGTGGCACCTGATTATGTATACGTTCATTCTTCAATTAAAGATCAATTTATAGAAGAAATGAGAAAAGCTGTGCATGAACAATACGGAGAGAATCCATTGCAAAATGAAAAGTATGTTCGAATTGTGAGCAGGCGGCATTTTGAAAGATTATGTTCATTCTTAGGAAACGGTCAGGCTGTCTTAGGCGGGAATTATGATCCAGATAAACTATTAATTGAACCAACAGTACTTACAGATGTGACATGGGATGATGCTGTTATGGAAGATGAGATATTTGGTCCCATTTTACCATTACTAGAGTATGAGAATATAGAAGATGTGATAGCAACTGTTCAGCGCCATCCGAAACCGCTTGCACTATATGTTTTCTCTGAAGCACGAGATGTGCAAAAGCAAGTAACACAATCCATTTCCTATGGAGGCGGTTGTATTAATGATGTTGTATATCATCTAGCAACGCCGTATTTACCGTTTGGCGGGGTTGGCCAAAGTGGACTGGGGAGTTATCATGGAGAGCAGAGTTTTCAAACATTTTCACATTATAAAAGCATTTTGTCTCAATCAACAGCATTTGATATGAAAATCCGTTATTCTTCTACAAAAAGTGCTTTAAAATTCATTCGAAAATTGTTAAAATAATGTTGGTGTTTATCAATTGGTTCGTCCGTATGATAAAAGCCCCTTCAACACGAAGGGGTTTTTCTGTTCAAGGTGTGCATCGCACGAAATTAAACCGCGCATATTACATAAAGTGAAGCTTCTATCAGTGGTGGACATCCACCATTGATCACGTTTACATTACGTGATCAAACATCATGTTTGTTTAAATTGAAACAAAGTTATTGTATATAGAATACTTGGTTATTTATGAATATTAAAAATATGAGGTAGATAGGAAGAGAAGATGAAAAATATTATTAAAGTCGAAGCAGTAGAAAAACATTTTGGGGATCAAGTTATTATTCCGCCGCTTTCTTTAGACATTAAAGAAGGTGAGTTTGTAACGATCCTTGGCCCGAGTGGTTGCGGGAAAACGACGTTACTTCGTATGATTGCTGGTTTTGAAAAACCGACAAAAGGTGTAATTTCGCTTGATGATGAAACGATTAACGATTTACCCCCGTATAAACGTCATATGAACTTAGTGTTTCAGCATTATGCACTGTTTCCACATATGACTGTTGAGAAGAATATTCGCTTTGGGTTGAAGATGCAAAAGGTTTCTGAAGCAGAGCAACAAGAACGTGCTGAGGAAGCGATGCGTTTAACGCAGTTAACAGAATTCCGTAATCGAAAGCCATCTAAACTTTCTGGTGGGCAACAGCAGCGCGTGGCGATTGCACGTGCAATCGTGAATAATCCTCGTGTGTTGTTATTAGATGAGCCGCTAGGAGCACTAGATTTTAAGCTTCGAAAAGATTTGCAGCGTGAATTGAAAAACTTACAACGTAATCTTGGTATTACGTTCATATATGTGACGCATGATCAAGAAGAAGCGATGAGTATGAGTGATCGCATTGTGGTTATGAACAAAGGTCACATTGAACAAATTGGAACGCCAAAAGAAATTTATCATAAGCCAAAAACGTTGTTCGTTGCGACGTTTATTGGAGAAAATAATATTGTTCAAAGAGGGGAAACATACGTAGCAGTACGCCCGGAAAATGTGAAAGTACGTTCCGTGGAAGATTCGTCTAGTGAGAGATATCATTTTGGTCATATTGAAGATATTGAATTTGTCGGAAATATGGAGAAGTTATATATTCGCGATGAGAAAACAGGCGAGTTGTTTATGGCCTATCAAAGTGCAGAAGAAGCGATGCAGTGGAACATTGGCGACAATGTGTCTGTAGGATGGGAAAAAGAGGATGAGGTGACCTTAAATTGAAAAAAGGGAAATTACTTGCATTACCTACGGTTGCCTGGTTGCTGATCTTCTTCTTAGTACCCCTCTTGTTTGTGTTAGCTTTTGCATTTTTACAGCGCGGGACGTATGGAACAGTTGAGATGAGCTTTACGTTAGAGAATATTAAACGTGTATTTGATTCGCTCTATATGGAGACGTTATGGGAAACAGTAAAAATTGCTGTTATTACAACAGTACTTTGTTTGTTGATTGGATATCCGTTCGCCTATACGGTAACAATTGTTGATCGTAAATGGCGTTCTCTTTTACTGCTTCTTGCAACAATCCCGTTTTGGATTAACTTTTTAGTCCGTTCATATGCTTGGATTGTTATTTTACGTTCACAAGGGCTTGTCAATACTTTTTTGCTGAAATTAGGTATTATTAGTGAACCTTTAAACTTACTATACAATACACCATCTGTTATTTTAGGAATGGTATATTCACTCTTACCATTTATGATTTTGCCTGTATATGCAGCGATTGAACAACTTGATAAGAGAAAATTAGAAGCGGCATATGATTTAGGAGCAACACCGCTCAAAGCATTTTGGCATGTAACAATTCCAATGACGATGTCGGGGATTGCGACAGGATCGATTTTAGTATTTGTGTCATCTATTGGTATGTTCGTTGTATCAGACGTAATGGGTGGTTCGAAAGTTGCATTAATCGGAAATGTGATTCAAAATCAGTTTTTAGGTGCACGTGATTGGCCGTTTGGGTCAGCGTTATCTATGATTGTTGTGTTATTCTCCGTTCTGTTAATTTACTTATATTATCGGGCTACGAAAGTATATAACTATGGAAACGGAGGGGAATAAACGAAAATGAAAAAGTTTTTAGTCACTTATTCTTGGCTAATTTTATTGTTTCTTTATTTACCAATGATGGTACTTATGATGTATTCGTTTAATGACTCACGTATTAATGCGGAGTGGCAAGGCTTTACGCTTCATTGGTATACAGATTTATTTCAAAAACAGGATGTAATTGATGCACTTATAAATAGTTTAACGATTGCAGTTGTCACGACAATTGTCTCCACACTGTTAGGTGTGTTATTTGCACTTGCTTTGCATCGATATAAATATCGTTTTGAAGGTGCAATTAATGGACTTGTATATTTACCAATCCTCATTCCAGATATTTTAATGGGATTGTCGCTTTTAATTTTATTTAGTCAACTTGGTATTGAACTTGGGCAATTGACAATTATTATTGCTCATATTACATTTAGTATTTCATTTGTCGTTGTCGTTTTATCTGCAAGACTTTCGGGTATGGGACGCGATTTAGAAGAAGCAGCAAATGATTTAGGGGCAACACCGTGGCAAACGTTTCGTTATGTTACGCTACCAGGGCTAGCGCCAGGTATTATTTCAGCGGCATTATTAACATTCACATTATCGATTGATGACTTTGTGATTAGTTTCTTCGTATCAGGTCCAGGCTCAACAACATTGCCTCTGTATATTTACAGTATGGTAAAACGTGGTATATCGCCTGAAATTAACGCACTGTCTACCATTTTGATTGTTGTAATTGTCGGATTAATGATTGTTTCTGAAATGTTCCGTAGCAAAGGTACAGATGGCGAGGAAAATACAGGCGGCCATCTTCCGTTATAAGAAATGAACGAGTAAAAGATGAATGATTAACTTCAAACTAGGAGGGAATGCAAATGAAATGGTTGAAAGTAGTTGCAAGTACAGCACTTACTTTCGGAGTTGCTGCTGGAGTGTTAGCTGGATGCGGCGAAAAGAAAGAAGAATTAAATATTTACAGCTGGGCTGATAACTTTGATGAGCAAGTCATTAAAGACTTTGAAAAGAAGTATGACGTGAAAGTGAATTATGATAAGTATGCAAGTAATGAAGAGATGCTTGCGAAATTACAAGCTGGCGGTGCGAAATATGATTTAGTTCAACCGTCTGATTATATGGTAAAGACAATGACAAAAATGGATTTGTTAGAGCCGCTAGACAAAAAGAACATTCCGAATGTAGAGAATCTCGTTTCGAACTTTAAAACACCTCCGTTTGATCCAGAAAATAAGTATTCGATCGTGTATACATGGGGTGTAACGGGCATTGCTTATAATAAAAAATATGTGAAAGAAACGCCAACAAGTTGGACTGATTTATGGAATGAAAAATATAAAGGCCACGTCGCATTATTAAATGATTCTCGTGAAGTACTTGGTATGGGGCTGAAGAAAAATGGGTTTTCAAATAACTCAACAAATGATGCGGAGTTAAAAACAGCTTTTACTGATCTTCAAAAATTATTACCAAATTTATTAGCGTTTGATACAGATAATATTAAACAGAAATTTATTACAGAAGATGCATGGATCGGTACTGTATGGTCTGGGGACGCGGCATACATTGCAAAAGAGAATAAAGATATTGGATATGTCGTTCCAAAAGAAGGCGGTACAATTTGGGCAGATACGTTAGCAATTCCAAAAGGTGCAAAACATAAAGAGCTTGCAGAGAAATTTATTAACTACTTAATGGATCCAAAAGTCAGCGTGAAAAACTATGAATCCATTGGATATAGTAATCCAAATGAAAAGGCTCATTCTCTTCACAGTAAAGATTATCAAAACAATCATATGATTTTCTTATCAAAAGAAGAGCTAGATCGTACAGAATGGCTTGTTGATCTAGATGGAAAATTAAAAGATTATGATCGTTACTGGACAGAATTGAAGACAGGAAAAGAAAAATAATAAAAAAGCGCGATTTCTTAGCGGAAATCGCGCTTTTTTATCTAAAATAGGCGAGAATACTCCCACCTCAAGGAATGTGAAGAGCGCAGCCCAATGAGTAAGTGGCGGGTAGTTCAAAGTAGGAGGAACTGAATTTTGAAAAAGAAATTACATATGTATGAGATTGTTTGTATCGTGCTTTTGCTTTGTGCATTTAGCCTCATTGTGTGGAGAGTATATTCTGGCGGTGTAACGAGAATTGATGAGTATGTGAAAGGAATGGTAACAGGACTTCAAACAGAATCATCACTTACGTTTTTTCGTTATGTGACAAAACTTGGTTCTGGAAGTGGGATTGTAAGTGTGTTAGCAGTGAGTCTGTTCCTATTTTGGAAGAAACGTTATTACGTAGCAATGATCATATATCCTCTGGCTATTCTTAGTACACACCTTATTAATAAAGGAATTAAAGGGATTGTGAAAAGAGATCGGCCGACTATTAATGAAGCGCTAGACGCGCTCGGATATAGCTTTCCAAGTGGACATGCGATGTTATCAATTGTTACGTATGGATTTCTTGCCTATATCATCGCAGCGAACGTAAAAAGTGCAGCGGTAAAATACATTGTAACGATCGTAGCTATTGTACTTATTTTCTTAATTGGATTAAGCCGGATTATTTTATCTGTGCATTATCCAACTGATGTTTTAGCAGGTTATTGTATGAGCGGTGTCTTACTTATTATCGCTATTTATTTACACCGTTTCTATTCCGCGCGTTTTCAAGCAAACGAAGAGCGTTAAAAAGAGCTATCCTTTTTTGATGAAAGGATAGCTTTTTTCATGAATAAAAGAGTGGATATGATACACTAAGAGAAAGAATAGGAGAAGAGGAGTAGGTGAGACTCTGTGAAAACAACTGTACATAAAGTAGATATGTGGGGGAAAATTGGCGCTTTGTTATATCGATTTCGATATACAACGATTGCGCTATTACTATTACTAGCTGCGTTACTTGGGATATTTGCACCGAAGCTTCCTGGTGTATTAGGCGGTGATGGATTTCAAACACAAGGTGATTATCAAACGACAAAAAAGATACTTGATAAAGATTTTAAACAGTCACAAGATGCATTGTTACTCGTCTTTCAAAAAGAGAAAGGTGTATCTCAGCAAAAATTTATCGAGAGAATTGATGAGATTGTAAAAAAAATTCAAAGAGAAGAAACTTACGAGTCTTTTCATGGGCCGCTAGAAAATAAAACAATGCTGAAGGAAGATATTGCTTATGCGACAATTTTATTTTCCGGGAAAACAAGCAAAGAGCGGATGGAAAAAACGTTAGCATTTGCAAAGGATATTCAAAAAGAAAGTAACGGGGAGGTAAAAGTATCTCCAACTGGATATCCAGTTATTAATGATGAAATCAATACGAGAACACAAAATGATTTGAAAGTAGCAGAAATGATTGGATTGCCAATTGCGTTTTTGGTGTTATTACTTTCTTTTGGCAGCTTCTTTGCATCGATTTTACCTATTTTAAACGGAGCGCTAAGTGTCATAAGTACGATGGGGATTTTATATTTTATTGGAGAGCAAAAGGAACTTTCTATTTTTGTGCTGAACGTAGCGCCAATGATAGGGCTTGCTTTATCCATCGATTTTGCTCTTTTATTTGTGAATCGTTTCCGAGAAGAGCTTACGCATCGTTCTGTTAAAGAAGCGATTATGGTTACTTATCAAACGGCGGGACGCGCCATTATTTTTTCAGGTTTATGTGTATTTGTTGGTTTATCTGGTTTGTTCTTTTTCAAAATTGATTATATTCAAGCTGTCGCCATTAGCGGGATGATTGTCGTAATCATGAGCATTTTATTTTCATTAACGATGCTTCCAGCACTGTTAGCTTTAATGGGGAAACGCTTAATGGGAAAGAATCAAAATGTGCCGCGTACAGCATCCATGTGGCGTAAATTCGCACAGTTTGTAATGAAATATCCAATTGTAATGACGATTGCAGTATTTACATTTATTATTATTTGTTTATTGCCGCTCCGCGATGCAGATTTACAGTTCCCTGGTGTAGAAGCATTACCTGAGAAAAGTGAGGCACGCACTGCCTATGAACATTATGAAGATGCATTTAATAAAACGGTAAAAACCCATGCAGATGTGACGCTTGTCGTTGAAACAAAAGGAAATGTCACAGAAAAAGAAAATTTACAAACAGTGCAAAAGGTTGTGCAGAAACTAAAGGATGATAAAGATGTATATGAAGTGAAAAGTTTATATGAACAACTTGGAAATATGACTGCAGAACAGTTAACAGCGACGTTGCAATCACCAAATCGTGCACAAATAGAACCTGCATTAGAGGTATATGTGAAAGGGAATAAAACAACGATTGGAATTGTTTTAGATACGAAGCCAAGAACAGAAAAAGCAAAGCAATGGGTCCGAGATTTTAAAACAAACTATAAAACGGAAGGTATAACATATTATCTAGGCGGAATGACAACTTTCCAGCAAGAATTAGAAGATGAAATTAAAGATAAAGTTGTTGTAGGGATGTCTGTTATTTTCGCATCAACGTTTTTAATTTTATTACTAGCGTTTCGTTCGCTGCTAATTCCAATTAAAGCAATTGTGATGAATGTGCTTAGTTTAAGTGCAACCATAGGTATTGTCATTTGGCTTTTTGAAGGAGGCCATTTTGGTTTAGAACAAAGCTCAGTATTATTTGTATTGCCGATATTTATTTTTGGATTAGTATTTGGGTTAAGTATGGATTATGAAGTATTTCTTATTTCACGTATTCATGAATTATACGGAGAGACGAGGGATAACGATTATGCAACGTTAGAAGGATTAGTGTCAACAAGCCGGATTATCACGTCGGCTGCGTTAATTATGATTGTTGTTACAGGCGCATTTGCTTTTACTGATATTTTGCCAGTGAAACAGATGGGACTTGGCGTTGCGCTAGCCATATTCCTTGATGCAACCATTATTCGATTAATCCTTGTACCAAGTTTAATGAAAATGTTTGGTGAGTGGAACTGGTGGCTTCCATTTAACAAAAGGAAACAAAAAAGTAGGCATTAATAAGTAGCTCTCATCAAGTAGGTGAGAGCTGCTTGTATGAATAGCTTCCCCCCTTTTTAGCGAATAGTATGAGATAAGGAGATTACATATGAGAGTGGGGGAAGGCAATGTTTCGTTATTTTAAATTTAAATTGAATGATACTGTACAATTTGCAGAAAATGATGGACATATGTACCGCATTGTCGGCTATCGGTTAGAAAAAGGTTTTTATTCAAAAGAGACACATATTATTTATGAATTACTGCGCGAGTTCGATGGATATACACTCGATGCAGAAGAATGTGAGCTTGTGAAAGTGATTCAAGTAGAAGAGGAGTATTATAAAATTCGTGATATGGGAGAATACCGTTATCCTGTTAAACTAAAAATACCGCTGAAAAAAAATAATTATAAAACGATAGACCAATTATTAGATGCTTACAATGACTACAAGCGGTTAGCTGAATTTTTTCAAGATTTATCATATGAAAGAAAAGCGGAAGAGATGTTGCAGGAAATGAAAAAGCTTCGTGCGTAAAGGGAGAGGCAGTTCAATTACGAACTGTCTCTCATTATGCATGAGAAGCGATTTTCCGTTACAATAAGAAGATGAATAGAAATAAGGTGATAATATGAAAGTAAAGAAAACGGGAGAATGGTGTGAAATTACGGTTCCTTCTGAATGGGCTGGGCGAACGATAGATTCTATTTTAAAAGAAGAATGGCAAGTTCCGAAAAAATTATTACACAAATATCGTATGGAAAAAAGTATTCTTGTGAATGGAGAAGGAAAACGGTGGAGTGAACAATTGCAAAAGGAAGATAAATTGCAAGTTCATATGTTTATACAAGAAGAGTATGATGTAGAACCGGAGTTTTATGATATAGAAGTTATATATGAAGACGATCATGTATTAATTGTTAATAAACCCATACAAGTAGACACACATCCTGCAAATAAAGGCGGGACAGGTACATTAGCAAACTATGTAGCCTTTCATTTGCAAATGCAAGGAATTGAAACAAAGGTACGTCACATTCATCGATTAGATAAGGACACGACAGGTGGAGTCGTCTTTGCAAAGCACGCTTTAGCGGGTGTAATTATGGATCGATTATTAACAGAGCGTAAAATTAAGAGGACATATATGGCACTTGTTGAAGGGAAAGTACAAAAGAAGCGGGGGACAATAGATGCTCCGATTGGACGAGATCGTCATCATGCATCAAGGCGTCGTGTTTCTCCAAAAGGTGACCGTGCTGTAACACATTACGAGGTCGTGCAATATGCGAAGGAAAGTAACATAACACTTGTTAAAGTTCAATTAGAAACGGGAAGGACGCATCAAATACGCGTTCATATGAGTTATCTCGGTCATCCGCTTATTGGCGATGTATTATATGGAGGTAAGACGAGATTGCTTTCTCGTCAAGCATTGCATGCTGCTCATATTACAATGTTACATCCAATTACAAAACAGCAAATGGAAGCAGATATCCCTCTTCCTCATGATTTTTCTCGTCTTTTGCAGTCTTGTATGAATACAAAATAAATAGAGCCTTCTTAGAAGGCTCTATTTATGTAACTACTTAGCTATACCTTTTAGAAATTTAGAAAAGAGTATGGTTTTAGTGAAGATGTGTCTCTCTATTACTTATAAATTCATTTTTTGGCATATAGACTGTTGTCATGCAAACACAATAGGAGCCTGCACTTATTGTCTACTTTTGTTTTCAAACCAGGCACGTGGCAGGAAAAGGCCCTGACCGCTCCTATGCATCGCCAGTCCCTCTCGCCCATTTAAAAAAATGCTTTTCTGCCTTTTTTTCATAAAGTAACTGAGTAGTTACGATTTTTCAATATGTATAAAATAATCAATGGGGAGAACCCCATTGATTAAAGTCTTACTTCGAAATAAATTCTTGTGTCCAGTAGTTTCCATTTTCTACGTAACCAACACCGATATGTGTGTATCCGCTATTTAAAATGTTTGCACGGTGACCGGCACTATTCATCCAAGCTTGTACAACTTCTTCAGGAGTACGTTGTCCTTGTGCAATATTTTCACCAGCAGATTTATATGAAATGCCAAATTGTTTCATCATATCGAACGGTGAACCGTATGTTGGGCTAGTGTGATCGAAGTAATGATTTTTTTGCATATCTTCTGACTTAATACGCGCTACTTTGCTTAACGCAGCGTCTACTTTCAATGCTGGTAAGCCTTGTTTTGCACGTTCAGCATTTGTTAAATCAACAACTTTTTGTTCAAATGCGCTTAATGAGCCTTTTGATTCTTCAGCCGGTTTATCAGCTGGCTTAGTAGTTTGGTTATTGTCGGCAGGTTTATTAGCCGGTTTGTCAGCTGGTTTAGTAGTTTGGTTGTTGTCAGCAGGTTTATTAGCCGGTTTGTCAGCTGGCTTAGTTGCTTGGTTGTTATCAACAGGCTTATCAGCTGGCTTAGTAGTTTGGTTGTTATCAGCCGGTTTCTCTTCTGGTTTAGCTGCTGAGTTGTTATCAGCTGGTGTATCTTCTGGCTTAGTTGTTTCATTGTTGTTAACTGGGTTTGTAATTACAATATTCCCCCAAGGAGTTGTAATTGTTGTGTAAGTCGGTTGGCCAGGAATAACACAGCTGCCTGGTTGGAAAGCACCCACATTCCATTTTGCATATGAATTAAGAAGAGATGTTAAGAAAGATTGAAAGTCTTGCTGATTCATATATTGCATAAATAATGGAGAATGCGAAATATTTTGAACTTTTGGCGTTGATGGTTGCATTGTTTCTGCTTTCGCAGTATGTGTTGTTACTCCAAGAGTAAGAGCAGTTGCTGCTACTACAGATAGTAAAGCACGTTTTTTCATTACAATTGTCCCCCACGTAAATATAGATTTATTATCAAACAGATTTGTTTTCACCTGCCTGTTTGATTGACACCATCATCGTAGCACAGATTTTGTCGAAAAATAGTTGGAAAAAAATTCATAGGTTACAAGATTTCCTTTTTTATCCTAGCTACTTGAAGGGAACAAAATAACGAAATATTAGATTTCATAAGGGATAGTTAATATTTTAATAGAGGAAGAGTAATTGCAATAATTGGGTGTATTTTCTATCTTGAAATGAGGGGAATGGGATAACACTAACGTTTATAGGAGAAAACAGAGGAATATTATGGATTGTTTTTTACATAATTGTAATCTTTTTGTCGTTCTTTTTTATTATACAGTAACATATTTTTAATGTTGTAGACGATAATAAGACGGGCGTACCTTTAATCGAGAAAGGTACGCCCGTTTTCATTTTTCGATATAAAAATCGCTGCTATGTAGAATACAACATGACAGCTACTAGCGTTCTCCTTTTGTTTTAAATCTTGCATGTGGCAGGAAAAGGCCCTGACCGCTATAAAGTGTACCCTTTGTAAAGGACATTTTAAAAAAAGCCTAGGCAGTTTTAAGAAGATGATTCCTGAATTGAATAGGGCTCATCTTTTTTAAAT